>NZ_JASFDV010000022.1 GCF_030766825.1 Nocardiopsis sp. CC223A
GCCCCCGCCGCTCCGGGGGTCGGCGGCGGACCGGACCCGGCCCGCCCGCGGATCAGGCGGAGGTCTCCTCGTGGACGAACTCCGTCAGGCGCTGGAGCATGTCCGGGTCGGTCTCCGGCAGGACACCGTGGCCGAGGTTGAAGATGTGGCCGTCGGCGGTGCGGCCGCGGGACAGGATGTCGCGGGTGCGCTCGGCGACGACCTCCCACGGGGCGAACAGGGTCGCCGGGTCCAGGTTGCCCTGGAGCGCCGTGCCCGGCTGGACGCGCTGCACGGCCTTGTCCAGCGGTACCCGCCAGTCGACGCCCACGACGTCGGCGCCCGCCTCGCTGAGCAGGCCCAGCAGTTCACCGGTGCCCACGCCGAAGTGGATGCGCGGCACTTCGTACTCGCTGAGCCGGCCGAAGATCCAGGACGTGTAGGGCAGTACCGAGGCGCGGTAGTCCTCGGCGCTGAGCGCGCCCACCCAGGAGTCGAACAGCTGGATCGCGCTGGCACCCGCGTCGATCTGGGTGCGCAGGAAGCCGAGCGTGATGGCCGACAGGCGGCGCATGAGCTCGTCCCACAGCTCCGGCTCGCCGTACATGAGCGCCTTGGTGTGCTCGTGGTTCTTGGAGGGCCCGCCCTCGATGAGGTAGGAGGCCAGTGTGAACGGGGCGCCCGCGAAGCCGATGAGCGGCTTGTCGCCGAGCTCGCCGGTGAGCATGCCCACGGCCTCGGTCACGTAGGACAGGTCGCCGGGCTCGATGTCGCGCAACCGTTTGACCCCGTCCGCGTCGCGGATCGGGTCGGCCACCACCGGGCCCACACCGGCCTTGATGTCGAGGTCGATGCCGATCGCCTTGAGCGGGACGACGATGTCGCTGAAGAAGATGGCGGCGTCGACGTCGTACCGGCGGACCGGTTGCATCGTGATCTCGGTGATCATGTCGGGACGGGCGCAGGCCTCCAGCATCGGCACGTCGGCGCGGACCCGTCGGTACTCGGGCAGGGAGCGCCCGGCCTGGCGCATGAACCACACCGGGGTGTGGTCCACGGGCAGGCGCCGGCAGGCGCGAAGGAAGGGAGAATCTTGCAGCGTCACCCTTCGATCGTGCCATGCTCCGCCCGGTGCTCTCACGCGGATCGCCCCGAACGGTGACCGTGCGCAGCACCCCGGGGGTGCCGCCCGGTCCCAAGATCATCACAAAACCCCGACACGCCGGGGGATCTACGCCCCGGGGGTGATGACTCGTGCCACGGTCATTGGCGTGCCCACCCTCCTGAGCCGGGGGGAACCGCCCCCTGTCGGGCGACACCCCGCCTGCACGCGATCCCACTCAATGAAGGCTGACTTTTCCACCATGCCCGATGTCGGTAGCGCCGCGGACGCCGGCGAGACGTTCCGGCGAGCGGTCGAGGCCCTGAACGGCCCCTCCCTCAGGTCAGAGATCACCGTCCGGGAGATCCCCGCCCCGGGTCGGCTGGCCCCTCACACCGCCGCCGTGTCGGCGCAGGTCACCGTGCACGGCGAGGAGATCGCCTGGGGTCGCCTCATCGTTCTGTACGACCCCGAGGGGACCCGGGACTGGCCCGGCCCGTTCCGGGTCGTCTGCCAGGTCAACTCCGAACTGGAGTCGGACATCGCCACCGACCCGCTGCTGGGCCCGGTCGCCTGGAGCTGGCTGACCGACGCCCTGGCCTCGTGCGGGGCCGCCCACCACACGCTGAGCGGCACGGTCACCCGCGCCACCACCGAGGGTTTCGGGACCAAGGCGGGCGAGGGGTCCACCACGGAGGTGGAGATGCGCGCCTCCTGGACCCCCGAGGACGACGACCTGACCGCGCACGCGGCGGCCTGGCAGACCCTGCTGGCTTCGGCCGCCGGGCTGCCGCCGACCGATGTCGCGGACATCGCCCGGCAGCGTGCGCGGCCCTGAGACCTCCCGTCCGCAGGGGTTCACACGCTCGGCGAGGTCAGGTCCGGATCCGCGCGCGGTGTCGGCAGCGCATACCGTAGTGGTGTGGCGAACGCGTTGAACTCGAAGACAGAACCCCGTGAACCAGGTGACGACGACGCCGAGAAGGCGCCGCTGCTGCGGGAACCGCGCGAAGGTCTACCGGAGGTCACCTCCGACGCCGACGCCCTGGCCGGAGTCGTCGCCGCCGTCGCCGCCGGCAGCGGACCGGTCGCGGTCGACGCCGAGCGCGCGTCGGGCTACCGCTACGGACAGCGCGCCTACCTGGTCCAGCTGCGCCGGGAGGGTTCGGGCTCGGCGCTGATCGACCCGATCGCCTGCCCCGACCTGAGCGGCCTGGACGAGGTCGTCGGCGACGCCGAGGTGGTGCTGCACGCCGCGCACCAGGACCTGCCGTGCCTGAGCGAGGTCAACCTGCGCCCGCGGCGGCTGTTCGACACCGAGCTGGCCGGTCGTCTGCTCGGGTACCAGCGGGTGGGGCTGGGCTTCATGGTGGAGCGGATGCTCCACGTGCGCCTGGCCAAGGAGCACTCCGCCGTGGACTGGTCGCAGCGCCCGCTGCCGGAGGACTGGCTGCGGTACGCGGCGCTGGACGTGGAGATCCTCATCGAACTCCGCGACGCGCTGGAGACGGAGCTGGAGGAGGCCGGGAAGCTGGGGTGGGCGCGGGAGGAGTTCGCGTCCGTGCTGGCCGCGCCGCCCAAGGAGCCGCGCGCCGATCCCTGGCGCCGGACCTCGGGCATCCACCGGGTGCGCAACCAGCGGTCCCTGGCCGCGGTGCGGGAGCTGTGGTACGAGCGCGACCGGATCGCGCAGGAGCGCGACATCTCCCCCGGCCGGGTGCTGCCGGACGCGGCGATCGTGGAGGCCGCCTCCACCATGCCCAAGAACGCGACGGAGCTGAACCGCATCCGCCAGTTCGGGATCAAACTGGCGCGCCGGTACCCGGGGACGTGGATGAAGGCGATCGACCGGGCCCGGGAGATGGCCCAGGCCGACCTGCCCCGGCCCAACGCGCCCGGTGACGGGCCGCCTCCGGTGAACCGGTGGGCCGACCGCGCCCCGGAGGCGGCACGGCGGCTGGAGGCGGCGCGGGCGACGGTCACGGGCATCGCCGAGGACGTCGTGATGCCGACCGAGAACCTGCTGCTGCCGGACACCGTGCGGCGGCTGGCGTGGGCCCCGCCGGCGGCGGTGGACCCCGACTCGGTGGGGGCGTTCCTGCGCGAGCGCGGGGCCCGGGAATGGCAGATCGGCCTGACCGCGGAGCCCCTCGCGACGGCCCTGAAAACAGCCGAGGACGGGTAAACCTTTACCCCCCTCTCACGTCCTCAATCTCAGTGTGTCCGAAGTCACCCCATATAGGGGGCCTGGACCGCCTGTTCCATGACCTCCTGTCCGTTTAAGTTATGGAACTGTGCCTTGGAATTTCAGTGCACCGTGACCTCTTGACGGTGAAGAGGGAACGTTGCGACGGTGTGGGTGCACACCGCGCGAAGAGCACCGGCGGTCCGGCCCGGTGTGCGCTTTCAGAGGATGCGGTCAGGGAAAAGAGGTGAGTCCGCTGTCGTTCTGGCGTTCGCTGTTCGGTGGAACCGGACGTACGCGTGCCGACCGGGTGCGCGTCGTCGATGAGGGTGTCCCCGTGTCCGACGGAACCCGGGCGCGGGCGGACGTCCGGGGCGTGGATCCCGCCGACGCCCTTCCCTCCCGGATCACCGCCCCGGCCGCCGTGATCACCGAACCCTCCCGCGGGGCCCCCGCTCCCGTGGCCGGGTCCGCGCCCGGTTCCGGCCCCGTCGACTCCGGGTCCGGTGCGACCGGACGGCCCGCCCCCACCGCCGGGATGCGCGCCGCCTCCCTGGAGCGCACCCTGCGGTCCCTGGTGGAGCGCCTGGGCACCGAGCACCCCGACACCATCACCGCCCGCAACAACCTGGCGACCAAGTACGCGCAGATGGGCCGTCGCCAGGCCGCGGTGCAGCAGTTCGAGCTGGCCCTGGCCGAGGCCGTCGCGGTCTTCGGCACCGAGCACCCGCGCACCGAGATCATCCGGGAGAACCTCGCCTGGGCGTTCGAGGACGCGGGCCGCCCCGCCGACGCCGCCGCCCAGTGGGAGGTGCTGCTGCGGGACCGGGAGAGCGCCTTCGGGCCCAGCGACGAGGACACCGTGGAGGCGCGCAGCCGGCTGGCCGTGTGCTACCGGCGCAGCGGACGGCTGGACGCGGCGATAGCGCACTACGAGCGGGCACTGGCGGACGTGCAGGACGCCGAGCGCGGCGAGGACCTGCGGCTGGGGCTGAGCGCCGCGCAGAACATGGCGGGCCGCCACGACGAGGCCATCCGCCAGTTGCGGACGGTCCTGGCCGGACGGCGCCGCCGGATGGGCAAGGGCCACCTGGAGACCCTGACCGTGCACCACCGGCTGGGCCGCGCCTACACCCAGGCGGGGCGCACCGACGAGGCGGTGGAGACGCTGCGCGACGCCTACCGGGTGGCGCTCAACTCCTCCGGTGACCCGGAGGTGCGCCGGCTGACTCTGCGGCTGCGCCGCGACCTGGCGGGCGCCTACAGCGCCGCGGGCCGTCACCGCGAGGCCGACGCCCTGTTCTGAGCCCGGTCCGCCCGAGCGGCGGTGCGCCCCTCCGGAGGGGCGCACCGCCGCCGTCATTTTCCCCGGGCGGGGGACGGCGGCCGGGTCGCGGCACAGGTCGTCGGCCTCCAGGAGTCCGGCGCGGGTGCCCACCGCCCGGACCCGCGGATGTGGGCGGGCGCGGGAGGGCGAGCCGGTGCACGGGGGGCGCGCTGCGGTGCGCGACACCTCCCGGCGTTCGCGGTCGTCGGCCAAGGGCCGCCTCCCCGCCCGTGTCGGTTTCCCACCACAAACCCCGAACCGTGCGAAAACAGGGACGCGCGCTGCGGTGCGCGACACCTCCCGGCGTTCACGGCCGTCGGCCAAGGGCCGCCTCCCCGCCCGTGTCGGTTTCCCACCACAAACCCCGAACCGTGCGAAAGTAGGCGCGGCGGGACGTCGCGGGCCGTCGCGGGCCGTTCCGGTCGACCGGCTCGGATCGCCCCGCGCATCGGCCGAGAGTTCTGCCCCGGGCCCGTCGATCGTCGGTGCGCGGCCACCGCTCGGGAGCCGGGGAATGCGGCACTCGCGCAATTTGTTACCGGCGAGTAGCATGGGCTCGAAAGTCCACCCATCACCTTGGAGAAGGAGGGGCCATCGTGCCGCGAACCGCCCGCGATGTCGTATTCGTCGACGGGGTCCGCACCCCGTTCGGCAAGTCAGGCAAGGGCCTCTACGCCGAGACGCGCGCCGACGACATGGTCGTCCGCGTCATTCGCGAACTGATGCGCCGCAACCCGGGTCTGCCCCCGGAGCGCATCGACGAGGTGGCCATCGCCGCCACCACCCAGATCGGCGACCAGGGCCTGACCATCGGGCGCACCGCCGCGATCCTGGCCGGACTCCCCCGCAGCGTCCCCGGCTACGCCATCGACCGCATGTGCGCCGGCGCCCTCACCGCCGTGACCACCTCCGGCGCGGGCATCGCCTTCGGCGCCTACGACGTGGTGATCGCCGGCGGTGTCGAGCACATGGGCCGCCACCCGATGGGCGAGGGCGTCGACCCCAACCCGCGCTTCCTCTCCGAGAAGCTGGTCGACCCGACCGCGCTGGTCATGGGCAACACCGCCGAGAACCTGCACGACCGGTACCCCTCCATCACCAAGGAGCGCGCCGACGCCTACGCGGTGCGCAGCCAGGAGAAGGTCGCCAAGGCCTACGCCGACGGCAGGATCCAGCCCGACCTGGTCGAGGTCGTCGTCCGCTCCCTGGAGCAGGGTTACGGTCTGGCCACCAAGGACGAGCCGCCGCGGCCGGGCACCACCATGGAGTCCCTGGCCGGCCTCAAGACCCCGTTCCGCGCGCACGGCAACGTGACGCCCGGCAACGCCGCCGGCCTCAACGACGGCGCCACCGGCGCCATCCTGGCCGCGGAGGAGGTCGCGCAGGAGCTGGGCCTGGACGCCAGGATGCGCCTCGTGGACTTCTCCTTCGCCGGTGTCGAGCCCGAGGTCATGGGTGTCGGCCCGGTCCCGGCCACCGAGAAGCTGCTGGCCCGCCAGGGCATCACGATGGACGAGATCGGCCTCATCGAGATCAACGAGGCCTTCGCCGTCCAGGTGCTCGCCTTCCTGGAGCACTTCGGCATCGCCGACGACGACGCCCGCGTCAACCCGTGGGGCGGCGCCATCGCACTGGGCCACCCGCTGGCCTCCTCCGGCGTGCGGCTGATGATGCAGCTCGCCCGCCAGTTCGCCGAGCGTCCCGACGTCCGCTACGGCATCACCACCATGTGCGTCGGCATGGGCATGGGCGGCACCGTGCTCTGGGAGAACACCAACTACGAGGGGGGCAAGTGAGCACCGCACTCGACGAAGCGCGCGAACTGTTCAAGGACGAGGTCGTCACCAAGGCGATCTCCCGTGACATCGAGCTCCCCTACGGCGCCGGCACCGCCGTCCTGATCACCCTGGACAACGGCCACGACCACACCCGGCCCAACACCTTCGGCCCCGGCGGCCTGCTCGCCCTGGACGCCGAGATCGAGGCCGCCCGCGCCCGCAAGGACATCGTGGCGGTGGCCGTCACCGGCAAGCCGTTCATCTTCGCCGTCGGCGCCGACCTCAGCGGCGTGCCCGCGATCCGGAACCGCGAGCAGGCGCTGGCCATCGGCAGGCTCGGCCACGACGTGTTCCGCAAGCTCGGCGAGCTGGACGTGCCGACCTTCGCGCTCATCAACGGCGCGGCCATGGGCGGCGGGGTCGAGGTCGGCCTGCACTGCACCTACCGCACCATCTCCTCGGGTGTCCCGGCGCTGGCCCTGCCCGAGACCTTCCTGGGCCTGGTGCCCGGCTGGGGCGGCACCTACCTGCTGCCGAACCTGATCGGCGCGGAGAAGGCCCTCAAGGTCATCATCGAGAACCCGCTGGCCCAGAACAAGATGCTCAAGGGCACGCAGGCGTTCGAGCTGGGCATCGCCGACGCGATCTTCGAGCCCGCCGACTTCGTCGAGGAGTCCCTGCGCTGGGCGGCCAAGGTCGTCAAGGGCGAGGTCACCGTCGAGCGCCCCGCCGTCGACAAGGGCGAGGCCTGGGACAACGCGGTCAACATGGCCCGGTTCGTGGTCGAGGGCAAGCTGCACGGCGCCGCCCCGGCCCCGGCCCGCGCCGTCGAGCTGGTGGCCGAGGCCAAGACCCGCACCCGTGACGAGGGCTTCGCCGCCGAGGACGAGGCGCTGGCCGACCTCATCATGAGCCCCGAGCTCAAGGCCGGCCTGTACGCCTTCGACCTGGTGCAGAAGCGCGCCAAGCGGCCCGCGGGCGCCCCGGACAAGTCGCTGGCCCGCAAGGTCACGAAGGTCGGCGTCGTCGGCGCCGGCCTGATGGCCGGCCAGCTGGCCCTGCTGTTCGCCCGCCGCCTGGACGTGCCGGTCGTCATGACCGACCTGGACCAGGCGCGCCTGGACAAGGGCGTCGCCTACGTCCACGGCGAGGTCGACAAGCTCCTGAAGAAGGGGCGCGTCAACCAGGACAAGGCCAACCACCTCAAGGCCCTGGTCACGGGTTCGCTGACCAAGGACGCCTTCGCGGACGCCGACTTCGTCATCGAGGCCGTGTTCGAGAAGATGGAGGTCAAGCAGCAGGTGTTCGCCGAGGTGGAGGCCGTGGTCTCCCCCGAGGCGATCCTGGCCACCAACACCTCCTCGCTGTCCATCACCGAGATGGCCTCGAAGCTGGAGCACCCCGAGCGGGTCGTCGGCTTCCACTTCTTCAACCCCGTCGCCGTGCTGCCGCTGCTGGAGATCATCCGCGGCGAGAAGACCGACGACGCCGCCCTGGCCACGGCGTTCGCCGTCGCCAAGAAGCTGAAGAAGACCGCCGTCCTGTGCAAGGACGCCCCGGCGTTCGTGGTCAACCGCCTGCTCACCCTGTTCATGGGCGAGGTTCTGGGCGCGGTGTCCGAGGGCACCGAGCCCGAGGTGGCCGACCGCGCGGTGGCCCCGCTGGGCCTGCCGATGTCGCCGCTGATGCTGCTCCAGCTGGTCGGCCCGGCCGTGGCGCTGCACGTGTCGGAGACCCTGCACGAGGCCTTCCCGGACCGCTTCGCGGTCTCGCCGGAGCTGGGCGAGATCGTCAAGGAGGGCAAGACCGCGATCTTCGCCCCCGACTTCAGCATCGACCCCGAGGTGAAGAAGCTGTTCGCGGGCGGCGACGCCCCGTCCACCGAGCCGGAGATCCTGGACCGCGCGCTGCGCGCGCTGGCCCGGGAGATCGGGATCATGCTGGACGAGGGTGTCGTGGCCGAGGCCGCCGACATCGACCTGTGCCTGATCACGGGTGCGGGCTGGCCGTTCCACACCGGCGGTATCACCCCCTACCTGGACAAGGTCGGGGTGTCCGAGGCCGTCAACGGCAAGCGGTTCCACGAGGGCGACCCGAAGGCCGTCTGACCGACCGGGACGACCTCCTGAAAGTTCGACGGGCCCGGCCCCCGGTGGGGGTCGGGCCCGTCGTGCGTCCGGGGTCAGCGGACGGATCCGGCGCGCGCCTGCCCGGCGGGCAGCATGCCGTGGGTCCGGTACCAGGCGCCCATGGCGGTGACCGTCTCGGCGACGGGACGGAACTCCACGCCCAGTTCACGGCGGGCCAGGTCGGAGCTGATGTTGCGCGCGTCCCCCTCGCGCAGTACCCGAACGCCCTCGCGGGTGGCCGTGGGCTCCCCGCCGCGGATGCGGGCGCTGAGCTCCATGAGGGTCGCGGCCGCGGTGGCCAGGCCGGCGGGGACCGACCGGGGCGCCCGGACACCGGTCTCCGCCGCGACGGTGTCGGTCAGTGCGGGCAGCGACCGCTTCTCCCCGGCCACCACGTAGCGGTCGGCGGTGCCCACGCGGGCCGCGGCGACGCAGGCGTAGGCGACGTCGCGGGCGTCCACCACGTAGTTGCGCAGGCGCGGGATGGCCCGGACCCGCCCCTTGGCCACGTCGAGGAAGAGGCGGCCCGCGGAGGTCGGGCCGGCGTCGCCCGGACCCCACATCCAACCGGGCAGCACCGTGGCGACCCGGGTGGTGCCGGTCTTGCCGGAGCGGACCATGGCGGCGACCGCCCGGTCGGCGCGCACCTTGCTGGTGGGGTAGGTGTCCGACACCGCGGGCCGCGCGTACTTCTCCGGGGGCGGGGTGCTCTCGTCGGCGGGGCGCTCGGGCCCGCGCAGGGCCATGGTGTTGATGGACCCGGTGTGCAGGAACACGGGGACCCCGGAGGTGGCGGACGCGCTCAGGACCTGCTCGGTACCCTGCACGTTGATCCTCTCCAGGGGCCCGGTGCGGGTGGGGTCCTGGAAGTACTCGCGGAAGTAGGCGGCGGTGTGGAAGACCTCGTCGATCCCGGTCAGGTGGCCCCGGTAGGTGGCCGGCTCGGTGACGTCGCCGCGGACCAGGTGCAGGCGGGGGTCGTCGGGCAGCAGGCGGCGCGCCCGCTCCAGGTCCCGGACCAGCGCGACCACCTCCTGGTCCAGGCCGAGGAGGAGTCGGACGATGTTGCCGCCCAGCAGGCCGGTGGCCCCGGTCACCAGGGAGCGGTCCCGCTTCGGAAGTCGTGGCGTTTCCGTGTCCGCCATGATGTCACATCCCAACTATCATGTATGCAGATAATATTTTCGGCTTATGAATTTCTAAGGCGGTCCGGTATGGAGAACGCGTCGGGTTGGGGGACACCCCTGTGGCACACGACCGGCTACCGACTGATCAAGTTGGGCGAACTGGTCCAGGCCGTCACCCTCGACATCTTCGGACCGCAGGAGATCACGGCCCGCCAGTTCCACGTGCTGGCCGCGGCGGAGGAGATGTCCGACCCCTCCCAGAAGGAACTGAGCCGGGCCCTGGGGGTGGACCCCAACGTGATGGTCGGCCTCATCGACGATCTGGAATCCCGCGGGCTGGCCGAACGCAAGCGCAACCCGAAGGACCGCAGGCGCTACATCGTGACGCCCACCCCCGAGTCCGCCCTGCTGCTACAGAAGGCCCGTGAGGCGGTGTCCACCGCCGAGGAGGAGTTCTTCGCCCCCCTCTCGCAGGAGGAGCGCACGGTCCTGCACGCACTCTCGGGGCGGCTGCTGGACTCCCACCCCCGGGTCACCAAACACGAGTGACCCGGGGCCGCCGGGGGCGGGACGGCCCCCGGCGGTGCGTCCGGCTACTCCGAGATGCCGAACCGGGCGTGCAGCCTCTTGAGCGGCGCGGGCGCCCACCAGTTGGCGTCGCCCGCCAGGCGCATGAACACCGGCACCAGCACCCCGCGGATCAGCGTGGCGTCCACGATGATCACCACCGCCATCCCGATCGCCAGCATCATCAGGTAGAGCACGTCGGACACCGCGTAGGTGGCGAACGACGCGGCCAGGATGACCGCCGCCGCCGTGACCAGCGGACCGCTGCGCTGTAGCCCGGCCGCGACCGCGCGGGTGTTGTCCCCGGTCAGGTCGTACTCCTCCTTGATCCGGGACATCATGAACACCTCGTAGTCCATGGAGAGCCCGAACGCGATGCAGAACATCAGGATCGGGAAGGTCGTCTCCAGGGTCCCGTTGGCGGTGAACCCGAGCAGCCCGGACAGGTTGCCCTCCTGGAAGATCCAGACCATCACGCCGAACATCACCGCGAGGCTGAGCACGTTGAGCACGATCGCCTTGGCCGGCAGCAGCAGGCTCCCGGTCATGAGGAACAGCAGGACGAACGTGATGGCCAGGATGAGCCCGAACACCAGGGGCACCTGTCCCAGCAGCGCCGCACGGAAGTCGGCGAGGTCGGCCGGGTAGCCGCCGATCTCGGCGGCGGCCGGTGCGGGCACGTCCCGGATGCGCTCGATCAGGTCGGCGCCGTCGGAGATCGCCTCGGTCTCGGGCACCACGGAGAACCATGTGGCCTCGGCCGAACCGAACCGTTCCTGAGCGCCCGGCTCGGCGTCCGCCACCTGCTGCCCGTCCACGTACCGCCCGGTGAGGGCGTCCACCTGGTAGACGCCCTCCACCCGGGACAGCTCGGCCGCGTAGTCGCTCGCGGACGCGCCCTCGGCCTCGGCGGCCGGCAGGTCGACGATCACCTGGACCGCGTCCATCTCCTCCTGGGCGAACCCGGTCTCGATCTGGTCCTGCACGTCGCGGCTGGAGTTGCCCTGGGGCAGCACCCGGGCGTCGGGCAGGCCGAAGTTCAGCCCCAGGGCCGGGGCGGCCAGCACCAGGACGACGATCAGGGCGGGCAGTCCCCACAGCACGGGGCGGCGCATCATCCGCAGGGCGGTGTCGTGCCACCAGCCGCGGTCGGGGTCGGGCTCGCGCTTGGGCCGGACCCGGTGCCCGATCTTGGCCAGCGCCGCGGGCAGGATGACCAGGGAGGCGAACACCGAGGTCACCACCGTGCCCATGCCGGAGTAGGCGAAGGACTGTAGGAACGGGAACGGGAAGAGCATCAGGCACGACAGCGCGACGGCGACGGTCAGGCCGCTGAACGCGACGGTGCGCCCGGCCTTGGCGACCGCGGTCGCGACGGCGTCGGGGACCTCCCGGCCGCGGGCCAGCTCCTCCCGGAACCGGTTGATGATGAAGAGGCTGTAGTCGACGCCCAGGCCCACGCCCATGACCAGGGTGAGGTTGGCGGCGAAGGTGGACACGTCGGTGATGTAGGTGACCCCGCGCAGCAGGGCCAGCGTGGTGATCACCGAGAACAGGCCCATGCCCAGGGTGAGCGCGGCCACCGAGAACCGCCGGTAGATGACGAACAGCAGCACGAACACCAGCGGGAAGATGATCGCCTCGGCGAGCAGGAAGTCCGCCTGGGCCTGTTGGGCGGCCTGGCGGAAGATCTCGTCGCCGCCGCCGACCTCCACCCGCAGGATGTCGTCCTCACGGGTGAAGTCCGGGGAGATCTCGCCCAGCGCGGTGCGGGCCTCGGTGACGCTCCCCTCCATGCGCACGGTGATGAGCGCCTGGGAGCCGTCCTCGGAGCGCATCGCCGGGGAGTCGCCGCGGCCCCAGTAGGAGGCGGTCTCGGCGACGCCCTCCCGGGCGGCCAGTTCGTCCTCCAGGGCGGTGGCGGCCTCGACCACGGCCGGGTCGTCCACGTCGCCGTCCTGGGCGGTCACCAGGAGCAGGAAGTGGTGCTTGCCGGTGCCGAAACCCTCCTCCAGACGCTGTTCCACCAGTGCCGACTCCGAGCCCGGGCTCTCGAAGCGGCTCAGCAGCAGCCGGTCCATCGTGCCCGCGGCCAGGAACACCCCCAGCAACGTCAGGACGATCGCCAGGATGATGACCCGGCCCGGGCGACGGGCCAGGCCCTCCCCCAGGCGGGCCAGCAGGGGCGGGCGCTCCGGCGGGCCGCCGGTGCCGCCGGCGCCCGGGGGTGAGGCGGTGGTCGATGAGGTTGCCATGGTGCTCTCGCCTTCCAGGGTCAGGACGTGGGGGCGTGCCGGTCCATCCACTCGGCCGCCGTGTCGTACAGGAGTTCCGCGCCGGCGTCGATGGTGACGAAGTGCCCGGCGTCGGTGAGGGTCGTCTCGGTGACCTCGGGGCTGGAGGTGAACAGACCCGGGTAGCCCTCGACCCCCTGGCGCAGCACGTCGTGGGCGCCGAAGACCAGGTGGACGGGGACGTCGATCTCACCGATCAGGTCGAGGTCGTAGAGGATCGCCATGGGCTCGGAGACCATGACCCCGCACGGGTTGCGGCCCCACAGCCCTTCGATCTGGGCGACGACGGCCGGGTCGGCGTGCGGGCCGAGCCCGCCCTCGGTGAAGTCCTCCAGGGTGGGGTCGAAGTACACGTAGCCGCGGGGGTCGCCCGGGGACTCGTGCTCCTCGCCGCCCTCCAGGCAGGTGCGGTAGGCGGTGAGGAACCGGCGGTTGGTGTCGTCGGTGATGCCGACGGCGGCCCAGCCGGTGAGCAGCAGCCCGTCCACGCCGCCGAAGGAGACCGCCACGCTCTCGGCGACCAGGGCGCCGCTGGAGTGGCCGCCCAGGACGACGGTGTCGAAGGACACCGGGTCCTCGCCCTCGACCTCGTAGTCGCCCGCGCGCAGCTGTTCGACCACTTGGTGGGCGATGTCGGCGTGGGCGCCGCTACAGCTGGCGAACCCCTCGGGGATGTCGCTGGAGCCGTAGCCGAGGCGGTCGATGGTGACCGAGGCGTGCCCGCGTGCGGCGAGTTCGTTGACGTAGTTGCGGCCCTCGACGTCCAGGCGCCAGATCCATTCGCCGGTGTTGGTGCCGTGGACGAGCAGGGCGACGGCGGGCGCGTCGGCGGACAGGGCCGCTTCGGGGGCGGTCAGGTGTCCCCGGACCGTGTACTCCTCGCCGTCGGCGGAGCACTGGCCGCGGGTGCGGTTGACGTTGTCGACGGTGAACTCGACGGCCAGGTCCACGACGCCGGGCGGGGTCACGGCCGGTTCGCGGGGGGTCTCGGGGGCGGCCGGGGCCGCGGCGGCGGGTGCCGCGGCCGCGGGTGCGGCGGTGTGCTCCGCGGCGGCCGCGCTCGTGGCCACCGCGGCGGTGAGCAGGAGGGAGGCCGCCAGGGCCGCGGCGCGCAGGCGGCGGGACGGGCGGCGCGGGGGCGCTCCGGTGGTGTTCACCGCTGTTCCTCCAGCCAGTCGGCCAGGGCCGTGCGCAGTTCGGCCGCCCCGGGTTCGAGGACGAGGTAGTGGCCCGCGTCGGCCACGGTGACGGTCTCGGTGTCGGATGCCCCGGTGAAGAGCCCGACGTGGTCGGCGCCGTCGGACACGCGCGTGTCGGCGTCGGCGAAGGCGAACAGCACGGGCACCTCGATGCGGTGGAGGTTGCGGGTGTCGGTGGCCAGCGCCTCGACCTGGGTGCCCAGGTCGCCGCAGGGCGTGCGGGACTGGAGGTCGGCGGCCAGGGCGGCGACCGGGGTCGCGGGGTCGCTGAAGTTGGCCCGGGTGTAGGAGGTGCGGCCGACGTCCACGTAGGTGTATCCGGCCGCGTCCGCACCGTCCGGGTCGGGCGGTCCGGCCTCGGCGTCGGCGGGCACGCCGCCCTGCATGCAGGAGGCCAGGCCGCCGAAGAAGCGGGCGTTGGCGCGGTCGGTCACCCCGGTGCCGCTCCAGCCCAGGAGGGCCAGGGCGTCGGGGGCCGCCGGGCCGTCGAACGAGTAGGCGGTGATCTGCGCGATCTGGGCGCCGCTGTGGTGCCCGGCCAGGACGACGGTGTCGAAGGCGGGGGGCTCGTCGGGCCCCGGGCCGGTGGCGCCGCCCTCCCCCAGGGTGTAGTCGCCCGTGCGGACCTGCTCGATGACCTGCGCGGTCATGTCGGCCTGCGAGCCCAGGCACATGGCCAGGCCGTCGGGCCGCTCCCCGCCGTAGCCGAGCCGGTCCAGGGTCAGGGAGACGCCGCCCAGCAGCGCCATCTCCTCGGTGTGGTGGTATCCGGGCTCGTCCAGCCGCCAGAACCACTCCCCCGCCGCCTGTCCGTGCTGGTAGACGGTGACGGCGGGGTCGTCCTGCTCCAGTGCCTCGGCGGGGCCGGTGAGGTGTCCCCGGAGGGTGTACTCCTCGCCGTCGCTGTTGCAGGGCAGCCGCGAGTCGTTGCGGTTGACGACGGTGAAGCTCACCGGGACGTCGACGATGCCCGCGTCGGCCATGCGCTCGGCGGTGGCCTGCGCCCGCTCCCGGGCGGTGGGCTCGGGTGCGGCGGCCGGCCCGTCCTCTCCCGAGGGGAGCAGGACCAGCGCGGCGGCGACCGACGCGGCGACCGCGCCCACGGCGATCAGGGTGTTCCTAGTCCCGGGCACGGGCCACCTCCGCGGTCTCTCGGGCGGGTTCGGCACCGTGTCCGGGTACCGGGGTCCGCGCGGGCTCCTCGGGAGTCCGCGGGTCAGCGGGGGCGCGGCCGGGTTCGGCGGCGTTCTCGCCCAGGGTGGCGTCGAAGATCCGGTGGAGCCGGCGCAGCGGTCCGGGCGCCCACCAGGTGGCGCGGCCGGTCATGCGCAGGACCGAGGGCACCAGGAGGCAGCGCACGACGGTCGCGTCGGCGATGACGGCCAGGGCCACGCCCCAGCCGAGCATCATCGTGTTGGTCACCCGGGAGGCGCCGATGACGATGAGGACGACCGCCAGGGCGACCGCGGCGGCGGTGATGATGCCGCCGGTGCGCCGGAGCCCGAGTTCGACGGCCGTGCGGTGGTCGCCGGTGCGGTCGTACTCCTCGCGCATCCGGGACAGCAGGAAGACCCCGTAGTCCATGGACAGTCCGAAGGCGATGCAGAACATGAGCACCGGCAGGGCCGTGTCGATGAACCCCGTCGGGGTGAACCCGAGCAGTCCGGAGAGGTTGCCGTCCTGGAACACCCAGACGACGGCTCCGAACATGGCGGTCAGGCTGAGCGCGTTGAACAGCACCGACAGCAGGGGCAGGAGAACGCTTCCGGTGAGCAGGTAGACCAGGACCAGCATGCCGACGACGACCACGGCCAGGGTGGCCGGGACGCGCTCGGCGATGGCCGCCTGGGCGTCCACGACCGCGGCGGCCTGGCCGGTGACCGAGACCTCCAGGGACGTGTCGACCGCGCGGATGTCGCGGACCAGGTTCTGGCTCTCCAGGGAGATGTCCTCGACCTCCGCGTCCGGGACGACCTGGATGTAGGCCAGGTCCTCGGACTCGCGCAGGGCGTCCACGGGGGTGCGCTCGCGCAGGTGGGCGCCGTCGATGTGGACGCCCAGCGGGGAGCGGACCTCCGCGACGTGGTCCAGGCGCGAGAGGGCGGCGGCGTAGTCGTCCAGCAGTCCGGTGTCGGTGTCCTGCGGGGCCTGGTGGACGAGCACGTCGACGGCGCCGGTGGCGGTGGAGCCGAAGTCCGTGCGGATGGTGTCCATGACCTCGCGCGACTCGACCCCGGCGGGCAGTTGGCGGTCGTCGGCCATGCCGAACTCCACCCGCAGGAAGGGCAGCCCGACCGCGATCAGCAGGGCCAGGGCGATCAGGGCGAACACCGGTGCCCGCCCCATGACCGCCCGGGTCAGCCGGCCCCAGCGCCGGTCGGCGGCCTCCTCCGGGGAGAGGGCCGAGCCCCGGCGCAGCAGGCGGCGGGGGTCCAGCGCGTTGACGCGCGGGCCCAGCAGGGTGAGCACGGCCGGCAGGACGACCAGGGAGGTCAGGGCGGCCAGCAGCACCACGGTCACGCCGGAGTAGGCGAAGGAGCGCAGGAAGTACAGGGGGAAGAACAGCATCGCGGCCAGGGCGGCCGAGATGGCCAGGGCGGAGAAGACGACGGTGCGCCCCGCGGTGCGGACGGTGGTGAGCGTGGCCTGCGCCGGCGGGGCGCCGGTCGCGAGTTCGGCCCGGAAGCGGCGGACCATGAGCAGGGCGTAGTCGATGGACAGGCCCAGGCCGAGCGCGATGGTGAGGTTCTGAGCGAAGACCGATACGTCGGTGAATCCGGCGATCGCCCACAGCACCGCGTTGGTGCCGATGATGGACACCACCCCGACCAGCAGGGGCAGGGACGCCGAGACGACGCTGCCGTAGACCCACACGAGGATGAGCAGCGTCAGGGGCAGGGCGATCATCTCCGAGCGGACCAGGTCCTCGGCGATGGTGGTCTCGATGTCGTTGAGGACGGCGGTCTGTCCGCCGACGCCGACGGTGAGGGGCCCGTGGTCGCCGCCGTAGCGTTCGGCGAGGTCGGCCACGGCCGCGCCCGCCTCGGCCTCGGTGCCGGACACGTGCGCGGCGATGAGCGCGCGGGTGCCGTCGTCGGACTTCAGTTCCTCGGAGCCGGTCTGCCAGTAGGAGGTGACCCCGGCGACACCGTCCTCGTAGGCCAGCCCCTCGGCCAGGCCCAGGGCGCGGGCGGCGGCCTCGCGGTCGTCCACCCCGGCCTCGGCGGTCACCAGGAGGATCAGGTTGGGCCGGCTGTCGGGGAAGTGCTCCTCCAGGATCTCGGCGGCCCGGGCCGATTCCGAGGAGGGGTCCTCGGTGCCCTGGCCCGCCCGGAGGCGGTCGGCGACACCGGAGCCCAGGACCACCGCGCCGATCACGGCGAGGAGTGCGGTCGCCAGGACCCACCAGGGCCTGCGCGTGGTGAGCCGGGTCAGTGCGTCGAGCATCGTGTCACCCCCGTTCGTCGTTCGCGGGCGGAACCGCCGATGGCGACCGGAGTCCTCCGGCCGCCATCACGGGTGCCGTCGCCGCCACAGTACTGTATAAACATGCGACGATCATCAACCTAAACGATAGGATTCACATATCATTTACCTGAGGGACCGCTCGGCACCGGGCAGTAGGACCCCGCCCAGGAACACCCCCGGCCGCCAGTGCGCGTCCAGGGGGGCGACCGAGGAGACGACCGCGTCCGGTCGGACGTGGATCACCCACCCGGCCCCGTCCCTGGCGCCCTCGGTGAGGCGGGCGACGTCGTGGTCGCCCTCCGGTTCCGCCGACGCGGTGGTGAGCAGCAGCACGTCCACGTCGTCGGGGACCTGCTCGCGAAGCCCGGCCGCCGCCTCCCGGACGCGCTCCGCGGGACCGCCGCCCACCAGCAGCGTGTGCCGCCCGGAGGCGAGGTACGCGTGCAGGCTCCGGGCGTCGGTGCCCCGGAGCGGGGACAGCGGGGCGTCGCCGATGCGCCGCCCGGGCAGGGCGCCGCCCACCGCGTCGCGGGCCCGCCATCCGGCAGGGGGCGCCGTGACGGCGGGGCTCTCCGACAGGTCCGGGGAGATCTGCGCCAGCTGCGGCACCAGACGCTTCTCCAGCAGCCCCGAGGCCGACAGGGTGCGCATCAGGGTGTCGCGCACCAGCCGGGCCAGCGGAGCCCGCACCATCCAGGTGCGGGTCTGCTGGTCGGCGCTGCGCACCACCGCCTTGGCGGTGGGGCGGCGCTCCAGCGGATAGCTGTCCAGCAGCTCCTCCGGCGCGCCCCGCAGTACCGTGGCGAGCTTCCAGGCCAGGTCGAACCCGTCCTGGATGCCCGTGTTGAGGCCCTGGCCGCCGGCCGGGCTGTGCAGGTGGGCGGCGTCCCCGGCGATGAGGACCCGGCCGCGGCGGAACTCGCGGGCCACCCGGGCGTGCACCCGGAAGCGGCTGCGCCACCACACGGTGTCCACGCGCAGGCCCCGCGGACCGCGTTCGGCCAGCAGACGGGCGATCAACGCGTCGTCGGGCGGGGCGGTCTCCCCGTCCGGGGCGATGTCGAAGAACACCCGGTGCCCGCCGCCGGGCAGCGGCACCACCACGAGCACCCCGTCGGGGGTCAGGTGGTACTGGGCCTCCCTGTCCGGGGTCGGGCCGCTCACGACACCGTCCGCCAGCAGGAACACCCGGTCGTAGGTGTCGCCCTCGAAGGCCACTCCCAGGGACTCGCGGACGGTGCTGCGGCTGCCGTCGGCGGCCACCACCCAGGGGACGGTGACCTCCTCCGCGGCCTCCGGGTCGCCCTCGGGGCCCAGGGCGACCCGGACCCCGCCCTCGACGGGCTCCACCGCGTGGACCCGGGTGGACCACTCGACGGAGCCGCCCAGGGCGAGCAGGCGGTCGTACAGGGCCTGCTCCACTCCGGGCTGGGGCAGGCAGATCGGGCCGGGGAAGGCCGTGTCGCGCAGTCCGCCGAAGCGGACCCCGCCGATGCGCCTGCCGGCGGAGAAGTAGGACGCCGACTCCAGCGGCAGGGAGCGGTCGACCACCTCCCGGTCCACACCCAGGCGGCGCAGGACCTCCAGGGCCCCGCTCCACAGGATGAGGGCCTTGGGCTCCTCGGCCACCCCCGCCCGGCGCTCGACCACGCGGCACGGCACACCGTTCTGCATCAGGGTGCAGGCGGCGGCCAGCCCCGTGGGGCCGGCGCCGACCACGAGCACCGGGGGGTGCGGATCGGGAGTGCTCACCGCGCCCCCTCGGCCTTCGACGGAGCGCCCGAGACCTTCAGGACCGAGGTGATCTCCTCGACCGCCTGCGCGTTGTTCTGGAAGCGGACGGTCGCCATGCCCAGCTCCGCCGCGGGCTTGAGGTTGTCCTCCAGGTCGTCCACGAACAGGCACCGGTCCGGGGTCAGGCCCAGCCGGGCCAGGAGGCGCTCGTAGATCTCGGTGTCGGGCTTGCGCACGCCCTCGTGCGCGGAGTTCACCACGACCTCGAACAGTTCGTCGGCGGGCACGGTGGCCCGCCACAGGCTCTCCCACTCCACGACGTTGTTGGTGAGCAGGGCCAGCCGGTAACCGTCCATGCTCAGGCCGCGCAGGAAGTCGGCGAACTCGTGGTTGCCGGTGCGTCCGGCGAACCACAGCTCGCCGAAGGTGCGGTCCTCGGGCAAGGCCCATCCCCCCTCGGGCAGTTCGGCGGTGATGGAGGCGACCATCTCCGCCTCGGTGATGGCCCCGATCTCCAGCAGCGCCATGGGATCGGCGCCGACCTTGGCCGCGGCGGCGCCCATCGCCGTGAGAATGGCGTCGGCGGTCAGGTCGACCGTGCGCGCGAAGTGCTCCAAGGTCTCGTGGAGCGGGTTGGTGAGCACGCCGCCGTAGTCGCACACGACGGCCTCGATGCGGTTCACACCCACTGGGCCACCTCGATCCGGAACGAGCTGTTGGTGGTGCCCTGCTGGTTGACGCGGACGTCCACGCCGACGACCGGGCCGAACCGCTCGTCGGAGCGGAAGGGGGCCAGGTCGGCCTCCACCGTGGTGGGCAGGTCGTTCTCGCAGAAGGACGAGAAGGACGCGTCCACCGACACCGGGACCAGGGTCACCGGGTCCAGGCCCGCGGAGCGGGCCACGGCGGCCACCGCCACCTGGCGGGCGGCCTCGATGAGGAGGTTGCCGGGCAGGTGGTCCAGCGGGTGGTCGAACAGGTGCGGGTGGTCGTGGTCGGGGACCACGGTGGCCCGCCAGCCCTCGTCCCCGCGCTGGACCGGGTCGGTGATGACGACGTTGCGCGGGTCGCGGCGGCCCACCACGGCGGGCGAGGCCGGGATCGCGCGGGGCGCGGCCGCGTCGCTCCAGTCCAGGGCGTCCCGGCCCTTGGTGCGCAGCGCCTGGTACGCGGGGCGGCCCAGGAAGATGAGCGCCCCGGTGGCCTTGGCGACCTCGGTGCCGTTGATGAAGACGTCACCGCGGAAGTCGTAGCCGCGCAGCTTGCCCGCCTGGTTGCGGTACAGGTCCGCGTCGGTGCGGATCAGCGCGCGGCCGGGCTCGGGCCCCTGGCGCAGGCCGTCCAGGTCGCTGATGTGCAGGGACATGCGGTGCATGATGAACGCCCGGTCCAGGGGGACGTCCAGGTGCCGGTGTGAGATGAGCACCCCGGTCTGCCGGCAGGCCTCCAGGATCAGCGGGAGGTCGTAGGTGGGCGTCTCCAGCATGACGTGCCCGCGGGGCAGCTGGGCGGCGACGTCGAACGTGTTCTCGCCGGTCTGCCTGGAGTCGGTGACGAACACCTCCGAGACGGCGTTGCGGTGGACCAGCCCCCGGGGGACGGTCGCGTCGTAGTCGAGCTCCCTGGTCTCCCCGAAGTCGGGGTCCAGGTGGGCCAGGTCCCGGTCGTCGGTGTCGGCCGTCGCGGTGGCCTGCGGCCCGGTGGTCGTGCGGTTCATGTCTTCCCTTTCGTTCACATCCCCCTCGACGGGTGTTCCGCGGAGAGGACACGGACTTCGGAACGGTGAGGAGGGCGACCCCCGTAACGGAGGCGGACGGGGAACGGTCCGCCTCCGCCACGGAACCGAGTATTCGGAGGCGACCTGAAGACGACCTGGAGCGCGACCTGAAGGCCCAGCGTGAAAAAAACTCACTTCTGACTCCGCGCAAGGCTTCCACGTGGGGGAATGAACGCTCAATTGATCATTCACACCGATCATCTGCTTTTTGTGATGATCGACACAGGAGATGACTTCGGGACCTGTGGCCCACGGTCCCGCCTGCGAAGGCCCGCACCTTGATGGCACAGGGAGATTTATCCATTACTTACAGGCACTGGTCACGTGCTTATGATCGGCTCACCGCATACCGACGGTGTGCACAAGCCGTCGCAGAGCGGTACTCCGGACCGATTCGGAGCAAGGCCTCCGCCACCGATGCCGGAGAGCACCGCACGGGATCGGAGTGCACGAGAAGCTGGAGACGGGTAACGCAAGAATCGCCGGAAGGGCTCCGGAATGATCAGAACCACGCAGGCGGCACCGACGACCATTTCCGTCCTGGGGGAGCTGGAGGTCGTCGGAGAGCACGGTCCCCTGCCCCTGGGCGCCCCCCGACAACGCGCCGTGTTCGCGGCACTCACGCTCAACGCCGAGCGCGCCGTGACCACGCAGCGCATCATCACGATGGTGTGGGGTCCGAGCCACCCGACCCACGCCGTCAACCTGGTCCACAAGTACGTTTCCGGGCTGCGCCGTGCGCTCTCCGCCCTGCCCCCGCACAGGAGCGTCACCATCGAGAGCGGTCCCTCGGGTTACCGGCTCGTGCCCCCGGCCGGTCAGATGGACCTGCTCCTGTTCCAGACCTGGATCCAGACCGCACGCGCGATGCGCGACAGCGGTGAGGAGGTGGGGGCCGCCGACCTGTTCGGCCGCGCCCTGGCCCTGTGGCGGGGCCCCTTCCTGGGCGAGCTGTCCGGACCCGCGTTCGACGACGAGCGGGAGTTCATGGAGACCGTCCGCCTGGTGGTGCTGGAGGAGTACGCCGCCGTCGGCCTCCGGACCGGTCGCCGGGCCGAGGTGCTGGAACCGCTGCGCGACGCACTGCGGCACCACCCGCTGGAGGAGAACCTGGCCCGGCTCCTCATCCTGGCCCTGTACGAGGAGGGCCGCACGGCCGAGGCGGTCCGCGTGTACCAGATGCTGGCCACACGGATGCTGGGGGAGCTCAACGTTCCGCCCCGCCCCGAACTGCACGACCTCTACCAGGCCATCCGCCGCCACCAGCCGCTCTCCGGCGCACGGCGGTTGCAGAACACCCCCTGATCCGCCCACGGCCGGGGCCGCCGGGAGACCTCTCCTCCCGGCGGCCCCGGTCCCGACTCAGACCCCCGCGGGCACGCGCTCGCTCCCGGCCTGCGCCGGGGCCGCGGGCTCCTCGCCGCCGCCCTCGGAGATGCCGATGCGGTCGTGCAGCCACCGCAGCGGCCGGGGCAGCCACCAGTTCACCCCGCCCAGCAGGCGCATCGCGGCCGGGACCATGATCGCGCGGACCAGGGTGGCGTCCACGAACACCGCGATCGCCAGGCCGATGCCGATGATCTTCAGGAACAGCAGGCCCGAGGTGCCCATCGCCAGGAGCACCACCACGAGCAGGACCGCCGCGCTGGTGATGATCCGACCCGTGTGCTGGAGCCCCGCCGCCACCGAGCGGGTGTTGTCCCCGGTGCGCAGGAACTCCTCGCGGACCCGGCTGAGCAGGAACAACTCGTAGTCCATGGCCAGACCGAACGCCACGATGGTGATGAGCACCAGGTAGGTGGGGTCGATCGTGCCGACCGGCTCGAACCCGAGCAGCCCGGCGAAGGCGCCCTCCTGGAAGCCCCAGACCACCACTCCCAGCGAGGCGCCCAGGGACAGCGCGCCCATGAGGATCGCCTTGAGGGGCAGGACGACCGAGCCGAAGGCCAGGAAGAGCAGGAACAGGGTGGCGCCCGCGATGAACGCGACGGTGACCGGGGCCGCCTCCACGATCGCGGCCACGTTGTCCTGCTGCATCGCCGCGACACCCCCCACCAGGGTCTCCTGCGCCCCCGCCGGGGCGGGCTCGGCGCGCACGTCGGCGACCAGGCCCTTGACCTCGTCGGAGTCGGTCGCGCCCTGGTAGGCGACCAGGACGTGGGCGACGCCCTCGCCGGTGCGCTCCACCCGGGCCAGGGAGACCTCCGGCAGGTCCTCCAGACGTTCGACGTACTCGTCCAGCGCCTCGTCGGAGGGGTCGCCGGCCACCGCCACGTGCAGGCGGCCCAGGCCGCCCGCCGGGAAGTCCTCGGCGACCGACTCGGTGGCGATCCGGCTGCCCGCCTCCTCGGGCAGGTAGCGCTGGTCCGTGGTGCCCAGGTGGGTGGCGGCCAGGCCCGAACTGAAGACCACCAGGACGCTGAGGACCGCGACCAGCGCCACCGCCGGGCCGCGCATCACGGTGCGGGCCAGCCGTGTCCAGCCGCCCTCCTGGAGGGTCCCGGTGACGGTGCGGCGGGGCAGCGGCAGTCGGAGCCGGTCGATGCGCCGGCCCACCACCGACAGCAGCGCCGGGAGGAACACCAGGGCGGCCAGCAGGTCGAACAGGACCACGGCGATGCCGCCGAAGCCGATGGACTTCAGGATCGGCTGGGGGAAGAAGAGCAGGCCGGCGAAGGCGATGCCGACGGTGACCCCGGAGAAGGCGACCGTACGTCCCGCGGTGTCGACGGTGCGGCCGACCGCGGCGGCCACCCCCCGGCCCCGGTCCAGCTCCTCGCGGAACCGGCTCACCATGAACAGGCCGTAGTCGATGGCCAGCCCCAGGCCCAGGATGGTGGCGACGTTGACCGCGAACACCGAGACGTCGGTGACGTGGGTGAGGGCGCGCAGCACCGTGAGGGAGCCCAGGATGGCCAGGCCGCCCACCGCCAGGGGGACCACGCCCGCGATGAGGCCGCCGAAGATCAGCACCAGCAGGAACAGCAACAGGGGCATGGTGATGAGCTCGGCGCGGACGATGTCGGACTCGGCGGTCTCGGAGAGCTCGTGCTCGACCGCGACGGGACCGCCCAGGTGGGTCTCCAGCGGGCCCGACTCCAGGTGTTCGGCGGCGGCCTCGTACCGGTCCAGGCGGTCGGTGTGGCCCTCCCCGGTGAGGGTGACGGGGATGTAGGTCGCGTGCATGTCCTCGGAGACGAGCATGCCGCGTTCGATGTCGGAGAGGTCCTCGTCGAGGTAGACGTCGAAGTCGGCGACGACGTCCGCGGGCATGCCGTCGGCGATGCGCTGGACGGCCGCGGCGAAGGTGGGGTTGTCGACCTTCATCTCGTCGCTGCGGTAGACGGCGACGATGTCGATGTCGTCGTGGCCCAGCTCGCCCTCGATGAGGTCCATGGCCTGGGAGGACTCTGCGCCGGGGTCCTCGAAACCGCTTTCGCTGACGTCGGAGAAGACACCCGAGCCCCAGACCGCGGCGAAGACGGCGAAGAGCGCGGTGGCGACCAGCACCGCCCACCGGAAGCGGTGGGCGCCGAGCCCGAGACGACCGAAAAGCCCCGTGTGCGTTGGCATGAGCAGCCCTTTCGGCAAACGGTCTTTATGCCAGTTAACGGTGTTTACTAAAGCGTGCAGGCATTACGATGTCAATATCACCGACGATCGACCACAAACCGGGGTGTACCGCAGCAGATGACGAAGCCGCAGCTGGAACAGGGCGAGCGGGCACCGAGCCGACGGGAGCGTGTGCGCGAAGCCACACTCGCCGAGATCAAGGGCATCGCCCGCCGCCACCTCGTCGAGCAGGGGGCGGCGGGGGTGTCCCTGCGCGCGATCGCCCGCGAGATGGGGATGACCGCGCCGGGGCTGTACCGCTACGTGTCGGGCATCGACTCGCTGCTGGTGCTCATCACCGCGGACATGTTCGACGAGCTGGCCGCCGCGGTGGCCGCGGCCGACGCCGGCGTTCCGGCCCGGGACACCGACCGGCGCATCGTCACCTCGCTCCGGGCGTTCCGAAGGTGGGCGCTGGAGCACCGGGCGGAGTTCGCCGTCATGTTCGGGCCGCGCGCCCGGCTGGAGCCGGGGGTGGACCTGACGCCCGCGGTGGAGGCGGGCAAGCGGTTCGGGGCGACCTTCTTCACGCTGTTCGAGCGGCTGGTCCGGGAGAAGAGGTTCGAGCTGCCCGACGGGCGGTCGATCACACCCGAACTGGAGCGGGAGCTGCGGTCCTTCGCGGACCTGTGCGGGTTCGGGGACTCGCGCACGCCGGTCGAGGCCGTGATGGTGCTCAGCTCGTGCTGGGTGCGGCTGTACGGAGTGGTGTGCATGGAGATCTTCCAGCACCTGGATTTCGTGATGCAGGACATGGAACCACTCTTCGAGTCCGAGCTTCAGAACATACTGACAGGCCTGGGCGTTCAGTACGAATCACCCGAAAGCAGCAATGTAGTTACTATGGGTAAGTCCGATTAAGCCCCATACTTAGAGGTCTGTGGCACTTGCCGGATTCGCCCCGGGTGGATTCGGCCCTGGCCGGCGCGCCATGGCATGAGAGCGAGGACCGACCCCGTGGAGAACCGACCCGGCGATGAGCGCTTCCGCCCGTCCACCGGCACCCCCTGGGTCCCCGGCACCACCGTCCACGCCTCCCCGCAGGACACTCCCGCCGCAGACATGCCACCGCACCCGGCGGCACCGCGCACGGGCCGCGCACAGAACGCACCCGCCCCGGGCATGCCGCCTGGCCCCGCCGTAGACGCACCACCGCACAGGGCGGCACCAGGCGACCCGCAGAGCACACCGGACCGTGCACAGGCACACGGCCCCGCCCCCCACACCCCGGGAGCGCCCCAGAGCACACAGACCCCGGGCACGGCACCGCGCACGGGCCGCGCACAGAACACACCCGCCCCGGGCAGGCCCCCTGGCCCCGCCGTAGGCGCACCACCGCACCCGGCGGCACCAGGCGACCCGCAGAGCACACCGGACCGTGCACAGGCACACGGCCCCGCCCCCCACACCCCGGGAGCACCCCAGAGCACACAGACCCCGGGCACGGCACCACACCCGAACCACGCACAGAACACACCCGCCCAAGGCAGGCCGCCGTATCCGGCGGCCCCGGAAGGCGCACAGGGCACCTCCGCGGAGGCACCGCCGTACGCGGACACCCCGCGCGGCGTACCGGGTGCGCCGCCGTACGCGGGCGGTCCGCGCGCTCACGGCGCACCCGTCACGGGCGCATCGCCGTACGCGGGCGGTGCGCAGGGGGCGCCCGGCATGCCGCCGTACCCCGGGGCACCCGTTCCCGGCGGGCCGTGGCAGGGCGCGGGAACGGCGCCGTACGCGCCGGGACACACCGGGCAGTACGGGGGGTGGGCCGCGCCGCAGTACTGGGGACCGCCGCCCGCGCCGCCTCGGCGGCGCGGGCTCAGGGTGTTGGCGGCGTCCGCGGTGGCGGCGACCGTCGCACTGGCGGCGCTGGTGGCCAGCGTGGTCATCGTTTCCACCACGCCGCAGCCCGAGCCGACGCCCACCGGTGAGAACCTCGCCGCCCACTACGACGACCGGTTGTTCGAGCCGCCCGCCCAGGTCGCCGTCGACATCGCCGACCACCCCCTGTACGACGCCGCCACCCCCCAGGACATCGCCTGCGACGTACCCGAGCTGGACTCCGGATCCGACGACTCCTGGGAGGAGTTCGCCACCGCGACCGGCCACTGCCTGGACGAGCTGTGGGCACCCGTCTTCGACGACCTCGGCCTGAGCGTGGACACCCCCGAGATCACCGTCACCCGGGAGTCCCCCGACTCCGGCGACGAGGAGGGGTACACCCTGGCCTACTACGAGAGCGACTTCGAGCGCATCACCGTGGTCCTGCCCAACGTTCGCACGCTCGGCGGACAGATCCCCGAGCAGGCGCACGAGGACGTGTGGATCGCCCTCATGGGCCACGAGTACGGCCACCACGTGCAGTACGTGACCGGCATCCTCGACATCTCCCACGACCTGCGCCGCAAGTCGTCCAGCGAGGAGGAGGAGCTGGACACGCTGCGCCGCACCGAGCTCCAGGCCGAGTGCATGGCCGGGATCGGGCTGCGCGCCATCACCGACGCCGACGAGCGGTCCCTGCGGTGGGTCAACGACAACTTCAACGGCGGCGGCGACCTACCGACCCACGGCACCGCGACCAACCGGGCCCACTGGCTGGAGCAGGGCTGGAACGACGCCACCGTGGGCGGCTGCAACACCTACGGCGCGGCCTCCGGCGAGGTCACCTGATGGCGTCCCGGTGGGCCGCCCAGCCGTGGAGTTTGACCCGCTCGCCGCGGTTCAGCTCCGCGGCCCGGCGGGCCTCGGCGGCGTCGATGCGCAGCCAGGCGTCGTAGTCGCTGCCCTTGACCACCTCGGCGAGGTCCACCAGGTCGGGGGCGTCCGCCAGCAGGGCCGGCGCGTCGTCGAGCAGGGAGCGCACGGTCGCCGCGGCGTCGGACTTGTTGGTGCCGATCACTCCCGTGGCGCCCCGTTTGGCCCAGCCCGCCACGTAGTCCCCCGGCACGACGCGGCCCCGGGTGTCGAGCACCCGGCCGTCACGGTGGGGCACGGTGCGGGACGCCTCGTCGAAGGGCACACCCGGGATCGGCACGCCCGCGTAGCCGACGGAGCGCAGCACCATGCCCGCGGGCAGGTCGACGGTCTCCCCCGTGCCGACCAGGTGTTCGCCGTCCAGGCGGGTGCGCTCCACCCGTACACCGGTCACCCGGTCCGCGCCCAGGATCTCCCGGGGCCGGGACCAGAAGTGCAGGTGGACGGCGCGCGGGTGCCCCTTGGGCGGCAGGGCGGCGCGCTCGCGCAGCAGGCGCAGGTTGGTGCGGGCGGCACGGGCGACCTCGCCGCGGATCCGCGTCAGGTCGATGTCGACCTGGGCGGGGTCCACCACGAGGTCGACGTCGGGCAGTTCGAGCAGGTCGCGCAGCTCGGGCGCGGTGAACCTGGCCTGGAGCGGACCGCGCCGGGCCAGCAGGTGGACGGTGCGCACCCGGCTGGCCGCCAGCGCCTCCAGGACGGGCTGGGGGATGTCGGTGTGCCGCAGCTCGTCGGCGGTCTTGACGAGGATGCGGGCCACGTCCAGGGCGACGTTCCCGGCGCCCACCACCACGACCTCTTCGCTGTCCAGGACGAACCGGAGCATCTCGCTGTCGGGGTGCCCGCAGTACCAGTTGACGAAGTCGGTGGCGGCGACGCTGCCGGGCAGGTCCTCCCCCGGCACACCCATGTGCCGGTCCGTGGCGGCCCCGGTGGCGTACACGACGGCGTTGTGCGTGCGGGCCAGGTCGTCCCGGGTGACGTCGACGCCGAACTCCACACCCCCCACGAAGCGCACGCCGGGGTGCTCCAGGATGCGCCGCAGCGCGCGGGCCACGCCCTTGATCTTGGTGTGGTCGGGGGCCACCCCGTACCGCACCAGCCCGTACGGGGTGTGCAGGCGGTCGATGACATCGACGCGGACCGGCACCCTCCGCTGCCGTGTCAGGGAGTCGGCCGTGTACAGACCGGCCGGCCCGGAGCCGATGACGGCCACCTTGAGCGGTGCGGGTTCTTCCTCGGCGCGGGGATCGTCGGGAGAGGTCATGCCCCCATTCTGGCAGCAGGACCCCTCCCGTCCAGGACGGTCAGACCGTCTTGTCGGCCAGGGCCGGGTCGCCGGCGCCCTCGGTGCGGCGTGAGACCGTCTCGGTGAGCTTGCGCGAGAGCTCCTGCGGGGTCAGGCCCTGCTCCCGGAGGATGGTGTCGCGCTTGGCGTGGTCCAGGAACTCCTGGGCGATGCCGAAGGTGCGCACCGGCACGTCCACGTCGTTGTCGCGCAGCAGGCGGGCCACGGCGTCGCCGACGGCACCCGTGCGGCCGTTGTCCTCGACCACGGCGACGACGCTGTGCCGGGCGGCCTCGGCGACCAGCGCCTCGTCCAGGGGCTTGACCCACAGCGGGTCGATGACGGTGACGCCGATGCCCTGGTCGGCCATCCGGTCGGCGACCTCGCAGGCCACCTGGGCCATGGTGCCCACGCCCACGATGAGCAGGTCCTCGGAGCGGCCGCCGTCGGCGGCGCTGCGCAGCAGGTCCATGGACCCGACCTTGCCCAGGGCGGGCAGGTGCTCGGCGACGGCGCCCTTGGGGTAACGGACGACGGTGGGGGCGTCCTCGACCGCCACGGCCTCGCGCAGCAGGGTGCGCAGGCGCTCGGCGTCGCGGGGCGCGGCCAGGCGGAGTCCGGGGACCACCTGGAGGATGGACATGTCCCACATGCCGTTGTGGCTGGCGCCGTCGTTGCCGGTGACGCCGGCCCGGTCCAGGCAGAAGGTGACGCCCTGGCGGTGCAGGGCGGCGTCCATGAGCACCTGGTCGAAACAGCGGTTGAGGAAGGTCGCGTACACGGCGACGACCGGGTGCAGGCCGTTCATGGCCATGCCGGTGGCGGCGGTGGCGGCGTGCTGCTCGGCGATGCCGACGTCGAAGGTGCGCTCGGGGTAGGCGTCGGCGAACCTGTTCAGGCCGGTGGGGTGGAGCATGGCGGCGGTGATGGCCACCACGTCCTCGCGCTCGGCGCCGATCTCGACCATGGCGTCGGCGAACACCGACGTCCACTTGAGGGCCTTGGAGCCGGGCTTGGCCCGGCCGGTGGCGACGTCGAAGGGGCCGGGGGCGTGGAACTGGTCCTCGTCGTGGTTCTCGGCGGGGGCGTACCCCTTGCCCTTCTGGGTGATGACGTGGACGATCACCGGGCCGCCGAAGTCGCGGGCGCGGCGCAGCGCCTTCTCCAGCGCGGGCTCGTCGTGGCCGTCGATCGGGCCCAGGTACTTCAGGCCCAGGTCCTCGAACATCATCTGGGGCTGGATGGCGTCCTTGATGCCCTTCTTGAGGCCGTGCAGGGCCTCGTAGAGGGGCTGGCCGACCACCGGGGTGCGGTTGAGGGTGCTCTTGGCCAGGCCCAGCGCCTGCTCGTAGCCGGGGGCCATGCGCAGGGAGGCCAGGTGGTCGGCGAGGCCGCCCCTGGTCGGGGAGTAGGAGCGCCCGTTGTCGTTGACGACGATGACGAGGCGGCGGTCCTTCTTCTCCGCGATGTTGTTGAGCGCCTCCCAGGCCATGCCGCCGGTGAGGGCCCCGTCGCCGATGACGGCGACGACGGTGCGGTCGCGCACGCCGCGGACCTCGTTGGCCTTGGCCATACCGTCGGCGTAGGACAGCGCGGTGGAGGCGTGGGAGTTCTCGATGAAGTCGTGCTCGGACTCGGCCCGGGAGGGGTAGCCGGACAGGCCGCCCTCGGACTTCAGGTTGCTGAAGTCGTGCCTGCCCGTGAGGATCTTGTGCGCGTAGGCCTGGTGGCCCGTGTCGAACAGGATGGGGTCCTCGGGGGACTCGAAGACCCGGTGCAGCGCGATCGTGAGCTCGACGACGCCGAGGCTGGGGCCGAGGTGACCGCCGGTCTGCGAGCAGGAGTCGACCAGGAAGTCCCTGACCTCCTGCGCCAGGACCGGGAGCTGATCGGCCGGAAGCCGCTTGAGAGCTTCCGGATTGTGCATCGACTCGAACAGTGTCACTGTCTCGTCAGTCCCCTCGTCCAGCGTGTCGGTTGAATTTGCCGCACCGGGCCCCTGACGTGGGCCGGGTTCGGCTACCGGCAGGTATACATACCCGAGTTTATGGTGCGGCGTCCACGGGTTCCGCCCGACACCGGTCATGGCGGTGCAACAAGGAGGACACGCGTGTCGCGCGTCCCCCCGTCGGGCGGACCTCGAACCGCGGGAACGCCGCCCCGGCACGGTTTCCGGGGTACATTACCCGCTCTGGGGAGCGTCTTCGCCGTCCGGCCGCCCCGCCGAGGTTATCCGAGAACGGCCTGGACCAGCAGGGCGATCGCCGAGGTCGCCACCACGGCGAGCATGCCCAGGCGCAGGGGGCCGGCCTTGACCCGGCTGCGCAGGGCGACGCCCGCCGCGAAGCCCAGGACGACCAGCGGGATCCCCGCCGCCCCGACCACCAGGATCCGGGTGTCGAGCTGCCCGCCGACCCCCAGGGCGACCAGTGAGAGGGCGCCGCCGAACAGGAAGAACGCGGCCAGGGTCGCGCGCACCCGGGCGGGTTCCTCGTACTGGTAGAGCAGGGCCATGGGCGGCCCGCCGATGGAGGTGGCGGTGCCCGCGAACCCGGACAGGGTGCCCGCGGCGACCAGGGAGACCGGGGTGATGCGCACCCGGAAGGACCGCAGGGACAGGGCGACGGCGATGAGCACCATGGCGCCGACCGCCCCGGCCAGCGCCCGGGGCGGCAGGACGGCGACCACCCAGACCCCCAGGACCGTTCCGGGCAGGCGGGCGGGCAGGCCCCAGGCGATGCCCCGCCAGTCGATGTGGCGGCGTTCCTGGAGCAGGGTCAGGACCGGCAGGACGATGACGGTGACCAGGAGCGCGCCCGGCATGAGGGTGGGGTCGAGCAGGGACAGGACGGGGGCGCCGACCAGACCGAGGCCCAGGCCGACGGTGCTCTGCACCACGGCCCCGGCGACGACGGCGAGTGCGGCGACGGCGACGAAGGTCCAGACGTCGCCCGCTGGGAGCAGCCCGTGTCCGGTGGGCGAGAAGAATTCCGAGAGCACGGGGTGCGACGCTACATCCTCACCTTCCCGGTCGGGTTCGGGAGGTGGGGACATGGGATGTGATCACGCCCGGTCCGGTCCCCGGGCGGTGCCCCGCCGGTGGGTGCGGCGCCCGTCGGGGTCAGCGGGAGCGGCCGCCCACGGGCGCGGGCCGGGACAACCCGTCGATGTACTCCAGGGCCCGTTCCGGGTGCAGGAACCACTCGATGAGCCCGGTCGGGTCGGCGAAGGAGTTCGCGAACCGGTCGGCGGTCCCCTGGTGGCGGGCCGCCAGCCGGTACAGCTCCCACACGTGCGGCGGCCCCGAGAGCATCACCCGGCTCCATGCGGTGACCTGGCGTGCCCGCCGCCAGTACTCGGCGAACGCCCCGCGCATGAAGTGCTCGTCGAAGGGGCGCGTCCCGTGGTCGACGATGGCGCGCCGGTAGACGTCGGCGGCCAGCGAGGCCATGTTGGCCCCCTGGGCGGTGATGGGGTCGTTGGCGACCACGGTGTCGGCCATGCCCAGGACCGGTGCGCCCCCGCCGGGGCGGGCGACGGGTTCGCGGACCGCGGGCGCGTACCCGCCGGTGAGGGCGGCCATGGGGTCGGCCGGGCGGGCTCCGGCGAACCGCTCGTACTCCCAGGGCGCGTGGCGGCGCACCACCCGCAGCACCCGGTCCAGGACGTCCCCGGCGTGTGCGGTGGCGGGCAGCGGGTCGTCCAGGGGGCCTCGGGGCACCGCCTCGACCATGAGCGCGTCGCAGGGGCCGTTCAGGGACAGCACGGGCAGGCTGAACACCTCGCCCGCACCCGGGACGGCGGTGCGGGAGAGCGCGGGCCCGTCGGGGTGGGGGTCCGCCCCCGAGGCGTAGACCAGGGCCAGCGAGCGCTGGGGGGCGTCGTACCGGGAACGGGCCGTGTTCCGGGGGAAGACCTCGGCGAGACCGCCCCGGCCCGCGGCCACCACGACCAGCTCGTACTCGGCGGCGAGCCCGGGCAGTTCGGCCGGGCGCACCCGGTGGCGGATCAGGCGGCCGCCGCCCCGGACGAAGAGGTCCAGCCAGGCGGAGAGCTTGAGGCGCTGGTCGACGGAGCGGGCGGGCTCCTCCAGGCGTCCGAGCCAGGAGGGCCCCGGCGCGTCTCCCTCCCGGGGGGCGACGCGCAGGCCGACACCGCGGATCTGCGGGGCCCGGTCCTCCCAGAGGGAGAGTCCGTGCCGCCGCTCGCGGCGCAGGGCGGGCCCGAACAGGCACTGGGTCGAGGTGACGCGGCCCGCGCGGATCTCCTCCGGGCCGTCGGGGTTGACCAGGGTGACGTCGTAGTCCTCGGCCAGCAGGCCGAGGGCGAGTTGCAGGCCGGACTGCCCGGCGCCGACGACGAGGATGGTGCGCATGCCCGTTGCTCCCGTGGTTCGTGCCCGCGCGGGGCCCGGGCGGTCCCGGGGCACGGCGAAGAGGGGGCGTGCACGTGGCGAACCGTGTGCGGCCCCGCGCGGGCGGTGGTTTCACGGCGAACCTAGCAACGCGCCCGCGGGTCCCTCGGGCACCCCCGCCGACCGGGACCTTCGCCTCTGCGCACCCGGGACCTGCGGCCGCACCGGCCCCCGGGGAGGGCGGAAGGCGTTCACGCCCCCGTCCCGGCGGCCCCGACCGAACGTCCGCGCAGTTCAACGCCGTTGTGCGCCGTTCCCGCCCCGGTCGCCGCGGTACCGGGCCGCCCCCGCCGACCGCCGCCCCGGTCCCGTCCCCGCGCGCACCGGACCGTCCCGGTGCGCCCTCCACCCGGAGCGACGCACATCACAGGCGGACCGCCCGGCGCCGCCGGCCTCGGACCGGAGGCGTCGTCGGGACGGCGGGGGTGGGCGGTGGCGGGCACGGAGAGGCCCCGGTCCGGCTACCGGGGCCGGACCGGGGCGTGGGGGCGGCGGGGAGTGAGCGCCGCCCCTTTTCCCGGGAGGGAACGGGGGTACTGCGGGTGTCAGGCGCCGCCCCGGGCGTTGGTCTTGCGACCGTTGCGGGAGACGGCGTCGATGATGACCGCGATGAGCAGGACGGCCGCGGTGATCATGAACCGCACCGAGGTGTCCATCTGGAGCAGCAGCAGACCGGAGGTGATGGCGCCCAGGACCAGGCCGCCCAGCAGCGCGGAGTAGGCGTTGCCGCGGCCGCCGAAGAGGCTGGTGCCGCCGATCACCGCGGCGGCGATCGCCATCATCAGCTCGGCGCCGCTGCCGGTGGACACGCTCGCCGCGAAGTTGCGGGAGACGAGCATGATGCCGCCCAGCGCCGCCAGGGTGGAGGCGATGCCGAACACCGAGATGCGGATGAGGTCGACGTTGATGCCGGCGCGGCGGGCCGCCTCGGCGTTGCCGCCGACCGCGTACACCATGCGGCCGTAGCGGGTCTTGCGCAGGATCAGGTCCAGGACGACCACGAAGCCCACGAAGATGAGGAAGGCCAGCGGCACGCCCTTGTACTGGTTGAGCACCCACACCCCGCCCAGGATCGGCAGGGCCAGCAGCAGGGCGCGGAACGCGATCTCGCTCAGCGGCTTGTAGGGCAGGCCGGCCTGGCGGCGCCGCCGCTCGACCAGGACCACCGACACGACGTACAGGCCCACCGAGACGGCGGCGATGGCCCAGCCCATGAACGACACGAAGTAGGTCTGGGTGAGCATCGCGATCGCCCCGTTGGGGCTGATGTTGATGGTGCCGTCGGAGCCCATCAGGTACAGGTGCACACCCTGCCAGCCCAGCAGGCCCGCCAGGGTGACCACGAACGCGGGTACCCCGAGTTTGGCGAAGACCGTGCCGTGGATCAGGCCGATGAACAGGCCGGCGCCGACCGCGGCGGCGATGGCGCCCCATTCGGGGACGCCCTGTTTGACCGCCAGGACCGCCAGCACGGCCGCGGACAGGCCGGCGACGGATCCGATGGACAGGTCGATCTCGCCCAGCAGCAGCACCATGATGACACCGGTGGTCATCAGGCCGATGGCGGCGATCTGAAGGGTCAGGTTGGACAGGTTCTGCGGCGACAGGAAGCGGTCGTTCATCGACTGGAAGACGACGGCGATCAGCAGCAGCCCCACGATGACGGGGATGGGCCCCAGTTCACCGCTGCGCAGGTTGCGGCGCAGTGCCTGGAGCCAGCCCCTGGGCGAGGCGGCCGTGGTCAGCAGCCGGGGGTCGCGCACGGGTTCGGCCGGCGCGGTCCCGCCCTTTCCGGGTGCCTTGGAAACCGGGGTCTGCTGGGTCATCACTTGTCCTCCGTGGCCAGGGCCGAGGAACCGGTGCGCTGCGTACGGCGGCTCACCGGGTTGTCGGCGGCACCGGTGATGGCGGCCACGATCTCTTCGTAGCTGGTCTCCGCGATGGGGAAGTCGCCGGCGTTGCGGCCCAGCCGCAGCACCACGGCGCGGTCGGCGACCGCGCGGACGTCGGCCATGTTGTGGCTGATCAGGACGACGCCGTGGCCCTGGTCGCGCAGACGCTCGATGAGGTCGAGGACCTGGGCGGTCTGGGCGACGCCCAGGGCGGCGGTGGGCTCGTCGAGCATCACCACGCGGGGCTGGCCCAGCAGGGAGCGGGCGATGGCGATGATCTGGCGCTGGCCGCCGGAGAGGGAGGCCACCGGCACGCGCAGGCTGGGGATGCGCACCGACAGGGAGTCGAGGAGCTCCCTGGCCCGGCTCTCCATCTCGACCTCGTCGAGGGTGCCGGGGAAGTGCAGTTTCTCGTTGCCCAGGAAGAGGTTGGCGACGATGTCCAGGTTGTCGCACAGGGCGAGGTCCTGGTAGATGGTGGCGATGCCCAGGCGCTGGGAGTCGGCGGGCGCCCCGATGGAGACCGGTCGGCCGTCCCAGCGGATCACGCCGCCGCTGTCGGCGGGGTGGGCGCCGGAGATGACCTTGACCAGCGTGGATTTACCGGCGCCGTTGTCCCCCAGGAGGGCGACGACCTCGCCCTCGGCGACCTGGAAGTCGACTTCGCTGAGCGCGCGTACCGCCCCGAAGGTCTTGGAGATCCCGGACAGTTCCAGGACTGGTGTACTCATGCGTTCGTTATCTCTTCTCTCGTCCCGGAGTGGGGCGGGCGGGCGGCGGGGGCCCGCCCGCCCCGTCGGGGCGTCGCACCGTGCCTAGAGGGCTTCCTGGCAGAACTCGGTGTCGGCGTAGTCGTCGGTGCAGATCTCCTCGATCGTGTAGATCCCGTCCGAGACGACGGTGTCGCCGACGTTCTCCTCGGTGACCGCGATCGGTTCGAGCAGGACCGCGGGGACCGTCTCGCCGTTGGCGTCCTCGACGTCGGTGAGGGTGTACTCGCCGAGCTCGGGGTCGGTGTCGGTGGCCAGGGCCACGGCCATGGCGGCGGCGATCCGGGCCTCCGGCTGGATGGCCTTGTAGACGGTCATGTACTGCTCACCGGCGATGATGCGCTGGATGCCGGCGAGTTCGGCGTCCTGGCCGGTGACCGGCGGCAGGTCGTCGACCTCCACACCGGCGCTGCGCAGCGCGGCGATGATGCCCGAGGCCATGCCGTCGTTGGCGGAGTAGACGCCGATGATCTCGTCGACGCCCAGGGCGGTGATGGCGCCCTCCATCTGGCTGTTGGCCTGGTCCGGGGACCAGTCCGGGGTGTCGAACTCCTGGCCGATGTCGACCTGGTCCTCGAAGATCTCGTGGGCGCCGGCCTTGAAGTCCGCGGCGTTGGGGTCGGTGGGCGAGCCGTTGATCATGACGATCTGGCCGTCACCGGCGGTGCCGCTCTCCTCCAGGGCCGCGATCAGGGCCTCGGCCTGGACCTGGCCGACACGGTGGTTGTCGAAGGAGACGTACATGTCGACGCCGCCCTGCGCGAGGCGGTCGTAGGCGACCACGGGGACGCCCTGGGCCTGGGCCTCGCTGACGGTGCCGGCCGCGGCCGCGGAGTCGACCGCGTCCAGGACCAGGACGTCCACCCCGTCGGTGAGCATGGCCTGGGCCTGGGTCTGCTGCTCGTCGACGTCCTGGTCGGCGTTGGCGTAGGACAGCTCGCAGTTGGGGCAGAACTCGTTGAGCGCCTCCTCGAAGAAGGGCTTGTCGAACGCCTCGTAACGGGCCGTCTGGAGTTCGGGCAGGAGGAGGCCGACGTGGAAGCCCTCCTCGATGCTGTGGACCTCCCTCTCGGCGTCCTCGCCCGAAGTGGTGAGCGAACCACAGCCGGAAACGAGAAGGGTGAGGGCGGCGCCGGCGGCGGCGAAGCCTCCGACGACCATGCGCTGGTGTGCGGTGCGTGTACTCAACGCTGCACCTTTCTGACGTGCGGGGGACGGATGTGAACTCGCGAGTGATGTTGTGAAGTAGACCCCGGCGCAGCCTTGTCGTCAACTCCTGAACACATAACCGAAACATCACGGATCTTGCGTTCAGCCGTTAAAAACAAAGAAATCGCAGGTCAGGGCGCATAAGCGAAAGACGACACCCTCCCAGCATGCGCGGAAAGAACACGGACGACCACGTACGGGCAGCACAAAGCTTCACCACGGGAAGGTCAAGAAAGGGCCTTCGGCGACCGTGCGTCGCTCAGCGGACGCTCTGCGCCGCCATGCGCAGGGCTCCGTACAGGGAGGCATCGCGTCCCAGCGCGCTGGGCAGCAGCTCCAGCCGGGACAGGGCGCTGCCCAGCGCCCCCAGTTCCATGGCCCGCCGCATCGGGTCGAGCAGCAGCTCACCGGCCTCGGACAGGTCGCCGCCGACGATCACCCGGTCGGGGTTGAACAGGTTGGCCATGATCGCCACGCCCTGGCCCAGCGCCGTGCCCGCCTCCGCGAGGATGCGCCGGCAGCCCGGGTCGCCCGAGAGGGCGGCGCCCACCAGGTCCCCCACGGCGGCCGGGCCGGGGCCGTGGGAGACATAGGTGTTCTGCGGCAGCATGTCCAACAGGTACCCGGCGCCCACGAACGTCTCCAGGCAGCCCCGGTTGCCGCAGCGGCACACCTGGCCGCGCGGGTCCAGCGCGATGTGCCCGACCTCGCCCGCGGTGCCGCCCGCCCCGCGGAACAACCCGCCCGAGACGATGATGCCCGCGCCCACCCCGTCGCCGATGACCAGGTGGATGAGGTGTTCGGCGCCCTGGCCCGCCCCCTTGTGGAGCTCCGCCAGGACCGCGAGGTTGGCGTCGTTCTCCGCGATGACCGGGACCCCCAGCCGCTCGGCCAGCGCCTCGGCGGGCCGGAAGCCCGCCCAACGGGGCAGGCAGGAGATACCGCCGACCTCGCCGCCGTGCGGGTCGATCGGCCCCGGCACCGACGCCACCACCGAGGCCACCGTGGACAGGTCGATACGGGCCCGCAGCAGTGTGGTCTCGGCGAGCCAGGAGGCCCGGCGCACCCCCCGCTCGGGGTCGGCGGCCACGTCGTAGTCGATCTCCTCGCGGGCCAGCATGTTGCCCTCGCTGTCCCCGACGGCGACCGTGACCCGTTCGGGGGCGAAGTCGACGGCGACCACCGCCCCCGGCGGGCGCACCAGGGTGACGGCGCGGGCCCGGCGGCCGTTGGAGGAGGTGTCGTGGACCGAGACCGTGCCCGCGGCGCGCAGGCCGCGCACGATGTTGGAGACGCTCGCGGCGGACAGACCGGTGGCCCGGGCCAGTTCGGCCTGGGTGCGGGTGCCGTCCCGGCGCAGGACGTCCACGATCCGGCGTTCGTTGGCCTGCCGCAGGGCGGACTGGGATCCCGGCGTCACTGCGGTGTCGGTCACCGGGCGTCCCTCTCGATCGGTCACGGCACGGTTCGACCGTGCCCTCTGTGTCGAATGCTACAAGCATTGAACGCAAGCGGAAACCGCCCACCGGCGCACGTTAGGGTCCGAACGTGACCTCTCTACATGTGGCGACCGACCGGGACGGATGGGACGCCCGGCTGGCCGCGGCCGTTCCCGGGGACCGCGGGCGCGTGCGCGTCGTCACCGTGGAGGGCCGCTCCGGTTCGGGCAAGAGCACGGTGGCGGAGCGGCTGCGCGCGACGCTGGCCGCGCGGGGCACGGCGGCCGCGGTGCTGCCGATGGACGACCTGTACCCGGGGTGGCACGGGTTGGCGCGGGCCCCGGAACTGCTGGTGGCGTGGGTGCTGGAGCCGCTGCGCACCGGGGGCGCGGCGCACTGGCGGCGCTACGACTGGACGCGCGACCGGTTCTCCGAGGAGGAGTGCGCGCTGCCGGGACCGGTGGCGGCGGGCGGGGTCCTGGTGGTGGAGGGGTGCGGTTCCGGTGCCCGGATCGTGCGCCCCCACGTGGACCTGTCGGTGTGGGTGGACGCCTCCGACACGGTGCGCGACCGGCGGCTGGACTCCCGCGGGGACGCGGGGCTGTACGCCCCCTTCCGGCGGGTCTGGGCCGATCAGGAGGCGGTGTTCTACGCTGCCGAGCGGCCACGGGAGCACGCCGACGTCATCATCGGCAACACCCGGGAGACGGACCTCACCACGCCGCGGCCCTGACCGGGGCGACGAACGCGGTGAGCCGCTCCAGGACGTCAGGATCGGCCAGGATGCGGTTGTGCCCGAGGCCGACGGTGCCGACCATCCTGGCCCCCGCCCCCATCGCGGCGAGGACCCGCACGGACTCGGCGTGGGGGACCAGCGGGTCGTCGACGTCGTGGAACAGCAGCACCGGCACCTCCAGGGCGTCGGCGTCGCGGACGGTGGCGTAGCGCTTCCAGATGTCCCGGTCCCCGTCGAAGAACGCGTCCTCGATGGCGCGACGCAGGGCCCGGTTCACCCGTGGGCCCCAGCCGTGGGCGGCGACGAAGCCGTCGAGGGTGCCCTCGAAGTCGGCCATCGCCGACAGCAGGGCCAACCTGTCGGTCCGGATCCCCTCGCGCACCAGGTGGGTGGCGAACAGCGCGCCCAGGGAGTGGCCGACCACGGCGGTGAAGTCGCCGTGCTGTTCCTGGAGCCGGCGGGCGATGGCCAGCGCGTCCAGGACGGTACCGGCGGGACCGCCGGTGGCGCCGTGCCCGGGTGCGTCCCAGGAGACGACGGTGTGCCCGGAGGCGGTGAGGGCACGGACCAGCGGGGCGAGGCGGGCGGCGCGCGAGCCCCAGCCGTGGACCAGCAGGACGGGGCGCGTGCCCTCCCCCCAGGTGTAGGCGGCGACCCGCCGGCACCGGTGGTCGAGGTGGTCGACGCGGGCGCGTTCGTGCACGTCGCGGTCGCGGTCGACGGTGGAGGTATCGCCCGGGTCGCTCCACAGGCGCAGGGCCCGTTCGCCGGCCACGCGCGGGGCGGTGACGGCCAGGACCTCCAGGTCGATCGGGTGGGGCGCGGTGGTCATGGGGCTCTCCTTGCCTTCTTCGGGTCGGCGGGGCGGATCGGGCGGTGCTGGTCCCCCGATCCGCCCCGCCCCGGATCATGCGGGGCCGGGCCGGTCCGCGGGGACGGGCAGGTCGGCGCCCTGGACGAAGGAGGTGATGGCGTCCAGATGCTCTTTCTCGAAGAGGGCTCCGCTGTGGCCCAGGCCGGTGGTGGCGATCATCCGGCCCCGTCCGCCGAGGTGTTCCATGGTGCGCAGGGAGTGCGCGAAGGGCACGACCTCGTCGGTGTCGTCGTGCAGGAGCAGGAACGGCTGGTCGAGGGTGTCGATCCGGTGGGTGGTGGAGAAGCGTTCCCACACGGTCGGGTCGGCGTCGAAGTAGTGGCGCTCCACGTCCGAGCGCAGTGCCCGCAGGACGCGGGGGCTCAGCCGCAGGGCGTCGGAGAACGCGGTGAGGAGGTAGTCGAAGTTCGACACCCCGGCGAGGAGGACCACCCGGTCCGCCTCGATGCCTTCGCGCAGGGCGTGCACCGCGAAGGGCGCGCCCATGGAGTGGGCGACGACGGCGTGGAAGCGGCCGTGGCGCTCCTGTAGGTGGCGCTGGATCCGCAGCGCGTCGAGGATGCTGCCCAGCGGCCCGCCCGTCGCCCCGTGGCCGGGGGCGTCCCAGGACACCGGGCCGTATCCGAGGTCGACCAGGCGGCGGACGAGCGGGGCGAAGCGCGCGGCGCGCGAGCGCCATCCGTGGGCGAGCAGCACCGGGCGGGTGGTATCGCCCCAGGTGTAGGTGGCCACGTCCCAGCGGCCGACGCGGACCGTCCCGGTCTCGGCCGACTCGTGCAGTTCCCGGTCCTCGTCCGGGATCACACGGGGCGGGGCGGGGGCCGCCCACATCCTCCGGGCCAGTGACCCGGCCAGGCGCGGGGCGGGTAGTGCCAGCGCGTTGACGGCGGCACCGACGAGGGGGAGTGGCCTGACCGCACCCATGGGATCTCCTTCGCTTCACAAAGTATACGAACGATCGTATTATTTGTTTGAAAGAGGCCTGACGTCAAGTGGCGGCTACTCTTTCCTCGTAACCGACCTGTCGTTCGAACAAGGACCGCCCGGCGAGGGCGGCGGGAGGTACACGCATGGCGACCCGGACCGACGGCCGCGTCCAGCGGGGCGACCAGACCCGGCGCGCCGTGCTGCGCCGCGCGGTGGACATCGCCTCGGTCGAAGGGCTGGAGGGGCTCTCCCTGGGCCGCCTGGCCAAGGAGCTCGACGTCAGCAAGAGCGGGGTGTTCGCCCACTTCGGCTCCAAGGAGGAGTTGCAGCTGGCCGCGATCCGCGCCGGGCGCCGCATCTTCGCCGACCACGTCGTGAACGGGGCCCTGGAGGTCCGCCCCGGGGTCTCCCGGCTGTGGCGGCTGTTCGAGAACTGGGTCGGCTACTCGCAGGGGCGGGTGTTCCCGGGCGGCTGCTTCTTCTACACCGTCAACGCCGAGTTCGAGTCCCGCCCCGGCCGGGTGCGCGACGCCCTGGCGGAGACCCGCCGCGAGTGGCGCGGCCTGCTCACCCGCAACGCCGCCGACGCCGTGCAGCTGGGCGAGCTGTCCGCCGACACCGACGTGGACCTGTTGGTGTTCGAGCTGGCCTCGTTCCTGGAGACCGCCAACTCCGACTCCCTGCTGGAGGACGACCCGGAGCGGCCCTACCGGCTGGCGCGCGCCGCCGTCGTCACCCGCCTGTCGGCCCTGGCCACGACGGGCGCCCCCCGCCCGTGGGAGGCGGAGTCCTGAGCGGCCCCACCGCCGCTGTGTCACCGCGGACCGGGACCCGGCCCGCGGTGACGCTCCACACGCCCTTCCGGCCGGTCAGCCGCCGGTGAGGCGGCGGGCGTGGACCAGGTCGGCGCGGATGCGCTCCACACCCGAGGTCAGCTCGGGCAGCTGGGCCGCGGCGTTGTTCAGCTCCATCACCCGCTGCCCGCGGCGCACCACGTCGCCGTAGCCGACGCGCAGGACCAGCGAGAGCACGAGCGAGGCCGCCAGGGCCAGGACCGACAGCGACACCAGCAGATCGCCCAGCCGTTCGGCCTGGCCGGACATGCCGATGACGATCCCGATCGGGAAGCCGAAGAGCGCGTAGTTGCAGTAGCGGCGGATCTGGAAGTAGCGCTGCTGCTGCATGACCTTGTCGTGCAGCGACTCGTGCTCGGTGGCGACCCTGGTGTAGCGCTCCTCCCAGTACCGGCGCTGGCGGGAGAGCGCCTGGAGGGTGGGGACGGCACCGTAGATCGCGGCGGCGTACCCCACCCCGGCCGGGCCGGGGGAGGCCTCCACCCGACGCCACAGGATGTCGATCCACTCCCCCACCCCGGCGTCGCCGCCGTCGTGGGGCGGGACCATCCGCTCGGGGTGGAGCAGGAAGGTGAGGATCAGCGCCGGGTTCACGTCGGGGCTCGCCGCCCGCCACCCGGCGAGCCGGCCGGACAGCTCCTGGTGGAAGGTGTTCCCGGCGTGCTCGGCGGCGTTGAGGGAGTCGGCCAGGCGCTGGTACGCGGCCGGGTCGGGACCGTGGTGCAGGCCCATGGTCCGCAGCACCTCGGGGCGGGCCAACAGGGCCATCTCGTTGGACATCGGCGCCCCGGTGATGACGGGTCGCGGGTCGGAGAACAGCCCGCCGAGCTCGGCCAGGGTGGCGCCGCGGCCGCGGAAGACCGGCGGCAGGTCGGGCCGGGTCTGGGCGATGAAGGAGGCCAGGGTCAGGTTGGCGTCGTCGGCGTGCCGGCGGAACAGGGAGCGGTCGACGACGGTGTCGCCCAGGTCGTCCATGAGCCAGGCGCCCAGGAGGGCGCGCTCGGTGGGGTCGCCGAACACGCGGACGGCCGCCGCCCAGTCGCCCTGCATGGCCTCGGCCAGGGCTCCGGGGTCGGTGAAGCGAATGCCCGCGAAGTGGTACGGGGGGACGCCGCCGACACCGGTGTGGTACCCGGAGGCGCCGGTGTTCCCGGGGCCGGGCCGCGGGGTGGACGCCGGGCCCGGGGCCGGGGCGGCCGCTCCGGCGGCCGGGGGCCCGACGGGCGCGGCCGGGGGCGGGGCCGATCGGGTGTAGGCGCGGGTGGGGTCGACGTTGTGCGGCGGCGCCACACGGGTGGGGTCCACACCGGTGGCCGGGGCCACCAGCGTGGGGTTCACGGCGCCGCCGGACGCCGGGGCCGGGCCCTGGGGGCCGGCGATGAGCAGGTTGAGCAGGGAGGAGGCGTCCGGGCGCCGGTCCGGCTCCTTGTCCAGACAGCGTTCGACGACGCCCCGCAGGGGTTCGGCGAGGTCGCCCAGGTCGGGGCCGCCGCTGAGGATACGGGCGATGCGCGACGCCTGGGTGGGCGCGTGGAAGGCCTCGCGGCCGGTGGCGGCGTAGACCATGACCGCGCCCCAGGAGAACACGTCCACGGCCGAGGTGAGGCGGGCGCCCTCCAGCTGTTCGGGTGCCATGTACCCGATGGTGCCCACCACCCCGCTGGCGGTCACCGAGGTGGCCTCCACCGCACGGGCGATGCCGAAGTCGATCACCCGCGGACCGTCCGCCGCCAACATGATGTTGTCCGGCTTCAGATCCCGGTGCACCACACCGGCGGCGTGGATCGCCGCCAGCGCCGTCGCGGTGTTGACCGCCAACCGCTGCAACTCCACCCCGTGCCGGGGCCCGTCCTCGGCGACCGCGCGCTGCAACGTCGGCCCGTCGATGAACTCGGTCGCGATCCACGGCTGCGCCGCCTCCGGGTCGGCGTCCAGGATCGCCGCGATGCAGAAACCGCTCACCCGACGCGCCTGCTCGACCTCGGCGGCGAACCGGCGCCGCATGTCCGCGTCCCCCGCCCACGAGGCGTGCAGCACCTTCACCGCGGCCCGGGTCCCGTCCTCGGCCTCACCGAGGAACACCTCGCCGAAACCGCCGCGCCCCAGCGAGCGCACCAAGCGGTAACCGCCCACGGTGCGCGGGGCGGATTCCTCTGCGGGGTCGTCCAACATCGTGCCTTTCACGGATCTCACGGGGCGGCCGGACAGGGGGCGCCGACAGGATGCGCGGAGCAGGGGCATCCGCGGTCGTGCGCACGGGTCGCGGCGGCGCGGCGACGGCCCGGGGCCGACGGGGTTCCACCCCGTCCGAATCGACCGCTTTCCATGACCACCTTACGACGGAACGCCACCCCCGCCGCAACAGAGGTCACCCGTCCCGCCGCCGTCAGCGGGCGGGCCGGTGCCCGCCCCGCAGGATCCGCTCGACCAGGTCGTCGGTGAGCGTCCCGTAGCCGGTGGCCGCCCACACGCTGCGTTCGGCGGGCACCTCGTAGTAGGGGACGGAGCGGCCCTCGTGCTCGGCCGGCAGCACGGTGGGCCGCCGCCGGTCGCGCACGGCGCGGGCGCACTCGGGGCACAGCGGAACGCGGATGGTGCGCAGCCCGCCGAACTCGCGCCACTGGGTCTGCCGGGTGTCGTTGCCGTGCAACGGGTTGGCGTAGCAGGGACGGCGCGGGCCGCGCAGCCCGGCCAGGGCGTCCTCGGCCAGGTCCAGCAGCACGAGCACCCCGACCGCGTCGGGCAGTGTGGCGCCCTCCTTCACCATCCGGTCGTGGACGCGGGCGGCGGCGTCGCGGGCGTCCAGGGCCGTGGCCAGGTGCCGGGGGTCGACGCCGGTGTCCGAGCTGAGCCGCTCCCCCAGTTCGATGAGGTCGCGCCCGCCGCGTTCGACCAGCGACTCCAGCTGGGCGCGGTCGGCGTTGTCGAACGCCGCGTGCTGGGCGATCGGTGCGGCCGGGCGGCGGCCCAGCAGCCCGCCGGGGCGGGACCGGTCCAGGCGCCGGTACAGCGGAACGCCGATCCCGGCCAGCAGGGCGAGCACGAGCGCGCCGATGATCCACGGGTTCCACCACCGCGCGGGCATGAGGTTCCCCGTCGGGGGTTCGCCCACCCGGTCGTAGTAGGCCTGCTGCGCCGTCTCGTAGGCGGCCTCGGGGTCGTCGGCCAGGGCGGCCTCCACCGCGGCCTCCACCAGCGTCGGCAGGGTCTGCTGCCCGCCCATGGTCTTGTAGCTCGCGGCCAGGGCCCCGTAGAAGGCGGGTTTGGACCAGTCGTCGGGGTCGGTGCCCAGGTCGTGGCCCTCCATGTCGCCGCGGCGGTCGTAGATCAGGAAGTGGCGCTCGCCGCCGCCCATGCGATCGTGCACGGCCGAGGCCAGCGCCTCGCTCTCCCCGCTCCAGGTGTCGCCCTCGACCAGCGGGACGACGATGACGTACAGGTTCAGGTCGTGCTGCTCGATCGCCGTCACGACGCGCTCGCGGGCCTCGACCGCGTAGGCGCCGTCATAGGAGGAGTCGACGTAGACGGGGGACTCGGCCAGGGCGTCGGCGATCACCTGCGCCGGGCTGGCGGTCTCCTCGGCGGCGGTCTCCTCCGCGGTCGGGGAGGCGGTGTCGGCCAGGGCAGGGGCACCGGCCAGGGACGCGGACAGGGCCAGGGTCAGCGCCGTCGCGCGGGCCCACCGGCGCGCGAGCGTGCGGGGGTCAGTGGACACGGTTCTCCTCGAACAGCTGGTCGACCAGGCGTCGGGGCAGGTGCGCCCCGAAGGAATGACGGATCCACGGGTCCTCCGGTTTCGCCCGGTAGGAGTGGGCCGTGCCACCGGTGCGCAGCCGCAGGACCCGCCCGGCCCGGGCGGAGTCGTCCAGCCGCGCGCACTCCGCGCACAGGGGGACCCGGCCGCCCAGGCGCCGGGACTTCACCTGTTCGGCGGCGAAGGGGTGCAGCGGGTCGACGGTGCAGGGCACGGTGTCGGTGTCGGGGTCCTGCACCGCGGCCAGCACCCGGCGCGACAGCACCGCGGCCCCGAGCAGGTCGAGCCCCCGCGGGTCGCGGTCCATGACCATCAGGGCGGCCTCGGCCTGGGGCATGAACTCGCCGGGGATCCGGTCGGGCTCCTTCTCCACCAGCGCGCGGACCCGGTCGGCCTCGCGCACGGCCAGGCGCCGCAGGGCACGGTCGTTCAGGGCGACGCCCGGGACCCGGTTCCGGGAGAGCGCGAGGAGGAAGACGGCGAGGTGGTAGGCGGCGACCACGGCGGCGGCCGCCAAGGGGCCCGCCAGGAACAGGCCCCCGAAGAACCCGCCCGACCAGTAGCGCTCCGCGCGGGGGCCGGGCAGGTTCGCCTCGTCGTCGGCGAACAGCGGCCGGTAGCCGTCGCCGGGGGGAAACTCCAACTCGGACAGGTCGGCCACGGCGGTCTCCAGGGCGGCGGCCGGGGTGGGCTCCTCGTTGAAGGTCATCGGGAACCACAGCGCGTAGGAGTCGACCTCCAGCCCGCGGGCGGCCGCTCCGACGTGGGGGGTGTCGACTCCGGGTCCCACGACCAGGTAGACGCCGTCCTCCTCGGCGACGGAGGCCAGGGCCGCGGCCAGGACCTCGGGGTCCCCTCCGGCCTCGTCCTCATGGTGCAGCGGCACCGCCGCCGCGAAAACGGGGACGGGGGCACCGGTGAGCAGGGCGGGGACGTCCTCCAGGCCCTCCCGGGTCAGGGGCATGATCGGGTCGACGTAGAGCGGGTCCTCGGCCAGGGCGGCGGCGATGTGCTCGACCCGGCCGGTGGAGACCACGTACGGCGGCTCCAGCCGGACCAGTTCCTCGGGGTCGGCGACCTCGTGCCCGCCGACGGGCGCGTTCACCGTGTGGGTGTAGGTGGCGGTGACGAGCGCACCGGTCGCCGACAACGCCGCCAGCACCACCACGGCGGGGACGAGGAGGCGCCCGCGCCGTGCCCGGCGCCAGGCGATCCAGCCTGCGCCGACCAGCAGGGCGCCGCCCACCGTTCCCACCAGGAAGCCGAGGTTCTCGGGGCCGTTGTAGCGCGTGGGGTCGATGTCGGCGCGGAACCCGGCGAGGAACCCGTCCCCGTCGTCCCGCTCGGCGAACTCGGCCGGGGGCTCGGCTCCGGTCAGCCCGGCGACCAGGACCCGGGCCGCCTCGTGGGCGGGGACGTCGTGGAGTTCGGCGTCGTGGACGGCGTCCCAGGCGCCGTCCACCGACAGGTCGGCCCCGTAGACGCGCAGCTCGGTGAGCCCGCCCGTGGCCGGGAGGACGGCGTAGACACCGTCGGCGCCGAGCCGGTCGTGGACGGCGGGCATGATCTCGCCCATCCCGGCGTCGCTGCCCACGCCGAGGTAGGGGGTGACCACCACGTGGTACGGGACGCCGAGCGGTTCGAAGGCCTCGTGGAGCCCGCGCTCCATCTCCTCGGGCGGGACGGCACCGCCGATCGCGCCGTCCACCACGACCGCGGTGCCCTCGGGCTCGGCGGCGAGCAGCCCGGCGAAGTACTCGGCGTAGGTCGGCTGCGGGTCGACCGCGGGGGCGTCGGCGGCGTCCGCCGTATCGGCCGCGCCGGGGGCGGGGGCGGACAGGAGCAGCAGGGCCGGGGCCACCGTGAGGAGCAGGGCGCGGAGCGGGCCGCCGGCACGGTGCGGGATGGGCATGGGCAGAGCATAGTGCCCCGTCTCGGACACCTTCGACCCGGTACCACCTGCTTCTTCGACGGGCGGCCACCCTTTTCCGGCGGCGCTCCTTCCCTGGAAAGCGAAGGGGGCCGCCGTCGTCGGTCGGACGACGGCGGCCCCGTGAACCGCGCGCCGCGCCGGTCGGGCACGGCAGCGGAGTCCAGGTGGCTACCCGGCGATCAGCTGGCGCAGCACGTACTGGAGGATGCCGCCGTTGCGGTAGTAGTCGGCCTCACCGGGGGTGTCGATGCGCACCACGGCGTCGAACTCGACGCCGGTGTCGGTGCTCACCTTCACCGTGGCGGGGATGCGGCCCTCGTTCAGCTCGGTCACGCCGGTGATGGAGAAGGTCTCCTCGCCGGTCAGGCCGAGGGAGTCCGCGCTCTGGCCCTCGGGGAACTGCAGGGGCAGGACGCCCATGCCGATGAGGTTGGAGCGGTGGATGCGCTCGTAGGACTCGGTGATGACGGCGCGCACGCCCAGCAGGCTGGTGCCCTTGGCGGCCCAGTCGCGGGACGAGCCGGAGCCGTACTCCTTGCCGCCCAGGACGACCAGCGGGGTGCCCTGCGCCGCGTAGTTCTGCGCGGCGTCGTAGATGAACGACACCGGGGCGTCCGCCTGGGTGAAGTCGCGGGTGTAGCCGCCCTCGGTGCCCGGCGCGATCTGGTTGCGCAGGCGGATGTTGGCGAACGTACCGCGGATCATCACCTCGTGGTTGCCGCGACGGGAACCGTAGGAGTTGAAGTCGCGGCGCTCCACGCCGTGGGCCTTGAGGTACTCGGCCGCCGGGGTGCCCGGCTTGATCGCGCCGGCCGGGGAGATGTGGTCGGTGGTGACCGAGTCGCCCAGCTTGGCCAGGACGCGGGCACCGGTGATGTCGGTGACCGGGGACGGCTCCTGCGCCATGCCCTCGAAGTACGGGGGCTTGCGGACGTAGGTCGACTCGCCCTCCCACTCGAAGGTGTTGCCGGTCGGGGTGGGCAGCGAGCGCCAGCGCTCGTCACCGGCGAAGACGTCCGCGTAGGCCGACTCGTACATGTCGGCGGCGATCGCGGAGTCCATGACCTCCTGGATCTCCTCGGCGGTCGGCCAGATGTCGGCCAGGTAGACCGGCTCGCCGTCCTTGCCGACACCCAGGGGCTCGGTGGTGATGTCCACGTCCAGGGACCCGGCCAGGGCGTAGGCGACCACCAGCGGCGGCGAGGCCAGGTAGTTCATCTTGACGTCCGGGTTGATCCGGCCCTCGAAGTTGCGGTTGCCGGACAGCACCGCGGTGACGGCCAGGTCGTTGTCCTGGACGGCCTTGGAGATCTCCTCCGGCAGCGGGCCGGAGTTGCCGATGCAGGTGGTGCAGCCGTAACCGACCAGGTTGAAGCCCAGCTTGTCCAGGTACGGGGTCAGGCCGGAGCGCTCGTAGTAGTCGGTGACGACCTTGGAGCCCGGGGCCATGGAGGTCTTGACCCACGGCTTGCGGGACAGGCCCTTCTCCACCGCCTTCTTGGCCAGCAGGGCGGCGCCCAGCATGACCGACGGGTTGGAGGTGTTGGTGCAGGAGGTGATCGCGGCGATCACGACGGCGCCGTGGTCGATCTCGGTCTCGGTGCCGTCGGCCATGGTGACCTTGACGGGCTTGTGCGGGCGGCCGTTGGCGTGCTGGGCCGGGGCGTCGGAGGCCGGGAAGGACTCCTCCCCCGCCTCGTCGGCCTCGTCGGAGACGTAGTTGTTGACGTCGTGGCGCCAGGTCTCCTTGGCCTGGGCCAGGACGATGCGGTCCTGCGGGCGCTTGGGGCCGGCGATCGACGGGACGACGTCGCCCAGGTCGAGTTCCAGGTACTCGGAGAACTCGGGCTCGTTGGCCGGGTCGTGCCAGAAGCCGTTGGCCTTGGCGTAGGCCTCGGTCAGGGCGACCTGCTGCTCGGAGCGGCCGGTCAGGCGCATGTAGCGGATGGTCTCGTCGTCGATCGGGAAGATCGCGGCGGTGGAGCCGAACTCGGGGCTCATGTTGCCGATGGTGGCGCGGTTGGCCAGCGGCACGGAGGTGACGCCCTCGCCGTAGAACTCGACGAACTTGCCGACCACACCGTGCTGGCGCAGCAGCTCGGTGATGGTGAGCACGAGGTCGGTGGCGGTGGTGCCGGGCTTGAGCCGGCCGTTGAGCTTGAAGCCGACCACGCGCGGGATGAGCATGGAGATCGGCTGGCCGAGCATGGCGGCCTCGGCCTCGATGCCGCCGACGCCCCAGCCCAGGATGCCCAGGCCGTTCTGCATGGTGGTGTGCGAGTCGGTGCCGACGCAGGTGTCGGGGTAGGCCTGGCCGTTGCGGCTCATGGTGACGCGCGCCAGGTGCTCGATGTTGGCCTGGTGCACGATGCCGGTGCCGGGCGGGACGACCTTGAACTCGTCGAACGCGGTCTGGCCCCAGCGCAGGAACTTGTAGCGCTCCTGGTTGCGCTCGTACTCGATCTCGACGTTGCGCTCGAAGGCGTCGGGGCGGCCGAAGAGGTCGACGATCACGGAGTGGTCGATCACCAGCTCGGCGGGGGCGAGCGGGTTGATCTTGTCCGGGTCGCCGCCCATGTCGCGGACGGCCTCGCGCATGGTGGCGAGGTCGACGACACAGGGAACGCCGGTGAAGTCCTGCATGATCACCCGGGCGGGGGTGAACTGGATCTCCTGGCTGGGCTGGGCCTTGGCGTCCCAGCCGGCCAGGGCGCGGATGTGGTCGGCGGTGACGTTCGCACCGTCCTCGGTGCGCAGAAGGTTCTCCAGGAGGACCTTCAGGCTGTAGGGAAGTCGGTTGGAGCCCTCCACGGAGTCCAACCGGAAGATCTCGTACGACTCGTCGCCAACGCGCAACGTGTCACGGGCGCCGAAGCTGTTCGCGGACACGGTGTCTGCCTCCTGATCTCGCCACTTTGTCCCTGGCATCCTGCCCCATCGGGCGGACGCGGGACCCACTGAGGCCGCCCTAACCGGTCGCCGGGTGGACGGAGGGCCGCGGGGGTGTCCTCCGACCGTATCCGACCTCTCGGAAGCGGCCATGACCTGCGACGACACCACTCATCGCAGGCCAGGCGGTCCGCTGCGCGCGGACGCCCGTGATGCTCGGGGCCGGGAGACGCCGAGAGGTCGACGTCACACACCCGGGCGCGGCCCGGGCCGGGGGGAACCCTCTTTTATCTTGACATCAAGCTATCCCACTTGTATCTCGATATCAAGTTATCGTGCGGGCGCCTCCCCCCGACCGGCGCCCCCGTGTTCTTCGAACCCCCTCTTCCCTCGGCCCACCCGCCGTCTTCGGGGAGCCGGGGCCTTCGGCTCCTCCGGAGCTCCCGGAACCCCGGCCTCCAGCACCCCGTCGGCGCCCGGCGCGCCTCAGCCCAGCTGCGGGGCCACCTCGGCGGCCACCAGTTCCAGGTGCTCCAGGTCCGCCATGTCCAGCAGTTGGAGGTACATGCACTCGGCGCCCGACTCCGCGAACCGGCCGATCTTGTCGACCACCTCGGCGGGCGTCCCGGCCAGGCCGTTGAGCCGCAGCTCGTCCACCTCGCGGCCGATGCGCTTCGCCCGCCGGGCGATCTCGGCCTCGTCGCGGCCCACGCACAGCACCTGCGCCGCCGAGTAGACGATCCGATCGGTGCGTCCCACCGCCGCCGCGGCCGCCCGCGTCCGGTCGAACGCGGCCCCGGTGTCGGCCACCGACGAGAACGGCACGTTGTACTCGTCGGCGAACGTCGCGGCCAGGCGCGGGGTCCGGCGCGGGCCGGTACCGCCGATGAGCACCGGCGGCCGCGGGCTCTGCTCCGGCTTGGGCAGCGCGGGCCCCTCCGCCAGCCGGTAGTACTTGCCCTCGTAGCGGAACGTGCCGCCGGCCGGCGTGGACCACAGGCCGGTGATGATGTCGAGCTGCTCCTCGTAGCGGTCGAAGCGCTCCCGGGCCGTGGTCGGGAAGGGGATGCCGTACGCGGCGTGCTCCTCCTCGTACCAGCCCGCTCCGAACCCGAACTCCACCCGGCCGCCGCTCATCCGGTCCACCTGCGCGACCGCGATCGCCAGCGGACCCGGGTAGCGGAACGTCGCCGCCGTCATCAGCGTGCCCAAGCGGATCCGAGACGTCTCCCGGGCCAGCCCGGCCAGGGTGATCCAGGCGTCGGTCGGCCCGGGCAGGCCGGTGGTGCCGTCCCCCATGTGCAGATAGTGGTCAGAGCGGAAAAGGGCGTCGAATCCGAGCTCCTCGGTGGCCTTGGCCACAGCGAGCTGGTCCTCGTAGGTGGCCCCCTGTTGGGGCTCAAGGAAGATCCTCAGGCGCATAAACCCCATTTTCGCCCACTCGCGGGGGCGATCTCCCCCCGGCGCGCGGGTAGCGTCGAAAAGGCCGCACACCGAGAACCGTCCTTCGAGCCCCGAGCGATAACCCGACCGTGAAGCTGTTCCGACGCGCGCACCGCCGCGCACCCTCCTACGGCCCCGACAGCACCGACCCGGTGCTGCTGACCGCCATCGCGGCGGGCGAGGCCGAGGCGCTGGAGATCCTCCACCGCAGGCATGCGCCCTGGCTGCGGGCGCGCCTGAACTACCGCTGTTCCGACCACGACCAGGTCGACGCCGCACTCCAGGAGACCTTCCTGGCCGTGTGGAAGAACGCGGGCTCCTTCACACCCCGGCCCGGCGACACCGACGCCGGGGCCTGGCTGTGGACCATCGCCATCCGCCAGCTCATCTCACAGCTGCGCCGGCGGGCCAACCGGTGGATCTCCGACATCGAGGCCGAACCCTACGAGACCATCGGGGACGCCTCTGCCGAGGACACCGTGCTGCTCAACATCGAGCACGGCCCCCTGGGCGCGGCCCTGCACACCCTGTCCCCCGAACTGCGGGCCGCCATACAGGCGACCGTGCTGGACGGACTCACCGTGCGGGAGGCCGCACAGATTCTCCAGATCCCCGAAGGCACCGTGAAGACACGGGTGATGCGCGCCAAGGCGCGCCTGCGGGAGGCATTGACGTCATGAGCGGTTGGCACCTGACCCCGGCCCAGGCCCACGACTACGCGGCCCGGAGAAGCGACGAGATCACCGCGATGTCGGTGGAGGCCCATCTGATGCACTGCGCGCCCTGCCGATCCCTGCTGCCCGCCGACGAATCGTGGCTGGCCGACGGCTGGGCGTCCCTGCGCGACGTGGTGGACCGGCCCCGGCGCGGCCCGGTCGAGACCGTGCTGGCCTCCGTCGGCCTGCGCGCGGAGACCGCCAAGCTCCTCGCCGCCACCCCGCGGCTCTACCAGGCCTGGCTCGGCTCGACCGTGGTGGTCCTGGCGGCCGCCCTGTTCGCCGCGTACCTGCTGCCGCGCGGCTCACTGATGTTCTTCTTCCTGGCGCCGGTGGTCCCGCTGGTCGGCGTGGCCCTGGCCTACGGGCGCGGGGGCGACCCGGCGCACACCCTGGCCTCGGTCACACCCATGGCCGGGCAGCGGCTGCTGTTCCTGCGCACCTGCGCGGTCCTGGTCCCGGCCCTGCTGCTGTGCACCGGTGCGGCGCTGCTGCTGCCGCACACCACCACCGCCTGGGACGCGGTCTTCTGGCTGCTGCCCTCCCTGACCCTGGTCGCGGGCTCGCTCCTGCTGGGCAACTGGATCCACCTGAGCGCGGCCTCGGGGATCGTGGGGGTCCTGTGGCTGGCGGTCCTGGGCCTGGTGTCCCTGTCCGGGCAGACGGTCCCCGTCGGGGTGTTCGCCCCCCAGGCCCAGGCGTGCTGGGGCGTGGCCCTGGCCGTCCTGGCCGGCATGCTGCTGCTCCGGGTGAGGATGGCATGACCACCGCCCTCACCGGCCGGGTGCACCTGAGCGGGGTGACCCGCAGGTACGGCACCCGGACCGCCCTGGACGGGGTGGACCTGGAGCTGGGTCCGGGAGTGACCGGCCTGCTGGGCCGCAACGGCGCCGGCAAGACCACCCTGATGCGCTGCCTGGCCACCGACCTGGACGCCACCTCCGGCCGGATGCGCCTGCTCGGCCTGGACCCGTCCCGGGCTCCCGAGCGCACCGATATCCGGCGGCGGCTGGGCTACCTGCCGCAGAACCCCGACTTCTACCCGCACTTCACCGCGTTCGCCCTGCTCGACTACATGGCCGTGCTCAAGGAACTGGGCGGCCGCCGGGCCCGGCACGACGAGGTGCGCCGGGTGCTGCGGCAGGTCGGGCTGTACGACCGGCGGCACAGCCGGGTGCGCCGCCTGTCCGGTGGCATGCGCCAGCGCCTGGCGCTGGCGTCGGCCCTGATGGGCGACCCCGACCTGCTGCTGCTGGACGAGCCGACGGTGGGGCTGGACCCCGAGCAGCGCATCCGGTTCCGCAACCTGGTGTCCCGGCTGGCCGTGGACAGCACCGTCGTGCTGTCCACCCACCAGATCGAGGACGTGGCCGCGCTGTGCGGGCACATCGTGTGCCTGGACGGGGGCCGGGTCGTCTTCGACGGGGCTCCCGGGGACCTGCTGGCCCGCGCCCGCGGGCACGTGTGGGAGGGTCCCGGCGACCCCGGCAGCGGCCTGACCTCCTGGCGGCTGCCCGACGGGCGCCACCGGGTCCTGACCCCGGGGTCGCCGCTGCCGCCCGGGACGGCCTTCAGAGCGGTGGAACCCACCCTGGAGGACGCCTACCTGCTGCTCGTCGGCGTGTCCGGGGCCGAACCCGCGGAGGCGGTGCGGTGAGGCGCACCGCCACCTTCGTCCGACTGACCGTGTTCAACACGGTGCGACTGCTGCGCGGGCCGTTCCTGCTGCCCGGCTCGGTGCTGTTCCTCCTGTACTCCACGTGGTCGGGCTCCTACCCCGGCCAGTCGGTGGACTCCTGGTACGCCGAGATGTCCACGTCGGCCCTGTTCCTCGCCGCGATCGGGTTCGGCGCCGTGACCCCCTCCGCCGTACGCGAGGCCCGCCACCCGGTCATCTCCGCGACCCCGCTGGGCCGCACCGGCAGGATCACGGCCCTGGCGCTGGCCGCCGTGCTCCTGCTGTGGGCGCTCCTGACCGGGCTGGGGCTGTGGCTGTGGCTGGCCGCCGAACCCCTGCCGCCCGCCGGGATCATCGACCCGTTCGCGTTCCCGGTGCCCTTCCTGGTCGCGGCCGCCGGACCGCTCGGGGCACTGCTCCTGGTCCTGTGGACCCGGTCGTACCTGCCGCTGGTCCTCCTCGCGCTCTGCCTGCCGCTGTACCTGGTCTACAACGGCATCGTGTTCTCGGAGCGGCTCAACAGCGCCGTATCGCGCGCGACCGTGGCCCTGCAACAGGTCATCAGCCCCTTCCCCGACTTCTCGGTGTCCCTGTCCGCGGTGAACCTGCACTCGCTGGCCTACAGCTGCCTGGTGACGGCCGCACTGCTGGTGCTGGTGCTGGGCGCCCGGCACCGCGTTCGGGTCCTGGTCGCCACCTCGGCCGCCGCGGCCCTGCTGGCGGCCGGGGCCCTGGGGGTCGCCGTCCACGGCAACTCGACGGTGTGGCGCGAAGGGGCGTCGGAACCGCGGGAGTACGCCGACGACGAGGTGTACGGGGTGGAGGGCCCCTGGCCCTGCCAGGAGATCGAGGGCGTGACCTACTGCCCGCTGCCCGGCTACGACTCCTGGGTGCCCTCCTGGCACGCCGCCCTGGACCCGGTCCTGGACGAACTGCCCGAGGCCGCACGGGCCGACGCCCCGGTGGTGTGGCAGGACGCCAACTGGTACACCCGCGAATTCGACGTCCCCCGGCCCGCGGTGACCGTCCACGACTACATGGACCCGGACTCGCATCCGTGGTACTCGTACCTGTACTCGTCGTTCGCCCGCAAGACGCTGGGGATGTCCGTCGGCCCGCCCGCCCCCTACGGGCTGGACGACTGCCGGGGCACCGGGCAGGCCCGGACCGTCGTGGTCGCCTGGGTCGTGGACCGCGTCGTCGCCTCCCACACCCCGGACGACCTCTACCTGCGGACCGACACGATGGCGATCGCCCTGGCCGACCTGGCCCCCTCCCCCGCCGACCTGGTACTGGGGCGGCGGATCGTCTCGGTGCCCCCGGAGCGGATGCACGCGCTGCTGGAGGAGCACTGGGAGCGGATCTCCTCCGGTGGGATGGACACCCTGGAACTGGCCGCGCTGCTGGAGGTCCCGATCGCCGAGGACCAGGACCGGATCGCCGAGGCCGCCGAGTGGAACACCGTGTTCTCCGACATGGAGCCGAACCTGTACGAGGCCTGGAACCCGTACGCTCCGCTGTGCCCGACCGACACCTGACCCCCGCAGACAGGAAGGACACCGTCCCCGGGGCCGGTGCGCCCTTTCCCGTCGCTTTGCCGGTCGATACCTAGACTCGCGATCATCCATGGCTTTCCCGGCCGCGCGCCGGGTCTTTCGCGAGGTGGGCATCCGTTGAGTCTTCGCCGTACCGTCTCCTGCGCGGTCGCCCTGGGCATCGCCGCCGTCCCTGTGTCGATCGCACCCGCCCTCGGCGCGCCGACCTTCCCGGCGACGGCGAGCGCCACCCTGGTCGGCCTGGTCGTGGCCCCCGACGCGGGCGGCGCCGAGGGGCTGTGGGGCACCGTCTACGTCAGCTCCGAGGTGGGCGAGGAACGGCTCGGCGCCGACACCTCCGGCGACCAGGGCGGGCTGCTCGAACCGGTGTCGGTGGTGGGGCCCGCGCAGGCGACGGTCAACACCACGGCTCGGGGCGAGGGGCGGGCCGAGGCGATCGCCGAACTGGGCGGACTCACCCTGTCCCTGCCCGGCACCGACACGCCCGCGGTCGAGGTCGGACCGCTGAGCAACTCGCTCACCTGTGACTTCTCCGGGAACCTCGAATGGGAGAGCGGCCCGGAACCCGAACGGGTCGTCACCGTGTTCGGGACCGCGATCACCCCCTCCGGCGGCGAGGCCACCGCCGACGTCGAACTGCCCGACGGGAGCACCGCGGAGGTGACGGTGACCGACCACACCCCGGCCGAGGGGGACACCGGCGCGGGTGAGATGTACACCGCTGTCACGGCCACCGTCGACGGCACCGAGCTGTTGGACCTGACGATGGCGGCCGTGTCGGTGGAGTGCCCCGCCGACGGCGGCACCGGGGACGCCCCCGCCGCCGGGGAGCAGGGCGACCGGGAGCCGACCGACGGGGCGTCCCCGCGGGAGGACGCGTCCCCGGACCCGGGGGCCGAGGCCCCCGCCACGGACGGCCCCGACGAGAGCGACCCCGACGAGGGCGCCGACCCCGCGGCGCAGAGCCCCACGCCGACCTCCGCCCCGGCGGCCGACGACGGGGACGGCGGGCCGGGTGGCCTGCCCGTCACCGGTGCCGCCCTGGCCGGCCTGGTCACCGCCGGTGTACTGGCGGTCGGCGGCGGCGCGGCCGCGGTCTACCTGGCCCGCCGCCGCTCCCGCGGCCACGACGACACCCCCGGTCCCGAGGGCCCCGCGGTCTAGCCGGTGAAGTCCACGACGAAGCGCGCCTGACGGCGGGTCTCGACGGCGTGCGGGGAGTAGTGCTCGCGCACGTGGGCGACGGCTTCGGCGGCCGGGACCCCGTCCAGGACGGCCAGGCAGGCCAGGGCGGTCCCGGTGCGGCCGCGGCCGCCCAGGCAGGCGAACTCCACCCGCTCGTCGGCGGCGCGTTCCAGGGCCGCGGCCAGTTCCCGGGCCAGGGCCGCGGGGTCGGCGGGCAGCCGGAAGTCGGGCCAGCGCACCCAGCGGGACTCCCAGGGGACCGGCGGCGGGGCCTTGCCCAGCAGGTACACGCCCAGGTCGGGCTCCGGGCCCTCCGGAACGGGCCGGGCGAGCGGGCGGCCGCGGACCAGCCGGCCCGAGGGCAGGCGCAGAACACCCGTGGCGCCGGGGTTCCAGGTGGTGGTCATCCGGCGAGACTAGCGTCCCCGCCACCGCCCCGGAAGAAGTCCCATGACCGGAGGTGTACTAGGCTGCCCCCGTGAAGAACCCGCACTGGCACGTCGTACTGCCACCCCCGTGCGCCTGACCGGGCGCACCGCACTCCCGAGCTGAGCGAGTCCCGACCGCACCGCGGTCGGCCGCCGTCGTGCGCCCGCACCGGACGTCCCCAGACGCACGATGACGGAGAGAACACGACCGTGTCACACGACCTTTCTTCACCGACCCCCGCCCTCACCCTGTTCCGGGGCCCGCTGCCGATCCTGGCCGCGGCCGTCCTGTGGGGCACCACCGGCACCGCCGCCACCCTGGGCGCCTCCCACGCGCCCGCCGCCGCGGTGGGCTCCGCCGGACTCGTCCTGGGCGGGTTCCTGCTGTTCCTGACCGGCCGGGGCGCCCGGTCGCTCATCGGCCGCTCGGACCCGGCCACCCGTCGCGCACTGGCCCTGGGCGCGGTGGCGGTGGCCGGATACCCGCTGACGTTCTACCCGGCCGTGGCCGAGGCCGGGGTGGCGGTCGCCACCGTGATCACCCTGGGCTCCTCGCCGGTGTTCTCCGGGCTGCTCGCCTGGTGGGCCGACCGGCGGCGGCCCGACCTGCGCTGGACCGTCGCCACCGCCGCGGCCGTGGCCGGCTGCGCGGTACTGGTCCTGGGCTCGGAGGGCGGCGGCGCCGACCCGGTGCGCCCGCTGGGCGTGCTCGCCGCGCTGGCCGCCGGGTTCTCCTACTCCGCCTACGCCCTCATCGCCGAACGCCTCATCCGGCGCGGCCACGGGTCGTCCGCGGTGATGGGGGCCCTGTTCCTGGGCGGCGGGCTGTTGGCGCTGCCGGTGGTCGCCGCCCTGGGCGCGGGCTGGCTGGCCACCGGGAGCGGCGCGGCGGTCGCCCTGTACCTGGCGGTGTTCACCGTGTTCTGCGCCTACCGGCTGTTCGGGCAGGGGCTGCGGCACACCCCGGCGGTGGTGGCCACCACGCTGACCCTGGCCGAACCGGCGGTGGCCGCGCTGCTGGGCGTGCTGGTGCTGCACGAACGCCTGGCCCCGGCCTCCTGGACCGGCCTGGGCGTCCTGGTGCTGGGTCTGGCGGTGCTGCGTGCCCCGGCCCCCGGGCGCCGCTGACCACCGGCGCGCGGACGGCGGGGCGCACCGGTGCGCCCCGCCGTCCGCGCGTCCGGGTCAGTCCTCGACGGTGACCTCGACCTTGTCGGGGTAGAAGGCGGCGTGTCCGGCGATCTGCGCGACCGCCGGGTAGGGCTCCTCGTAGACCCACAGGGCGTCGGTCAGTTCGACCCCGTCGACCGTGAGAGTGCGGTAGGCGGCGTCGCCCTTGTAGGGGCAATGGGTGGTGGTCGGGGTGGAGCTCAGCAGCGCCGGGTCCACGTCGGCCAGCGGGATGTACTGCACCGGCGGGTAGGAGGCCTCCCGCAGGGTCAGCGCGGCCGTGGTGTCGGCGACGATCCGGCCGCCGACCCGCGCGACCACGCGCGCGCCGGTGGGCTCGATGGTGATGGGGTGGTCGGGTCCGGGGACCCGCATCCGTCCGGTCATGTTGCGTCCTCCCTCTCGCCGCCGAGACTACCCGCGGTACGGCCGACGGCGCGGGGGGCGTCGAAACCACCGACGGTCCTGCCCCTGGACCGGCCGGTGCCGGCGTCGGTACGCCGCCGGTCGCCCCCGCTCCCCCGACCGGGAAGGGCTCCTCCCCTCGCGCACTACCCCGGCGGCCGTGGCCGCCCTCCCCCTGCCGACCGCACTGGTCGCCCTCCCCGGCCCCGCACACGCCTCCCCGCTCCCCGAGGACGGCACCGTCGTCCCGATCCGGGTCACCGGCGGCCCCTCCGAGCGGTTCAAAGGCCGCCGGGGCCTACGCCACCTTGGAGGCCGACTCAAGGCCGGGAGGGCTCCCGACGGCGTACCCGGGTGGAGGCCGCCCCCGGCACGGCTACTCCTCGCGGGCCTCGCGGTGGCGGCGGGCCGGGTTGACCGGCTCCAGCACCGCCAGGCACTCGACGTGGTGGGTCATCGGGAAGGCGTCGAAGGCCCGCAGATCGACCAGCCGGTACCCGGCACGGTCGAACTCGGCGAGGTCGCGGGCCAGGGTGGCCGGGTCGCACGACAGGTAGGCCACCGCCCGCGGCCGGGTCCCGGCGATGGAGCGGACCACCTCGGCGCCGGCCCCAGCGCGGGGCGGGTCCAGGGCGACCACGTCGGCGCGCACGTCGGCCCACTCGCGCATCTGCGCGGCCACGTCGTGCTGCTCGATGCGCACCTGCTCCAGGTCGCGCAGGTTGTACCGGGCGTCCCGCACCGACTCGGTGCCGTTCTCCACGCCCAGGGCACGCCCCTCGGGGCCGACGGCCTCGGCCAGGGCGGCGGTGAACAGGCCCGCACCGCAGTACAGGTCCAGCGCGGTCTCCCCCGGTTTGGGGGCCAGCGCGGCCAGGATCGCCTCGGTGAACACGCGGGCGGCGGCCGGGTGGACCTGCCAGAACCCGCCCGCGCCCACCCGGAACTCGCGCTCTCCGACGATCTCGCGCACCCCGCGGCGGCCCCGCACCTGCTGGACGCGGCCGCCCTTGAAGCGGCGCAGCACGGCGCTGGAGGCCTTCAGCTCGGGCAGGGTGCCCAGTTTGGCCCCGGTGGGGGTGACCACGATCGCCCGGTCGGCGCGCTCGGCGGCGGCCACGGCCTCGACCTCGCGCACGCCCGGCCAGGGCAGCTCGGTCACGCCCAGCTCGGTGACGCCGGGGTGGGCGATGAGGCAGCGGTCCACCGGCTCGATGTCGTGGGAGCGGTGGCGGCGCAGACCGGGGTTGCCGTCGGCGTCCACCGCGAACCGCACCCGGGTACGCCAGCCCAGGCCGCCGGGGGTGCCGGGCAGTTCCTCGACGACGACCTCGCGGTCGATCCCGGCGATCCGGCGCAGCTGGTCGGCGACCACCTTGGCCTTGAGCCGCCGCTGGGCCTCGGGGGCGGCGTGCTGCCAGTCACAGCCGCCGCAGGCGCCCGGCCCGGCGAACCGGCAGGGGGCCTCGACGCGGTCCGGGGAGGCGGTGAGGACCTCGATCGCCTCGGCGCGCAGCAGGTTGCTGGTGCGTTCGGTGACCCGCACCCGCACCCGCTCGCCGGGCAGGGCGTGGCGGACGAACACCACCTGCCCGTTGTGGCGGCCCACGCACCACCCGCCGTGGGCGACGTCGTCGACGGTCAGCTCGAACTCGGTACCGGCACGGGTCATGGCGGATTTCCTCCGGGGATCGCGGATGTGGTGCGGCGGCGTCCACGGGGCGTCGCCCGTCGCGGGAGGAGGCTGTGGCGGGACGCTGCGGGGCGTCCCGGAGTGCGCGTCGGCGCACGTCCCGCGGGTGACCTGCACGCACGGTCACCGACCGCCCCAATCTACCGCCACCGCGGGCCGGGTCCGGTCACGCTCGGCGTCGGAGGGCCGGTGCGGCCCCGCCGGTGTCGGCCCGAACGCACGGGACGGTGGCCGATGTGCCAAGGTGTCACTGAGAGGGCACGGGGTGACGCCCCGAGCCCGGGAGGCGCTGTTTCGACGGGAGTGCGGGCGAGGTGCACATCGTGATCATGGGGTGCGGCCGCGTGGGGTCCACGCTGGCGCACACACTGGTGGACCTGGGGCACACGGTGGCGGTGATCGACCAGGACCCCGAAGCGTTCCGGAGGCTGCGCGGGGACACCGCCAAACACGCGGTCCGGGGGCTCGGGCACGACCGGGAGGTGCTGCTGGCCGCCGGGATCGACCGGGCGCGGGCGTTCGCCGCGGTGAGCAACGGGGACAACTCCAACATCATCGCGGCCCGGGTGGCGCGCGAGACGTTCGGGGTGGAGCACGTGGTGGCGCGGATCTACGACCCGCGCCGCGCGGAGGTGTACCAGCGGCTGGGCATCCCCACCGTGGCGACGGTGCGGTGGACGGCGGACTCGATCCTGCGCCGGATGGTGCCGGGGGACGACCGCCTGACCACGGGGCCGGAGTGGCAGGACGCCTCGGGGACGCTGGCGATGACCGACGTCACCCTGCCCGACGGGTGGGCGGGCCGGCCGGTCGCCGAGGTGGAGGAGCGGGCCCCGCTGCGGGTGGTGTACCTGACCCGCAGCGGTCGGATCGTGCTGGCCGGTGCGGAGGTGGTCCTGGAGGCGGGCGACGTGCTGCACGCGGTGGCCGACACCCGGGACCTGGACGGCCTGTCCGCACGACTGCACGGTGACGAGGAGGTGTAGCGATGCGCGTCGCGATCGCGGGTGCCGGGAGCGTGGGGCGTTCCATCGCCACGGAGCTGGCGGGCAACGGGCACGACGTCCTGCTCATCGACCGGGACACCCGGGCGATCGGGGTGGACGACCTGCCGCAGGTGGAGTGGCTGCTGGCGGACGCCTGTGAGCTGTCCACGCTGGAGGACGCCCGGTTGGGCGACTTCGACGTGGTGGTCGCGGCCAGCAGCGACGACAAGGTGAACCTGGTCGTGTCCCTGCTGGCCAAGACCGAGTTCGGGGTGGGCCGGGTGATCGCCCGGATCAACGACCCCGTCAACGAGTGGCTGTTCAACGACTCGTGGGGGGTGGACCTGGCGGTGTCGCCGCCGCGGCTGATCGCGGACCTGGTGGAGGACGACCCGGAGGAGGAGCCCTCCGACGAGGACGCCCTGCCGCCGCTGCCGGGCGCGGAGATCGCCGAGTCGGTGCTGCACGCGCGCAGTCCGTTCGCGGGTCGTCCCGAGAGCGAGCTGACGGCGGTGCTCCCCGAGGGCGTGGCACTGGTCGCGGTGGTGGGCCCGGGCGGGGTGCGCGCGCCTGAGCCCGAGCGGGTGCTGTCGGTGGGCAACACCGTGGTGTTCCTGGCCGAGCCCGAGTCGCTGGGTTCGTTGGAGGAGGTCCTGGACCCGGTGGGCGAGGGGTCCGGGGCCTGAAGGGCGGGGGCGCGCCCGGCGGGCGCGCCCCCTGCGGACCCCGGAGGGTGCGGGGCTCCCGGTCAGTCCCGGGCGGCGGGCGGCCCGGCCAGCGGGGTGCGGCCGCGGGCCAGCACCCACACCATCGCCGCGAACGCCGCCACCTGGAGCGGCCAGCCCATGGCGACCTTGGACAGGCCCAGCGCCGCGAACGTGTTCGCCCCGCCGTAGGTGGCGGCCGCCCACAGGGGGTACTGCACGATCACGCGGATGACGCAGGGCAGGACCAGCAGCCAGGTGAGCCTGGACGCGAGTGAGACCACGGCGGGGTTCTCCCGCCAGGAGGTGAAGTCCTCCTTGTGCCCGATGAACGGGCCGATCATCAGTCCGATGGCGGGCCAGCGCACCAGCACCGACAGGCTCAGCACCACCGCGTAGACGGCGTTGTAGATGATGCCGGGCAGGAAGGCGTCGGCGGCGTTGCCGCTGCGCATCGCGAAGACCGCGGCGATGCCGATGCCGAACAGGCTGGTGACGACGTACTGCACCGAGGAGCGCTGGATCAGCCGCAGCACGCCCAACAGCAGGGCCGCGGCCACCCCCAGGCCGATCGACAGGCGCAGGTCCGAGCCGATGATGTAGGAGACGGTGAAGGTCAGGGTGGGGACGGCCGCCTCGACCATGCCCCGCTTGCCGCCCAGCGCCTTGGCGAGCTGGGAGCGGACCAGCGCCTCGACGGTCTCCTCGGTCACCTCCGGGGGCCGCGTCTCCCCGGGCTCCCGGCCGGTCCCCTCATCGGCGCGCTGCTGCTCAGTCATCTGCTCCCGGTCCGCTCCGCGTCGTCGGTGCCGCCCCCGGGCGGGGGGTGCACGGTCTTGATGCCCCAGACTACGCGACCCCTGCCCGGCCTCCCGGCCCCGACCGGAGCGGTATCGGACGGTTCGTCCGTGTGCGCGGCGGATGGTCCGCAGGGCTTCTCACCGTTTTCTCACCGGCCGGACCGCGGCCGGGTCCGGCCGCGGTCCGGCCGGGTGACCCTGGCCTGCGGCGCCGGTACTCCGTACGCTGGCCCCGGAGAACCACCGATCCGAGGAGCCCGATGTCGTCCATCCCCCTCCCCCGGAGGGACCACCTGGAGTTCGCCGCCGCACTGGACCGGGAACTGATCCATCCCGGTACCTCCCACGTGTGGTCGCCCCACTCCGTCGGCACCGTGCTGGCCCTGTTGGCCTCGGGTGCGTCCCACCGGACCCTGGCCGAGATCGTCTCCCTGATCGGCCGCGACTTCGCCGGGCAGCTGCTCGACCTGGACTCCTCGGTGGCCCCCGAGCCCGGGCTGGACCTGGCCGTGCTCAACGGCCTGTACGTCCCCCGGGACCTGCCGTTGCGCCGGACGTTCGTGGACCACGTGCGCGCCCGGGGCGGCGCGGAGATCGCCAACGTCGACTTCCTGAGCGACACCGAGGGCGTCCGCCGGTACATCAACGGCCGGGTCGCCCAGGTGACCCGCGGCCTCATCGACCAACTGCTGCCGCCGGGGCTGCCACCGCCCCACGTCCGGCTGCTGCTGGTCAACGCCCTGTGGGTGAAGATGGTCTGGCAGGAGTCGTTCAAGCCCGCCAACACCAGACCCATGCCGTTCCGGGCGCCGGGCGGGCCCAGACCGGTGGCCACCATGCACCGCACCGCCAGGCTGCCGCTGGCCCGCGCGCACGGGTGGAGCCTGCTCACCCTCGCCGGGGGGCACGGTCTGTACCTGGACGTGCTGCTGCCCGACACCGCCGCCCCCACACCGCCGCCGCTGGCCCCCGAACTGCCGGCCGCCCTGTACCGGGCCCAGGCCCCGACGATGACGAAGCTGGCGCTGCCCCGGTTCACCGTGCGCACCAGCGTGTCCCTGCTGGGCCCGCTGACCCGGCTGGGCCTGAAGGAGATGGTCGGCGGCCAGGCGCGGTTCGACGCCATCAGCCCGCAACCGCTGGCGGTCAGCGAGATCCTGCACCAGGCGGTGCTGCGCGTGGACGAGAAGGGCGCCGAGGGGGCCGCCGCCACCGGTGTGATCATGCTGCGCGCGGGCCTGCCGTCCCGGGCGGTGGAGTTCACCGTGGACCGGCCCTTCGTGTTCGTCCTGCGCCGCGGCGCCTCGATCCTCTTCATGGGCCGGGTCACCGATCCCGTCGACCCCGGACCCGCCGCCTGAGCCCGACCCGACCCCTCCCCGTGGAAGGCCCGCCATGACACCGGAACTCGACCCCGACCACCTCCGTTTCGCGCTGTCCCTGGAGGACTCCCTGGCCGAACCGGACACCTCGCACGTGTGGTCGCCGCACTCGGCGGCCGCGGCGCTGTCCCTGCTCGCCGCCGGGGCCTCGGGTGAGGTGCTCGCGGCGCTGACCCGCCTGCTGGCGGCGGACCGCGGCTCCCTGGACGGGCACGTCGCCGCGCTGGACGCGGCGGTGGCGGCCGACGCCGGCGGAACCGCACTGGGCGGTGTGGGCGGCTGGGCCCCTCCCGAGGCCGAGGAGGTCCCGCCACTGGAGCTGGCGTCGGTGAACGACCTGTACGTGCGGGCCGACCGCACGGTCCTGCCCGGGTTCGCCGCGGCGCTGGCCGAACGCCCCGCCTCCGCGGTGCACCGTGCGGACTTCGCCGCCGCCCCGGAGAAGGTGCGCGAGGAGATCAACGCCGCCGTCACCGAGGTCACCCGGGGGATGATCCCCGACCTGCTCCCGCCCGGGACCGTCACCGCCGACACCGAGTCCGTGCTGCTCAACGCGCTGTGGGTGCGGCTGGTGTGGACCTCCCCGTTCGACTCGGCGCACACCGTGGAGCAGGTGTTCCACGCCCCCGGCGGCGACCGGCCGGTACCCACCATGCGCCTGACCGACCACTTCCAGGTGGCCGAGGCCGCGGGGCTGCGCATGCTCACCCTGGCCGGGCACCACGACCTGTACCTGGACGTCCTCCTGTCGGAGGACGGCGGCACGGAGCCGCCGGTGCTGACCGAGGGGGCCCACCGGGAGCTGTGCGGGGCCCTGCGCTCGCAGCGCGTGGACGTCGCACTGCCGCGCTTTCGGGTGGAGAGCGGCTTCGAGCTGCTGCCGCTGCTGCCCGAACTCGCGGCCACGGCGGGCGGGCCCGGTGACGACCTACGCGGGATCACCGGCGACCCGCTCCAGGTGGACGCGATCATCCACCGGGCGGTGCTCAGCGTGGACGAGGTCGGCGCGGAAGGTGCCGCGGCGACCGCCGTCATGGCGGTGGCGGCCGCGATGCCGCAACGGCCCGTGGAGTTCCACGTGGACCGGCCGTTCGCGTTCGTCCTGCGCCGCGGCTCCGCCGCGCTCTTCCTGGGGCGGGTCACCGACCCCGTCGACCCCGGACCCGCACAGCCCCTGAAGCACCCCTGGTGAGCGCGGTCCGGCCCGCACGCGTGCGGGCCGGACCCGCCTCAGACGTCCAACACCTCGAAACCGGTGGCCAGCGGCACCCCCGCCCACTCCCCCGCCGCCGCGGCGGCCTGCGGCAGGAACGCCTTCTGGTCGAACCCGTCCAGGGCGGCCAGGTAGACCTGGTGGGCGTCCAGGGAGGCCACCCCGGCCGCCAGGTCGTCCTCGCTCAGCTCCACGAAGTGGGCGGCCCGCGGTGAGGCGCCGAACGCGACGAAGCGCACCCCGGACCAGGGCTCCAGCCCGCCGGCGAGCTGCTCGGTGAACACCCACCGGTTGGCGGCGTCGCGGACCGCGTCCAGCAGGGCCGGGCCCATCACCCGGTGGTCGGCGTGGTTGAACCCGCTCCCCCCGGCGAAGTGCTCGCGGAAGTTGATCGAGATGATCACCTCGGGTCGGTGCCTGCGGATCGCCTCGGCCAGGGCGCGGCGCAGCGGCAGCCCGTACTCCAGCAGGCCGTCGGGGAAGTCCAGGAACTCGACCGCGGCGGCACCCACCGCCGCCGCCGAGGCGCGCTGCTCGGCCATCCGCAGCGGGGCGCACTCCTCGGGCGCCACGGTGTCGATGCCCGCCTCCCCGCGGGTGACCATGAGCTCGACGACCTGCTTGCCCTGGCGGGTCCAGCGGGCGATCGCCGAGGAGACGCCGAATTCCAGGTCGTCGGGGTGGGCGGCCACGGCCAGGGCCCGGATCCAGTCCTCCGGCAGGGGGGCGGGTGCGCTGTCGTTCGTCATCGACCCACCTTACGGCGAAACCGCCCCGGACACGGGAACGCCCCGGCGCCGGGGCGTGGGTCGAACGGGAACACCGACGGCCCGCTGCGGGTCGTGTCCCGTCGAGTGGTGTGAGAACAACGGCTGTTCGAACAAGAACGGATCGCCGACCAGTGCGTCGTCACCCCCGGGACCAGGGGGTCGAACGAGGCCACACCACTCGGTGGGACACCATCCCGCTGCGGCGGTACCTCCCCAAGGGCACGGACCCGTCCGTCCACGGGCCGTTGGATCTCGGGCACGTCGCCCAGAAGCCGAAGCGCCGTCCACGCGGAACGCTCGGCCGGGACTCCCCGGCCGAGCGTCCGCCGGAACCCGTTCGGTTCGATCGGTGTCGCGACGCCCCCTCGAACCCGCCGGGCTCGGGGGCGGTTCCGTCATGACCGTCAGGCCTGTGCGGAGCCGTTGGGCGAGGCACCCGGGTCGCGGGGCTGCGCCCCGTTGGGCGTGGTCCCCGGCGCACTCCGCCGGGCGGCCCGGCGGGCCTGGTCCTGTTGGGCGGCGCGCGCCTGGGCGGCCTTGGCCAACTGCTCCTGGACCTGCTTGGGCACGGTGATCGGCAACAGCTCGCCGGGCGGGACGGGCTGGTCGCCGCGCACCACGACGACATCGGAGAACAGCTTCTCCGCCTCGGCCATCATCTCCGGCTTGGCGGCGCCCTCACCGCGGATCACACCGCGCAGCACCCAGCGCGGGCCGTCCACGCCGATGAACCGGACCCGCTGGGCCAGCTGGCGGCCGTCCTCGGTGGTCCGGCCGGGCACCGGGACCAGGGCCTTGAGCTCGGGGCCGAAGGTGCCGTCGTGGTCCTCGACCTTGCCGCCCTGCTTCTCGACCTGCTCGCGCAGTTCCTCGCGCATCTCGTCCCACAGGCCCGACGACTTGGGTGCGGCGAAGGGCTGCACCTGGACGGCGCTCTTGCCGCGGACCAGGGTCACGCCGATGACCTTCTGCTTGCCCTGGGCGTCCTGGGCCACGTTGACCTGGATCTCGGTGCCCTGTTCCTGGGGCACCCGGATCCCGCCCAGGTCCATGCGCTTCAGCTCGGGGGCGTCCTCGGCGGCGTCCCACGGACCGTTGGACCGGTACCGGTCGGCCTCCTTGACGGGTTCGCCGCCGGGATCCGCCGCGGCCCCGGGATGCACCTCGTTGTCGAAGGAGACGGCACCGGCCGCGCCCTCACGAGGGGCCCCGGCTCTGCCGGCCTCTTCTTTCCGCTTCTTGCGGCGGCGTCCAAACACGCCCTCACCTCTTCGTTCTCCGTTGGTCCCGGGGTCGCACCGGGTCGGGGACGTACGTCACCGCAGTGCGGCGCTGCCCCCGGTCGAACCGAAACCGCCCGCTCCGCGCACCGACTCGGGCAGGGTGTCCGCCTCGACGAACACGGCCCGTTCCACACGCTGGATCACCAACTGCGCGATCCGGTCGCCCCGGATGAGTTTCACGGGGTCCGCGGAGTCGGTGTTGAGCAGGGTCACCTTGATCTCGCCCCGGTATCCGGCGTCCACCGTGCCCGGGGCGTTGACGATCGTGAGCCCGCAGCGCGCCGCGAGACCCGACCGGGGGTGCACGAAGGCCGCGTACCCGTCCGGCAGGGCGATGGCCAGGCCGGTGGGGACGGTGGACCGCTCCCCGGGCGCGAGGACGACGTCCACGGCGGTGTACAGGTCGGCTCCCGCGTCTTGGGGATGCGCGTACTCGGGCAGGGGAAGGCCGGGGTCCAGGCGGCGGACCGTGATCGGGATCCGTCCGCCCTCCGGGGATGCGCTACTCACATTCGCCGAGCCTATCGCCCCCGGGGCGCTGCCTCGGCGTTCGACGGCGCCCCTCGGGGCCCGCGCCCCGCTTCGTCCCGCCCGTCACCCGCCGCGCCCCCGCGCGAACGCGCCGCGGCCGGGGCGGGGATCCGCTCCGGCCGCGACGGCGCAGGTCACGCGGCTAGGCGCCGGGCTCCTCGGTGGCCACGGGCAGGGTGACCTCGACGGTCAGCTCGGCGTCGTCGGTGGGCTGGAAGTCGATCCCGGCGGCCCGGCCGGCGGCGGCGATGTCGGCGGCCGCGGCCCGGGCGGCCTCGACGCGCTTGCCGGTGACCCGGACCCGCTCGACCTCGGCCCGCATGGACAGCTTGGCCTCGGACTTGGCCTTGCGGACGGCCCGCAGGACCTCGGCGGTGGCGGCCAGGACGACGGGGTCGCCGTCGGCGGCCGCGGCCCGGTACTCGGCGGCGTCCGGCCAGGACTGGGCATGCAGGGAACCCTCCTGCCACCAGCTCCAGACCTCTTCGGCCACGAAGGGGACGAAGGGGGCGAAGAGCTTGTGCAGGGCGCCCAGGGCGATGAGCAGCGCGGCGCGCGCGGACGCGCCCCCGGCCGACCCGGTGTCGTAGGCGCGGGCCTTGACCAGCTCCAGGTAGTCGTCGCAGAAGTCCCAGAAGAACCGCTCGGTGCGCTCCAGGGCCCGGGTGTGGTCGTAGGCGTTGAACGCCGCGGTGGCGTCCTCCACGACCTCGGCCAGGGAGGCGAGCATCGCGCGGTCCAGCGGCTCGGTGACGCTCGCCGGGTCGGCGACCGCACCCTCGCCCGCGACGGACATGACGAACTTGCTGGCGTTGAGGATCTTGATGGCCAGCCGGCGGCCGACCTTCATCTGTCCCTCGTCCATGGCGGTGTCGGTGCCCAGACGGCCGCTGGCCGCCCAGTACCGGACCGCGTCGGAGCTGTACTTCTCCAGCAGCGCCAACGGGGTGACGACGTTGCCCTTGGACTTGGACATCTTCTTGCGGTCCGGGTCCAGGATCCAGCCGGAGATACCGGTGGTGTGCCAGGGCAGGGTGCCGTTCTCGAAATTGGCGCGCACGACCGTGGAGAACAGCCAGGTGCGGATGATGTCCTGGCCCTGGGGGCGGAAGTCCATCGGGAAGACGCGGCGGAACAGGTCCTCGTCGCGCTCCCAGCCGGAGGCGATCTGCGGGGACAGCGACGAGGTGGCCCAGGTGTCCATCACGTCGGGGTCGCCCATGAACCCGTTCGCCCGGCCGCGCTGCTCCTCGGTGTACCCGGCGGGCGCCTCGGAGCTGGGGTCGACGGGCAGCTGCTGCTCGGTGGGCAGGATCGGCTCGTCGTAGCGCGGGTTGCCGTCGGCGTCCAGCGGGTACCAGACCGGGAAGGGGACGCCGAAGAAGCGCTGGCGGCTGATCAGCCAGTCGCCGTTGAGGCCCTCGACCCAGTTCTCGTAGCGGGCGCGCATGTGCTCGGGGTGCCAGGTGAGCTGACGGCCCCGCTCGACGAGCTGTCGGCGCAGGTCCTCGTCACGGCCGCCGTTGCGGATGTACCACTGGCGGGTGGTGACGATCTCAAGGGGCTTGTCGCCCTTCTCGTAGAACTTGACCGGGTGGGTGATGGGCTTGGGGTCGCCGACCAGGTCACCGCTCTCGCGCAGCATCTCGACGACCCGCTCGCGGGCGGTGTGGACGGTGGCGCCGACCAGGCGGTCGTAGGCCTCGCGGGCCGCGCCGGACTCCAGGCCCGCGGGCGGGTCGGCGATGATGCGCCCGTCCCAGCCGATGATGGGCCGGGTCCCCAGCTGGAGCTCACGCCACCAGGTGACGTCGGTGGTGTCGCCGAAGGTGCAGATCATGGCGATGCCGGACCCCTTCTCGGGGTCGGCGAGCCGGTGCGCCCTGACGGGGACCTCGACGCCGAAGACCGGCGTGGTGACGGTGGTGCCGAACAGGTCCCGGTACCGCTCGTCGTCGGGGTGGGCGACCAGGGCGACGCAGGCCGCGAGCAGCTCGGGGCGGGTGGTCTCGATGTGGACCGGGGTGCCGTCGGGCTTGTGGAAGGCGACCTTGTGGTAGGCGCTGGGCCGCTCGCGGTCCTCCAGCTCGGCCTGGGCGACCGCGGTGCGGAAGGTGACGTCCCACAGGGTGGGCGCCTCGGCCATGTAGGCCTCGCCGCGGGCGAGGTTGCGCAGGAAGGCACGCTGGGCGGCGGCCCGGGAGTTGTCGTCGATGGTGGCGTAGGTGTGCCGCCAGTCGACGCTGAGGCCCAGACGCCGCCAGATCGACTCGAAGACCTTCTCGTCCTCGGCCGTGAGCCGGTCGCACAGCTCGATGAAGTTGCGGCGGGAGATGGGGACCTGCCGCTTGGGGTCGGGCTTGGCCGGGGGCTCGAACTCCGGGTCGTAGGCGACCGACGGGTCGCAGCGGACGCCGTAGTAGTTCTGGACCCGGCGCTCGGTGGGAAGGCCGTTGTCGTCCCAGCCCATGGGGTAGAAGACGGCCTTGCCGTTCATCCGCTGGAAGCGCGCGACGGTGTCGGTGTGCGTGTACGAGAAGACGTGGCCGATGTGCAGCGACCCCGAGACCGTGGGCGGCGGGGTGTCGATGGAGTAGACGTCCTCGCGCTCGGCCGTGCGGTCGAAGTGGTAGACGCCGGACTCATCCCATACGTCGACCCACTTCGCCTCGATACCGTCCAGCGAAGGCTTGTCGGGCATGCGGAAGGAATGAGAGCGGTTGGTCATGGGGCAATGGTAGTGCGCTCCGGAGCGTGATCGCTCCTGGATTCTCGGCACGGTACGCACCGATGTGCCACGCCCCGGAACGATCCGCCGGACACTCCCCGGCCGGCTCCCCCCGGAGCGCCCGACCCGCGCCCGGGGTGCTCCGCCGACGAGGGGGTGCGCGCGTGAAAGGATCGTTCCGGTAGACCATGGGGTGACGGGCGGTCCGCCGCCCGTGCCCGTGCACTCGACAAGAACGGTGAACGATTCATGGCTAAGAAGGACGGCGGTGAGGTCGCCCCGGTCCTGTTGGGCTTCGTGGCCGGGTTCGCGGCCGAGTTCGTCATGCGCAAGGCGCTGACCTTCGCGTGGACCCGTGCGACCGGCGAGGAGCCGCCCACGGACCTGGAATCCCCTGACGTGAGCCTGGGCCGCGCCCTGGGCTGGGCCGTCGTCGCCGGTGTCGGCGTCGAGGTGGCCCGGGTCCTGGCCGTGCGCACCGCCCGCAAGGGCCTGCACCGGACGGCTCCCGAAGCGCTGGAGGCCTGACCCCCGGAAACGACGACGGTGGGCGGCCCACCGCACTGATCCGTGCGGTCGGCCGTCCACCGTCGTCGGTTTCGCTCCCCGTGCGTGCGCGTCCCGTCAAGGGGGGGCGCACCGGACGCCCCGGAACGGGGCGATGCCTCGACCGTCCCGGCCGGTCAGGCGCATTCCTTGCAGACCAGCTGTCCGGCCCGCTGCTCGGCGAGCTGGCTGCGGTGGTGCACCAGGAAGCAGCGCGAGCAGGTGAACTCGTCGGCCTGACGCGGCAGCACCCGAACGGCGAGCTCCTCGCCCGACAGGTCGGCACCGGGCAGTTCCATGCCCTCCGCGACCTCGTCGGGGTCGATGTCGATCGTGCCGGTGCCCTTGTCCACGCGCCGAGCCTGCAGTTCCTGAAGGCTGTCCTCGTTGATGTCCTCGTCAGTCTTGCGCGGGCTGTCGTAGTCGGTGGCCATCTCTGCTAACTCCATCCCCCTCGTTCAGTGCCTCGTCGCGCGGGTAGTAACGCTTGAGAGACCTCGGTTGTGCCCGGTTCGGCCGATGAGTTTTCCCGATTACCGGTGAACCGTGCCCCCTCCCGGGCCACCGCTCACAGGTCGGCAGCACTTTTTGCGGGACCGTGTCCGAAGGCGGCCAGAAGAGTCGCCGCTTTCGACCCGGTTTCCCCTGGAGTACTACCCGGCATCGGGTGTCCCGTAGACCTGGAAAAGCCGTTCCGCCCACCCCGGACAAAGCGCGGATCACTCCCTCACCGCGGGCGAAAACCGAAGACATGCCCACGTCAGGAGGGATTCCCTCCGTGTCCACGCCCGAGGCAGCATACCCACCCGAGGTCGGCGCACGTGACCCGGATGGGCGTGTCTTCGGACACGTATAGATACCACGAAGCGTGGCGTGACGCAGCTTGGGCCCTATTACCTGGCCCCAGGCGATATGTTCGGCGGGTCGAAAGGGCCCGGTTCAGCGCCGTTCGGGCGTCTCGCCTGATGGGACGGGAAGGCAGACGGTGATCACCAATCCGCCACCCGAACGTGGCCATGCGGTGACCACGCCTTCGTGGGCGCGCACCACCGAGCGGACGATGGACAGGCCCAGCCCGGCGCTGCGGCCCGAGCCCACCCGGTCGCCCGATCCGCGGCGGAAGGGCTCGAAGAGGCCCTCGATCTCGTAGGCGGGGATCACCTTGCCGGAGTTCTCCACCTGGACGGCCGGCAGGCCCTCGTACAGGCCGCTGCGGACGGTGATCTCCCCGTCGGGGACGTTGTACTTGAGGGCGTTCTCCACCAGGTTGGCGACCAGCCGCTCCAGCAGGACCGGGTCGCCGACGACCACGGCCGGGCGCAGGTCCTGGCGCAGTCCCAGCTTGGAGTCGGTGATCTCCGAGGCGAACTGGCTGAGCACCGTGCCGGCCACCTCCCCCAGGTCGACGCGGGCGCGCACCTCCAGCTCCCGGTCGCTCTTGGCGAGGAAGAGCAGGCCGTCGATGAGGCGCTCGTGGCGGGCGTTGGTCTCCAGCAGGGTCCTGCCGACGGACTTCAGGTCCGAGGAGACGTCCGGGGCGCTGAGCGCCACCTCCAGCAGGGTGCGGTTGATCGCCAGGGGCGTGCGCAGCTCGTGGGAGGCGTTGGCGACGAACCGGCGCTGGCCGTCGAAGGCGCGGTCCAGGCGCTCCAGCATGCCGTCGAAGGTGTCGGCCAGCTCGCGGATCTCGTCGTCGGGGCCGGACAGGGCGATGCGCTCGTGCAGGTCGCGTTCGGAGAGCCGGCGCGCGATGCGGGTGATCTTCTGTAGGGGGGACAGGGCCCGGCCCGCGACCGCGTACCCCAGGGCCACCGCGAGCAGCCCCACCAGGAACAGCGCGAGCAGCGAGAACCGGGTGACGTGGGTGAGGACCTCCTCGATGAGGTACCCGTGCGCCGCCAGTTCGGCCGCGCTGTCCTCGCTGAGCAGGGCGTTGAGCAGCACCGCGACGATCAGGTAGTTGACCAGGACCAGCACCGAGCCCGCGGCGAAGAACAGCATCCCGTAGATGAGGGTGAGCCGGGCGCGCAGGCTGAGGTTGTCGGCGAACCGGTGGACCCGCTCGGAGGCGGCCGAGCGCTCGGCCCCCGAACGGACCGGGGCGGCCGCGCCCAGGCGGCGCCAGGTGCCGGTGTCCCCCGGGCGGGTGGGTTCCACTCCGCCGTTGTGGGCCGTGTCCGCGGGCCGTGCCCGCCCGGTGGACCGCTCGCCGTCCGGGTCGGGCGGTGTCACAGCCGGTATCCCGCGCCGGGCACGGTCTGGATGACGGGTGGTGCGCCGAGTTTCTTGCGCAGGGTCATGACGGTGACCCGCACGACGTTGGTGAAGGGGTCGGCGTTCTCGTCCCAGGCCTTCTCCAGCAGGCCCTCGGCGCTGACCACGGTCCCCTGGGCGCGCATGAGGACCTGGAGCACCGCGAACTCCTTGGGCGTCAGGGCGATCTCCCGCCCCTCCCGGTGGACCCGGTGGTTGGCCGGGTCCAGGGTGATGCCGTGCCGCTCCAGGACCGGGGGCAGCGGCGGGGTGGAGCGCCGGGCCAGCGCCTGCACGCGGGCCACCAGCTCGGGGAAGTGGAAGGGCTTGGCCAGGTAGTCGTCGGCGCCCAGGCGCAGGCCCTCGACCTTGGCCTGGACGGTGTCGGAGGCGGTGAGCATCAGGATGCGCCCGTTGTAGCTCTCGCCCACCAGGGTGCGGGCGACCTCGTCGCCGTGGGTACCGGGCAGGTCGCGGTCCAGCACGACCACGTCGTAGTCGTTGACCGCGGCGTGTTCCAGGGCGGTGTCGCCGTCATAGACCACGTCCACGGCCATGGCCTCACGACGCAGTCCCACCGCGACGGCGTCGGCCAGGACGCGTTCGTCTTCGACCACGAGTACACGCACGTCAAGTCCTCTTCGGTACCTGGGAAAAAGGGGCCGCTGCCGGCGCATCCCCCAACACACCGGCAGCGGCGTTCTCGGTCCCGGCCGCGTCAACCGTTCTCTCACGGCGGGGGTAAGGAGACGGTAAACCCGCCGCGCCGTCGGCGCGAACCGGACCTCGTCCTCACCCCGCGCCGGGGACGGGCGCTGGGCCGGGAGTCTCACGACCCCCTTGTGCGCGGGGCGTCGCCGTCGGCGAATCCCCCAACCGCCGACGGCGACGTAACCCCGCACATCTCGAATCTGACACATCAAGAATAAGAAACAAGTAAGCACCGGGCTTTACCCGCAGATGTGTCATGGGACACGTTCCGCGAACGGGCGGGCGAGCGGTCCGCACCCGCGCGGCGGCCGTCGCGGCGCGGTCGGCGCCACCCCCGCCCACAGGGGCTTTTCCATCCTACGGAAAGGATCCGCGATCGCGGTGCGGATCACGGAAACATCACTCACCGGGGCCGGTGGTTTGACATGGGTCACAGTGCGGTAGACGTAAGTGGCACGCGCGGAACCCGACCGGAAAGGGCGGACCGCGACGTGCTCGCATGTCACAGGGACGTGACCACACCGCATTGCGCACGCACGGCAACGTGCGCGACACCTAATGCGACCGGAGCGCGGGAGTTCTCCGGTCCTACCCCTGGAAGAGGTGCAATGGGCGAGTTCTTCGCGGAGATCAAGGTCCGTATCAACGAGACCCGCGGTGCGCTCCAGTCGGCGCAGGCCGTCGGCGACGAGTTCCTCATCGACACCCACACGTCGGAACTTGAGGACCTGTACCGCATCGCCGCTCGCAACGGCATCGACTGCGCCTGAGCCGACGCCCGGATCCCCGGGACCGGGACGCGGCCCATCGGGTCGACGGGGGCGCGGTGGAACGGGTGTTCCGCCGCGCCCCCACGCGCGCCCGCCGTCAGTCGCGGTCGGCGCCCAGCGGCGCCAGCAGGGCGTCCAGAGCGTCGTACAGCTCCGGCCGGGCCGCGATGACCAGGTCGTTGGCGGGCGGGCCGCCGTGCAGGCCGCCCACCCGGATGCCCGCCTCCGAGGCGATCAAGCCGGGCGCGGCCCAGTCCCACGCGTTCAGCCCGCGCTCGTAGAACGCGTTGGACCGGCCCGCCGCCAGCCCGGTGAGGTCCACGGCGGCCGAGCCGCCGCGGCGGATGTCGCGGATGTGCGGGAGGACCTCCACCAGCACGCGCGCCTGCTGCACGCGGCGTTCGGCGAAGTAGCCGAAGCCGGTGGCCACCAGCGCCTGTGCCAGCGGCACCGCCGGCGGGGCCTGGAGGGGTTCGCCGTTGCACCGGGAGCCCCCGCCCAGCACGGCCTCGTACAGCTCGCCGCGCCGCGGGACGCTCACCGCCGCCGCGACCACCACGCCGTCGACCTCGGCGGCGATGGCCACGCCCCAGTCCGGTTGTCCGTACAGGTAGTTGACGGTGCCGTCGATGGGGTCGACCACCCAGCGCACTCCGCCGTCGCCGCCCGCCTCGCCTCCCTCCTCGCCCAGGATCGTGTCGTCGGGGCGGACCGCCAGCAACCGGGAGCGGATGAGCTCCTCGGTGGCCCGGTCCATCTTGGTGACGACGTCGGTGGGGCTCGACTTGGTGTCGAGCACGGTGACGCCCGCCTGCCCCTCGGCCGCGAGCTCACCCGCCTCGGTCGCCACCCGCACGGCCAGGTCGCGCAGGGCCCGCGGGTCGGGTGTGGTGTGGATGCCGGTCACTGCTCCGCTTTCCGCATTCGGGTGTGGGGTCGGTCCGCACTCTACGCCGCCCGGGTGAACTCCGGCGGGGACGGTGACGCCGAATCCGGGAAGGCTCCGGAATTCACCGTGTTCCCGCGCCTCGCGGACCCGGCGGCGCCCGGTTCTTCGACTCCGCCGTTCCGGTGTTCCAGGTCACACCGGGTTCGGAAAAGACCGCGGGCCGGCCCTCGTGGACACGTGGATTCCCGATTCCCCGGTCCGGGGAGAGGTCCGCGGAAAACCGTTTGCGCCGATACCGCCGGTGTCGGTAGGACGGTGCGCGGCCGCGATGTTCCGACCGGAGGGATCCCATGGCGTACGACGTTCGGACGGGCGGCGGTGTGGTGCTGCGACGGGCGGAGGCGGCCGACGCGGAGGCCATGGCGGAGGTGTGGCTGCGCTCCTTCGCGGCGGCCCTGCCCACGGTAAGGCGCGCGCACGACGACGAAGCGGTCCGGTCCTGGTTCGCGCACGTGGTGGTACCGGAACGGGAGTCCTGGGTCTGCACCGCGGACCACCGGGTCGTGGGGCTGCTGGTCCTGGACGGCGACACGCTGGACCAGCTCTACCTGGACCCCGAGTGGCGGGGCCGTGGCCTGGGCGACCGCCTGGTGCGCCTGGCCCTGCGGCGCCGTCCCCAGGGCCTGGAGCTGTGGACGTTCCAGGTCAACACGGCCGCGCGGCGCTTCTACGAACGGCACGGCTTCACGGCCGTGGAGGAGACCGACGGGTCGCGCAACGAGGAGCGCGAACCCGATGTGCGGTACGTCCGGCGTCCCTGAGGGGCCCGGGCGGCCGGGGTGGACCGACCGCCCGGGAACCGGTCAGAGGTGTTCGGGTCTGGCCCATTCCTTGCCGTGGACGTGGTGGTCCAGGAACGCGAAGACCGTCTCGTACCAGACCTGCGCGTTGCCCGGCGTGAGGATCCAGTGGTTCTCGTCCGGGAAGTACAGGAACTTGGACTCCACCCCGTACAGCTGTAGGTCGCGCCACAGGCGCAGCCCCTCGCCGATGGGAACGCGGTAGTCCTTGTCCCCGTGGATCACCAGCATCGGCGTGGTGATGTTCGGGGCGTGCAGGTGCGGCGAGTTGAGCAGGTACCGCTCCGGCCGCTCCAGCGGGGTACCGAACTCGTGCTCCCACACCGGCGGGTAGTCGGTGGTGGCGTTGAACCCGTCCAGGCCCCACAGGGAGGCGTGGGAGACGATGGCCTTGAAGCGGTCGGTGTGCCCCGCGATCCAGTTGGCCATGTAGCCGCCGAAGGAGCCGCCCATCATGGCGGTGTGCTCGGCGTCGATGTCCTCGCGGGCCTCGGCCGCATCGGTGATCGCCATCACGTCCGCGAACACGCGCGGCCCCCACTTGCCCCAGGCGCGGCGCAGCATGTCCTGTCCGTAGCCGGTGGACAGGGCCGGGTCCGGGAGCAGGACGGCGTAGCCGCGGGCCGCGAGGATCCACGGGTTCCACCGCCACGACCAGCCGTTGAAGCTCATGTACGGGCCGCCGTGCACCCACAGCACCAGCGGGGCCGGGGCGTCGGCGGACGCCTCCTCGGGCAGGACCAGCCAGGAGCGGATCCGGGTGCCGTCGTCGGCGGTGGTCTCGACCTCGGTGAGGGTGCCCGGCACGGTGAGTTCCGAGCCGGGGGTGTTCAGGTACACGGGCTCGCCGTCGGCGGCGGCGGCGTCCAGGCGCACCGGCGCGGGCGGGGCGTCCCAGGCGTCGCGCAGCGCGTACACGTACCGGCCGTCCGGGGACGGGTTGAGCTCGCTGTAGGCGCCGTGGTCGCCGGTGATGCGGACGACCGCGCCCGAGGACGGGTCGGCGCGGAAGACCGGGCGGCGACCGTTCTCGTCGGCGACGATGAAGAGCGCCGTGGAGTCGGCGGACCAGGCCAGGCCGCGCGCCCACAGTTCCAGTCCCGGGTGGACCGGGGAGGTCTCACCGGTCTCGCGGTCGAGCACGCGCAACTCGAAGTCGCGGGGCTCGCCGTGGTAGTCGCCCTCGAAGCCGCGGGTGTAGGCGACGAGGCGGCCGTCCGGGGAGACCAGCGGGGAGCTCAGGTCGTACCCCTCCTCGGTGAGGAGGGTGGTGCGCTCGCCGGTGGCGGTGTCGACGGCGACGAGGTCGCTGCGGTGTCCGCCCCCGCCGGTGGGCACGTCCCAGGTGGTGATGAGGACGGTGCCGTCCGGTGTGAGGGAGCCCTGGGCCTGGAGCAGGGCCTTGCCCGCGTCGGGGGTGAGGTCGCGGGCCTCGCCCAGGCGGGCCTCGCCGTCGGCGGGCGGCTCCGCGACGAAGAAGCGCGGATGGTCCGGGCCGATGTCGCCGTCCCAGTAGCGGACCGGGAGCGACTCGTGCAGGATCGCGCTGACACCCGCCTCCGAGCGGGCCCTGCGCGCCTCGGCGTCGTCCTCCTCGTTCTGGCTGGCGGGCAGGGTCGCGGAGGTGAAGGCGACCAGGCCGCTGTCGCGGGCGACGGTGAAGGAGCCGACGCCGCCGGGCCGGGAGGCGACCTGTCGGGCCTCTCCGCCCTCGGCGGGCAGCAGCCACAGGGAGGACGTGGGCTTCTCCTCCGGCTTGGCGTCGGGGTCGGGGCGGGCGCTGGTGAACAGGACCGAGCCGTCGGGCAGGAAACCCGCGCTGCTCTCGCCCTTGGCACCGCGGGTGAGGCGGCGCGGGGCGGCCCCGCCCTCGGATCCGGGTCGGACGTCGATCTCCCACAGGGCGCTGTGGAAGGTCTTGGCATCGTGTGCGATGCCGCTGACGGGCGCGACCAGACGGGTTCCGTCGGGGGACAGCCGCAGCCCGTCGACCCGCTTCAGGCGGACGTATTCCGGCAGTTCGTACCAGGAACGGACCAAGGTGATGACTCCTGAGAGGGTGGTTGGGATCTTCGCAGAACCCTATCCCCTCATCCCCTCACAGTGTCAGCGGTGTTTACCGAGGGGTCCCGTGCGACGTCCGGGACCCCTGGGGTCAGTCGCGGCAGTGGCACCCGGCGCAGCGGGGCACAGCGGACAGGCGCTGTGGACCGCGCCCTTCGGTGTACTCCTCGGTGTACTCGCGGACCAGGTCGGCGACCATCGCGACGAACGCCGGGTGGGTGCCGGGGCTGAGCGCGCGCTCGTACCCGATGCCCAGCTTCTCGGCGGTCTGCCGGGCCTCCACGTCGAGGTCGAACTTGACCTCCATGTGGTCGGAGACGAACCCGTGCGGGACGACGACGACGGCGGGCACGCCCTCCCGGGCGAGCTCCTCCATGCGGTCGTTGACGTCGGGCTCCAGCCAGGGCTGGGAGGGGGGGCCGCTGCGGCTCTGGTAGACGACCTCGAAGGGGTACTCGCGGTCGAGGCGGTCCACGACCAGGCGGGCCACCTCCGCGAGTTGGGAGCCGTAGGCGCCCTCGGGGCCGAAGCCCAGCTCGGGGCCCCCGCTCTCCTCGGCCATCTTCGTGGGGATGGAGTGCGCGGAGAACAGCAGGTGCGCGCCCTCGCGCTGTCGCGCGGGCAGCGCGTCCAGGGCGGCGCGGGTGTGCTCGACCAGCGGCTCGACGAACCCGGGGTGGTCGTAGAAGGGACGGATGAGGTCGACCTCGGGTGCGCCCTCGCCCAGGGCGGCGCGGGCGCGGTCGATGTCCTCCAGGTAGGCGGTGCGGCTCGACCAGTTGCAGTAGGCGGAGGTGGGCAGCGCCAGCACGCGCCGCACCCCGTCCCTCCTCATCTGGTCCAGGGTGTCGGAGAGCATCGGCGCCCAGAACCGGTTGCCCCAGTAGATCGGCAGGTCGATGCCGTCGGCGGCGAACTTCTCGGTGACGGCGGCGAGAAGGTCGCGGCACTGCTGGTTGATCGGGCTCACCCCTCCGAAGAGGAAGTAGTGCTCACCGACCTCCGCGAGCCGCTCACGTGGGATGTTGCGTCCGCGTGTGACGTTCTCCAGGAACGGGATGACCTCGTCCTCGCCCTCCGGGCCGCCGAAGGAGATCAGCAGAAACGCGTCGTAAGGCCTCATGCACTTCATGAAACCAGCTCCTCCGGGCACCTGGGCCGCACCCCCCGGTCAGCGGGCCTGTGGTGTCGGACTCCCCCGACCGGGGCCTTCCGGTCCGCACACTCCCCCTGGCCAGACAAGTGACCGGCGAGTAATGTCCCCTGGCATGACAGATGTGTTGTGGCACACATGGGCGGACACCTACCAGGCCCGCCCCAAGCGGACCGCCTCCCCCAACGGCGCCGCCGAGGTCGCGGCGGCCGTGACCTCCGCCGCGGCGGACGGACTGCGGGTCCGTATGGTCGGGTCGGGGCACTCCTTCACCGACGTGGCCGTCACCGACGGGCTCCTGCTCTCCCCCACCTCGCTGACGGGGGTGCGCTCGGTCGATCCGGCGGCGGGCACCGCAACGGTCGAGGCCGGGCTGCCCCTGTGCGATTTCAACGACGCGCTGGCGGCGCACGGGGTGGCGCTGGCCAACATGGGCGACATCGCGGTCCAAACGGTGGCCGGAGCGGTGCAGACCGGCACGCACGGCACCGGCCGGGACGCGGGCGGGCTGGCGAGCCAGGTGGTCGGCCTGGAGATCGTGCTCGCCGACGGCTCCGTGGTGGAGTGCTCGGCGGAGCGGGAACCGGAGCTGTTCCACGCCGCCCGGGTGGGTCTGGGCGCGTTCGGCGTGGTGACGGCGTTGACGATGGCGGTGCGCCCGGCGTTCCTGCTGCACGCGCGGGAGGAGCCGATGCCGCTGGAGGAGGTGCTGGAGCGGCTGCCGGAGCTGCGGGCCGACAACGACCACTTCGAGTTCTACTGGTTCCCCCACACCGGCAACACCAACACCAAGCGCAACAACATCACCGACGGTCCGGCGCAGCCGCTGTCGCGGTTCAAGGAGTGGCTGGACGACGACTTCCTGTCCAACACCCTGTTCGAGGGCCTCAACCGGGTGTGCCGCCGCTTCCCCGGCACGGTCCCGGCGGTGAACCGGGTCAGCTCGCGGGCGCTGTCCGCGCGCTCCTACACCGACGTGTCCCACAAGGTGTTCACGTCCGTGCGGGACGTGCGGTTCGTGGAGATGGAGTACGCGATCCCGGCCGAGCACCTGGTGGACGTGCTGCGCGAGGCGCGCCGGATCGTGGACGCGGGCGACCACCGGGTGAGCTTCCCGGTGGAGGTGCGGTTCGCCCCGGCCGACGACGTATGGCTGTCGACGGCCTACGGGCGCGACAGCGCCTATGTGGCGGTGCACATGTACAAGGGGACGCCGTACGAGGCGTACTTCGCCGACCTGGAGGCGGTGTTCACCTCGGTGGGCGGTCGGCCGCACTGGGGCAAGATGCACACCCGCGACCGCTCCTACCTGGAGACGGTGTACCCGCGCCTGGGCGATGCCCTGGCGGTGCGCGACCGGGTGGACCCGCAGCGGCGGTTCGGCAACGACTACCTGGACCGCGTCTTCGGCTGAGCGGACGCGGCCCGGACCGGTCCCGGGTACGGAGAACGGGCCCCGCCGCGGCCCCCGGGTTCCGGTGGTGGTCGCAACGCCCTGGCGTTCAGGGAGGTTGCGACCACCATGCCGTCCACCGAGCGGGAACCCGCCCGTCTCCGGGAACGCTTCCTGGAACCGATGGCCGGGACCGGGAACGTCACCGAGACGGCCCGGGAACCCGGCGACGGCCCCGGCACCGCCTTCGGCCGGGCCCGTCGTAGTGCGCGGGTCAGCCCGCGGGGACTTCGGGGAGGGCGTCCCCGCTCCCTTCCGAGCCGGTGCCGCCCGCGCCCCCCTGGTCCTCGGTACCGCCGGAATCCGAGCCGCCGTCCCCGGTGCCGGGGTCGGTCTGCCCGTCGCCGGGGTCGGTGGTGTCGTCGTCGCCGGGGGTGGTCGGGTCGGTCTGCCCGTCGCCGTCCCCCGGCGGCTGCTCGGTGGCCGGGGCGGTGGGCTCGGGTTCGGAGGGCTCGTCCGTGGGGTCCGGGGACCCCTGTCCGGCGCCGTCCTCCTCCTGCCGGCCCCGGTCGCCCCCGTCGGCGGGGATGTCGTCGGTCCCGCCGTCCTCCCGGGCCGGGGGCGCGGAGCTGCCGCCGAGCAGAGTGGGCGAGGTGTGCTCGTCCTGCCCCTGCGTCCACGCGGTCAGCGAGCGGCCGGTGAACAGCTCGAACAGCAGGATGACGAGCATCACCAGGCCGAACACGACGGCGGCGGGCACCGCGTAGGCGCGCCATCCGCGCCGGTCCGGCTCCTGCTCCGGTCCGCCGTAGGGGGTCACCGGCTCCTCGGGGCCGTCGGGGACGGCGGGCATGCGCACCGTGGCGTCCGCCCGCGGCACGGGCAGGGCCATGGTGCGGGTGGCGTCGGGTTCCTCCGGCAGGCCCGGGATCGGCCCGGTCGGCGGCACCCCCGGCACCGGGCCGGTGCCCGGCGGGTCCAGGGGGTGGGTGCCGGTGCGGTGAGAACCTGTTCCCGCGGGCTCGGTGTGGCCGACGGCCTTCTCGGCGAACTGCCGCGCCTGGTCGCCGCCGCGGGAGAACCAGTGCTGGAGGAAGGGGCTGGCCACCGTGCTCAGGGTGGCCATGACGGCCGCCCCGACGATCGTCCCGTAGACGTTGAGGTAGGAGGCGGCGGTGGCGGCGGCGAGGGTCGCCACGCCCGCTCCGACGACCTGGGACACGCTCAGGTCGATGCGCTTCTTCCCGGTGTCCTCACCTTCTTCCGTGTCCCGCTCCCCACGGTGTTCGGTCCGCCCCATGCGGCCGCCCCCCTTCGTGCTCCGTCCCGTCCGGAGGACGCGCGAGAGGGCGCGTCGGACTCCGGGATGGGCGTGTGTCGGTCATGTGGCCCCAGACGCCCCAAAGTTCACGTACGACTCATGTACGGATAACTCAGGCTAAGGGCGACAGGGTTCCGATAACGCCATCAATGAAGATGCATCACTCTCTGGCCGCCATCGGCGTGTCGAGTTGCGCCCGAGAGAATCCCCCTACTCGATGAAGCGACCGAGATCGGAGTTTTTCCCAGGCCTGGGGCGATTCGGGGGGCGCGGGATACCATCACGGCGGAGCCTTCGCACGGGAACCGCGACATTCGCCCGTGACAGCTCCCGGTCGTGGCAGGGTCAGCGTGCCAAGATTGGCGAAGGAAGCGGCCGTGAGGACCCCGGGGACGGCCCGGGGCGCTCCCACCGCGGCGAGGTGTGCCGCGGACCGGGAGGCGGGCACACATGTTCGGGCGCGCCGGGCGCGGTAGTGGCCGAACCGTTGTCGGCCGACCAGACTTGGAGAACGCGGGGTCGGTCCCAGGACCTGTCCTCGACGGGACGCGAAAGGGAGGGCGATGCACGAGCTTCGCCTCGTGGCCGTGAGTGAGGACGGCACCTATCTGGTGCTGGCCAGCACCGGCCGTGGAACCCGTTTCATGCTCCCGGTCGATGACCGCCTCCGCGCCGCAGTACGCGGCCAGTTCTCCCGGCTCGGCCAGTACGAGATCGAAGTGGAGAATCCGTTGCGCCCCAAGGAAATCCAGGCCCGCATTCGGTCCGGCGAGACCGCGGAGGCCATCTCCGAGATCTCCGGCATCCCCATCGAACGGGTCCGCTGGTTCGAGGGCCCGGTCCTCCAGGAACGGGAGTACATCGCGCAGCAGGCCCAGCGCGCCGCGGTGCGCATCGCCGGCGAGGCCGCACCCGCGGGGAACCTGGAGGAGTTGGTCACCCGCCGGATCGGGGCCCACCAGCTGGAGACCGGCGACGCGGTGTGGGACTCCTGGAAACGCGAGGACCGCACCTGGCAGCTCAAGCTCGTCTTCCTGGACGGCGGCCAGGAGCGCGTCGCCCACTGGCTGTACGAGCCCAGACACAACACCGTCACCCCCGCCGACGAGGAGGCCGCCCGGTTCTCCTCGCCGGACCCCGCCCCCTCCCCCACCGCGAACGTGACCCCTTTCGCCCCCCGGCGCGCCGAGACCGAGGCACCGCGCCCCTCCACGCGGCCCGCCCCCGAGCGGGTCGGCGGGCTGCGGCGTGCCGACGGCCCGCTGGACGACCCGCTGCGGCCGTCCGTGCCGCGCGGCGAGGAGGACGGACCGGCCCCGCGGACCGGCGACCGGCGCGAGGAGCAGGCGCACCGATGGGCCGAGGAGCCGCGCGGGTACCGCGGGCACGACGCCCCGGCCGCGCGGCCGCAGCGGCCCGCCCACCGGGAGGCCGAGCGGTTCGAGCGTGCCCCGGAACGCGACGAGCGGCCCGCCCCCCAGGGGGCCGAACGCAGCGAGCGGTCCCCGGAGCACGACGAGCGGCCCGCCGTCCAAGAGGCCGAGCGGTTCGAGCGCGTCCCGGAACGCGACGAGCGGCCCGCCCACCAGGAGGACCACGGGGAAACCGGCCGCCGGGACGAACACGGGGAGCGCACCCCTCCCCGGCGCGGGGAGGCCGCGGAGCACGACCGCGAGGAGTACGTCGAGCCGGGCCGCCGGGACACCGGACCCGCCCGACCGGCGCCCCCGGTGTTCGAGGAGGAGGCCGAGCGGTACGGCGGCCCGGCCGTCGAACCCGTCGCCCGCCCGGAGCCGCCCCGTCCCGAGCCGCGCCCGGCCGAGCGGCCGGC
>NZ_JASFDV010000023.1 GCF_030766825.1 Nocardiopsis sp. CC223A
AGACATCACGAGTTCAAGCTGAGTACTACAGGTCCCTCTTGTTCCGCTGAACTGGGCACAGGCACCCGGGAAGCTCCGGATGTCTCGTAGGCCCTATGGAAGAGAGACCTCGTATGCACTCCGTAAGCCGTTCCCTGATGCCATCCGGCGCTGTTACCGGTCTGACCGGGGTGGTTTCAGCCCTAGCCGGCGCACCTTGGTGGCTTACTGCAGCGGCTTTCGGCTGCTTCGCCCTCGTCCTCCTCATCGCCGCTGTTCAGTCGGTCTTTCCACAGGAGTCGGCCGATCGACTGGCGTGGTGGCGTGACCGTCGGCTTTACCGGCACCTGCGTCGTCACAGGAACCGTCAGGGTTGACGGCTTGTGAGGGACCGGACCTACTCGGTGGCCTCGGCCAAAGCACGGTAGACCGAGGCCACCGAGGGGTGCTTCCCGGCGTTCTTGCCGGTCTTGATGGTCAGCTTCTGCGCGATCTCAGGGACAGGGACACCCTTGTCCTTCAGGGCGCGGGCGAAGAGGAGCATGTCGTCGTCGAAGACCTTGGGGCGGCCTCCGTGGTTGCCCTTGGCCGCGGCGGTGGCCTGCCCCTCGAGGGTCTTCTCGCGGATGTAGTTGCGATCCAGTTGGGCGGCCACGGCCAGGACGGCGAAGAGCATCGAGCCCATGCCGTTGGGGTCGTAGACGCCGGTGAGCGGCCCGGTGAGGAGTTCGAGCTGGACACCGTCGGTCTGGAGTCGGGCGGAGAGCGCCATCAGCTCGGCGGCGTTGCGGGCCAAGCGCTTGAGCTCGTGGACGGTCAGGATCACCGGCTGGTCGGGGGCGGCCTGCTTAATGTCGCGCGCCAGGGCCAGGGCGGCCCCGAGTTCGGGGCGGACCTTGACGCGGGTGCTGATCTTCTCGGAGAAGATCAGCTTGCAGTGCGCCGCCTCCAGGGCCTCGAGCTGGCTGGCGAGTTCCTGCTGGGCGGTGGAGCAGCGGGCGTAGCCGATCCGGATCGGCGCCCCGGAAGCCTCGGCCACGGGCGCCTGCTCGAGCGTCGGCCCCGGCTTCCACGGCTTGCCGGGGCCCCGGTCCTCGGGAACGCCGACCTCGAGTTCCTCGCGCAGGCCGGGCACGAGGACGAAGCGGGCGGTGTGGTACCTGGTCGCGGTCTTGCCGCCGCGGGTACGGCACGCGCTCCCCGCCAGGGCCCCGCACTTGGGGCAGTCGTGGCGCTCGACCGCGCTCGCGGCCTGATCCGGTGTCGACTCCATGATCAAGAGTCTCGCAGAACCCCTTTGCAGAACACCGGAGTTCTGAGAGGAGTTCTGCGAACGATCACCTGGTCAAACCGGGCGCGCACCGGCCCCCTCACGGAGCTCTCACAACCGGTCGTTTGTGAGAGGCCTCGACGGCCCCAGCGAGCACATATCAGATCTGCTTGACAGATCTGAATAGAAGATCTAGCGTTTAGATCTGACGGTGACTACTCCTTCGGCGGAAAGGCTGGGAAGAGGATGGCGAAGCAAGACAAGGCGACGGTTCAGATCGCAGGGGCACTGTGTGTGCAGCGAGGCACGATCATGCTGCAGGCGTTCACCGACGCCATCACCGTGTCGAATCATCAGAAGATCGACATCTTCGATCCGGACACCAACACCGGATACCAGCGTGCGCCCGTGACGTCTCGTGTCCGCAAGGCCGCCACGTACTACGACGAGAAGAAGGGCCGGATGCCGAACCCGCTGCTCGTCAACGTCCGCAAGCAGGACATGAACGAGGATCGGGCCGTCGTGCTGGTGGACGAGGACCAGGCCGGATACGAAAACGCGGTCCTGGAGAACGGAAACTGGATCGGCACCGGGCGCATCGAGTTCACCGACGACTTGGAGCTGTGGATCTACGATGGCCAGCACCGGGTAGGTGGGCTGAACCAGCTTCTGGGGGATCGGGAGGGGTACGAGGACTTCCCGGTGCCCATCAGCCTTACGCTGGGGCTCGACCAGGGTCAGGAGATGCGCGAGTTCTACGAGGTCAACACGAACGCTGTCCCCGTCAAGACCGACCTCGCGTGGCAGTTGCTGACCAAGATGGCCGAGGACGACCCCGAGCTCAGGGAAATGCTCGCGGCGGAAGACAAGGACTGGGTCACTCGCGCCTACGCCGTCGTGGACGAACTGGAGAAGCTCGACGGCCCGTGGCGGGGCAGGTTCCAGGAAGCGAATCGGCGCAAGACCAAAGGTGATGGGGTGACCATCCCGAAGCCGCAGTTCGCACGGTCTCTCAAGCCGGTGCTTGACATGCCCTCGTTCAAGCGCGCAGACGCCGCAACGATCGCAGTCGTCATCAACGCCTACTGGATCGGCATCAAGCAGGTCATGCCCGAGCCCTTCGAAGAAGGTCAGGAGGACTACGTCCTGCAGAAGGGGAGCGGGGCCGTGGCGCTGCACCGCGTGCTGCCGCAGGTGGTCGAGGTCGTCAGGAGCAACGGCGGACGGCTGGGACAGCCGGAAGGCTACGCCGAGGTGATGAAGGAACTGCCCACCCTGGAAGGCGAGTCCGTTGACAATGACGGCCAGCTGACGACCCGCTCGGGCGCTGACTTCTGGCGGGTGGGCTCGGTCGCCTCGGGATTCAGCGGCGACGCTGGCAGGAGGCGGCTGAGCCTGCTGATCCAGAGCCGTCTGCCTTCCCCTGCGGAGACCATCCAGCTCTGATATGTGGCGGCGGCACTCATCGTGCCGCCGCCACATACGACGTCGTTGAGGAGCGACGAGCAACCTGGGAGGCGGGGCCCACGCCCTTCACGTCCGGTGAGCCCATGCTGTCAGCCGCCGCTCCTCGCTAACGGGAATTTCTTCGGCGATCCTCCTCGACCCCCGAATACTCGCCTACCGCTGCGGCCGTACCGGAACCCCCGTGGACCCTGCACACCTGGTCGGCGCCGCCTTCCTCGTCGGCCTGCCACTCCTGAAGCTACGGCGAGCCGCCAAGTAGCGACCGGGGACGGTCAGAGCGGCCGGGAGGTCACAGCTCGTGCGAACCAGCCAGTAACCCGGACGCTCCCCGGCAGTCTGTGCGATGCCAGCACAGAACCCGATAGCAGCGCGGAGCGGGCATGCGTACCCAGTGGACCGTCGAGGAACTCGAAGACCAGTGGAAGCTGGACGGTGAGGACCGCAAGCTCGTGGGCAACAAGACCGGCGCCACCCGGCTCTGGTTCGCGCTGCTGCTGAAGTTCTTCCAGATCGAGGGCCGCATCCCCACCTGCGCAGAGGAGATCCCGGCCCTGGCTGTCGACTACGTCGCCGACCAGGTCAACATCGATCCGGGCCTGTTCGCGAAGTACTCGTGGACGAACCGGACCATCGAGCACCACCGCAAGCAGATCCGCGACACCTACGGCTCCCGCCCGGCCTCGGAAGACGACGAGGAGCACCTGGCCGCCGCGCTGGTGAGGCGCTGCCGCACCCTGTCGATCGAGCCGACCCGGCCCGGCCAGATCGAGCGCGTCGTGGCCTCGGGGGTGCGCCGCTTCGAGGCGGCGTTCACCGCCCGCGTCCTCCAGCGGCTGGGCGCCGCGGTGTGCGATCGGTTGGAGCGCGAAGTCCTCCAGGCGCCGGGGGTGCTCGGCGCGCTCAAGGCCGCCCCCGGGGCCGCTGGGGCTGGAGACGCTGCTGGCCGAGGTCGGCAAGCTCACCACCGTCAAGGCGCTGGGGCTGCCGGATGAGCTGTTCGCTGACGTGTCGGACAAGACGGTGTCCGCCTGGCGGTCCCGTGCGGCGCGCATGTACGCCTCCGACCTGGCCGACTGCCCCGAGCCGGTGCGCTACACCCTGCTGGCCGCGCTGTGCTGGACCCGACAGGCCGAGCTGATCGACTCCCTGGTGGAGCTGCTCATCCGCCTCATCCACCAGATCAACGCCCGCGCGGAGAAGCGGGTGGAGAAGGAGCTGGTGGGGGTGATGACCGGGGTGCCGGGCAAGAAGGGGATCCTGCGGCGGATGGTGGACGTCTCCCTGGCCCGCCCGGAGGGGACGGTGGCCGAGGTGATCTTTCCCGCGCGGTGCCCGGCGGGGCCGGAACACTGCGCAAGCTGGCGCGGGAGCTTATGGCCACCGACAAGGCGGTGGCCGAGCGGGTGCGCTACCAGTTGCGCGACTCCTACTCCCACCACTACGGCCCTGACCTCGTATAGCTGCCGCCACCCGACACGTAGCTCTCTTTGACCACCGCGGCCCCGGGCGGCCGCCACCGCCGCGGGCGTGAGGGCTTCGCTAGATTGCGGTGCATGCCCACTCCCCTCCCCCGGATCGCGGCTGCGGCCGCAGCGGCCATCACCGTGCTGGCCGTGAGCGCCTGCACCCTCACCCCCGGCCCGGCCGAGCCCGCCACCGACCCCGCAGCCGACCGCCTACGCCAAGACGGGTACGCACCGTCCGTCTCCGCGATCAGCCCGGATGAGCACCTGCTGTGCGCTGCGGGCGAGGAGCGGGCGCCAGAGTGCGAGGACACCGGCCAGGTGCGCTGGTCCCTGCCGCTGGAGGGCGAGTACCGGCTCACCGGGGACCTGCTGATGTACCACGTCGACACCGGCGCGCAGCACTACGACAACTTGAGGACCTTCCAGGCGGTGGAAGCCGGCGAGGGCGGCGTGTTCTACGCCGAGAACGCGCTGGTGCGCATGATCGACGCCGACACCGGCCGGGTGCGGTGGACCACCGACCTGCGCGAGCACCCGGATGCGGACTTCCTGCACTCGGGGCTGTGGTCGCTGTACGCCGACACCGACCGCGTCGTGCTGCGCTACGGCGACGGGTTCGTACAGGTCGACGCCACCGACGGAGCCGTGTCCGGTATCGTGCCGCGGCCGCCGTGCACCGGCGACCTGGTGGCCATCGACGGCGACATCCTCGTCCTGGAGCACTGCCCCGACGTCGAGGGCACCTACCAGGCGTTGGAGCTGTCCACCGGCCAGGTGTTGTGGGACCACCGGCCCGGCACCCCCGAGGAGATGGCCGGTGACCTGCTGCGCAGGGACAGCTGGGTGTTCACCGATGCGGTGGACGGCGGGCCCGCCACCGCTGTGGAGGCGAGCAGCGGCCGGTTGGGGCCCGCCGGGCTGGGCACGATCGGCCTGACCCGTATCGGCGTCACCCCCGACCATCGGGGCGACATGGCGGTGGCGCTGGCGTGCGCCCCCGACGGGGTGGTCTCGCTGGAGGCCGAACCGCACGCGCCGGGGGTGCGCTGCACCCGGCCGCGCCTGTACGCGGTCAACCTCGGCTGACGTCAGGGGACGCAGTGCGCGGTGGCGCACCGCACCAGCTCAAAGGTGTGCTCCCCGCCGCCCCCGTCGTCGGCGAAGCGGTGCCACACCAGGTGCGGGCGGTCGGCGCCGTCCAACGCCAGGTCGACCCACCCCGGCGTGTGGTCGTAGACACCTACCGCGGTGCGGTCGTAGTCCCGGCAGCGCTCGTCCGCGCACGCCAGGTAGAGGACCTCCCGGGTGGCCGGGTCGAAGGTCGCGATCTGGGGCAGCCCGGCCGAGTCCAGGGCCAGCGCGGGCGCGGTGCGCTGCCACCCCGGGCCCACCACCTGGGAGGTGTCGTGCTCGGCGCACACCGCGTCGGCGCAGTCGATGAGCCGCACGGACCCGTCACCGGTGTCCAGGTGGACGATGACGGGGGTGCCGTCGGGGCGGATCCGCACCGTCGCACCGGTGTAGCGTTCGCGGTCCCACTCCATGATCCGCGGCACACCGGACGGCGGGATCAGCTCGGTGGCGGTGAAATCGGTGCACTCCACGTCGTGGCAGGCGTACAGGGTGAGCGCGCCGGTGTCGGGGTGGTGGACGCTCACTCTCGGTACGCCCTGGTCGGTGGCGGTGGCGCTGATCAGTGCCGGGGAGGTGCGTGCGGATCCGCCCGTGGAAGCGAAGGCGTTCCCGGGTTCGCGGACCAGCAGGGTGGAGTTCTGCGCGCGGCACCGGTCGGTGCTGCAACTGGACAGGGTCAGCAGGGTATCGTCGTAGCCGACGGACGGGGTGGCTGTCACCACCAGGTGGCGGCCACCGGCCGCCCCACCCCAGGCCGCCATGTACCGGGACGGGTGAACGGTCGTGGCCTGCTCTTCGGGGTCCGTCTCGGGTGCGTCCCACTGCCCGTCGGGGTCGGTCGGCGGCTCGATCGTCCACGTCCCCGATGCGCAGTCGGTGGCGTCCAGGCACTGGTCGTGCAGCACGATGGTGCCCCGAGGTCTCCACACCTCCGTCGAGGCGTGCACCGTGCGCACCGCGCCGCCCGCCATGCCGGTGACCGTCAACAGTGCGCCGACATCGTCGGGGGACATCTCCAGGTCCACGCACTGGGCCCCCTCTGCGCACAGCACCTCGCGGCTGCCCAGGATCACCGACGCGCCGTTCTCGGCCAGCAGGATCGGCTGCGGGGCGGTCTCGGCCCGGTCCCACGGTTGCACCGCGTCCACGTCATAGCGCAGGATCGGCCACGGGCCGTCGGTGACCAGGTGCTGGTATATGCGGGCCGGGGCGGCCAGCCCCACGACGACGACCATGGCCATGCCTGCGGCCAGATAGGGGCGGCGGGGCCGCTGGTCGGGGGCCGGCCCCTCACCGGTGGCGGCCAGGGTCAAGGCCAAAGCCGCGACGCAAAGCCCCACAAGTGCTGTGGTCAGAGTGGGGATCAGGGAGTTCTCCGTGGTGATCACCGACCCCAGGTAGGCGGTGACGGCCGCGCACCCCACCACCGCCGACACCGCCCCCCACCGGCCGGCGCCACCGGAACCGGTGAGCAGCCCCCGCCCGCGCAACCCGGCCAGGAACGCCAACGGTCGCTCCTGGGCGTGGACCCCCGCCAGGGGCAGCCACAGCGGGGTCAGGGACGCGAACAGGGCGGCGCCCACACCGAAGCGCACCGCCGGGTGGGCCTGGTCGTAGACCGCCACAAGGGCCGCATCCGCCGCGAACAGCACACCGGCGGTCGCCGCGGCGGCGGCCAGGGTCAGCGGGGACCGCGCCAGGGACCGGGCCAGGGCCCGGCGCAGGCGGACCGGGCGGCCTCCCAACGCCTCGGCGAGCAGGTGCACGGCGACCCCCCACGCCAGGGCGACCACGAAGACGCCCGCGATGCCCCCGGCCCACAGCCCCCAGGCGGGCAGCACCTCCGCCAGCGGTGCGTCCAGCCACACGGCGCCGTTGACGATGCGGCCGTGCCGGGACGCGAACCAGGGCACCAGCACCGCCGCGGCCACCGCCACCGGCACCACCGGCAGGAAGAACACCCCCGCGACCACGACGTACAGGCTCGGCTGGAGGCGTTCGTTGAACGGGGCGGGCGGCTGGTGTGCGGGCCTGGGCGGGGCCTCGGTCGCCATGAAGGGCCTTTCCGGTCACGACGGGGGGTATGTCCGCGATGACCCTACCGGGACCCCGTACCCCGACCATCGCAACCCCGGAGCCCACCGCTACCGTGGGCGATCGACCTGAACAGAGGGGGCGCTGTGATGCGCGGGTGGATGGTGGGCGGCGCCCTGGTGGGCAGCTGTGTGATGGCATTCCTGCTGCTGGCGCCCCCACCGGGCCAGGACCGCGACGGCGGCCGCATCGTGTGCGCCCCCCTGCTCGGCGCGGCCCCGTCGGCGCAGTTCACCAGCGAGGGCGATACCCAACCCGACGCATGGGTCAACGCCCACGGCCGCGCCGACCACGGCTACGACCGTTTCGAGCTGGTGGTCCTGTGCGAACAGCGCAGGTCGGCCCGCCTGGTGTGGACGGTCCTGGCCGCCGTCCCCACCACCGTGCTCTGGGCCCTGTGGGGCACCACGACGATCCGCGCCCGTACCGGCTGATCCGCCCCCGGCGGCGCGGGCGGCCCCTACCCTGGAAGGGGAGGACCCGCACCCGTTCTGGACGCACACGCGGGTCCTCCCCCGTGGGGTTCACCGGCCAGCCGATTACTGGCCGGTGGGCCCCTCCTCTCCCTGGCGCCACAGCCACAGGGCTGCCCGGACCAGCGCCAGCACCGCCCGGGCAGCATCAGCGGCCAAGTGCCACAGCCACCACCGCGGCCGCTGGCCACCCTCGCCGCCGGGGCGGTGGCCTCCACCGGGGATGCGCACGGTTCCTCCTCACCCGGCGGACAGGACCTTCCCGCCCGCCGACCCGGGGCGCACCGCACGGGTGAGCAGGACCGGCACACGGAACCTACCGCGCCGAACCCTGATAATGCACGTGCATCTGCACATGCATAATGACCAGATTCGGTCACCTGTCCAGGGCTTTCGTCCCTGGTCGGGCAAAACGCATCACCCGTTTTCCCCTGCGGGCCGGGCCACGACCCGCCAGGGTGGGACCATGACCCCGTACGGCACCGCGCCCGCTCCGGCGGGGCGCGGCCCCCTCGCGCGCGCCCTCAACGCCTTCGCGCTGACCCTGTTCACCGCCACCGGTATGAGCCTGTGCATCTGGATGCTGCACCCCGTGCTGGGGGCCACCCTGGCGGTCGGCTACCCGCTCCTAGTGGTCGGCCTGATCTGGTGGCGGTCCCGCCATACCACGACCCCGGGCCGGTGGCGGCTCACCGCCCTGATCGTCCTCATCCTCGCCGGGTTCGCATACGCGGCCTTCGGGGCGGCTGGCCTGCGCGAACTAGAGCCGGCGGGCCGGATCGGGTGGGCGGTCCTGGCCACGGTCTTTTACCGGTTCTGGCACTGATCTTGTGGACCGATCGCGAAGGGTTATGAGGCCTGTAGTCCTGGGACGCGCAGGAACTCCGTTCGCCCCTCGTCACACCCGGGCTCTCGAATCCCGGCCCGTGACGTGCTGTTACCACACCACAAGATCAGTGCCAGAACCCTTTTACCTGCCCGCGGTCATCACCGCTGCCGATTCCCCCGTCCGGCGCGGCCGTGAGCAGACGTCGCGCAGGCCACCGGCGCCCGCGAGAGGGGTCCGGCCGTGGACGATGATGGTGAGGTCTCCGACGAGCAGGCCGCCGACGACGAGGCCTGGCTCGCCTCGCTCCCACCCGGGCGGCGCGCCCTGATGGAGCTGCTCATCTGGCGGCTGTGCGAGGCCGAGAGGGACAGCACCCACCGCCCGCGCGGCGACCGGCCGGGGCGTGCGCCCTGAACCGGTCCCGCACGGCGGGCCCGGGGCCTGTAGGTTGGCGGGCGGGCCGGGGCGGCACCGAGGTCATGTGTCCATGACACCTACGTCCCGGCCCACCCCCCGGGGGATCACCGCGCGCCTCATCCCACCAGCCCGTACACAGTGGCCGGGTCGGTGTTGTGGACGTAGGCCACGACCGCCCCGGGAACCGGGACCGCCCGGTGTTCACCGGGACGGTCGCCGAATATGCCGTTCGGGTCGGTGGTGAACTCCGGCTCCTTGAACCGGAGGAAGCGCACTTCATCCGGCGCGGCGCCGGAGGGGACGACGACCATCGTGGGGATGGTCTGTTCCGTGCCCGTCTCCTCGTACTCCAGGTGCGGGACGACCACGACGTCGGCCAGGGCGACGGCCGAGGGCAGGTCGTCGAGGTAGACCGTCCCCCATGCCATCTGGGCCGTATCGGTGACCTCGCCCGATGCGGAGACACGCTGGAACAGGTAGGGCCCGTACCCCTCACCCTCCTCCCGAGGAGAGGTGTCGCTGGAGAGCAGGACCGTGCCCTGGGAGTCGGCTCGTACGAGGTGCTCGAAACCGCTGTTCATCTCGGTGGGCGATTCCATCGACTCCGGCGGTAGCTGCGCGGCGGCGGTGCCGTCGCGTGCATCCAGGACCCGGGGGGCGTCGGTGCGGCGGTGGCCCCGCACCACGACCACAGGGTGGGCGTCGGTGCCCGGGATCGGCGAGTGCACGGAGATGCCCAGGTCGGTGTACGTCTCCTCCCACTCCCGGACCCAGCGCTCTTGGCCCGTGCGCGCGTCGAACGCGGCGACGACCCTGGTGACCACCGCACCGCTGTTATAGGTCAGGAGCCACAGTGTGGTGTCCGGATCGAGCCGATCCTGGTCCGCGCAGACGTAGGTGATGAGGACCTGGTCCTCGTGCAGCACCAGGTTCTTGCCGTATGTCCAGCCGAAGTTCGAGCAAGCGCGGCCTTGCGGTTCGGGGACGGTGGGGGACCACAGCCGTTCGTTGGAGTCCGCCGCGCGCACCTCCACCCGGGGCCCGTTGTCGTCCTGGTCCTGGGAGACCAGGCGCACCTGCGAGGTGGCGTCCAGGACGGCGACGCGGGTGTCCTCGTCGTCGGCCGCCAGCGGCGGCACCGTGAACTCCCGCAGGATCCGCCCGGTGGCGGTGTCGATCTCGGTGACGTGGTGACCCCCCGACCGGTCGGCGGCGGGCTCCCGGGTGAGGACCGCCCGCGTTCCACCGTCGGAGACCACCGTCCGCACCTCGGCGTTGTAGGGGTGGCGGTAGCTCCACAACTCCGAACCGGAGGAGCCGTCCAGGGCGACGACCCCGTCCTGGAGCACCAGCAGCGGTCCGAACGGCCCGGGCTCCACCGCCTGGACGGACAGGCCCTGCGGCGCCGTCCACTGCCAACCGACGCGGGTGACATCACCCGGGACGGGGGCCGGTGCCTGCGGGAACGCGTCGGCGACCGTGTGCTCGGTCGGCTGGTGCACCGCCGCCGCGCCCAGCCCGAGCTCGAACACCACCACTAGGGCCAGGCCCGCGGCCAGGGGCGGCACACACCCGCGCCAGGGCCGCAGCTTTGGTCGGCGGGCCGCTGCCGCCATCAGCAGGGTGCCCAGGGCGATCGCCAGGGTCACCGCCCACAGGGACACTCCGGTCGGATCGGGGCGGTACTCCTGCGGGGCCGCCGTCCAGGAGAACACCTCGGTGGAGAACGCGGTGATGGCCGCGTACACCAGCAACGCCCCCGCCGCCAGCAGGAACACCGTGCGGGGCCAGCCCAGGCGCACGGCCGGACCGGGCCCGTCCTCCTCAGCACCGTGGCGCACCACCACGAGCACGATCACGCCCAGGACCACGGCCGCCGCCCACCACAGGCTGCCGTCGGGCGTCGTCAACTCCTCCCCCCGTGGGGGGAAGCGGACCGTGTTGATGGCCGCGAGCACCAGTGCGCCGCCGACCAGACCGGCACCGACCAGGCCCACCGCCTCCCGCACACCCCGGCCGGCGCTGCGCGACTCCTCGTTCTCCACCTGTGCCTCTCACTCCTCACCGCACCCGCGTCCCGACCCCGCGCCCGAAACAGGGGGAAAGGCCGGATGTGCGGTCGACAACCTACAGCGCTGTCGGTGAGCGGAACTCAACGGATGGTCGCTTCCGGCCTCAGGCCAGACCCGGTGTGATGTCCCCGCGGCGGCCGATCCGGATGGGGTGTCGGCGCACCGGGTGGTGGTGTTCACGGCGACGGCGCCCGCGTTCGCCTGCGGGGCCACGCTGTGAACGCCAGGATGGGGTCATGGCCCCTCCCGACACCGCCCCCGTACACCCCGAGCGCGGCCCCCTGGCCCGCACCGTCAACGCGGCGGCGCTGACCCTGTTCACCGCGACCGGAGCGGGCCTGTGTGGGTGGATGCTGCACCCCCTGCTGAGCGCCGGCCTGGCCGTGGGCTACCCGCTGATCCTGGTCTGCCTCATCTGGTGGCGGTCCCATGCCACCGCCCCGGGCCGGCGGCTCACCGCCCTGATCGTCCTCATCCTGGCGGGATTCACGTACGCGGCGTTCGAAGCGGCGGGCCTGCGCGGCCTGGACCTGCCGAGCCGGATCGGGTGGGCGGTGCTGGCCACGGTGTTCTACCTGCCCGCCCTCATCACCGCGACCGATGGCCCTCACCTGGTGCGGTCCTGACCGGCCGCACACCGCACCGACACCATCGGGAGGAGCACGCCGTGGACGACGACTTCGAGGTCTCCGACGAGCAGGCCGCCGACGATGAACGCTGGCTCGCATCGCTGCCCGCGGGCCAGCGCGCGCTGGTGGAGCTGCCCATCTGGCGGCTGTGCGAGGCCGAAAGGGACAGCACCCACCGCCCCTGCTGAACCAGGACCCCAACCGGCCTCGCGCCTACCTGAACCGTTCGGGTCCTGCACGGTGAGGGCTCGGGGTAGATTGCCCCCGTTGCCGTGTGCTGGAGTCCCCTGTGCTGATCTCCTTCGCGTCCGTACTCGATTTGTCCGGGCGCACGTCCCCCTACGTGCCGCCGCCGCGCCGCACCCCGCGACCCCAGGACCCCGACCTGGAATGGAACGCCCTGCCCGAGCATGTACGCGCAGCGGTCATCGCCGAGCGTCGCGCCTGGCTGCGCCAGGAGGGCATGGGGGACCTTCCCGGCGCAGCCCGAGAGTCGACTGTGCCGACCACGGAGGAGCAACACGCAAGATCGGGTATCGGCGCCGCTCTCCTTCGGCGCATTCCCAGATCGACCGGGGTCCTCCTGGGGTCGGCCGTTGTCTTCGTGAGCGCCACCTTCGCCGTAGCGATCGGATACCTATCCCCGCGAGCGGGCGACACCACAACCGTGCTGATGTGGTTGGGTCTGGCGTCCTTCCTGGTGTCCGCCCTGTTCTTTCTGGCCATATCCCTTGAGGCGCGCAGACAGGACAAGCAGATCGAAGAGAACAAGGATCTGGTCCTAGCGCTCCTGCGGACCCAGCGGAACCACAGGTTCGAGGAGCAGGACCGGGTGCGCAGCTACGAACAGGCCGCCCGAGGGAGCAGGGAGCGGGACGGGGCACGCCATGACTGATCTGGACTCCGCATCCAACAACCCCGGCTCTGAGGCGCCCCCGAGCGGCCCCGAGCCGAACACAGCCGTATCTCCCCTGGACGGGGCGCCCTTTGCCATGCGAGCCGAGCTGCGCCGTTTGGAGTACGACCACGTCCTGGACATGGAGGACCGGCGCCTGGCGGAGAAGTCCATGGAGCTGGAGGACCGGCGGGCCACCCGCGGGCAGTGGATGGCGTTCATCCTCGCCCTGGTGTTCCTGGGGGTGCTGGGCGCCGCGGTGCTGACCGACGCACACCTGTTGGCCGCCGGCCTGATGGGCAGCGGTATCGCCGTGGGTGTCGGCTCGTTCATCTACAGCCACCGCCAACAGCAGCCCACGGCGCCACCGGGACATCGCAGAGGAGTGCCAGCTGCCCCGGCCGATCCCGCCCCCGAAACCACCTGACGCTCCGGCGCCTACCGCGTACCGCAGGTCGGGGAGGTAGGTCGGCGACCGGGCCGGGGTGCTGTTGAGGTCATGGCCATGACGCACGCGCCCCGGCCTCCTCGGCGTCCGCGGCGGTGCCGGTCAGTACGACGTGCCGCCCGCGATGAGCGGCTTCCACCACCCGTTGGACAGATCGAAATCGTCGGGGTTGAAGTCGTAGTAATCGGCGAAGGCCAGGTCGTTGGCCTCCTCCACGACCCAGTCGCCGCCCCGCAGACGCGGATCCCATGGGGTCGGCGCCGTCGCTGCCCGCGCTGCCGCCGCTACCGGAGTCGGCGGGTTTGTCCTGGTCTCCGTGCCGTCCCATGCCGGGCCTCCTGCACTCGGGGGTGGGGTTCCATCCCCGGCACGGTAACCCGACGGGGACAACCTGTCAGAGGATTGGCCCGAAGAGGCCACCACGCGGCGAGCAGGTATGGCGATGGCGCGGGAGCGCGTCCTCCCCGGCCTCCGGAATGCGGAGTTCCGTGGTTCGGTCTCAAAGAGCCCTCCACCAGGGGACGTGCAACCACACCGCCCGGGCTCACCGGGCAATCGCTACCGTGCTGAGGTCCTCTCGTGCCGCACCGGAATGCCTGCGTGGCACACTGACATCCATGATCACCACTCGCCCCCGTGCCCTCGCCGAGGAATTGGCCCGGTTGCATGTGCGGTGGACGGCTGAGATTCCGACCGCTGCCGACCCGGCGCCGATCCTGCGCACCCGGTGGGGTGGTGCGTGGACGCCCCCACCGCAGGTATGGCCGCAGGCGAGCTACCGCGCCCACCTCATCGCCGCCCGCCACCTGGTTGACGCCGACCAGGCTGACGAGAACGACCGGATCCGGATCCTGGTGCCTCTGCTGGTCGCTGCCGTGGACGCCGCCAGGGAGACCGACCCCGCTCTGGCCCGGGTGTGGGCGTCCGCATCGCCCCCGGCCCGCACCGGGGCCCTGCTGGCCCTCGCGTGGGGGCACACCGGGCCGCGCGAGGCCAACGCCGCCGGGCTCCGGGGGTGGCGGTGCGAGGCGGCCGTCCGTCACCGCCTGGACGCCGGGGTCAACCATGGTGAGCTGGTCAGGGTGGTGGCCTCAGGTGTCCCTGAGGCCTCGCTCGCGGAGGCGCTGCTGATGACTCGCAGGTTCCTCGGCGCTGGCACGGCCTACCATCTACGCCAGCAGGTCGCCGGCCGGTGAGCACCGGGACTCCGCGTACGCGGCGGCCCTGACCGACATCGCTGTACTTCTACAGGGGCGGTAAAACGAGGCGCCTGGGACCGCAGATCCGCGCGGCGTCCCGTTTCATTGCGTTGACAACAGCCTAGCCACTTATTCAGGGCTTCAAGGCCCAGCCAGGAGAATGGTCGGATACCATCGCACCCGGCTGTCTTGGGTGAATAGCACTTATCGCCGTGTCCCCCCAGTGCCTGGTCGGCTATGAGCTTGCGCAGAGCCCTATCGGGGCGGCGGCCTCCTCCCGCGCCGGTCGAGCGCAAACTGATCACGACCCCGCCGGGTGGTCGAAAGGCCTTCCAACCTCGGTCTAAACCCGGCGGGATCTTTGTGAACAGGCGCCGTCCCCGGTCGTCTCGGGCGAGATTGCACGCAGAACTTCTGGATTGACGCTTAGCAGTGCCCCACCGTGGTCTGGTTCTCCACGAGCGAGGAGTGCGTCCAGCCGATCCCCCAGGCCGTGTCCAGGCGGAACCAGCGAGCCGAGGCGTAGTCGGAGTCCGGAGGACTCACGTACTGTGCGTCCATCCAGCACTGCATCGTGACGGGAGTGTTGTTGGGCATGTAGGCGTTCGAGGCGCAGGTGAACCAGGGGCACCCTCTTAGGTTGGCACCCCCGCTGTTGGAGCCGATGTAGCTGGGACCGTAGGAGGAGGTCAAGGCGGCATTGGCGGGTGCGCCAAGGGCCGGCACCATCAGTAGAGCGGCAACGATAGCCGCCGTGAAACGTTTCTTCACGAGTGTTCATCTCCCGAAAGTCGTAGTGAGGTGGAGGCGCCCCCTAGGAATAGAATCACTCATCCCTTAAGTAATCAACAGATCTGTTTCTGGTGTTGGGGAAGTTTTCAATGGGATTTATGTTTTGATTTTCGGGGTTTGTAAACGAGTCGCGATGAGGGTTGTTCGGGGGGTCTGATGTTGGCCCTGAAAGCGCTAGAAAGGAGGATGTCTGGTTGGCCTCTTCGATTGTCGCCTCATTTTTTGCACATCCGGGGGTCAGAATTTGGTATCGGGTTTTCATCGGGGGCATGAGGGTAAACCCCTTGAACACACGAAAGGCGCTCCTGGCCTGGGGTCATAAGAACTGTTGAGATCCATGTCCCCAGCAGAGCAGAAGCACCTTCTGAGTGAAGCCCACCCTCCCCTCCCCTACCTTCAGCCGCTCCCGGCCCGGTCGCCCCGTGCCCCTGTGGCACACCCGATGACCTCAGCCCATCAGCCCGTACACGGTGGTCGTATCGGTGTTGTGGACGTAGGCCACGACCGCACCGGGAACCGGGACCACCCGGTGCTCACCGGGACGATCGCCGAACATCCCGACGGGGTCGGTGGTGAACTCCGGCTCGTCGAACCGGAGGATGCGCAGATCGCCCGGCGCCGCACCAGAGGGAATGACGACCACGGCGGGAGCGGAGACCCCAGGCGGGCCGGGGCGCCGCGATGTCCTGCTGCACACCCACACCCTGACCCGCGCTGCCCACGACGGACAGCAGCAGGCGCGCCGCGCCCAGGAGGCACTGGAGGCGGCCCGCGCCAAGGAGCGACGCGCCCGGGCGCGTGCGATCGCTACCAGGCACAGGTCCAGGCCGTGCGGGCCCTGCACACCCCGGCCCACCCGCGTGCGCCAGCGGCCTCTGGGTCAGTACGACGTTCCGCCTGCGATGATCGGCGTCCACAAGCCGTTGGACAGCTCGTAGTCCTCGGGACGGAAGTCGTAGTAGTCCTCGAAGATCGGGTCGGTGACCAGGTCCACGACCCAGTCACCGCCGCGCAGGTCCGGATCCCACCGCATCTGCCGCCCGTGGATGTAGGTGCGGGTGAAGGCCAGTCCCAGCCCATCGCCGATCTCGTCCTCGGAGAGCACCGCTACCGCCACGGTGCCGTCTTCGAGTTCCTCCCACCCCACTCCGACCGGTTCGACCCGGTAGAAGGCCCCGGAGGCGGGAAACCAGTTCGGGTTGAAGGCTCCCCCTGAGGGCATCGTCATCGCGATCTCCCGAGCCCGCTGCGGGAGGAACTCCTCCTGGAGCTGCTGTTCGGTGACGTCCAGCCCGTAGTACACACCGCTCGCCACCACGAGATCCGCGGGGTCGAGGGTGGCCATCGCCCGAATCTCGTGGACGGCCGCCGACACGGCGCCTTCGGGGCTGTTGGGGAATCCGGCCGGGTAGCGGCCGGCGACCTGGTGGCGTCCCTCATGCACGATGAACCCCCCATTTACCTCTCCGAAAAGCTGCTCCTGCGGGGACTCCGCTGCCGCTGTGGGAGAGGCCTGCGCTTCCCGGTCGGTCGGCGCTGCGGGGGCGGCGACGTCGCGGCCCAGGGCCCAGCCGATCATGACGGCCAGCGCCAGTGCGGCGGCCCCGCCGCTGACCAGCAGGGCGCGCCCTGCCCGGGAGCGGCGGGAAGCCGGGGCAGGGACGGGTGCGGGGGGTGGGGGTGGTGTCACGGTGGTCCTTGCTAGCGTCACGGGTTGCCCGGCCGCCCGCAGGGCGCAGCGGCAGGGCAACAGTGGTCAAAAAGCGCCCTGAAGGCTATGGCAGCCCGCGTGGCGGCGTCGAGCGGCCCTGGTGAGGGCTCTGCGCCCTGTGCGCGCCGGGGGTGGGGCCGCTTGTCCGACAGCTGAGCCCCGGGCTGCTGGGGGCGGGCGCGTGCAGGAGCAGGAGGGCGGACACAATCCTGGCGAACGCACTGTAGAGGCCGCCACCGACAAAACACATGCGTGTTCCAGACGTCATGGTGGGATCGAAAACCCCTGCCGTGTCGGGGATCCGCACCCCGGTGGGGGTTCCGGTCCAGGTCAGCGCGGTTTCCCCCGAGTTTGAACAGCGCTACAGTCTCCGAACACAGGTTCGATTTTCGCGGCGTACTTCCCCGGAGCCGCAGCACCGGAGGGAGGGTGGCGGCGTTGGGTCTGCGGGTCGCCTCGCATTACTCGCTCAGGTACGGCACCGCCGCGCCCGTGCGGCTGGTCGAGGCGGCCGCACGGCTCGGCCAGCCGTTCGCGTCCCTGACCGACCGTGACACCCTCATCGGCGCCACCGAGCACATCACCGCGTGTAGGGAGGCCGGGCTCGGCCCGGTGCTGGGCGCCGACCTCGCGCTGGCGGTCCCCGGCGGGGGGCGGATGCAATAGCGGCCGCTCACCAAGTAAGCCTGAAAGGGGCAATGGAGCCTGAGCGTTCGGTCTGTTCCCCCAGTGCGCCTGTCCGACCAGTGGCAGCATGGAAGTCGTGAGCACCGACCCCGCACCGCTGCCTGACGAGACTCAACTGCGCACCGCGCTGGAGACGCTCGGCGTGCAGGTACCCCAGCAACTGGCCGCCGCCGACGACCCCGACCCGAAGATGCTCACTGTGGCTCTGGCCGCGCTCGCCCACCGCCACCTGCATCAGTGGTTGCACGCCCTGATCCGCGGGAACCAGGACGACGAGGCGCCCGGAGCGTTCATCGACCGCCTCGCGGCGGTGCGCCCACAGGGGTGGCCACTGCCCGAGGACCACACGGCTCGGGCCCTGGACGAGTTGTCCTGGACCATCGACCGCCTGTCCGTCCTGCTGCTCGACGAGGGCGGGGGCGCCGCGCCCTACACCGCCAGCGATGAGAGCCCGCCCGTGGAAGCGCACGCCTCGGCCGCCCTGGCCGCCGCCGAGATCGCCCAGGAGCTGATCCGTCTGCGGGCCCAACCCACCTTCTACGGCGCCCCCGACCAGGGGCTGAGTTTGGTCTCGGCCCGGTGCGTAGAACTCAACGTGGCCATGGACGCGGTCGCCGAACACCACCGGGTCCGGCCCGCCACCTGAGACAGGGGCCGTTCCCTCACTCCGGATCGAGGTCGTTCTCGGCGGCCTTGACCTCGCCGTGCACGACGGCCAGGCTCACCCCGACCCTGCGGGCGATCGTGCGCAGGGACTGGCCTTCGGCGCGGCGGGCCAGGATCGCGCGGCGTTCTCCAGGGCTCTTCGGGAGCGCTCACGGTCGGCTGCCTCTTGGCCGACCCGTACCCGCTCACCGTGCTCGGTCTCCCAGGAGGCGCGCCAGCGGTCGGGGTCCAACAACGCGCCGACCGTTTCCCCGGCGCCGACTTCAGCTGGGGTGTCGAGCAGGTTCCGGTGGGTTGCCTCGGCACGGACCAGGGTCAGCATCTCCAGCAGCAGACCCAGCTCTCGGGGCAGGGCCCTGCCCCGGAGCCACTCCCCGATCGTGGTCGGCGAGGTGCCCACCGTACTGGCCAAAGATCGGTTGGAGGGCTGGCCCCTCAGCAGGCCCTTCTTGAGCACCCCGACCCGGGCCAGGTCATGGTGGATGTCCGGTGTCGTGTCCACCGCCGCCCCGCTCCGCCGTCCGGTGTCCGGAACGGCACTTCCGGACACCGTCAGCGTAGAGCCGCCACCAGCAGCCCACCACCGGGTTGTCCGGATTGATCGGTGACCGATGACGGACACCCCACCGGACAGGGAGCGTTCCAGGTGATCGGCCCGCACGAGCGGCCCACACCCTCCGGGAGGAACCCATGTCCGTCGTCCAGGTGCTCGCCCTGCTGCTGGCGGTGTCAGTGGCCGTGCACATCGGCACCGTCGGCTCCCTCATTGCCCGCCGCGCCGGCCACTCCCCTGCGGGTGCGCTCCTGGTCGGCGCGAGCGCCGCTGGGACGGCGTGCGTTCTGTACCTGACCGCCGTCGGCGTCTACCACTGACCTACCGGCTGCAACACACCCCGGGCGCCCCCGCACCCCCAGACCGCCAACCCCGAGGCGCCTCGACCCCTGTGGGCGGCACTACCGCAATGTCGTGATGATCTGCAAAAATACCGATCCCTCTTTGTGGAACGGAGTTCCTGATGCATGCATCGACCCCCGCCCCCGGTCTCCCCGACGGGCGCTTCCTCCTCGCCTACCGCTCCTGGGAGCACGCCCGCGTGAGCGCGGGGATATCCCCCTCATCGCTCCGCCCGCACAGACCCTGGCCCTGCTCACGCACCTGGTCACCTGGACCATCGAGCTGGACCAGGCATGGGAGCACCTTGAGGGCGCGGCCTACGCACAGGTCAGGGACGCCCACCCCGCACGCGGCCCACTGGCGGCGCTGCGGGTCGTGCGCGAGAGCGCCGGTGTGACCCGGGCGGTGCAGTTCACTGGGCAGGGCCCCCACTGGTGCAGCGCCGATCTGCTGGGGCTCGGCCCGATCGACCGCGGCCTCTACGCCGAGCACCTCGCCGGTCGGCCGACCCTGGAGATGGAGACCCCGCTGCTGGACCTATGGGTCACCGGAGACGCCCTCGCCAACGGGCGCGGCCGCACGGTGCTGGCCACGGTAGAACCGCCCCGGTGGCAGGCCGGGGACGAAGCCCCCCATGACCAGGCCGAGCTCCCACAGCAGGTCCGCGACGCCATCAAAGCGGCCGTCGAGATCGACAACGGGGACCCCGCACAGGTCCAGGCGGAGCAGGCCGCTCTGGGCAACCACTTCCTGACGCTGCTGGTCAACGGCCCCAGCCCGGACGGACCCCTCGCACCGGAGGACCCCTTGAACGCCTGGTACGCGCTCATGCGCCTCCTCGCCCGAGACGCCTCCCGTCCGGCCTTGTCCATCGGCGGGAACGATCCCGTCTACCTGTTCAAAGGGCCCACCTCCCGGAAGAACGTCCGCGACCTGGCCACGGTCGCCCGCGCCCTGTCCGCGGGACGGTGGGAGGTCATCGAGGGATACCGCACACCGCTCGACGCTCAGGAGCCCGACGAACCCACCCGCGCACGGTAGAGAAAGTCGTCCCGATGCCCCGTACCCTCACCGCCACCCAGGGCTCCATCCTGCACGCCATCGAAGCCCTGACCCAGGAGAAGGGCCACGCCCCGAGCCAACGCGAGATCGGCGACCGGGTCGGCGTCTCCAGCCCCTCCACCGTCGCCCACCACCTGCGCCAGCTCGCCTCCTACGGGCTGATCAGCCACCGGCCCGGGGTGGGTGGCGCGCAGCATCCGCCTCACCGAGCAGGCGGCCGACGCCGACCCCGAGGTGCTGCCGGATCTGGCCGCGCTGACCCGCGCTGCCCACGACGGACAACAGCAGGCGCGCCGCGCCCAGGAGGCACTGGAGGCGGCCCGCGCCAAGGAACGACGCGCCCGGGTGCGCGCCGACCGCTACCAGGCGCAGGTCCAGGCCGTGCGGGCCCTGCACACCCCGGTCCGCGAGCACCCTCGCGCCCTGCTGGACCCCCACGCGCCCGACACCGCCTTTATCGAATGCGGCCGCGACGTGTTCTTGGACCAGCGCCGCCACGTTTTCGATGCGACCACCGAGTCGTGGCGGTGCACCGCCCGGGCCTCCCGCTCCCCCAAGGTGTGCCCGACCTGCCGGGACGAGCACGGCCGCCGCGTGTTGGCGCCGTGCCCCACCGCCCAGGCGATGCACGACGGCGCCCCCTGACCACCCCCGGCCCGCCGCGGCCCGAGGGGCGGTCGGTCACCACCCCTCACTAGCGTGAGTACCCCGTGCCCTCCCCCCAATGAGGACCCCATGACGCCGACCACCGCACCCACCCTTCAAGCCCGCGCGTGGGCGACCCGCATCGCCGCAGACCACCGGTTCCCCGACACGGCCCCGGACATCCTCGCGCGGCTGTACGTGCCCGGTCTGCCCGACGTCGTCGCCGACCTGCACACCGAGATCAGTGCGAACGCCGAGAAGGCCTACCGCGGTCCGCGGCTGTCCTCGCTCCTGCTCGAAGGCCGCGGCCCCCGCACCGTCACCGACCCGTTGGACGCCGACCTGCGCTGGCGCGCGCTCATCTGGAGCCTGCTCATCACCGGACAACGATCGGCTTACCACGCCAACGACGACCGGCTGCTCAAGTCCGACCACCTGTACGCCGCGGTGGCCGACCACCTCATTACCACTGGGGAGCCGTGGGACCGCACCCAGGTGGAGCTGCTGCTGGACGCCACCCTGCTCGGTCTCATCCCCCTGTATGACTGCCTTCAAATCTGCGAGGGCGCGGCCGATACGGCCCTGGAGCCCCACCGTGAGCGGATCCGTGCGCTGCGCACCCTGATCTACAACAGGTTCGCCCGCCCGGTGTACCGGGCGAACCCGGTGATCGGCGCACTCCAAATCCGCGCCCTGCACCTCCTGCTGCGCCTAGGCGACCCCCGACCCATGGACGAACTGTTCGTCCCCGGTGACGTCTTCGGCGACGTGCTCAGAGAACACCACCCCGCCCTGCACGCAACCCCGGGCCTGGCCGACCTGTTCGTGCACTTGCTGACACCGACCGGAACCCGTCCCACCAAGGCGTGGCGGCGCCGGACCACCCTTTTCCTCAACGCCCTGGACGATCCCGCCTCGACCGTGCGGGCGGTGCTCGCCCTGGTCCCGGCCCTGCCCGCCGCACCGGCCGAGAAAGGCGAGACCCACTCCCCTTACCTGCGGCCCCACGTCCACGACATCCTCACCGGCATGGTGTGGTGCGCCGACCTGTTGCCCCGGGAGCAGACGCCGTGGGTGGTGCAGGTCCTGGAGCCGCTGGCCGTGTTCGCCGGTACCGGCCTGGGGGGATCCAAACAGCTGCGCGCGGAGCGGATGGCCACCGCCGCCGTGCGGATCCTCGGCGGGCGCGGTACCGCACAGGACCGGGACGCCCTCGTGCGGATCCGCGCCGAGGTCACGAAGAAGACCCTGCTGAAGACGATCGACAGCGCGCTCGCCACCAGTCCCGCCACGACGCGGGGCGGGCGACGGTGAGATCCGGCCCTGGCGGGGCGGTGGCCCCTACCCGCGCCCCTAGGGTGGGGCATCTCCGACCCATCTGCAGCAGCGCACCACCGGACGGATCCATCGCGGCCACCGGTGGCAGCCCCGGAGCCCTCACCACCGTTACGGCCCCCGTCCCAGGTGGCCGCACCGGCGGTCAGGTTCACACGGGCGGCGCCCCGGCCGGAGCTTGCACCCACACCTGGGGCACATACTCCGAGCCCGGGTCCACCCGCCACCCGTGCACCTGGACGGCCAACGCGACCACCGCGATCACGCCCACTGGCAGCAGGGTGCGCGGCGCCGGGTCCGGGGCGGTGCCCATCTCCTGCCGGTACCGGTCCAGGTGATCGGCCAACGCGTCCTCGAACCGGCTCTGGTTGTCGTTGAGCAGGACGCGCAGCAGCGTCTGCTCCCTGGACAGCTTCCCTGCGGAGTCCATAGCCCGCACCGCCGCCTCCAGCTCAGAGCCAGTGGGCCTGCGCAGCGCCACCTCGGGGCGGGGCTCGCGATGACCTATCGGTGTCAGGTACAGGCTCAGCGCGTCCACCTGTGCCAGGTCGGCTACTGGGTAGGGCTTCGTCCGAGCGATCTCGTGGAGCACGGCGACGAAGTCCTGCCGGTACAGCGGACCGATCACCAGGTCCCGCTCCCACACCCGGCCGCTGACCACCGCCAGCTCGAAGGCCTCCACCCACACCTTCGGGGTGAGGTCCATATCGACCGTAGGCCGGAATCGGGGGTTGAGGTCGTCGTGGACATCCTCCATGTTGCTCAGCACGTCGCCCATGATGGTGATCGGGATCCGTAGATCCCCCTCAGGGGCCATGAGGCACTCCAGTACACCGCCGGCGGCCTCCGCGGCGGTCCACAGCACCCGGTCCAGGTGCCTGCGGTCCTGAGACAGGCCGGGGTCGGTGACCGACCAGGCCCCCAGGTGGTCCAACAAAAGGCGGCTCATGTCCCGGAGGGTGCTCACCTGGGACCTGATGTGTTGCAGATCGTGGAAGTGCTGCCAGGTACCGGATCTCCTTGGGGTCCGCGATGCGCTTGCGGAAGTCGTCGTCGACACGGTGTCGCGTGGCCTGCATGGGGCCTGACGCTACCAGCGGCCGCCGATACCCCTGGTGGTCGCCCTGCGGAGGAGTCCACTACCGCGGGCGCCGGGCAGGACCATGCCGGCGTCCCCGCAGGCGGGCCGCCGGAGCGTTCACCCACCAGGGTGCGTACCGCCGGGGCCGTGCCCACGCCGCACCGGTCGCGAGCCGCTTCTCACCCCGCACGGTGCACACCCGAGCCTCGCCCCCCAGAACCGAGCGCTGGAGCCCTGCGGCGCTCTGCCGCCGGGGGCAGGCCGACCGGGCTTGTGCCCTGGGTGATGGCACCACCGTGGTCCTGGGCCGTGTCAGGCCAGCACCGCGTCGACTCCGCAGACCCGCACCAACGGCCGAACGCCGTCTCCGGTCACGGTTTCGGTGACGTCCTGCAGGTCGCGCGGCCACAAACCGGCGACCGACTGCGATTGGGCGACGAAACGCAGGAACGCGACCGGGTACGGCATCTTGTCGAGGCCGGGCACGAGCACGGTCCCGTCCTCCCGAACGGTGATTGAGGGGCCACGAATTTTCCGGACAGCGTCTTTGCGATGGCATTAGGCGGCGAGTCGATAAATCAGATACCCGTCTTCGACATCTTGCGGGGTCCTGTAGCCCAGGCCGGAGTGGAGCCGAAGACGATTATGGAACCCTTCGATGTATTTGACAACCTCGCGCCTGGCCTTGGCCCTACTGGTGAACTCGAAGCGGTTCAGCCACTCGTTCTTCAAGGCTCCGAAGAACGACTCGGCCATCGCGTTGTCCCAGCAGACCCCGGTCCGCCCAACCGATTGTCGCATCCCCATCGATTCAAGTTTTGCCGCGAAGTCCAGCGAGGTGTAGTTCGACCCACGGTCGGAGTGGAACACCTCCCCCATCTCGATTTCGGTGTTCGTCGCAGTCATTTCGAGCGCCGCTTTCACGAGCGGCGTTTTATAGTTTTCACCCATCGACCAGCCGACGACTTTCTTGGTGTGGCAGTCGATCACGGTAGCCAGGTAGAGAAATCCCTCCCAGGTGGGGATGTAGGTGACGTCTCCCACGAATTTCGCGCCCGGCCGCTCGGCGGTGAAGTCGCGATCGATCAGGTCGGGGATGCGGTGGTGGCGGTCGGCGTCGGTGGTCGCCGGTCTCCAGGGGCGCGGCTGGCAGGCATGGAGCCCCAGGTCGCGCATGAAGCGGCGGACCAGCTCCGGACCGGCCCGCTCGCCGGAACGCCGCAGCACGGCGTGGACGCGCCGGTAGCCGTAGGTCTCGTGGTTGGCGTCGAAAACTGCGGTGATGACCGATCTCAGCCGGTCCCGCCTCTTTTCCGAAGCTGGTTCGGGTCGGTTCCTCCAGTCGTAGTAACCGGATTGTGAGACGTCCAGCCAGGCACACATATCCGTGATCGCGTAGGTGTCCTTCTCCGCGTCGATGAGCTCGTATCGAGCGGTCATCGATTCTCGGCCGCGAAGAAGGCCGCTGCTTTTTTTTAGGAAGGCGTTCTGCTCACGGAGCTTTCGGTTCTCTCGTTTGAGCTCAAGTTCACGAGCGGAGTTTCCGGGGTCCTGCTCGGAGGGGAGTTGGCCGTGCTCGCGTTTGTAAGCGGCGACCCAGTTTCCGAGGGTGGTGTCGTGGATTCCGAGTTCTTTGGCGACGTGGATGATCGGGCGCGGGCCGTCGAGCACCATGCGCACCGCTTCGTCTTTGAACTCCTGGGAGTACGGTTTTCTGCGAGCCAACTATCTTTTCCTTCCGAGCATCCCCAATTGTAGTTGGGGAGACTGTCCGGAAGATCCGAGGCACCTCACCCGCCCGGGCCCATGTTCCACGACCAGGCCAACGCCCGGTTCTGGAAATGCCTCCCGGACGCCTTCTGCGACTTTTAACTGGTCCTGCTCGAAGGTGAGGAGGTGATGGCACGCGGCCACGCTGCCCCGCTGGCCTGGCACGGAACCCCCGACGAGCTGCCCCACGGCGGATACGACCGGGCTCTGGAGAAGTCCTTCGCCAGCCGCTAGGCCGGCCGCGCCCCCACCATCGCCGTCCCCGACACCCACCAGGGGCGCGGCCTGAGCGCGACCATGGCCCGCCACCTGTGCGAGGCGGCCACACCCCTGTGCCCCACCTTCAAGGACCGCTACCCCCTCGTCTCCATGGCCGAGTACACCACCTGGATCCGCCCCGACGGCACGGTCTTCGACTCGTGACTGCGCACCCACGAGCGGCTCGGCGCCCGCCTGCTGCACCCCTGCGAGGAATCAATGGTGGTGGAGGGGACCGTGCAGGAGCGGCGGCGCCGGTCCGGACCTGCCCGGCAGCGGCCGCCAGATCGTCCCGGGCGCCCTGGCCCCGTCGACGTCGACCTGGACGCCGACCACGGCCGCTACGTGGAACCCGACCTGTGGGCCTGGCACCCGCTCCCCCGGCCCTGACCCCGGCCGCCGCGGCCGGCCCCCCGCACCGCCGACCGCTACCGTGAGGCCATGACACGACCCCGGGTGGAACTGATGCGCCCCTGGCGGGGGATGACCCCCGACGAGCGCCAGCGGGTCCGGCGCCGCCGCCTGCTGGACGCCGCCCTGGAGGAGTTCGGCACGGTGGGGTTCCGGGCCGCCACGGTCGGCGGGATCTGCGCCCGCGCCGAACTCACCAACCGCTACTTCTACGAACACTTCGCCGACCGCGAGGCCGCCCTGCGCGCCGTGTACGACGAGCTCCTGGACCTGGCCCTGGACGTGATGACCACGGCCCTGGACACCCGGGAGAACTTCGAGGACCAGGTCATGGCGGCCCTGAACGCCTACCTGGGCTTCGTCATGGCCGACCCCCGCCGCCCCCGGGTCATCTCGCTGGAGAGCGTGGGGGTCAGCCCCGCCATGGAGGAGCGCCGCCGCCGCGCCCGCCACACCATCGCCGACCTCATCGACACCGCCTACGCCCGCGGCGCGGCCCGCGGACACCTGGTGGACCGGCCCTTCCGCAAACAGGCGCTGGCGCTGGTGGGGGCGGCCAACGAACTGGTCGTCGACTGGGTGCTGGGGGACCGCTCGCAGGACGCCGACCGGGTGGGCGCCGACATCGCCGAGGTGTACCTGCCGCTGCTGCGCTCACGCCGCACCGCCCCCTGACCGCCCCGCGCGGACCCGCCCGCCCCACTCTTGACACATCGGCATGTCAACTTGCAGGCTGTGAGCCACATCACCCCCCTGCCGCGAACAAGGACCACCATGAGCCCGCGCTACGGCGACTACCAGCTGGAGATCTACCTCAACGGCCTCACCGGCGTCGTCCCCGACCACCCGATGACCTTCACCGACCTGGCCGAACGCGCCCACCGCGCCCTGCCCCCCGGCATCTGGTCCTACGTCGCCGGCGGCGCCGGCGACGAGCACACCCAGGACGCCAACGCCGCCGCCTTCACCGACTGGGGCCTGTACCCGCGCATGTTCGTCGGCGCCGCCGAACGCGACCTGTCGGTGGACCTGTGCGGCATCACCCTGCCCTCACCCCTGCTCATGGCCCCCGTCGGCGTCATCGGCCTGTGCTCCCAGGACGGCCACGGCGACATCGCCACCGCACAGGCGGCCGCCGCCACCGGGGTGCCCATGATCGCCTCCACCCTCACCCAGGACCCCATGGAGCAGGTCACCCCCCACCTGGGCGACACCCCCGGCCTGTTCCAGCTCTACACCCCCACCGACCGCGACCTGGCCGCCAGCCTGGTACACCGCGCCGAACAGGCCGGCTTCAAAGCCATCGTCGTCACCCTGGACACCTGGGTCACCGGATGGCGGCCCCGCGACCTGGCCACCGCCAACTTCCCCCAACTGCGCGGCCACTGCCTGGCCAACTACACCTCCGACCCCGTCTTCGCCGAAATCGTGGGCCCCGACCCCGCCCCCGACCAGGTGGTGGCCACCTGGGCCGGACTCTTCGGCAACCCCCTCACCTGGGACGACCTGCCCTGGCTGCGCTCCCTCACCGACCTGCCCCTCATCGTCAAGGGCATCTGCCACCCCGACGACGCCCGCCGCGCCGCCGCCGAAGGCGTCGACGCCATCTACTGCTCCAACCACGGCGGCCGCCAGGCCAACGGCGGCATCCCCGCCCTGCACTGCCTGCCCGAGGTCGCCGCCGCCACCGACCTGCCCGTCATCTTCGACTCCGGGGTGCGCTCGGGCACCGACATCGTCAAGGCCCTGGCCCTGGGCGCCACCGCCGTCGCCGTGGGCCGCCCCTACGCCTACGCCCTGGCCGTGGGCGGCGTCCCCGGCCTGGTGCACACCCTGCGCGCACTGCTGGCCGAGGCCGACCTGCTCATGGCCGTCAACGGCTACCCCACCCCCGCCGACCTCACCCCCACCGCCCTCAAACGCCTGCGCTGACCCCCGGCCCCCGGCCGAAGAACATGCGGCCCGGGCCGGGACACCGTGGCAGGATGCACCCATGTCGGCACGCGAACTCATCGTCCTGGGCACCTCCAGCGCGGTCCCCACCCCACGGCGCAACCACAACGGCTACTTCCTGCGCTGGGACACCCACGGCATCCTCTTCGACCCCGGCGAGGGCACCCAACGCCAGATGCGCACCGCGGGCCTGTCGGCCACCGACATCACCCGCATCTGCATCACCCACTTCCACGGCGACCACAGCCTGGGCCTGCCCGGCATCATCCAGCGCATCGCCCGCGACCAGGTCCCCCACCCCGTCCCGGTGGCACACCCCGCCGCCGGCGCCGACCACTTCGAGCGGCTGCGCCACGCCACCGCCTTCCACGACACCGCCCGCATCGTGCCCCAACCCGTCACCGGGGACGGCGCCTGCCCCCTGGGCGAACCGGACCTGCACATCACAGCGCTGCCCCTGACCCACTCCCTGCCCTGCTACGGGTACCGGATCGCCGAACCCGACGGGTGGCGGATGCTCCCCGACCGGCTCGCCGCCCACGGCATCACCGGCCCCCTCATCGGACTCCTGCACCGCCAGGGCCGGGTCACCGCCCCCGACGGGCACCGGGTGGAACTGGCCGACTGCGCCGAACCCCGGCCCGGGCAGGTCATGGCATTCGTCATGGACACCGCCCCCTGCCCCCAGGCCGTCGAACTCGCCCGGGACGCGGACCTGCTCGTCATCGAGTCCACCTACCTGGACTCCGAAGAACACCTGGCCGCACCCTACGGCCACCTCACCGCCCGCCAGGCCGGCCGCATCGCCGCCCAGGCCCGGGCCCGGTCGGTGGTCCTGACCCACATCTCCGAACGCTACGGCGCCGACGAGGACCCGCTCTTCACCGCCCAGGCCGCCGAAGAGTTCGACGGACCCCTCACCCTGGCCCAGGACCTGGACCGCATCACGGTGCCCGCCCGCACCCGCTGACCGCCTACGCCAACGCGGCGACGGCCCGGTCCACGTCGTCCTCGGTGTTGTACAGGTGGAACGACAACCGGGTACGGCCCGCCCGCACGGTCGTGGCGATCCCCGCCGCCGCCAGGCGCTCGTGCGCCCCCGGCAGATCCACCGACACGATCGCCGAACCGCCCGGACCCCACCCCAACCGGGCCCGGAACCGGTCCGCCAACCCCACATTGTGGGCGTGCACCTTGTCCACCCCCACCCCCAACAGCACGTCCAACGACGCCACCACCGCGGTGTGCGCCACCCAATTCGGCGAGGTGTCGAACCTGCGCGCACCCGCCGCGGGCACGAACCGGTCCACGAACAGGGCGGCCGGGTCCGCCGCCGCGGCCGGCCCCGCACCGGGGACCACGGCCATACGCTCCTGCAACGCCGGCGCCAGGTAGGCGTACCCCAGACCGCGCGGCGTCATCAGCCACTTGTAGGCGGCACCCACCAGCGCGTCGAAACCGGACGCGTCCAGGGGCAGCCACCCGGCCGCCTGCGTGGCGTCCCCCACCACCAGCGCCCCCACCCCCCGCGCGGCCGCGGCGATGTCGGCCACCGGCGCCACCGCCCCGGTGCCCGGGTGCACGACACTGAACGCCACCGCGTCGCACCCCTCACCGGCCGCCGCCGCCAACCGGTCCAAGGGCACGGTGCGCACCCGCACCCCCCGGGCCTGGAAGGGGAACAGCACCGACGCGAACTCCCCCTCGGGGACGAGCACCGTCGCCGACCGGGGCAGGGACGCCGCCAGGGTGCCCAACAGCTGGGAGGTGGCCGCACCCAGGGCGATATCGCCCCCGGGCACACCCAACAAGGCGCCCAGACGCCGACGGGCCTCCCGGGTGGTGCGCCCCCACCGGGCGGGGTCGCCGGTGGCCGTCGCCCAGGAGTCGAGGTGCTCTGCCAGCGCGGCCCGGGTGGTGGCGGGCGGAATACCGTACTGGGCGGTGTTGAGCCAGACGGTGTCGGTGTCCCACAAGTGGCGCAGATCGTCCATCCCCCCGTCCTACCACCCGCCCCCGCGCCCGCCCGGGGCCAGGGCCCGCCCCAGGGCGCGTTCGGCGATGGCCGCCATCACCTCACGGTCGGGCGCCGCGGGGTCGGCCAGGTACCGCAACGGCCCGGCGACCAGCGACAGGTCCATCGCCAACGCGTACAACCCCATCCGGTGCGGGTCCAACGGCCGGGTGGCCAGGCGCCGGTGGTCGGCGAACCGCAACCGCAGGAAGGCGTGCTCCCACTCGTGGTCGAACCACATCAGCCCCTCGATGTCGATGAGGGCGCCCTGCCCGTCGGCGGTGGCCAGGACGTGGTCGGGCCCCAGCTCCCCGTGGATCAGCGAGTACCCGCCCGGACGGGGCTCGATGAGTGCCGCCCGGGCGTGCAGCTCCCCCTCCAACGCCGGGCGGGCCGCCTCCACCCGAGCGTCCAGCCGGGCGGCCTCGGCCAGGTCCGCCAACGCCCGGGCCAGGACCGCCTCGTGACAGGACGCGGCGGCGGGGGCGCCCCCGCCCGCCAGATGGGCGACCCTGCCGAAGGCGGGGTGGGTGCGCCCGTGCAGGACGCCCAGGGTCGCGGCCAGGTGCTCCAGCACCGGCGCGGCCCGCCCCGGGTCGGTGCCCAGCAGATGCTCCAGGGTGGGACCGGCGTCCTCCACCACCGCCAGCGCCCCACCGGGGCCCTCCTCCTCCAGGGCGTACAGGGCGGGCACCCGCACCCCCGCCTCGGTGAGCAGCACGTGCGCCGCCGCGAACAGCCCCGGCCCCGAGGCGTGGGAGAAGGGGTCGGCCGGATCGGGCGGCCCCTGCCCGGCGGGCCAGCGGTCGTGGTCGGGGTGCCACCGGTAGGCGACCACACGCGAACCGTCCGCCAGGACCACCCGCCACACCCCCTTCTTGGTGCCGCCGCGCAGCACCTGCACCTCCCGGGCGGGGCGGGCATCGCCCACCAGGGCGGGAACGGCACTCGCCAGGGACCTCAACGGGACACCTCATTCCTGCGACAGGGGGAACACATCCTGCCACCCCATGACCGCTCGTCCGCCCCGCCCCTACCGACGCAATGACCGCACACGACCGCCCGGCGGCCCCGTCGGAAAGACACCCGGCACAACGACACCGCACCGGTGCGCCCCGGCCCCTCATCCCGCTCGGCCGGGTCGGCGCGGGCCACCACCTGCTCACCGGGCTCCGGACCGCCGTCGACGAGGCCGACACCACCGGCGGCATCAACGCCCGCCCTGGAACCCGTCGTCCGCGACACCACCACCCCCGCCCGGGCGTGCGGCTCCCCCTCCAACGCCGGGCGGGCCGCACCGGTCAGCGCGACACCGGACCCGGCTCGCCGACCACCGGACGCGGCACCGACCGCCGCCGCGAGAGCGCCACCCCCACCAGGCACAACACCCCGCCCACCAGACCACCCGCCGTGGGCACCTCACCCAACAGCGCCCACGACAACACCACCACCAGCGCCGGAACCAGATACGTGGTCGCACCCAACCGCGCCGCACTCATGTGCGACAGGGCGAACCCCCACGTGGTGAACGCGACCGCCGTGGGGAACACCCCCAGGTACACCACGTTCGCACTCGCCCACCACGGCGCCACCGCGGCCTCGGCCACCAGCACCGGGGCGAAGGGCAGGCACGCCACCGCCCCGACGATGCACCCCCACCCCGCCACCTGCAACGGGCTCGCGTGCGCCAGCGCGGGCTTTTGCGCCACCACCCCGACCGCGTAGGTCACCGCCGCCACCAGGCACAGCACCACACCCGTCCAGGTCACATGCCCGGGCCCGGCCGTGGTCAGCCCCACCACCGCCGCACCCGCGAACGCCACCGCACCGCCCACCACCAGCCACACCGTCAACCGCTCACCCAGCCACGCCACGCTCAACAGCGCGATCAGCACCGGCCCGATGTTCACCAACAGGGCCGCGGTCCCGGCGTCGACCTCCCGCTCACCCCAGTTCAACGCCACCATGTACACCCCGAACCACAACAGCCCCGAGCACACGATCCCCGGCCACGCCGCCCGGGCCGGCCACCCCGACCGGGTCACCAGCAGCAGGGCGCCCAGCACCAGCGCCCCGGCCAACAACCGCCCCAGGGCCAACGCCCCGGGGGAGTAGAACCCACCGGTGATCCGGATGGACACGAACGCCGACGCCCACAACAGGACCGTCACCCCGGCCGCCACCACGGCCGGAACAGGAGTACGAGAAGTCATGGAACGACCCTAGAAGGCGGACACTTCGTCCTCCGACGAAATATCCAGGACCGCACCCCACGCCCGGCGCCCGGCCCCGGTCACCCGCACCGCCCGCGAGGACCCCACCCGCTCACACCACCCCGCCGCGAACGCGTGCGCGCACAGCACCGCCCCGGCCGCCCCCGCCAGGTGGTGGCGCCGCTCGGTCCAGTCCAGACAGGCCCGCGCCAACGGCCGCCGCCCCCGCTCCGGCAACGGGGCGCCCAGATCCGCGAACCACGCCCGGCCCGCCCCGGTCACCCCCAGGTCGGCGGTGAGCAGCCCCCGCCCCACCATCGCCTCGGCCACCGCACACCCCAGCGCCCCGGCCAGATGGTCGTAACACGTGCGCGCCCGGGCCATCGCCTCCCGGGCACGGTGGGCGCGCAGGGTCGGCGCCGTCGTCGCAGCGGGTGCGGCCCGGGCGGCCAACGCCTCCACCAGGGCGGTGATCTCCCCGTCGGCCAGGGCCACGTACCGGTGCCGCCCCTGCCTGCGCTCGACCAGCACACCGCCACCGATCAGCCGCCCCAGATGGGCGCTCATGGTGGAGGCGCCCACCCCGGTGTGCCGGCACAGCTCGGTGGCGGTCCACGCCCGCCCGTCCGCCAACGCCAAACACACCCCGGCCCGGGTCGGATCGGCCAGCAGGGCCGCCAACGCGGCCGTCTCATGCGCGTGAGAGGACATACCACCAGCATCCCACCGGGACGGTTCGCCGGACGGCGAACCGTCAGCGCAGGAGCGAGCGCCCCGCCGGAGCCGACCCGAGGGTCTCCACCGGCGCCACCCGCCCCAACGCCTCGCGCCCGGCGCAGTGCGCACGAACCGCGTCCCAGTGCCGCCGGTGGGCGCCCTCATCCGCATAGGACACCACCACGACGGCGACATTCTCCCCGGTGCGCACCGGCAACCGCGGGAAGGTGCCGGGCGCCTCCTCCGTGACCAGCACCGCGAGCGGAGCGGGCCCCACCTGCCCCAGCACCGGCACCAGAGCGTCCCGCACCAGCGCCGGACCCGCCGCATCGCCCACGGGGAAGGACCACACGGTGACGGCGACGAACCGGCCCGGGGCCGGCGCCCCCACCCGCGCCCGCCCCGACGGATCCACCACCAGGCCCCCGCCCACCGGGCGCAACAGCAGGACATCGTCGGAGTCGACCATCGTGTCGTTGGCCGCGGGGCCGCTCGGCCCACACCGGACCCCCGTAGAACGCCTCCAGGCCCCGCCGGCGCACCCCCGCGGCCACACGAACCGGTCCGCATCGTCCAGGTCCCGGAACCGGCCCAGCACCGCCATCCCCACCGCCTCCCGGGTCTCGACGAACCCGGCGTCGAACAACCCGATGAGGTCCTCGCGCCGCCCCGGACGCAACGTGTACCGACGCAACTCGACCACCCGGGAGCACACCACGCCAGGACCCCTGTCCGCCATGCCGGGGCGGGGACGCCCCGAACACACCCACCGCAGGGGGACCGGTGTCGAAAACCCGATGCGCACCCCACAGACCCCGGACATACTCGGCGGATGCACAACCCCTACGACGACCCCGCCGTCGCCGCCCTCTACGACGCCTTCAACCCCTGGGCGGCCTGCGACGACTTCTACCTCGACCTCGTCATGGACGCCCCCGCCGCCCTGGACGTGGGCTGCGGCACCGGCCTGATCCTGCGCACCGCCCGCGAACGCGGCCACACCGGCCGCCTGGTCGGCCTGGACCCGGCCGACGCCATGCTCCAGGTGGCCCGCTCCCACACCGAAGAGGTCGACTGGATCCGCGGCGACCTGTCCACCCACACCTGGGAAGGCGGATTCGACCTGGCCACCATGACCGGCCACGCCTTCCAGGAACTCCTCACCGACACCGCCGTCGTCGACGCCCTCACCGCCATGCGCACCGCCCTGAACCCCGGCGGGCTGATAGCGTTCGAGACCCGCAACATCACCGCCCGCGCCTGGGAGCGGTGGACCCCCGACCACGCCCGGACCGGGACCCTGCCCGACGGCCGCACCGTCACCGACGTCCACGACGCCCGCCCCATCACCCCCGAAGGGCTGGTGACGTTCACCTCCACCACCACCGGCACCGACGGCCGAGAGATCCTGTCCACGGTCAGCACCCTGCGGTTCCTGACCACCGACCACCTGGACACCCTGCTGGCCGCCGCCGGGCTCGCACAGGTCGAACGCCACGGGAACTGGGACCGCACCCCCCTCACCCCGGCCTCGCCGGAGGTCATCACCCTGGCCCGCCCCACCTAGTCCGGGCGCACGTTCCCCAGAACGCGTTCGACGGTGACCTCGATGACCACCCGGGCCGGGTTGGGCCGCGGCTCCCGGTAGCGCTCGCCGTAGCGGCGCACCGCCTCCGCCACCCGCCCGGGGTCATCGGACACCACCGCCGGACCCTCCACCGTGCACCAGCGCCGCCCCTGCACCTGCGACACCGACACCCGCACCCCCGGATGCGCCGCCAGATTGCGGGCCTTGAAACTGCCCCCGTCGCAGATCACCCGCACCACACCCAGATCGGCGTCATAGGTGGCGCCCACCGGAACCTGGTGGATCGACCCGTCCGGCCGGGGCGAGGCCAGCATGCACAACCGGTGCTCACCCCAGAACTCCGCGAACCCGCCCTCACCCACACGAACCCCCCTCGTCTTGAGGGACCAGGATCCCACGCCCACCCCGCACGGCGACCGGACACCACCCGCCCCGAGGGTCAACCCAAAGCACCCGCCGCGGCCCGGTGCCGCAACCGGATCCGCACCGCCCGCTGCGCCACCGGATCCAACACCTGCACCACCGACGCCACCTCCGCGACCTGCACCAACGCCTCCGCAGCCCCCTCCACACCCGCCACCGCCACCACCAACCGCGCCAACCCGGCCGCATCCACGAACTCCCCCACCGGGGTACCCGCCAACACCCGCACCAGCACCCGCTCCACCGCCACCGGATCCACCTCACCGGCCTGCACCAACGCCCGCACCGCCTCACCCGGCGTCCGCGCCCGCTCCACCGCATCGCCCACCGCCGCGACCCCCTTCCCGCCCCACCCCGCACCCGGGGCACCTGGCACGGACCCTACGCCCGCCCCCACTCCTCTCGAACAGCGCTGAAATCCTGCCCCCCACCACAAGGAGCACCCCATGCCGACCCCGCACACCCACGGACACCTGCCCGTCACCGACGCCAACACCCTGTACTGGGAGGAACACGGCACCCCCGACGGGACCCCGTGCCTGGTCCTGCACGGCGGCCCCGGCGCCGGCGCCCACCCCGGACTCGCGAACCTCTTCGACCCCGACCGCCACCGCACCGTCCTGTTCGACCAGCGCGGCGCGGGCCGCTCCACCCCCGACGCCGGCCTGGCCTCAACAGACCTGGCCACCAACACCACCGCCCACCTCATCGACGACATCGAGGCACTGCGCACCGCCCGCGGCATCGACTCCTGGCTTGTGGTGGGCACCTCCTGGGGCTCCACCCTCGCACTGGCCTACGCCCAGGCCCACCCCGACCGGGTGCGGGCACTGGTCCTGGTCGCGGTCACCACCACCTCGGCCCAGGAGGTGCACTGGCTCACCCACACCATGGGCCGCGTCTTCCCCGAACAATGGGAGGCCTTCCGCGACGCCGCCGGACCCGGCGCCGACCCCCACCGCCTCCCCGCCGCCTACGCCCGCCTCCTGGCCGACCCCGACCCGGCCGTGCGCGAGGACGCCGCACGGGCCTGGTGCCGGTGGGAGGACACCCACATGGCCACCACCGCCGCCTTCACCCCGTTCCTGTCCACCCGCCCCCTGGACGTCCAGCTCCGCTTCGCCCGCCTGGTCACCCACTACTGGGCCGACCACGCCTTCCTCCCCGAACACCACCTGGTACAGAACATGGGCCGCATCGCCCACCTGCCCGGCGCCCTCATCCACGGCCGCCTCGACATCAGCGGCCCCGCCGACACCGCCTGGCACCTCTCCCGACACTGGCCCGCCGCCACCCTGCACATCATCGAAGGCGCCGGACACACCGACAAAGAACCGCACACCGCCGCCACCGAGGCCATCGACCGCCTCACCCGCTGACCGGACACCACCACCGCTTCACCGCACCAGACCCGCCCGGAACGCGAACACCACCAACTGCGCCCGGTCCCGCGCCCCCAACTTCACCATCGCCCGCGACACATGGGTGCGGGCCGTGGCGGGGGAGACCACCAACCGCCCCCCGATCTCCTCGTTACTGAGCCCCTCACCCACCAACCCCACCACCTCGCGCTCGCGCTCGGTCAGCACCCCCACGTCCACCACCCGCCCCACCGCCGGCCGCGAGGACGTGAACGCCGCCACCACCCGCCGCGTCACCGACGGCGACAGCAACGCCTCACCCCGGGCCGCCACCCGGACCGCCTCCAACAACTCGGCCGGATCCGCGTCCTTGACCACGAACCCCGACGCCCCCGCCCGCAACGCCTCGAACACGTACTCGTCCAGCTCGAACGTCGTCAACACCACCACCCGCACCCCCGACAACCCCGCGTCGGCGCCGATCTCCCGCAAAGCGGCCAACCCGTCCATGACCGGCATCCGCACGTCCATCAGCACCACATCGGGCACCACCTCCCGCACCACCGCCAACGCCTGCGCCCCATCGGCGGCCTCACCGACCAGCTCCAGATCCTCCTCGGCCTCGATCAGCACCCCCAACCCCATGCGCACCAGCGCCTGATCATCGGCCACCACCACCCGCACCACCATCACCCGTCCCCTTCCACCGGCACCCACACCCGCACCACGAAACCGCCCCGCTCCCCGGGCCCGGCCTCCAACTCCCCGCCCACCCCGCGGGCCCGCTCGCGCATCCCCGCGATCCCCGCCCCCTCACGCCACCCGACCCCGGGCCCCGGACCGGTGTCCACCACGCTCAGGCACACCCGCCCCGCCTCGAAGACGACCTCCACCCGCGCCGTCGCCCCCGCACCGGCATGGCGCAGCACATTGGTCAACCCCTCCTGGGCGATCCGCAACAGGGCATGGTCCACCGCCCCCGGCAACGGCACCGCCTCCCCCACCCGCCCCACCTCCACCGCCAACCCGGCCCGCCCCATCTCCTCCACCACACCCTCCAACCGGTCCAACCCCGCCACCGGCTCCAACACCGCACCCTCCTCACCCCGGAACACCGCCAGAGTGCGACGCAACTCCTCCAACGCCGACCGGCTGCTGTCCCGGATCGCCGCCAACGCCACCGCCGCCTGCTCGGGACGCCGATCCACCACGTGCAACGCCACCCCCGCCTGCATACTGATCACCGACAGGCTGTGCCCCACCAGATCATGCACCTCCCGGGCGATCCGCAACCGCTCCTCGTACCGGTGCCGGGCCACCTCCGCCTCACGCTCACGGGCCCGCCCCTGACGGCGGGCCCGCACGAACACCCCCGCCCCCGCCCACGGCGCCATCACACCCACCGCCACCGCCACCGCCGCCCACAGCGACCCGTCGACCAGCCCCCACCACGGCCGCCCCGCCCGCGACAGCACCCCCGCACCCACCACCAAGGGCAGCGCCCAGGCCAGGAACCGGCCCGCCTCCATACGGATCGCCGCGGAGAACACCACCAGAGCGCCCATCACCACCACGACCGGACCGACCGCCCCGGCACCGACCAGGAACACCCCCGCCCCGGCACCGGCCGCCACCAGCGCCACCGGCGGACGCACCCGCCGCACCGCCACCGCCAACACCAACAGGGCCACCCCGACCCACACCCCCCACCCCAGGGACACCTGCCCCCAGTCCGGCGGCGACCCGCCCGCCCACGGCGGCCCCGACCCGTCCCAACCCGACGACGCACCGTCCCGCCACACCGACCGGCCGTGCGCCGCCACCACGGCCGCCACACCCAGCACCAGACCCAGCCCGGCATCGACCGCGACCGTCCGCACACTCCTCATGGCACCGACCCTAGGCTCCACACCCGGACCGCGCATCGCCCCCACGACGCAGCCCCGCCTACGCACACCGACGTACACCCCGAGCCGCCCCAGGGGCGATGCCCGCGACCACCCCGCCCGCCCACAGTGGGACACATGAACACCGCAGCCCACCTCACCGCCCTGGCCGGCCACCCCCCGTGGGGGGACGGACCGCCGCCCTTCGCACCCCTGGGAGCACTCATGTTCTGCCTGCTGCTGATCGCCGCGGCCACCGCCGCGTTCCTCCTCATCCGCCGCCGCGGCGGCGGCCCGCCCCCGTGGGCCACCGGTCCCCGGCCCACCCCGCCCGAGCACGAGGCCCGCCGCACCCTGGCCGACCGCTTCGCCCGCGGCGACATCACCGTCGAGGAGTTCATGGAACGCGCCAGCGCCCTGAACTGGACCCCCGGCCAAGACGACACCAAGAAATAGCCACCCGCCCCGCGGCGCCCGTGACCTGCCAGGTCACGGGCGCCCCACCTGCGCCCACCCCGACACACGAAACCGGACGGAACACCACCGGGGGTGCGCCACCATGGTCTGCATGCCTCTTCCCAAAGCCGAACTGCACCTGCACATCGAAGGCACCCTCGAACCCGAACTCGCCTTCACCCTCGCCCACCGCAACGGCATCACCCTGCCCTACACCACCGTCGACGAACTCCGCGCCGCCTACGAGTTCACCGACCTCCAGTCCTTCCTGGACCTGTACTACGCCCTCATGGACGTCCTGCGCACCGAGGCCGACTTCACCGACCTCACCCGCGCCTACCTCACCCGCGCCGCCGCCCAAGGCGTACGCCACGCGGAGATCTTCTTCGACCCCCAGGCCCACACCGCCCGCGGCATCGACCTGGACACCGTGGTCAACGGCATCACCACCGCCCTGGACACCTCCGCATCCGACCACGGCATCAGCACCCACCTCATCCTGTGCTTCCTGCGCGACCGCCCCGCCGCCGAGGCCATGGACACCCTGAACGCGGCCCGCCCGCACCTGGACCGCATCATCGGCGTGGGCCTGGACTCGGCCGAGGTCGGCCACCCCCCGACCCAATTCGCCGACGTGTTCGCCGCCGCCGAGGACCTGGGGCTGCGCCTGGTCGCCCACGCCGGCGAAGAAGGCCCGCCCGACTACATCCGCCAAGCCCTGGACCTGGGGGTGGAACGCATCGACCACGGCATCCGCTGCCTGGAGGACCCCGACCTGGTGACCCGCCTGGCCGCCGACCGCACCCCGCTGACGGTGTGCCCGATGTCGAACGTGCGCCTGCGCGCCGTGGACACCATGGCCGACCACCCCCTGCCCGCCCTCATGGACGCCGGCCTGCTGGTCACCGTCAACTCCGACGACCCCGCCTACTTCGGCGGCTACGTCGACGACAACTACCGGGCCCTGGCCGAGCACCTGCACCTGGACGACGAGCGGCTGCGCACCCTGGCCCGCAACTCCTTCGAGGCCTCGTTCCTGCCCGCCGAACGCAAGAAGGAGCTCATCGCCCTCGTCGACGCCCACTGAAAAAAAGGGGGGTGGCGCACCCGCGCCACCCCCGGGCCGCTCAGGCCCAGGTGAGGGACTGGCCGTGCTCCCCGGCCCAGGCCACCACCCGCCCGTCCACCGCGATCGTCAGGTCCGTGGCCACCGGCGGCCGCGCCCCGGCCACGGCCGGCAGCACCGGCCACCCCTCGTACGACACCCAGTGCCCGGGCAGCTCCCCCATCAGCGCCGCGAACCGCTCCCGCCGCGCCGGGGACAGGTAGGTGAGCACCGCCCCGTGGAACACCACCGGCGTCACCCCCGCCGGAACCCGCGACACCAGGTCGGCGACGACCTCCATCAGATCCCCGGCCACGATCGGCGGCGGACCCGCCGCGGCCACCAGCGCCGCCGCCGCCCGCAACCGCTCCCGCCGCGCCGCCTCGTTGGTCCCGGGCCAGATCAGGCACTCCAACCACCGCACGTCCTGCTCGTCGGCGACGTCCAACGGGTTGAGGTCCACCCCGGCCCGCCAGGCCACCTCCACCACCCGATCCGGCACCGGCACCCCGCCCGAGGTCGCGCACTCCAACACCAGCGGCGAGTCACCGATGGGGTCGGCCCCGTCATAGGAGTAGGCGTACCGGTCCGGGTACAGGCACAACCCCGCCGAGGACCCCACCTCCACCAACCCCAGCGGACCCTCCAGGGTGGCCAGGACCGGGAGCAGGGCGGCACAGCGGCGCACCTCGTTGGTCTGGGTCATCCGCTCCAGCACGACCTTGCGCACCGGCTCCCAGTGCTCCACCACCCACGCCTTGAACCCCGCCCAGTCATCGACGGGGCCGTCCAGGAACCGCACCGCCCCCAACAGCAGGTTGGGCTGGCGCTTGTTCCCCTCCGGCAGGGTCGCCACCAGCCCCACCATGTCGTCGTCGGCGGCGAGCTCACGGGCGATCCGCGCATAGGAGGCGGCGCCCCCGGCCTCGTAGTGGTCCGCGAACCGCGTGAACCACAGCCGTACACGGTCGATCTCACCTTGCCGGTCCACACTGACCTCGCCTCGACAGGGGATAAGGGGTGACCCACTCATACCCATGACACCCGGACGGGCCACCATGACCCCCCTCACGGCCGACCCCACCCCCGGCACCGGCCCCGGACACCCCATAGGGGCCGATCGCGTCCAACGCCGCCACACCCCCGAACAGAACCACCGCCACCGACGGTGCCCCGCCCAATGGTGCGACTTCTCCGGCTCCCTCCTGACGAGCGCGCGTCGGCGGCGCCTTCCGGGGCGGCGTGCGCCCGCCTTCGGCACGACGACCTGCAACGACGCAACCGCACGCAAGCCACACCACAGGGGACGTGACCCCGCCGACCCCATCACACACCTTCCGCACCATGGAACCTGCTCCGATACCCCGCCGGAGAACACCCCAACGACCGCACGAACACCCGCCGCATCACCTCCGCCGACGCGAACCCGCTGCGCCGCGCCACCGCCTCCACCCCCAGCCCCGAATCCTCCAACCACCGCCGCGCCGCCTCCACCCGCACCCGCTCCACGTACCGGCCCGGCGTACACCCCACCTCCCGGACGAACACCCGTGCGAACTGGCGCGCCGACAACCCCACCCGCGCCGCCAACGCCTCCACCGACAGATCCTCCGCCGGATGCTCCACGATCCAGTGCTGCACCTCCCGCACCCGCGGACGCTGCGCCCACTGCGCCGCCAACGGCGCCGAGAACTGGGCCTGCCCGCCCGGGCGCCGCAGGAACACCACCAGGTGCCGGGCCACCGCCAACGCCACCCGCCGCCCCAGGTCCTCCTCCACCAGCGCCAACGACAGGTCCACCCCCGCGCTCACCCCCGCCGAGGTCAGCACCCGCCCCTGACGCACGAAGATCGGATCCGGGTCCACCTCCACCCCCGGGAACCGGCTCGACAACTCCGCACAGTGCGCCCAGTGCGTCGTGACCCGCAACCCCTCCAACACCCCCGCCCGCGCCAACAGGAACGCCCCCGTGCACACCGACGCCACCCGACCGGCCCGCGCGCACGCCCCCGCCAACCACTCCACCAGCGCCGGATCCGCCTCGCCCCGGGCACCCCCGCCCCCGGCCACCACCAGGGTGTCGATCCGCCCGACCTCCTCCAACGCCACCGACGGCACCAACCCCAACCCGCTGGAGGCGGTCACCGCACGCCCGCCCAGCGACCCCACCCGCACCCGGTAGTCCGCCCCCGGCGCCCGGGCCGCCTCCGCGAACACCTCCAACGGCCCCGTCACGTCCAGGCTCTGCACCCCGTCGAAGACGACGATCACGACCTCGTGTCCCATGCCCCCACCCCACCACCCGCCCGCCATGACCGCAAGATCGCACACCCCACGAAAAAGGACACACCCCGCGGGGGCGCCCCACCATGAGAAGAAAGACACGAACAGATAACGAGAACTCTCACGCGCCCGCGGCTATCACAGCCCCATGACACCCCACCACCACGAACGGACACCCGTGAGGCTCACCGACCGCGACCGGCTGCACCGCAGCCCCGCCACCACCGCACCCAGCGCCCGCCCCCTCGTCGAGTTCCACGACGTGTCCCACACCCCCCTGCTCTCCCACCTGGACCTGGCCGTCCACCCCGGCGAACACGTCGCCCTCATCGGCCTGCCCAAGGACCACACCACCACCCTCACCGACCTGCTCACCGGCCGCACCGCACCCGCCCACGGACACATCACCACCCGCACCGCCCCCCGCATCCACACCGCGACCCCCCACGCCACCCTCGCCCACACCATCACCGGCCGACCCGACCCCGACCCCGACGACCCCCACCTGCACACCGCCCTGGCCCACGCCGGCCTGCCCACCCCGCCCCCCACACCCCTGGCCGACCTGCCCGCCGACCTCACCCCCCGCATCCACACCGCCCGCATCCACTACGCCGACCTCACCGACGCCCACCTCCTCGTCCTCACCCACCCCGCACCCGGCGAACACCTCACCCCCACACCCACCACCGGCCTCCTCCAACTCACCGACCGCCCCACCCACACCCACACCGCAGACCGCATCCTCCTGCTCCACCGCGGCCGCGTCACCGAAACCGGCAACCACCACCAGCTCCTCGTCCGCGGCGGCGCCTACGCCCGCCTCTACGCCCTGCGCGGCACCCACCGCACCCGCCCCTAGACTTGACGACCGTGCCGCCCATCACCAAGGAACTCACCGTGGGGCAGGTCTCCCAACGCTCCGGCGTGGCCGTCTCCGCCCTGCACTTCTACGAACGCCAAGGCCTCATCCACAGCCGCCGCACCGCCGGCAACCAACGCCGCTACCGCCGCGACACCCTGCGCCGCGTCTCCTTCATCCGCGTCTCCCAACGCGTAGGCATCCCCCTGGCCCGCATCCGCCAGGCCCTGGACCGGCTGCCCGACAACCGCACCCCCACCCGCGCCGACTGGGCCCTGGTCTCCGAACAGTGGCGCGACGAACTCGACGCCCGCATCGCCCAACTCGTCCGCCTGCGCGACGACCTCACCGGCTGCATCGGCTGCGGCTGCCTGTCCCTGGACTCCTGCGTCCTGGTCAACCCCGACGACGAGCTCGCCGCCGACGGCTCCGGGCCGCGCCGCCTGCTCATCGCCGACGACCCCGAGGACCACCCGGACCCCGACCGGGCCGACACCTCCTGAGAACACACGAAAAGGGCACCCCGCGCCGGGGTGCCCCTCACCGGTGCGCGCTACCGCAGCGCGGCGGCCTCATCACGACCGCGCCGCGCCAGCTCATCGGCCCGCTCGTTGCCCTCGTCCCCGCTGTGCCCGCGCACCCACCGCCACTCCACGTCGTGCCCCGCGGCCACCTCGTCCAGCCGCTGCCACAGGTCCACGTTCTTGACCGGCTTCTTGTCCGCGGTACGCCACCCGCGCCGCTTCCACCCCGCCACCCACGACGTGATCCCGTTGCGCACGTACGACGAATCGGTGTACACCACCACCGGCACCGGCTTGGTCAGGCTCTCCAACCCCCGAATGGCCGCCATCAGCTCCATCCGGTTGTTGGTCGTCTGCTCCTCACCGCCGTAGATCTCCTTCTCGTGCTCCCCGTAGCGCAGCCACACCCCCCACCCGCCGGGGCCGGGATTGCCACTGCACGCCCCGTCGGTGTACACGATCACTTTCTGTTCCCCGTCGCTCATGCCGGGCAATCTACCGCCCCACGCGGTAACAAAAAGACCACACACCCCCCGAAAGGTGCCACTCGCGGTGCCAGAACACCCACTGGAACCCCGCACACCCCACAAATGGCCCTGAAAACCCACCAAAGGCACCCCCACCCCGGGCCACACCACCCACCGGCACGGAATCGAACAAAAAAACGAAAGAGGCCGCCGCCCCGACCGCACAAAAAAAGGGGCGGGAACCCCCACAGGCCCCCACCCCCGACAAGCCCCTCCAGGTCAGCCGGCGAACTCCCGCTCCAGCTCGGCCGCCCGCTCCACACGACGCGCGAACACATCGTTGGCCATCTCGTTCATCTTCTTCAACACCCGCTTGCGCTCCCGCGCCGACAACCGATCGATGTACAACCGACCCAACGTGTGATCGGTCTCATGCTGAAGGCACCGGGCGAAATACCCGCTCCCGCTCACCACCACCGGCTCCCCGTCCCGATCCACCCCGCGCACCGTCGCATGCTCCGCACGCCCCAACTCCGCATGCGGCCCCGGCACCGACAAACACCCCTCGCTCTCCACCACCACGGCATCATCGGGATCACGCTCGTCCAACACCGGATTCACCACATGCCCCACATGACGCACACCCTCATCATCAGGGCAGTCATAAACGAACACCCGCAGGTCCACACCCACCTGGTTCGCCGCCAACCCCACACCCTCGGCCGCGTACATCGTCACGAACATGTCATCGATCAACCGGTGCAGCTCCCCGCCACCCAGCATCCGAGCCGGCACATCCCGATTACGACGGTGCAGCACATCCTCACCCGTCACCGTGATCCGCCGCACCGAACCCCGCGCCGCCTCCGGCGCCAACTCCGGGAAGTCGGCCACATCACGACCCTGAACAACGGCCGCCACCCGCGACTCATCCGGCATAGGGGTCCCACTCTCACAACGCGATCACCGGCGGCGCACACCGCCGCACCACCCCGCAAAATAGCACGGAACCCCAGGTGGGCGACCACACGGTCAACGGAACCACGCATTGCCCTGCAACAGACACCGCGCCAGATAATCACGCAACGACACCACCACCAACCGGCGCCGATCCGTCTCGTGGTCCCACACCACCACCCCCGGACCATAGTCCGTGTGCACATAAGCGAACTGCGGACCCATGTCCGAATCCCCGAAGAAGATCATCTCGTCGAACGGCGCGTACAACTCCAGGTAATCCGGCTCACCCCGCATCGCCAGATTGTCCTCCACCAAACGCTGCGCACTCCACACCACCGCATCCCCGTACTCGTTGACCACACCGTCGGTCTCCCGCAGCAACGACGCCAACTCGAACGGCAACGGCAGCATCAAACGCTTCTCGACCTCGGCCAACGCCGCCTCATCGGCCGGATCACGAAGATCGGCCTCCGGATACAACTCCAGAATCAGTTCACGCCACACACCCACGATCATCACAGGTCATGCCAACACACGGGAAATCGTCGGCGGCGAGTTGCGCCAAAAACCCACACCCACCCAGCCCACAACCCACCCACAACCCACCGAACCACCCCGCACCCGACACCCCCGCACACCCACCACCAGGGGAGCCACCACCACCGACCACCCCACACCCGACACGCCACAATGGAACCCACCGCACACCAACGGAAGAGGACCGGCACCCACCATGGCCACCGCACACCACCACCGCGCAGGCCCCCTCACCACCCTCGCCTACCTCTTCCTCCTCCTCTCCCAGAACATCGCCGCCCTCCTCCTACTCCCCCTCGTCATCGCCTCCGCCGTCCTCTCCCTCGTCTGGATCGGCCTCCCCTTCATCATCCTCACCGGACACCTCCTGCGAACCCTCGCCGACAGCCAACGCCGCACCCTCACCCACCTCGACCACCACCGCCCCGTCCACTCCGGCTACCGCCCCCTACCCACCACCGGCATCAACCGCCGCGCCAGCATCATCATCACCGACCCCGCCACCTGGAAAGACCTCCTCTGGCTCATCACCGGAACCGTCAACATCCTCCTCATCGCCCTCCCCATCACCCTCATCGGCCACGGCACCTACCAAACCCTCCACGCCCTCAACCTCACCGGCAACACCCCCATCTACGGCACCTACACCCCCACCGACACCACCGAACACCTCCTCCTCCTCATCCCCGCCACCCTCCTCATCACCCTCGGACTCATCCTCGCCACCCCCGCCCTACGCCTCTACACCACCTTCAACCGCATCCTCCTCCAACCCTCCGAAAAAGCCCGCCTCACCGCCCGCGTCGCCCACCTCGCCACCAGCCGCGCCAACACCATCGACACCCAGGCAGCCGAAATCCGCCGCATCGAACGCGACCTCCACGACGGCGCCCAAGCCCGCCTCGTCGCCCTCGGCATGAACCTCGGCATGGCCGAACAGATCGTCGAACACGACCCCGCCACCGCCCGCACCATGCTCGCCGAAGCCCGCGAGACCACCCGCACCGCCCTCATCGAACTCCGCGACCTCGTCCGCGGCATCCACCCACCCGTCCTCGTCGAACGCGGACTCCACGGCGCCGTCCACGCCCTCGCCCTCACCCACCACCTCCCCATCACCGTCACCGTCACCCTCCCCGGCCGCCCCGCCGACCCCGTCGAATCCGCCGCCTACTTCGCCATCGCCGAACTCCTCACCAACACCGCCAAACACGCCGACGCCACCCACGCATGGGTCCACATCAACCACGGCAACGACCGCCTCGTCATCACCGTCACCGACAACGGCCACGGCGGCGCCGACGCCGCCCCCGGCAGCGGACTCGCCGGCATCCGCCGCCGCATCGACGCCTTCGATGGCACGATGAACATCACCAGCCCCGCAGGCGGACCCACCATCGTCACCCTGGAGATCCCATGCGCGTTGTCATCGCCGAAGACCTCGCCCTCCTCCGAGAAGGACTGATCAAACTCCTCCAAGCCCACGACTTCACCGTCGTCGCCGCCGTCGACAACGGCCCCGACCTCCACAAAGCCCTCACCGACCACCGCCCCGACGTCGCCGTCGTCGACGTCCGCCTCCCCCCCACCTTCACCGACGAAGGCCTCCAGGCCGCCATCTCCGCCCGCACCCAGATCCCCGGCCTGCCCATCCTCGTCCTGTCCCAACACGTCGAACAGCTCTACGCCCGCGAACTCCTCTCCGACGACACCGGCGGCGTCGGCTACCTCCTCAAAGACCGCGTCTTCGACATCGGCCAATTCATCGAAGCCGTCCGCCGCGTCGCCGCCGGCGGCACCGCCATGGACCCCGCCGTCATCTCCCAACTCCTCGCCCGCCAGGACACCCAGGGCCCCCTCGGCCAACTCACCCCCCGCGAACGCGAAGTCCTCTCCGAAATGGCCGAAGGCCGCTCCAACTCCGCCATCGCCGGACGCCTCTACATCACCGAAAAAGCCGTCAGCAAACACATCAACAACATCTTCACCAAACTCGACCTACCCCCCTCCTCCGACGACAGCCGCCGCGTCCTGGCCGTCCTCGCCTACCTCAACGGCCAATAGACACAACGAAAAGGGCCCCGGGACTTCACGCCCCGGGGCCCTGCGCACACCCGCCCCTACTGCTCCCGACGCACCCGGTACAACCCGTCGATCTCCTCCGAGAACGCCCTCAGCACCGCCTCACGCCGCAACTCACCCGACGGATGCACCAACCCCGACTGCACCGTGAACTCCTCCGCCAACACATGGAACGACCGCACCGCCAAATGCCGCGGCACACTCCGATTGGCCTCGTACACCAACCCCTGCACCTCCCGCAGCAGATCCCGATCCCCCGCGATCTCCTCCGGCGCCATCGACAACGGCCGACCGTTCACCAACCGCCAGTACTCCAACTGATCCCGCACCAACGTGATCAACGCACTCGCGAAAGGCCGACCCTCCACGATCACCAACACCTGACTGATCAACGGATGCGACCGCAACCGCCCCTCGAACCCCGCCACCAACTCCGCATCCGACACCACCTGCGGCTGCTCGGCCTCCACCACCGGGAACGCCAACGTCGCATCCGGCTCCGGCACCGGACGCTCCACCACAGGCTCCTCCACCTCCACGGCCTCCACCACCGGAGCGGCCTCCACCGCAGGACGCGCCCCCCCGGCCGAGAACCGACCCGGCACCGCCTCCACCGCGGCCTGCGCCCGCAACCGGCCCCTCACCGACACGAACCCGTCACCGTCCACCGACCCCGCGAACCCCGTCGCCAACCACCCCTCACGAAACGCCGACCGCGTCCCGGCCTCATCACCCCAGTACCCCGCGAACACCGCACCACCGCGCACATGGGCCTCACCCTCACGCGACACCCACACCTCGCGCCCCTCCAACGCACGACCCACAGAACCCGGCACCCGCGCCCCCACCGCGTTCGCCGCGAACACCCCCGCCGTCTCCGCCGTACCGAACACCTGCATCACCGGCACCCCCACACCCCCGTAGAAGGAGTCCAACCGGTCCGACAACCCACCGCCCCAGCACACCACCAGATGCGCCCGGTCCCCCAACACCTCCCGCACCTTCGCGAACTGCCAGTCGTACATCGACCGCGACAACCGCTGCCACGCACTCTTCTTCGGCGAACGATCGAACTGCACCGCCGCATCCACCGCGGAATTGAACGTCCCCAACGAATCCCACCCCGTCGACCGGGCGCTCCCCCGCTCCCCCTCGAAGACCTCCTCCAACACCCCCGCACCGCACACCAACACCGACGGCCCGAACCCCCGCACCCGATCCAGGAACCGACCACCGCCCCCCAACCCCAACCGCACCCGACCCACCACACACGCCAACACCGTCGCCAGCCCCTGAATCTGCGACAACGCCGCATCCGACAGAGCCGTCGCCTTCCCCGGCCCCAGCTCCGCCACCCGCGGACCCAACCGATCCACCAGATCGGCCGCAGCCCCCACCAGCGCACCGTGCGACAACGCCACCCCGCGCATCCACCGCGACACCGTGCTCACCGGATACAGCACCACCGCCACATCCTCCGGCTCCGTCGCATCCCGACGGAACCGCACCGACGAAGCATCCATGTACGCACCCAACGACACGATCTCCGCCAAACCCGGCTCGAACCGCCACACCCGGCCCAGATCCGGCAGCTCCCGCTGCAACGCCGCCACCGCCCGCAGCGGACCCTCACCCTCCACCACAGCAGCCGCAGGACGCGTCTGACGCACCGCATGCACCACACGCTCCGGCGCAGCCGACACCGGCAACGGCACCAACACCGCCCGCACCGACCACACCGCGAACGCCAACCGCACCCAATCCAGGTGATCGGCGCACATCACCAACACCCGGTCGCCCTCACCCACACCGGCGGCCACCAACCCCTTGGCCACCCCCGTCACATCCGTCGCGAACGCCCCCGCGCTCACCGACACCCACCGACCGCCCCGACGCCCCTCCTCCGGCACCGAGAACAACTCCGCATGCGCATCCTCGGTCGCCGTCGCGTAGACCAGGTCGCTCAACCCGGACACCCGCCGGGCCCATCCACCGGGGCCGACACTCGCCTCGCCCATGACCACAGACCACTCATCCTCAAACAGCGTCGAAGAGCACGGACCCCACCGGCCCGCACAGAAAAGACATCCCGCACCAAGGGGGAAATAGTTCCCCTACAATGCCCAACCTCCCCCGCCCACGGCAACATGGAGAGAGCCACAAAACACCAAGGCCCCACAACCCCTGACATGGGGTCATGGGGCCAATGGGCACCCGCACCGATCACACCCGCGCACGCACCGCCGAACGCACCGTCCACACGAACGACACACCCGCCAACACCGCGGCACCTACCATCACCACGGCCATACTCACCAACGACGCCTCACCCGACGGCGTCAACCCGGCCAACGCCGCCACACCACCGCCCAGAGCGAACTGCAACGCACCCATCAGCGCCGACGCCGTACCCGCCACCGCAGCCGGCTGACCGTCCAACGCCGTCACCGTCGCATTGGGCATGATGAAACCCGTACTGAACATCATCAACGCCAGCAACCCCACCACCAGCCACAACGACTCCACACCCACCAGAGCCGCCACCAACAGACCCGACACCGCCGACAAACCCACCACCAGGCCCAGACCCAGACGCCGCAACGTCTCCATCCGACCCACCAAGAACCCGTTCACCTGCGTCCCCGCCAACATCCCCAGCGAGTTCACCGCGAACAACCACGCATAGGTCTGCGCCGACACCCCCAGCTCCTGCTGCGCCACGAACGAGAACGCCGACACATACGTGAACAACATCCCGAAACCCAGACCCAACGTCAGCACCGGCCCCACGAACCGCGCCTGACGCACCAACCCCACCACCGTCGCACCCAGCACCCGCGGCCCCTGCGCACGCCGCTCCGCCACCGGCAACGACTCCGGCAACCACACCAGCACCAGCACGAAGCTCACCGCCGACATCGCCGCCAGCACCCAAAAACTCAACTGCCACGGACCCACCAGCAACAACTGCGCACCCGCCAACGGCGCCAACAACGGGGCCAGCATCATCACCAGCGCCAACCGCGAGAAGAACCGCACCGCGTCATCGCCCTTGAACAGGTCCCGCACCACCGCACGCGAGATCACCGCACCCGCGGCACCGGCCACACCCTGCACGAACCGCAACGCCACGAACAACGTCACATCCGGCACGAACACGCACAGCACCGACGTCACCGTGAACACCGCACCGCCCACCAGCAGCGGAACCCGCCGCCCCCAGGCATCGCTCATCGGACCGATCACCAGCTGGCCGACCGCCAACCCCAACATGATCGACGTCAACGTCAACTGGATCTGCGCCTCCGAGGCCCGCAAATCCTCGGCGATCTGCGGAAACGCCGGCAGGTACATGTCGGTCGCCAACGGACCCACCGCCGCCAGCACACCCAGCACCAGGACCAGCAGCACCACCGACCGGCGCGCACGCGCCACCGGCGGCGCACCCTCGGCCGCCACCGGCCCGGGCACCGTGTCAGGGGAGTTCGGGGACTGCACAGGCCACTCCAAAGGATCTCGACGGGATCGAGGAAGAGAGTTCACAGAAACGAGAAGGGCCCCGGCACGTGGGAGCGCGACCAGGGGAGCCACTCCATCCCAACACCGGGACCCGCGAAAAATCTCCTTCAATAACCCCGAAACACCTGTGACATCCGTTACGGCACGGCACGCTACCTTACGAGTCGGTCCAGCAACCGCTCCACCTCGACCGCCGGATCCTCCGTCAACCCCCCGTGGATCGGCCCCGGCTGCACGATCGTGCTCCGCGGCGCCGTCAACCACCGGAACCGCTGCCCGGGCCGCTCCCGGCCCGCGGCACCCGCCACCGCACCACCCCGGCACAGGGCCTCCACGGCCTCCAGCGCACGCCGCACCCCGGCCACGTCCACCCCCGGGTCCAACGCCAGCAGCCGGGCCTCGTCCACCTCGGCACGGGCCGCCAGGAACGCCCGCTCCTGGCAGTACAGGATCACCCCGGCGTTCACGCACTCACCGCGCTCCACCCGCGGGACCACCCGCAGCAGCGCGTACTCGAACACCGCCCGGTCGCGGTCCTCGCCGACCCGGCCCGTCGTCACCGCATCGCTGTACCTGCGCACGCTCACCGCTCCACCTCCGGCAGCCACGAACGGTCCGACACCCGAGCGGCCAGATGGCGCACGTACGCCTCCCGCACCGCCTCCGGGGAACCGAACCCCGGCTCGCCCGCCAGCCACACGTCGGGCACCAGACCCACCACGTCCCGCAGCAGCTCCTCGGTCACCAACGGCGCGAACGCGGCGTCGGCGGCCGCCAGATCCGGCGACGACGGCAGCAGGACGTGGTCGGAGGCGTCATAGGCGCGACCGACGAAACGGTCCGCGTTGGCCCAGGAGTGGTGGAAGATCAGCGTCGCACCGTGGTCGATCAGGTACGGCTCCCCGTGCCACACCACCATGTTCGGGTTGCGCCACGACCGGTCGACGTTGCCGGTCAGCGCGTCGAACCACAGCACGCGGCCGGCGAACCCGGGGTCCACCCCGAAGGCGAGCGGGTCGAACCCCAGCGAACCCGGCAGGAAGTCCATCCCAAGGTTGAGACCGCCGCTGGCCTTGAGCAGCTCCTGCACCTCCTGGTCGGGCTCGCCCCGCGCGATGACCGCGTCGAAGTCCACCAGGGCCAGCTCCGGAACGGGCAGTCCCAGCGCGCGCCCCAGTTCACCGGAGATGATCTCGGCGACCAGTGTCTTGCGCCCCTGGCCCGCCCCGATGAACTTCACGACGTACATGCCGAGGTCGTCGGCCTCGACGAGTCCGGGCAGCGAACCGCCCTCGCGCAGCGGTAGGACGTACCGCGTGCCTGTCACTTCTTTCAGCGCCTTCACCACGCCGAACAGCCTAGGACCCCGCCGACCCTTCCCATCACCGGCGGCGGCCGTTCCCGGCCCCGCTACGGGCCGCTGAGCGCGTTCTCGCGGCCGGCCCCGGGGCCGCGACACGCCGATACCCCCTTCACTCCGGGGCTTGGGAAGGAGGGTGCGGCGTAGCCGCACTCCTTCTTTTTCGTCGTGTTGGCTTTTACAGTGAGGTCGCGCCGCCTTTACGACGTAGATTTATATGATCCGGCCGAGGCCGCGCCGGCCGCCGGGGGGCGTCAGAGGTTGTCCTCCGGGTTCTCGCTCCAGCCCTCCTCGCCCTCCCCCGGCGTGGGGACCACCGGGGTCGAGGGGTCGCCGTCCCCGTCCTCCTCCGGAGTGGGCCCGCTCTCCTCGCCGCTCTCCCCCGAGGGCCCCTCCTCCGGTACCGGCTGGCCCGGCACGGGCATCTCCGGCGGCGGGAACTGGAGCATGAACCAGTACAGCAGCGCCACCAGCGCCAGGATCAGCAGCAGGACCGCGCCCAGCCCGCCGATCAGCCACCAGTTGCCGCGCCCCTCCTCCACCGCGCTGTCACGGCGGCCCGCCCAGGGCGCCCACGGCACCGCGGGCCCGGACCGGGCACCCGCCCAGTGCGGCATCACCACCGGCCCCCGTGCGGCGACGCGGCCGGGCCGGCCGGCCTGCTCCAGGAACCGGGCGGCGCCCTCTCCCCCACCGGGGACCGCCACCCACAGCACCGAGCGGCCCTGGGTGCGCGCCGAGAGCACACCGGGGTCGGCCCGCACCGCGTCCGCGAACCGCTCCCGGGCCTGCGGGTCGGCCACCGCGCCCGGGTTCAGCACGGCCACCTCCACCGCCGAGCCCTCGCGGTCGCGCCCCAGGTAGACCACGCCCAGCGCGGACTCGCCCGACCGGCCCTGGAGCCGGTAGGCGCCCAGCTGGCGCGGGTCGCCCGCATTCAGTTCCATCAGGGGAGCCGTCACGCCCCCACCCCCTTCCGCCCCGCCCGCACCGCGTCCGCTCCGTCCCCTTCGGCGCGTTGTGCACCGGAACGACGTGCCCGGAGCGGGTAGTCTCGCCCACAGGTGAGTGATCCACAACCTATCCGGCGCCCCGGCGGGGCGCCGGGCCCGGAAGGCGGAACATGGCACAGTCCTCACCCGGCAACGGCGCGTCCCCCCCGGGTTCCGACGGCGCCCCGGGCGAGCCCACCCGGTTGCTGCGCGCGGCGCTGCACGAGGTGTCCACGGTCATCGTGGGACAGGAGCGCATGGTGGAGCGCTCCCTCATCGCATTGGTCGCCAAGGGCCACTGCCTCATCGAGGGGGTACCGGGCATCGCCAAGACCCTGGCGGTGTCCACGCTGGCCAAGGTGACCGGTGGTTCCTTCACCCGCATCCAGTTCACTCCGGACCTGGTGCCCTCCGACATCGTCGGCACGCGCATCTACCACCCCTCCACCGAGAAGTTCGACGTGGAGCTGGGCCCGGTGTTCGCCAACTTCGTCCTGGCCGACGAGATCAACCGCGCCCCCGCCAAGGTGCAGTCGGCCCTGCTGGAGGTCATGGCCGAACGGCAGGTCTCCCTGGGCGGGATCACCCACCCCCTCCCTTCCCCGTTCATCGTCATCGCCACACAGAACCCGGTCGAGTCCGAGGGCGTGTACCCGCTGCCCGAGGCCCAGCGCGACCGGTTCCTGATGAAGGTCGACGTGGGTCACCCCCGGGCGCACGAGGAGATGGAGATCCTGCGCCGGATGTCCACCGAACCGCCCACCGCGCACCAGGTCCTGGACCCGGTCACCCTGGGCGAGCTACAGGCCGACGCCGAGAAGGTGCACGTCCACCAGCTCATCGCCGACTACGTGGTGCGGCTGGTGATGGCCACCCGCGAACCCGAGGCGCACCAGATGCCGGACCTGCGCGGGATCCTGGAGGTCGGCGCGAGTCCGCGCGCCACCCTGGGCCTGGTGGCGGCGGCCCGCGCCCTGGCGCTGCTGCGCGGGCGCGACTACGTGCTCCCCGACGACGTGCGGGTGCTGGCCCGCGACGTCATCGCGCACCGCCTGGTGCTCAGCTTCGACGCCCTGGCCGACGGGGTGACCGCCGTCCAGGTGGTGGACCGCATCCTGGCGACGGTGCCCGCTCCCCGGGTGATCTGGGACGAACCGCCCAGCGGGGAGACCGCCTCGTTCGTCGCCCGCAAGTGAGGCCCCGTGACCTCCCTGGGGAACGACCCGCGGCTGCGCTCGGCGCTGCGCCGGCTGGACCTGCGCATCGTGCACCGGCTGGAGGGCCTGCTGCACGGTGAGCACATGGGCCTGCGCCTGGGGCCGGGTTCGGAGGCCGCCGAGGCCCGGCTGTACCAGCCGGGCGAGGACGATGTGCGGCGCATGGACTGGGCGGTGACCGCCCGCACCGACACCCCGCACGTGCGGGACCTGGTCGCCGACCGGGAACTGGAGAGCTGGACCCTGCTGGACCTGTCGGCGAGCATGGACTTCGGCACCGACCGGCACGTCAAACGCGAGGTGGCGGTGGGCGCGATGGTCGCCGTCACCCTGCTGACCCAGCGGGTGGCCGACCGGTTCGGGGCGCACTTCTTGCACCGGGGCGTGATCCGGCGCTGGCCCGCCCGTTCGGGCAACGAGGCGCTGCTGTCGCTGCTGGCGACGGTGGCGGCGGCCCCCACCGGGGACACCTCCCGGGAGGGCGGCGGTCCGGGGCTGGCCGAGGCGGTCGACGACCTGGTGCGGTCCCGGCGGCGGCGCGGGCTGCGGGTGGTGATCTCCGATTTCCTGGGCACCCCGGCATTCGGCGGCGAGGTGCCCTGGGAGCGGCCGATGTCGCGGCTGGCCTCCCGGCACCAGGTGCTGGTCGTGGAGGTGATCGACCCCCGGGAGCTGGACCTGCCCGAGGTCGGCGACGTGACGCTGCGCGACCCGGTGACCGGCCGGGTGCGCGATGTGCGGCTCAACCGCGCGGTGCGCGAGCGGTACCGTGAAGCGGCACGGGCCCAGCGCGAGGAGGTGCGGCGGGCACTGCGCCGCTGCGGGGTGCAGCATCTGGTGCTGCGGACCGACCGTGATTGGGTACTGGACATTGCACGGTTCGTGATCCACCAGAGGCGGACCGCGCACCGGCTGTCCCGGCACACGCCGGGGGCGCCGCGATGAGGGCGGGCCGGGCCTGGAGACGGGGGAGTGGGCGATGACCTTCCTGGAACCCGAGCGGTTGTGGTGGCTGCTGCTGCTCGTCCCGCTGGTGGGGGCGTACGTGTTCGCGCAGACGCAGCGGCGCGAGTACACGGTGCGGTTCACCAACCTGTCCCTGCTGGACCAGGTGGCGCCGCACCGGCCGGACGTGCGCAGGCACGTGCCCGCGGTGCTGTTCACTGGCGCCCTGGGGGTGCTGATCACGGCGATGGCGCTCCCGGCGATGCCGGTGGAGCAGCCGCGCGAGCGGGCGACGATCATCGTGGCGGTGGACGTGTCCCTGTCGATGGCGGCCACCGACATCGATCCGGACCGGCTGCGGGCGGCCAAGGAGTCGGCGCAGGGGTTCGTGGAGACGCTGCCGGACCGGTTCAACGTGGGGCTGGTGGCGTTCTCGGCGCAGGCGACGGTGGTGTCCTCCCCCACCCAGGACCACCAGGCGGTGATCGGGTCGATCGAGAACCTGCAACTGGGTCCGGGCACGGCGATCGGTGAGGGCGTGTTCGCGTCGCTGGAGGCGATCCGCGGGTTCGACGAGGAGTCGCAGGAGGATCCGCCACCGTCGGCGATCGTGCTGCTGTCGGACGGGGAGAACACCAGCGGCCGGGAGATCGACCAGGCGTCGGCGGTCGCCCGCGACCAGGGCGTCCCGGTGTCGACGATCGCGTTCGGCACGGGGGCGGCGATGATCGACATCGACGGCTACCAGGTCCCGGCGGACATCGACAAGGAGGCGCTCCAGGAGCTGGCGCAGATCACCGATGGGCACTTCTACGAGGCCGAGAGCGGAAACGAGCTGGACGGCGTCTACGAGGACATCGGCTCGTCGCTGGGGACCGAGACGGTGCACGAGGAGATCGTCACACGGTTCGTGCTGGTCGCGATCCTGCTGGCGTTGGCCACGTCGATCACGTCCCTGCTGTGGTTCCAGCGCCTGCCCTAGCCCGTTCCGCGGACACGTGACGTGCGTCGGCGACACCGCATGTGACCCTGGACACATCCCATTCGATGGGGTTTACCCCTTTTTCGTCATCTGCACGGGTTAGCGTTGGCATGTTTTGTCCTGCTCACCCAGTTGAGGAACGATGCCGAACATACCCGCTGCCCCGACCGCCATCTGCTTCGATCTGGACGACACCCTGATCGACGACGCCGCCGCGTCCTCGGCCGGGCTGCGCGCACTCATGGAGCGGATCGGCCACCCGGACTTCGGTGCCGCCCGGACACTGTGGGACGTGCAGACCGAGATCTCCTTCGGCGCCTACCTGCGCGGCGACCTGTCCCTGGAGGAGCAGCGCCGCGAACGGGTGCGCGCCCTGGCCGTCCAGGCCGGCCACTCGGGCATCGCCGACCAGCACTGCGACGAGCTGTACCGGCTCTACCTGGACGTGCACCGCTCGGCCTGGCAGGTCTTCCCCGACACCGTCCCCGCCCTGGCCGCCCTGGTCTCGGCCGGGTACCGGCTGGCCGTCCTCACCAACGGGATCGAGGCCCTACAGCACGCCAAGATGCAGGCCCTGGAGCTGACCCCCTACTTCCACACCGTGGTCTGCGCCGACAGCGCGGGCGCCGGCAAGCCCGACCCGCGCATCTTCCACCTCGCCGCCCAGCGCCTGGGCGTGGACCCCACCGCCTGCTGGCACGTGGGCGACCAGATCCAGGCCGACGGCGTGGGCGCGGTCGCCTCGCGCATGCACCCGGTCATGATCGACCGCCACCACGGCCGCCGCTTCGACGGTGTCACCACCGTCCACAGCCTGGACGAACTGCTGCGGCTGGTCGGCCTGCCCGCGGCCACCGCGGGGACGCTGTGATCCCCGCACTCCCCCGCCGGGTCACCGTGCACCTGGTCGCCCGCGGGCCGGACGGCCCCCGGCTTCGGGGCGCCCGGGTGCTGTTCGGCCAGGACCCCGCCGCCCTGGCCCGGAGCCTGGGCGGCCTGCCCGCGGACGCCCCGCTCATCGCCCTGGACGTGATCACCGAGGTCGCCTCCGCCCCGGGCCGGGCCCCGGCCCCGCTGCACGTGGACCGGGTGGTGTTCGCCACCCCCGACGCGGTCGGCGACTGGCCCGCGGTCCTGCCGCCGCAGGGGCTGGAGCCGGGCCTGGCCGAGCTGCTCCCGGAGGAGCCCGCCCCGACCGACGCCCGGCCGCGGCTGCGCCGCATGGCCTCCTACGGGATCGTCACCGACCCGGCCGGGCACATCCTGCTCAGCCTCATCGCCGACGGCTTCCCCGGCGCGGGCACCTGGCACCTGCCGGGCGGCGGCGTCGACACGGGCGAGGACGTGCGCTCGGCACTGCGCCGCGAGGTGCGCGAGGAGACCGGCCAGGACGGCGTGGTGGGCCGCCTCATCACGGTCTCCAGCCACCACCGCGTCCCGCCCACCGGATACGAGGTGTACGCGGTGTGGGTGTTCTCCCACGTGCACGTGGCGCACCCGGTTCCAGCCCGGGTGCTGGAGGAGGGCGGTTCCACCGCCGACTGCGCCTGGTTCTCCCCCGACCAGCTCGGGGACCTGCGCCTGTCCACCACGACCCGGCGCGGCCTGGAGTTCCTGGTCCGCGGCTGACGGGGCGGCGTCAACCGGCGGTGCGGGCGCCCAGCCGGTCGCGCACCCACCACAGGGCCGCGCCCAGGGCCAGCACCGCGGCACCGGCCGCGACCGCGTTCAGCGGCAGGCTGCACGCCAGCACCACACAGCCCACCAGGCCGCCCAGCGGCACCGGGAGCGGCGGACGGGGCTCGTCGGGGCCCAGCCGCAGCGCGGAGGCGTTGGTGATGGCGTAGTACACCAGCACCCCGAACGCGGAGAAGGAGATCGCCCCGGCCAGGTCGGTGAACAGCACCAGGCCCACCACGATCGCGGCGATCAGCGCCTCGGCGTACACCGGCACCCCGTGGCGGCCCCGGCGCGTCGCCAGCACCCGGGGCAGGTGTCCGTCGGCGGCCATCGCCGCCGTGGTGCGGGTGACGCCCATCAACAGGGTGATCAGGGCGCTCAGGCAGGCCACCGCGGCTCCGACGGCCACCGCCGGGACCGCCCACTCCAGCCCGACGACCCGGACCACGTCCACCAGCGGCGCCGTGGAGCCGATGAGCCGCTCCCGGCCCAGCACGATCAGCGTCCCGGTACCCACCACCAGGTAGATCAGCAGCACCCCGCCCAGCGACAGGGTGACCGCGCGCGGGATGGTGGTCCCCGGGTCGCGGACCTCCCCGCCCAGGGTCGCCACCCGGGCGTACCCGGCGAACGCGAAGAAGATCATCCCGGCGGCGCCCAGCACCCCGAAGGAGCCGGGCCAGGGGCCCAGCCCGTCGACCTGGGCGACGGCGGCCAGCCGCCCGCTCATCAGCATGGCGACCACCACACCGGCCAGTACCGCCAGCACCGCCGCCAGCAGGACCTTGACCACGAACGTGGAGCGGCGCACCCCCCGGTAGCCGACGGCGGTCATCAGCACCACGACGGCGGCCGCCGCGGGTCTCTCCCACCCGGGCAGCACGTAGGCGGCGAAGGTGAGCGCCATGGCGGCGCAGGAGGCGAGCTTGCCCACCACGAACGACCACCCGGCCAGGTAACCCCACAGGTCGCCCAGACGCTCGCGGCCGTACACGTAGGCGCCGCCCGACTCGGGGTGGCGGGCCGCCAGCCGCGCGGAGGACATCGCGTTGCAGTAGGCGACCAGCCCGGCGATGAGGATCGCCACGGGCAGCCACGCCCCGGCCCCCTGCGCCGCGGGTGCGAACACGGAGAAGACCCCGGCTCCCAGCATCGCGCCCGCACCGATGGCGACGGCGTCGACGGTGCCGAGCACCCGGGCGGGTCCGGCCTGCGGTGATGAGGTGGTCAACAGGGCGTCTCCTTGCCTGGTGGACGTCGATGGCGGGCCTCCCGGCCCGGGGCCTCCCTCCGGTGGACGCTTCGAGTGTGCCCGATCCCGGTGACCGTCGGGTGCGTTCCCCCGGTGGTGAGTGTGGCCACTTCCGGACCGAGGGGTGTCGGTCCCGGGCGGAGCGGACAGGGCGGGACCCCCGGCCCTGCGGGTCCGGGGGTCCGTCGCCTCGTGATCGCCGCCCGGCGGGCGGGCCCGGTCAGGTGGGCCGCCACGGGGTGCCGGTGTTGTCGTTGATGTCCTCGGCGGCGACCTGGCGGAGCTGGCGCGAGAGGTCCGACAGCGCCCGGGAGACGGCGAGCTCCTCGCCGATCTCGGGGACGTCCATGTCCATCGGGTGCTTGCGGGCCATCCCGTGACCGCGCAGCGCCGTACCGTCGTCGGCGACCATGCCCACCTCGGCCCAGGTGCGGGCGGCGTCGCCCTCGTTCTCCTCCGAGATCACGACGTCGACGTTCCAGCGCTTGGTCGTGTGCATCTGCGCCCCCTCCGTGCTCGTCCCGGCCCCCGCACCGGGTGGGTGTTCTATGTGCGCGTCCGGTCCGGGGTAGACCAGGGCGTCGTGCCCCTGTTCGGCGTCGAGCCAGTGCACCTGGTACGGGGGGCCTCCTCCGTTCCCCCGGATCCCGGTGACGATGCCGGTCCGACGGTGCGCGTCCGCGCGCTGGCTCTCGATGACCAGACGATCTCCTACCTGTGCTCGCATGGGTTCCCCCGCCATCCCTCGGATAACTCCATCTTCCGCACCCTGCGCCGGGTCGTGTCGGTGCTTGACACGTCGTTTCCCGCAGCATGCGAGGTTTTTGCCGGGCGTGGGACGTGCACCGGTGCTGGTACCGTCACGGCGTGGCCCAGCACTACTTCGACTCCGACCCGGACGCCGCGAGCCGTCCCTCCACCGCGGACCTGGTCCTGCCCGACCTGCACCTGCGCCTGCACACCGACCGCGGGGTGTTCTCCCCCGACAAGGTGGACCTGGGCACCCGGGTGCTGCTGGAGTCGGTCCCGGCCCCGCCCGCGCGGGGACGGCTGCTGGACGTGGGCTGCGGTTACGGGCCGATCGCGTTGACACTGGCCTCCCGCGCCCCCGCCGCGCAGGTGCTGGGGGTGGACGTGAACTCCCGCGCGGTGGGCCTGGCCCGCCGCAACGCGGCCGGACACGGGCTGGGCAACGCGCGCTTCGCGGTCGTCACCCCCGAGGGGGAGCCCGCCGAGGAGGACGCCCCCGACCTGGCCGGCCCCTTCGACGCGATCTGGTCCAACCCGCCGATCCGCGTGGGCAAGGACGCCCTGCACACCCTGCTGCGGGTGTGGCTGGGGCGGCTGTCGGAGCAGGGCGTCGCCCACCTGGTGGTGCAGCGCCACCTGGGCGCCGACTCCCTCCACAAGTGGTTGGCGGACCAGGGGTTCCCGACCGAGCGCACCGCCTCCCGCGCGGGTTTCCGCGTCCTCGCCGTTCGTCGCGGCTGAGACCTTTCCGTCCCCTTGTGTCCGGTCACACGTGCACGTCCGGGCCCCGCCCGGTAACCTGGTGCGCACACCCGGTCCCGGGTGACCATTCACGTACCGCCGAGGAACACACCGCAGTTGAGCACGCAGTTGCGCCCCACCGACGTCAAACGCCTGAACCGCCAGTGGCGCAGGAGCACCGGGGGACGCCTCGCCCTGATCGTCGAGTCGGTCACCCAGCCCTACAACCTGGGTTCGATCCTGCGCACCTGCGCGACCCTGGGTGTGGACCGCCTCTGGCTCGCCGGCAACAGCGCCGACCCGCTGGACCCCAAGGTCGGCAAGACCGCCCTGGGCACCGCCGCCAAGGTGGACCACGTCCGGGTGGGCTCCACCGCCGAGGCGCTGGCCGCCGCCCGCGGTGACGGGTACAAGGTGGTCGCCCTGGAACTGGCCTCTGGGGCCGTGCCGCTGCACGCCGCCCCGCTCGACGACGACGTGTGCCTGGCCGTCGGCGCCGAGGACCACGGCTGCTCCCCCGCCCTGCTGGCGGGCGCGGACGCCGTCACCTACATCCCGCAGATCGGGCGGGTGGGATCGCTGAACGTGGCCGTGGCCACCGCGATCGCGCTCGCCGAGGCCCGCCGTCGCGAGTGGGCCTCCCTCGGTGGTGAGGCGAACGCCCCGATCGGGAACTGATCAGGTGGCGGGAACTTTTCCCCGCCGTCCTTCGTCCTTGATCGCGTAGCAGGCCTCCCACCTGTCACAGCCGTACCATGAACGGCATCACCTGAGCGCACCAGCGCAGAGAGAGGAAAAGTGGACCCGTCCCGAAGTACCGACAGCATCCCCCAGGGATGCTGCGGCCCCGAAACCGACGAGCCTCCTTCTCCCGGGGGCACGCGCCCTCGTAGAACCGTTCCCGGTCGCGCCGGGAACATCGCCCAGGCGGTGCGTGCCCGATGATGAGCACCGTTCTCAGTATCGGCCTGGGGATTCTGGTGGTCTTCCTGATCACCGTGGCGACGGGATACTTCGTCGCCCAGGAATTCGGCTACATGGCCGTGGACCGCTCCCGCCTGCGGGCGCGGGCCTCGGCGGGTGACGCCGGCGCCAAACGGGCGCTGGGCATCACCAATCGCACATCGTTCATGCTCTCCGGTGCCCAGCTGGGCATCACGGTCACCGCTCTGCTCGTCGGTTATGTCGCCGAGCCGCTGATCGGTGAGGGCATCGGCGAGCTCCTCGGCGGCGTGGGGGTGCCCACGGGCATCGGCGTCGCCATCGGCACCGTGCTGGCCCTGCTGTTCTCGACCGTCGTCCAGATGGTCTTCGGCGAGCTCTTCCCCAAGAACCTGGCGATCGCCCGGCCCGAGCCGGTGGCACGTTCCCTGGCTCTGTCCACGGGGATCTACCTCAAGGTCTTCGGCCCGGTCATCTGGCTGTTCGACCAGGCGGCGATCCTGATCCTGAAGCTGGCCCGGATCGAACCGGTGGAGGACGTCCAGCACGCGGCGACCCCGCGCGACCTGGAGAGCATCATCGCCGAGTCCAAGGAGAGCGGCGACCTGCCCGCGGAGCTGTCCACCTTGTTGGACCGCACCCTGGACTTCCACGAGAGCACCGCCGGGCACGCGATGATCCCGCGTCCGGAGGTGTCCACCGTGGAGGAGGGCGACCCGGTCAGCCGGGTCGTCGAGCTCATGGCCTCCGACCACTCCCGTTTCCCGGTCCTGGGCGACGGCGTCGACGACATCGTCGGCGTCATCTGCCTGCGCGACGTGCTCGCGCTCGGCGACCGCGACCTGGAGCACGTCAAGGTCAGCGAGGTGGCCCGGCCCACCGTCATGGTCCCGGCGTCGCTGCCGCTGCCGGGCGTGCTCGACCAGCTGCGCGAGGCGAACGAGGAGTTCGCCTGCGTGGTGGACGAGTACGGCGGCCTGGCCGGTGTGATCACCACCGAGGACCTGGCCGAGGAGCTGGTCGGCGAGATCGCCGACGAGCACACCCCGGAGGAGGAGGCCCCCGCCCACCTGGACGGTGAGGGTTCCTACCTGGTCCCGGGCGGACTGCACATCGACGAGGTGGAGCGGCTGATCGAGCACGACCTACCCGAGGGCGACTACGAGACGCTGGGCGGTCTGGTCATCCACGAGCTGCACCGGCTGCCGCAGGTGGGCGACACCATCGCGTTGGCGCTGCCGCGTCCGGCCAGCGCCCATGACGACGACCCCGACATGGCGCTGACCCTGCGGGTGTCCTCCGTCCAGCGGCACGTGCCGCACACGGTGGAGGTGCGCCTGCACGAGGCCGACTCCGACCGGGCCGAGGAGGTGCGCGCATGAGCGACATGAACATCTGGGTGGCGCTGGCGCTGACCGTCGTCATCATCGCGTTGAGCGCGTTCTTCGTCGCGATCGAGTTCGCGCTGGTGGCGGCCCGCCGCTACCGGTTGGAGGAGGCGGCCAAGACCAGCGCCTCGGCACGGGCGGCCGTCAAGAGCGCCCGGGACCTGTCGCTGCTGCTGGCCGGCTCCCAGCTGGGGATCACGCTGTGCGCGCTGGCGCTGGGCGCGATCTCCAAGCCCGCGGTGCACCACCTGCTGGAGCCGCTGTTCGGCGGCCTGCCCAGCGCGGTGGGGTACGTGGTGTCGTTCGTCCTCTCGCTCGTCGTGGTGACGTTCCTGCACCTGGTCGTGGGCGAGATGGCCCCCAAGTCGTGGGCGATCTCGCACCCGGAGAAGTCGGCGATCATGCTGGCGATCCCGATGCGGGCGTTCATGTGGTTCACCCGTCCGCTGCTGCTGGCCCTGAACGGAATGGCCAACTGGTGCCTGCACCGGTTCGGGGTCGAGGCCGTGGACGAGATGCACTCGGGCCACAACCCCGAGGACGTGCGGGAGCTGGTGGAGCACTCGGCCAAGGCCGGTGCGCTGGACTCCGAGCGCCGTGACCAGCTGGCCACGGCGCTGGAGGTCAACTCCCGTCCGCTGAGCGAGATCGTCACCCCCAGCGAGGAGATCGCCTCGGTGGAGCCCGACGACGGTGTGGAGGAGATCAAGCGGGTCTCCCGCGAGTCCTCGCACCTGCGCCTGGTGGTCATGGACGGCGGGGTTCCGGTGGGCGTGCTGCACGTGCGCGAGGCGCTGACGAGCCCGGCGGGGACGACCGCCGCGGACCTGATGCGCCCGGTGCTGACGCTGCCCGCGGGCACGCCGATGTACTCGGCGATGAGCACCATGCGGGAGAGCCGCAGCCACCTGTCCCTGGTGGAGGAGGACGGCGAGACCATCGGTCTGGTCACCCTCCAGGACATCCTGGACCGGCTGCTGCTGCTGGACACCGCCGCCTGAAGGTGACGGCCGGGCCCGGGGTCGTACGGCCCCGGGCCCGGCCGCGGCACGGAGAAGGGGGCGCCCCGCCGGGGCGCCCCCTTCGTGTACGGCGTCGGCTCAGACGGCCTTGGCCGACAGCTTCACCTCGATGTTGCCGCGGGTGGCCCGGGAGTAGGGGCACATCTGGTGGGCGGCCTCGACCAGTTCCTCGGCCTTGGCCTGGTCGACCCCGGGGATGGTGACGTCCAGCTCCACCTCCAGGTCCAGGCCCTCGTCGGACTTGCCCAGGCTGACGTGCGACTCGATGGTGGACCCGTCGACGTTCGTCTTGTCCTTGCGGGCGACGGCCTTGAGCGCGCCGTGGAAGCACGCGGCGTAGCCGACGGCGAAGAGCTGCTCGGGGTTGGTGCCCGGGCCGTCGTCGCCGCCCATGCCCTTGGGCACGGACAGCTCCACGTCCAGGCGGCCGTCGGCGGTGGTGCCGTGTCCCTTGCGGCCTTCGCCGGTGACGGTGGCCTGGGCGGTGTACATGACGTCGTATGCCATGGATTCCTCTCCTCGGGGCTCCGGACGGAGCCCGTCTCGGTGTGTGTCGGCCGGTCGGGTGGCCCTCATCCCTGTGCGCCGCAGGCGCGCCGGGCCGCCGCGCGCTCGACCGAACGGGTGATCCCGTCCAGGACGGAGATCAGCTCACGGGCGTCGCCGGCCGGTATCTCGGCGGCGCAGACAAGCTGCCCGGGGATGCCCAGGGCCCGCTCGCGCATCGCCGCACCGTGCCCGGTGAGCCCGATCTCGACGACGCGCTCGTCCGCGGCGCTGCGGGTGCGGGTGATCGCCCCCGCGGTCTCCAGTCGGCGCAGCAGCGGCGACAGGGTGCCCGAGTCCAGGTGCAGGACCCGGCTGAGCCCCTTGACGCTGAGGGTTCCGTGCTCCCACAGCGCGAGCATGACCAGGTACTGGGGGTAGGTCAGGCCCAGGTCTCCCAGCAGCTCCCGGTAGAGCCCGGTCAGGGCCCGGGAGGCGGCGTACAGGGAGAAGCACAGCTGGTTGTCCAGGGCGAGCGGGTCGTACTCGGTCTCGGCCATGGTCTCTCCTCCCCGTCCCGTCGGTGCGGTCATACCGTAGCAGGGTTCAATTGTCCACAACAAGATTGAGCACAAACATTTTTTCGGGCAGGCCCGTGCCCGGGGAACGGGGCGGCCCCGGGCGGGACCGCCCCACCGGCGTCCTAAAGGAAGCGGACCCCCTGCGCCAGCGGCAGCTCACCGCCGAAGTTCACCGTGTTGGTGGCCCGGCGCATGTACGCCTTCCACGAGTCCGAACCCGACTCGCGGCCCCCGCCGGTGTCCTTCTCCCCGCCGAACGCCCCGCCGATCTCCGCACCCGAGGTGCCGATGTTGACGTTGACGATCCCGCAGTCGGACCCCGCCGAGGACAGGAACCGCTCCGCCTCCTGCTGGTCGCGCGTGAAGATCGCCGAGGACAGCCCCTGCGGGACCCCGTTGTGCAGCTCCACCGCCTCCTCCAGGGTGCGGTAGGTGAGCACGTACAGGATCGGCGCGAACGTCTCCTGGCGCACCACCTCGGTCTGCCCCGGCATCCGCACCACGGCGGGCTCCACGTAGTAGGCGTCCTTGGCGTCCTGCTCCAGCCGCCGCGCCCCGCCGACCAGCACCCGGCCGCCGTCGGCCTCGGCCCGGTCCAGCGCGTCGCGCATCGCCGTGTACCCGCGCTCGCCGATGAGCGGACCCACCAGCGTCTCCTCGGCGAACGGGTCGCCGATGCGCTCCTCCAACTGCCGGTAGGCGGCCGCGATCTTCTCCGCGACCTCCTCCACCACGTCCTCGTGCACGATGAGGCGGCGCAGACTCGTGCAGCGCTGCCCGGCCGTGCCCGCCGCGGCGAACACGCTCCCGCGCACCACCAGGTCCAGGTCGGCCGAGGGGGCCACCACGGCGGCGTTGTTGCCGCCCAGCTCCAGCAGGTACCGGCCCATCCGCGCCGCCACCCGCGGCGCCACCGCCCTGCCCATCGCCGTGGACCCGGTCGCCGACAGCAGCGCCACCCGCGCGTCCTCCACCAGCGCCTCGCCCACCGCCCTGTCCCCCAGCACCACACGGTGGACGTCGGTCGGCGCCCCGGTCTCCCGCACGGCCCGCATCAGCAGCGCGTGGCAGGCCAGCGCCGTCAGCGGCGTCAGCTCCGAGGGCTTCCACACGACCGTGTCACCGCACACCAGGGCGATACAGGTGTTCCACGACCACACCGCCACCGGGAAGTTGAACGCGGTGATCACCCCGACCACGCCCAGCGGGTGCCAGGTCTCCATCAGCCGGTGCCCGGGACGCTCCGAGGGCATGGTCCGCCCGTACAGCTGGCGGGACAGGCCCACCGCGAACTCGCAGACGTCGATCATCTCCTGGACCTCGCCCAGCGCCTCGGAGCGGATCTTGCCCGCCTCGATCGTCACCAGCTCGGCCAGGTCGCCCTTGTGCTCGCGCAGCAGCTCGCCCAGGCGGCGCACCAGCGCCCCGCGCACCGGCGCCGGGGTGTCCCGCCAGGCCGGGAAGGCGGCGTGCGCGGCCGCCACCGCCCGCTCGGCGGAGGCCGCCGTGTCGAACTCCACGGGGAACAGGATCCCCCCGGTGACGGGGGTCCGCGCGGCTCCGGCGGCGCCGACCGGCTCGCGCAGCCGGTCGATGCCGCACCGGGCCAGCGCCTCCCTGGCACGCTCGGCGAGGTGTTCGGTGTCGGGGAGTCCGGAAGTGTGCATGTGCGACTCTCTTCGTCGAGAGGGGGCAGGACACTCAACACCCTGCCAAGTCCGAGGCCGCCGGTCCAGCCCCACCGTCCAGGTTTCGCGGCGCACCCGATCCCCGCCCCCCGGGGCGTCCCCCCGCGACGTTAGACTCGCGAGCGCCCATCCCCCGGCCGCACCGGCCGCCTTCGAGACAGACAGCGATCCCGTGCACCACGACACCACCCCCGAAGAGGACCGCGCCGACCTCGACGCCCCCCGGAAGATCCTCGAACGCTCCGGGTTCGGAGCCGCCGTCCCCCTCTTCACCGCCGACCTCAACGACGCCGCCGACACCGAGGCGGCCCGCCAGGCCGTCGCCGCCCACGCCTCGCGGCTGTGGACCGAGGCCGTCCGCACCGGTGCCGGAACGGTCGACGACCGCCCCCTGTACTGGGCCCGGCTGCTGTTGGCCGCCCGCCTGCGCACCTGGCGGCCCGCCTTCGACCTGGCCGACGAGGACCGCGCCGGGCTCCTCCACCTGCTGGAGACCGCCTCGCGCGGTATCACCGAACTGCTCTTCCCGCCCGGCGAGCGCCTGCTGCGCATCGTCGTCACCGGGTTCGACCCCTTCCGCCTGGACGAGGACCCCGCCCGCGCCAACCCGTCGGGGGCCGCCGCCCTGGACCTGAACGGGTGGACCTTCCCCGTGGGCGGGCGCACCGCCGTGGTGCGCACCGCGATCTTCCCGGTCCGCTGGGCCGACTTCGACGCGGGCCTGGTGGAGGAGGCCCTGGGCCGGGTCCACCACGGGGAGGCCGACGCGGTCATCACCCTCAGCCGCGGCCGCCCCGACCGGTTCGACCTGGAGGTGTGGAACGGGGTGTGGCGCGGCGGCGGCACCGACAACCTGGGGGTGGCGCGCACCGGCCGGGCCCTGCCCGGGGACGCCCCCGAGTGGACACGCTCCACCCTGCCGGTGGCGGAGATCGCCGCCCGGGTCGGGGGGCCGGTGGTGATCAACACCGAGGTCACCGAGGTCCCGGCGGGCGGCGGTGAACCGGTCGTGCGCCCCGACGGGCCCACCCCGGGCTCGGCGGCCCGGCGCGGTGGCGGCGGGGACTACCTGTCCAACGAGGTCGCCTACCGCAACACCCTGCTGCGCGACCGGGCCGGGTCCTCGATCCCGGCGGGGCACGTGCACCTGCCCCGCACCGGTTCCGTCGACGACCACGCCGCGGTGCTGGCCCGGGTGCGCGAGGTGGTCGCCGCGGTGGCCGGAACCCTGGTCTGAGCCGGACAGGAGAACGGCGGGCGCGCAGCCGCGGGGGCCGCGCGCCCGCCGCGTCGACGGGCCGTGCCGACCGGGGGCCGGCCGACCGGGATCAGTACGTGGGCGGCGTCACCACGTACCCATGTACCCGACCCCGTACAGGAGCAGGTAGACGACCCCGATCACGACCCCCGCGCCGAACAGCACCCAGGAGATGATGGTGCACGTCTTGGCGGACTTGGGGCTGCTGGTCGCCGTGGCCGCGCCGATGATGCCCAGGATCAGGCCGACGATGGCGAAGGGCCAGCACACGCACACGGCGAGGACGTTGGCGATGATCGCACCGATGGCCGCGCCCATGCTGAAGGGCGGTTCCTGGGGGCCGTAGCCTCCCGAGGGCGGCGGCGGGGGGTAGCCGCCGGGGCCGCCGGGCGGTGGCGGCGGGTAGCCGCCGGGCCCGCCCGGCGGGGGGTAACCGCCGCCCGGCGGGGGATAACCGCCGGTTCCTCCCGGAGGCGGGGGGAGATATCCTCCGGTGCCGTCGTTGGGCGGCTGTCCGGGGCCTGGACCGTAGCTCATGAGTCCCTTTCGAAACAGATGCGTGGAGCGGAGACCACGCTAGGGGTTAGGACGCACGCGACGACCCTCAGGTTCTCCCGCTCGCGTTTGTTCAGTCTTCCCAAAAATCATGACAGAGGGTATCCAATCGGGCGCGCTCTGATTATTCTTTCGGCGACCCCTTCGATATGGTCCCCTCGTGCTTGCCACCTCGATTAGCCGAAAACTCGCCGTCACCGCCGCGCTGGGCCTGCTCCTGGTACCCGGCTGCCACACCGCGGAACAGGCCCTGCCCTACGCCGAAGCCGTGCGGATACCACTCGACGCATGGCCTGCGGTACAGGTGGGAACCCGTTCGGTGGCCACCGGCGCCGGCACGGTCGAATACCGCTACCCGATCCTGGGCGCGGGCCATCCGCTGACCGCGGAGATCCACACCTCCATGGCCGAGCGACAGACCGAATTCCTGGAAGCCCTGCCCGAGAGCGGTACACCCGAGCTGTTCCAGGACACGACCGTGCTGGCCGCCTCGCCGCGGGTGGTGGGGATCCGTGTCACCGAGACCACCAGGGCCGGGGTCAACGAGACCTTCGGCGCCCGCACCCTGTGGTACGACGCGCAGCACGACACCGTGCTGCCCTGGACGTCGCTGTTCCGCGACGAGGCGGCCATCGAACGCGCCCACCTGGCCATCGCCGACGTGCTGGAGGACGGCTACGACATGCCGACCGAGCAGCTGCCCGGCCTGGTCGGCGAGGTGGCGCAGCGCGCCGCCCGGCAGGAGGCGGGGGGTTCCGGGCCCGGCGAGGCCGGCGCGGGCGGCGTCCCGCCCTCCCCCGACCCCGTCGGGGAGGAGACCGCCCCGCTGGACCTGTCCGACCCCGAGCAGGCGCTGCGCGCCGCCGAGCTGTGGGCGGGCTCGCCCCTGGCCGACCTGGCCTTCAGCACCGCGGGCGGACTGGCGGTGCGCATGGAGCCGGGCGAGGTGCCCGGGGCCGGCCGGGTCGGCGAGGTCCTGCTGCCGGTGGAGCCCGAGGACGCCGAGGACCTGCTGTCGGAACTGGGCTACCACGCACGGGAGGCGGCCCTGTCCGGCGAACCCGATTTCCCGCTGGGCGGGGAGCTGTCGGTCGAGGGCGACAGCCTGGACTGCTCCCGGCTCAAATGCGTGGCGCTGACCTTCGACGACGGCCCGGGCGAGGACACCGAGCGGTTGTTGGACATGCTGGCCGGGTACGACGCCCGCGCCACGTTCTACGTACTGGGCTCGCTGGTGGAGGAGTTCCCCGAGGTGGTGGAGCGCACCCACGCCGAGGGGCACGAGATGGGCAACCACTCCTGGAAGCACGACGACCTGGCGGCCAAGTCGGAGGCGCAGGTCGTCGACGACATCACGCGCACCAACGACGCGATACGGGCGGTCACCGGATCGGACCCGCTGACGGTCCGCCCGCCCTACGGGTCGCTCAACGGGACCGTGCGCAGGGCCGTGGACCAGCCGCTGATCCTGTGGGACGTCGACACCATGGACTGGCAGAGCCGCGACACCGCCAAGGTGGCCGAGCACGCGCTGACGCACACGACGGCGGGCAGTGTGGTGCTCTTCCACGACATCCACCCGAGCACGGTGGACGCCGTGCCCGAGGTGCTGGAGGGGCTGCACCGGCGGGGGTACCACTTCGTGACCGTCGGCGACCTGTTCGGGCTGGAGTCGCTGGCTCCGGGCGACGTGTTCACCGACGCCCGCGCGGGCTGAGGCGCCGGGCGCGCGGACCCCCGCCGTGGCGGGGGTTTGCGCATTTCATTCCCCTATGGGCTTAAAGAGCGGTTCGTCACTTCGTGGGATTTTCCCTTTCCCCAGGTCACGGGCTCGCATACATTCTCCTGCGTGAACGTTACCTTTCCGAAACCCAAAATCGCCCTGGCCGCCACCGGTGGACTCGCCCTGGCCGCCCTCCTGATCCCCGCCTCGCCCACCGCGGCGGACACCGCTCTACAGGCCGAGGCCAAGAGCATCGCGGCCCCGGACTGCGCCAAGGAGAAGTGCGTCGCCCTGACCTTCGACGACGGCCCCGGACAGTACACCGACACGGTCCTGGACGCCCTCGCCGACCACGACGCCAAGGCCACCTTCTACGTGCTCGGCTCCAAGGTCGGGAACTTCCCCGACACCGTGGAGCGCATGGCCGACGACGGCCACGAGATCGGCAACCACACCTGGAAGCACGACGACCTGGCCACCCTGTCCGGCTCCGCCATCAAGGACGACCTCGAACGCACCGACAAGGCCATCGAGGACATCACCGGCGAGAAGCCCACCACCATGCGCCCGCCCTACGGCTCCCTCAACGACACCGCACGCGAGGCCATCGACAAGCCCATCGTCCTGTGGGACGTGGACACCCTCGACTGGCAGAGCCGCGACACCGGCGCCGTCACCGACGTCACCCTGGAGCAGACCGACCGGGGCAGCGTCGTCCTCTTCCACGACATCCACGAGAGCACCGTCGACGCCGTCCCCGGCATCCTCGACGGGCTCGCCGAGGACGGCTACACCTTCGTGACCGTCTCCGAACTGACCGGAAACGACCTGGAGCCCGGCGTCGCCATCACCGACGCACGCTAGGACGTGCTCCGTGGACGCCGCTCGTCGCGAGCGGGGTCCCGGTGCCTGCACCGCAGGGCCGGAGAAGGAGTCGGGGCGGGTTCTCCTGCCGACCGGTGAGAACGCGGCGGGGGATGTGCCGGGGCGCCGCGCAGCAGGGTGGGCATCCGCGGAACACGCCCTGGCCGCCCGCCCGCGCTCCGGGCCTACAGCATCCGCCGCAGGATCTTCTCCTTCAGGTCCGTGATCGGCGCGTAGGCCACCCGCATGGTGTCCAGCACCAGCGACTTGTCCAGCACCGACTTGGTGTGCGAGAACGTGTCGATGGACGCCGTCGAGTGGTAGGCGCCCATGCCGCTCTCGCCCACCCCGCCGAACGGCAGGTCGGGCACGGCCAGGTGCGCGATGGGCAGACCGAAGCCCAGGCCGCCGGAGGAGGTCTCCGTGGTCAGCCGGCGCTTGGTCTCCTCCGACTCCGTGAACGCGTACAGGGCCAGGGGCTTGTCCCGCTCGTTGACGAACGCGATCGCCGCGTCCAGGTCCGGGACACCGATCACCGGCAGGATCGGGCCGAAGATCTCCTCGGCCATGACCGGGCTGTCGGCGGAGACGTCGCCCAGCACCGTCGGCGCGATGTACAGGTCGTCGCGGTCGTGGTGGCCGCCCGCCACCACCGTGCCGCTCTCCAGCAGCGCGACCAGGCGGTCGAAGTGGCGCTCGTTGACGATGCGCCCGTAGTCGCCGCTGGCCTTGGGGTCCGTACCGAACATCTCGGTGATCGCGGCCGCCAGCTCCCGCTGGAGCGCCTCGGCGGTGTCACCGATCGCCAGCACGTAGTCCGGCGCCACACAGGTCTGGCCGGCGTTGGTGAACTTGCCCCACGCCAGCCGCCGCGCCGTGGCGGCCGGGTCCGCACCCGGCTCCACGATGGCGGGGCTCTTGCCGCCCAGTTCCAGGGTGACCGGGGTCAGGTGCTTGACCGCGGCCGCCATCACGATGCGGGCCACCTGGCCGTTGCCGGTGTAGAAGATGTGGTCGAAGTGCTGCTCCAGCAGTGCGGTGCTCTCGGGGACTCCGCCCTCGACCACGGCGACGGCCTCCGAGTCCAGGTACCGGGGCACCAGGTCGGCCAGCAGCGCCGACGTCGCCGGGGACAGCTCGCTGGGCTTGAGCACCGCCGCGTTGCCCGCGGCCAGGGCGCCGACCAGGGGTGCCAGCGCCAGGTTGACCGGGTAGTTCCACGGGCTGATGATGAGCACCGTGCCCAGCGGCTCGCGGACCGTGCGGGCCTTGGCGGGGGCCAGCGCCATCGGCACCGGCACGCGCCGGGGGCGCAGCCACGAGGCCAGGTGCTTGAGCGTGTGGTCGATCTCGTTGATGACGAAACCGATCTCGGTGGTGTGCGCCTCGACGGGGCTCTTGCCCAGGTCGGACTTGAGCGCCTTCTCCAGAGCGGGGCGCTCCTGGACCAGGAGGGCGCGCAGCTGCCGCAGCTGGGCGCGGCGCCAGCCGATGGGCTTGGTGCGGCCGGAGGCGAAGGCGGCGCGCAGGCCGCGCACGAGCGCGGCGATCTCCGCCGCCGCGTCGCCGTCGATGGGCGCGGGGGCGGCGGTCTGGACGGTGGCCTGTCGGACGGTCGGGGTGCCAGGGGTGTCGTTCGTCATACCCGGATACTAAACGAAACCTTTTCGTTTTGACCAGGGAACATAGGATGCCTCCATGACCACCGACCATCTGCCGGAGACGACGCCCCGCCGGGGCAGGCCGAGGGACGCAGCCCGGGACCGCGCGCTGATGGACGCCACCCTGGACGAGCTGCGCCTGCACGGCTACGGCGGACTGACCACCGCCGCCGTCGCCCGCCGCGCCGGCGTCTCCACCGCCACCCTGTACCGCCGCTGGCGCTCCAAGGAGCACCTGGTGGTCGAGGCCGCGGCGGTGTGGTGCGAGGACCTGGGCCCCGACCGCGACACCGGGGGCCTGCGCTCGGACCTGGGCGTGCTGCTGCACGACAAGGCCACCGCCCTGGACGGCCCCTCGGGGCAGCTGCTGCGCGCCATCCTGGGCGAGGCGGCGCACAACCGGGCGCTGGCCGACGTGCTGGTGAGCGAGTACGTGGCGCCGTTGCAGGACCGGGTGGCGGCCATCGTGGCCCGCGCGGCCGACCGGGGGGAGATCCCGCCGGTGGAGGACCCGGCGGTGGTGGGCGAGCTGATCATCGGGCCGATGGTGACGCACACGTTCCTGGTCCCGCACGCACCGGGCGAGCGGCCGGGGCAGGACATCGCGGACCGGCTGCTCCCCTACCTGCTGCGGGCACTGGGGGCGTAGGAGGGGGTGTGCGGCGCAGCCGCACTCCTCTTCGGGTTTTCTCGGTTCCGTATCGCCTAACCGCCACCTGTACGACGTAGATTCACCGTACTTCGGCCACGGAACCACAAACGGCTTGCGGGGGCATGAACCCGGACAGCACACTGTCCGCCATGCAGATCCGCACCGCGCTCCCGGCCGACTGGCCCGCCATCTGGCCCTTCCTCCACCGGATCGTCGCCGCCGGCGACACCTTCACCTACCCCACCGACCTGGACGAGGAGACCGCGCGCGACATGTGGCTCCTCCCCGAGCCGGACCGGACGGTGGTCGCGGTGGACGGCGACGGCCGCGTTCTGGGCACCGCCAAGATGAACCGGAACCACGGGGGCAACGCCTCGCACATCGCGAGCACGAGCTACATGGTCGACCCCGAGCACTCCGGCAAGGGGGTGGGGCGGGCCCTGTGCGAGTACTCGCTGGACTGGGCGCGCGCCGCGGGGTACCGCGGGATGCAGTTCAACGCGGTGGTGGAGGGGAACGAGCGGGCGGTGGGCCTGTACCGGTCGCTGGGGTTCGAGGTGGTCGGAACACTGCCGGAGGGGTTCGACCACCCGCAGCGGGGATTCGTGGGGCTGCACATCATGTACCGGCGGCTGTGAACCCGGCCCGGCCGGGATTCGAACACAGATATGACATTCGGCCCCGCCGCGCCGTCCAAGGCGCCGGCATTTCCCCATAACTCCGCTCCGTGACACCCGCGTCACGGAAAAAGTCGGAGCCGCCCGGTGCACCGACACCATGGCGGCTCCCGGGCCCGCCCGGCGCCGACGAGCGGTTCCCCGCCCCCAAACGCGACAACGAGCACTGCAACCCCGACAGGGACTCGCCCCGCTACCGGACCGTCATCCGCCTCGCCCCCGGCGGGGACCCCGTCGCCGTCCCCTGCCCCGCCTGCGGCCGCGGAACCCCCGCACCCCGTCCCCACAACAGCGGTGGCGGCTCGCGGTCACGTACCGCCCAGGTACTCCACGGAGCGCACCTCGATCCCGCCTCCGGTGCAGGAGACGCCGACCATGCGGCCGGTGAACCCCCCGGCCACCTCCGTGGACAGGTACCGTCCGTCCAGCCGGGCCAGTTCGACGGCTCCCCGCGGGGTGCGGACCCCGGCGACGACCACGTCCGGGCCCCGCTCCCGGCTGTGCAGGGGCGCCGTCGGGGGGATCACACGCAGTTCGAGCACCGTCTCCGGCGTCAGGGGGAGGTCCCCGAGCACGGTGGTGAGCGGTCCGGCCTGTGCCACGGCGCGCACCCGGTGCGCGTCGACCTCCAGCGCGAACCGGTGGGCGGGGTCGATGCGCAGTTCCAGGGCGCCGGTCCCGCCGTCCGCGGTGACGGCCGCCCGGGCGGTCATGGTGGTGTGCTCCTGGCGGCGGCCGACGAACGCCCGCCCGGGGCCCGGCGGGGTCATCCGCCACCGGTCGCCCGACCACCGCAGCACCCGGTCGGGGAAGACGCCGGCCCCGACCCAGTCGACACCGATCACGCCGTCGGAGAGGACCGACCGGACCGGCGGCCGCGGCGGCGGTTCGAGCGGGCCCGAGACCACGGGCCGGCCGTCCAGCCAGGCGATGTCGGCGGCGAACGTCTCCCGGCCCAGCACGTGCCAGCCGGGGAAGGAGCCCGCGGGCCGCACACCGAGGAACACCATCGCCCACGACCCGTCGGGGCGTTGGACCAGGTCGGCGTGGCCGGTGTTCTGGACCGGCCCGGGGGTGCCCCGGGCGGTCAGCAGGGGGTTGCCCGGGCAGGCCTCGAACGGCCCCTGCGGGGATGGGCCCCGGGCGACCGTGACCGCGTGCCCGGGACCGGTCCCGCCCTCGGCGATCACGAGGTACCACCACCGGCCCACCCGGTACAGGTGCGGTCCCTCCGGGTCCCTGCCGCCGGTACCGCTCCACAGGGTGCGCGGCTCGGACAGCAGCCCGCCGGTGGCCGGGTCCAGGACGGCCTGGCGGATACCGCCGTCGGACCAGGTGAGCAGGCACCGGCCGGCCTCGTCCCACACCAGGTCGGGGTCGATCCCGCCCGCTCCGCGGATGCGCACGGGGTCCGACCACGGCCCGGCGGGGTCGGTCGCGGTCATCAGCAGGTGGCCGGGGCCGGCGGAGACGTCGGTCGTCACCAGGAAGAAGGTCCCGTCACGGTGGCGCAGGGTCGGGGCGTACACGCCGCCGGAGGGGCCCGCGCCGGCCGGCAGCTGCGCGGGGCGGTCCATCACGTGGCCGATCGGCTCCCAGGCGAGGAGGTCCCGGGACCGGAACAGGGGGACCCCCGGCGCGTACTCGAAGCTCGAACACGCCAGGTAGAAGACATCGCCGACCCGGCAGACGGTGGGGTCGGGGTGGAAGCCCCCGAGAATCGGACGGGTCGGCGGCACACCGGCCGGGGGGACCGCCTCGGGCTCGAACACGCGACGAGTGTGCCATGCCCGGCGCGTTCCCGGGTAGGGGGTCGCGGGCGCGGGACGCCGCCGGGTCCGCGCACGCGCACCGCGCCGGACCCGGCGCCGGCCCCGTCGTGGGCACCGTCGACGGGATCCACACCGAGAAGACCGTCGACTTCGCCTGACCGGCCGGGACCCCGGGGGCGAGGCGACCGCCGACGCCGCACCGCGCCGCCCGCGGGGTCCGTGCCCGTGCGGCACGGGCCCGGACCGGACCACGGTCACCGTTCCGGCGACCGTGACCGGAGGCTCAGGCCGCGGCGCCGAACCACCTCGACAGGGCGTCGGGCAGCCCCTCCTGCTCCCGCCCCACCCACACCGCGTGGCCGTCAGGGCGCAGCAGCACCGCGGGCACGCCCATCCCCTCCAGTTCCTCACTGTCGTCGACCACGTGGTCCACCCGGTCCCGCCACCCCTTCGCCGACAGCCTCCCCGTCCGGTCCAGCAGGAGTCCGCGGCCGCCGTGCATCAGCCCGTACAGGCGCCCGCCCGCCTTCAGCCCCACGTCCCGCAGCCGCCTGCCGAGCAGTGCGTGCCCCTCCCCGCCGACGTCGTAGCGGATCCCCGTCGCGATGATCTTCTCGGTCAGGTACCGGTTCACCTCCTCCAGGTCCATCAGCTCCGACACCAGGCGGCGCGCCGCCTGCGGCCCCGGCTCCGGGGACATCAGCTCCATCTGCGCGCGGGTGTTGTCCAGCACGTCGGCCGCCACCGGGCGCCGTTCCGTCCCGTAGGTGTCCAACAGGCCCTCCGGTGCCCGGCCGTTCACCTCGGCGGCCAGCTTCCACCCCAGGTTGAAGGCGTCCTGGATCCCCAGGTTGAGCCCCTGGCCGCCCACCGGCGGGTGGATGTGCGCCGCGTCCCCCGCCAGCAGCACCCGGCCCACCCGGTAGCGGTCCGCCAGCCGGGTGGCGTCGCCGAAGCGGGACATCCAGCGCGGGGAGTGCACCCCGAAATCGGTGCCCGCGTACTTCCGCAGCTGCCGTTTGAAGTCCTCCAGGGTCGGCGCGACGGCCCGGTCCCGCACCACCCCCTCCGCGGGCACGACCAGCCGGTGGACCCCGTCCCCGATGGGCCCGACACCGAAGCGCAGATGGGTCTTACGCACCTCGGTCATCACCGCCAGCAGCTCGTCCGGCGGCGCGGTCACCTCCATCTCGCCCAGCAGCGTCTGCGTCCGGTCGGGCTCGCCGGGGAAGCCGACCCCCAGCAGCCTGCGCACGGTGCTGCGGCCGCCGTCGCAGCCGACGAGGTGGCGCGCACGCAGCCGCGTTCCGTCGGCCAGTTCGACGTCCACCCCCTCCTCGTCCTGTGCCAGGCCGACCAGTTCGCGGCCGCGCCGGATGTCGGCGCCGGCCTCGGCGGCGTGCTCCTCCAGCAGCCGGTCGATGGCGGTCTGCGGGATGCCGAGCACGTAGCCGTGCGCGGTGTCCAACCCCGTGGGGGCGGGCTTGCGGATGGCGGCGAAGAAGCCGCCGAGGGGGTACTCGTGCCCTTCTGCGAGGAACCGGCCCAGCAGGCCGCGCTGGTCCATCACCTCGATGCTGCGCGCGTGCAGCCCCAGCGCGCGGACGAACGGCGGCCGCTCGGCGTCCCTCTCCAGCACGACCACCCCCACCCCGTGCAGTCGCAGCTCGGCGGCCAGCATCATGCCGGTCGGTCCCCCGCCGGCGATGACCACGTCGATCATGTGTCCCCCGTTCGGTCCAGTGGAAGGGCGGTACGCCCGTTCGCGGGTCCTGCGATCCCCGCAGGTGACGGCCGCGATCGACGATTCTGCTCCCTGCCCCGGGTCTTGCCGCAAGCCCCGGGGTGCGCTATAGATTGAAAGTGGCAGGAGGTTCCCGGAACCCCTGCCTTTTCTTCTGCGCCCCGGCCCCTCGCCCGCACGCGCCACCACGGCGGACCCCCGAAGCAAGGTTTCCGCAAGGAACGTTCACGGCTTCGCCGAGAGGATGCTCCGACATCGCGGAACGGCCGGTCGGCGGCCCGGACCCCGGGGCGGGGCGACCCCCTCCGGTGCCCGGGACGCGTCCGGCCACCACCGCGGACACCGGAAGGAATCGGAGTTCCCCTATGGACGCGACACCCCTCGTTCGCCTCGGCGAGCGGATCCTCGAACGCATCGTCCCCAAGGCCACGGCCCGGGCGGCGGAGCGCTGTCACTTCCAGTACCGGTGCGTGTACCGCTCCGCCACCTGCGGCGGTGTCCGGGAATCCCGGCAGCGCCGCCGGGTCTGCGTCGACAGCGGTGACACCTTCTACGGCTCCTGGGTGACCGTCGGCTGCTGCTGACCCGCCCCCGCGGCCCCGTTGCACCGTCCGCGGGGCCGCGCGTTCCCCCGCCCCGCACCCGGACGGCCCCGTGCCCTTGCGCGCTCCGGCCGGATCGGGTCCCGGCCCTCCTCGCCGGCGGTCCGCCGATTCAAAGAATCCGCAAGAAACACCCAAGGTGGCTCCGGGAGCCTGGCACGGCACCACGGACACCGCACAGAGTCAGGAGTTCCCCATGAACACCACGCCCCTGGTCCGCTTCCGCGACCTCATCCTCGAACGACTCGCGCCGAAGGCCACCGCCCAGGCCATGCCGACCGTGTGCACCTACCAGTACCGGTGCGTGTACCGCTCCGCCACCTGCGGCGGTGTCCGGGAATCCCGGCAGCGCCGCCGGGTCTGCGACGGCACCGGCGGCGGCAGCACCGGCCCCTGGGTGACCATCGGCTGCTGCTGACCCGCGCCGGTG
>NZ_JASFDV010000024.1 GCF_030766825.1 Nocardiopsis sp. CC223A
GCGGGTCGGCCTGCGCTTGGGCGCCCGCGCGGCCCGTGCCCTCTTCACCGCCCGGAACGGCCAGGTGATCCCGCGCAGCACCGGCTCCCAGAACAGGGTGAGGAGCGTCAGCAGCACCAGGCCCACGGCCCCGGCCACCAGGATCCGCGGGTCGATCGCGGGTTCCTCGTCCTCGTTGAGGTCCACCACCTCGCCCTGGACGGTGGCGGACGCCTCGTCCTCGGGCGGGGGCGTGTACGCGGGCGGCGGCGGGGGCGGCGAGGGCGGTTCCTGGCCCAGCGCCAGGGCGTTCTCCACCGCCACCACGCACAGCGGGTCCCTGCCCGTGTAGACGTTCTCGCCCCCGGAGTCGAACGGGACCACCAGCCGCCACCCCGGGAGCACCGCGCGGTCCTCGCCCAGCGCGTTGCCGTCGGCCTGGGTCCGTCCGGCGTTCAGGTCGTAGATCTCCGCGGCGCGCTCGGCGTCGTCCAGGATCAGACCCGCGATCGAGTCCAGCCCGGGGGAGCCCTCGGGCACCACGTAGTAGTACACCTCGGGGCAGATCGTGTAGGGGTCGGCGGTGTCCGCGGCCACCGGGCCCGCCGGGACCAGGGCGAACGCCGCGGCCAGCGCCGCCGTGATCGTCGCCGTGCGCGCCGACGGAAGACGTGTGGGGGTCACTCGCTCTACTCCTGTGGCTGTCCGTGCGGGGTCGTGTGAAAGGAGATGACGCGTGGGACGTCCAGGTTCGTCCGAACCGGTCACACCCTGGGAGCGTCTGTTCACTTGTGGACGTGGCAGTCTATGATGACGGATTCGCGGAGACCCTCGTGACCCCGGGCCCCGACACCCCCTCCCGACGTGCCCCGCACGCCCCCGTGACCTCCCCGGGAACCAGGAAAGCGAGTACAGCGGAACGTGGCCGAAAAGCACCGCGACTACCTCCCATGGGAGCTCTTCGACCGGGACAGGGACCCCATCCCGTGGGTCGTGTCCGACGTCCGCGAACTGGAGGGGTTCTACAAGCGTCTGGCCGAGTCGGCCCAGAACGCGGCCCGGGACCTGCGCCGGCTCGACGGGGGAGAGCTCGGTGAGGGCAAGACGGTCGACACCCTCAAGGAGTTCATCGAGGAGCTCCCCAAGTACCTCGACAAGGCCCACGACGCCTACGACGGCGGGTACCGCGCTCTCCACAAGTGGGGCGACGCGCTGGAGATCGCCCGGGAGCGCAGCGCGACGGTCGCTCGCATGGCGGAGACCGCCTACGCCGGCCTGGAGGACGAGGACGACTGGAAGGACGGGGACGATCCCCTCCGCGATGTGTACATCGCCCGCCTCGACAAGATCCTCACCGACATGGACGAGGTGGTCGACGCCGCCAAGCAGGAGCTGGAGGACGCCAAACAGGGCAGTCCGAAGAAACTGTGGGGCTGGCTCGACAAGATCGTGACGTGGGTGGAGGAGAACCCGCTCATCTACGCGGTGGTCATGGTCGCCGCCGGGCTCGTCGCGATCTTCGTCCCCTTCATCGGTGTGGCGCTGGTGCTCGCGGCGCTCGCGGTCAGCACCGCGAGCCTGCACCGCGAGGGCAAACTCGGCTTCAACCGGGAAACCTTCGTCACCCTGGGCATGGACGCGATCTCGCTGGTCCCGGGCGGCGCGCTGCTGCGCGGTGTGGGCAGCGTCGGCCGGGTCGCTGCCCGGGGCGCGAACCGGGTCGCGGGCCCGACGACGGCGCGCCTGCGCAGCGCCGCCACCGCGGTACGCAACGGCAGCGGGGTCACCCGTGTGAGCACTGCGATCACCCGCATCAAGGAGGGTCCCCGGGCCGGGGCGATCAGCTACGCGGTGGCCCGGGACACCGCGGTCGGTATGGGGTCCTCGATCGCCGTCCAGTTGGGCGCGGGCACCGCCGACTGGAAGGACATCAACCTCGGCCACGAGTTCCTCGGCGCGTTCGGCACCAACGCGGCGGGCTCCACCGCCGGTGTCCTGCGGGAGCGGGGGGACTTCGGCGGGCCGCTGTCGTTCCTCAACGCGCCCTCTGGCGGGAGCAACACCAGCAGCGATCCCGGCGGGGTCGACTACACCTACACGCAGACCGACTACGACCGCGGCGGCGCGGACCCCTCCGGGTCCGCGGACCCGGCGCCGGACGGCCCGGACCTGCCGACCGCCGGGTCGACCCGGCCGGGGGACGACTCGATCGACCTCGGCACTGTGGACCTGACCCCGAACGGCGGCGGGCACACGTCCCCGGACCCCCAGAGCGGCGGCGACCCGTCTTCCGCTCCGGCCCCCGCCCGCGCGGACGCACCGGAGCCCCGTGGCGGGGATGCTTCCACGGTGCCCGCCTCTCCTCGGGGCGAGGACCCGTCTTCCGCTCCGGCCCCCGCCCGCGCGGACGCGCCGGAGTCGCGCGGCGGGGACGCCTCCACGGTGCCCGCCTCTCCTCGGGGCGAGGACCCGTCGTTCGCCCCCGCACCCGCCCGGTCGGACGCGCCCCAACCCCGCGGCGATGACCCGTTCACGGTCCCCGCCGCCACCCGCGGCGGGGACGCGGACGGCGAGGGCGCGCCGTCCGTGCGCTCCGACACCCCCGCACCCCCGGGTGAGGACGTCTCCGCGACCCCCGCCACCATGCGCGACGACGGCCCCGAACCGACCACGGTTCCCGAACCCGTGCGCGGCGACTCCGACGGGACCCCTGCACCACAGCGCGACGACACCGATGGCTCCGGCGCCGCCGACAACGACCCGGCCACGCCCGGCGACGGCCGACCCGCGCCCTTCACCATGCGCGTCACCCCCGACAACGTCACCATCGGGGACACGGCCGTGCGCGTGGGCGACGGCGGATTCCGCGTCGAGGGCGCCGACGGCTCCTCCGTCTCCACGACGGACGGCCTCACCCTCACCGGCCCCGACGGCGCCCCCGGCCCCTCGCTGCGCGGCGACGACCTCACCGTTCCCACCGCCGACGGTGACGTCACCGTCTCCCGCGGCCCCGACGGCTCCACCATCCGCACCGAGGACGGCCTCTCCGTCCACCGCCCCGGCGACGGGGAACCCGTCCGGATCACCCAGGACCCCCGCGACCCCGTCGACATCGAGTTCGCCGGGCCGGGGCCGAGCATCTCCCGCCCGGCCGCCGACGGCACCGGCCCCGCGCCGCGCACCCGCGTCGACGACCCCGCCGGCGGTACCCGCACCGAGGCCGGGCCCGACGGCTACCGCGTCGAGGGCGAGGGTTCCACGCACACCTATGACCGGGGGAGCGATTCGGTGAGCGTCGACTCCGGCGGCGTCCGGATCGACGCGGAACCGGGATCGGTCCGGGTCACCGACCCGGACCGGGGCGTCGACGTCCAGCAGTGGGACAACGGCACCGCCGTCGGGCGCGGGGCCGGATCCGGCGCCATGGTCCGCCAGGACGGCTCCATCGACCTGCGGACCGGCAACGCCACCCTCTCCCCACGCGCCACCCAGGACGCGGGCGGCCACGTCCGGATCGACGGCGACGGCGGCATCGGGGGCAGCGACGCCTGGCCCGGCCAGGTCCGCACCGAGGACGGCACCGGCATGGCCATCATCCGGCGCGACGGTGAGGACCGGCTCCAGGTCTGGCATCCGGACGGGACCCGCCGCTCCTACGGCATGGACGGCGGCCCGATCCCCGCCGGGGCCCATCCACCGCTGCGGACCGACTCCCGTGGCGAGCCCTACGTCCTCAGCGGCGGCACCCGTATCTCGGTCACCCGCGGCTCGGACACCTCGCCCGCCCTGCGCATGGACACCCCCCAGGGGTGGACGGTGACCACCTCGCGCGACGGCGAGACCACCCTGGCGGCGCCTTCCGACGGCGGCGGCGACCGCTTCCAGGTCACCCGGAGGCCGGACGGCACCACCGAGGTGGGGACGGACACCCACCGGGTCCGCACCGACGCCGACGGGCTGACCGCCCGCGGCCCGGGCGGTGTGCGCGGCGGCAGCGACCGGGACGGCTCCCACGTCACCGACGGCACCACCCGCACCGACGTCCGGCGCGGCGAATCGTCCGGTCTGGGCCGGGCGGACACCGTCCGCGCCGACCGCCCGGGCCGCCCGCTCGTCTCGCAGGGCGACGCCCGGACCCGGGTGGAGACCGACGACGGCATCGGCGTCGACGTGCGCGGTGACCGGGTCGAGGTCCGGGTGCCCACCGACGGGGACCGCCGTACCGTCAGGAACGGCGACCGTGTCGTGGACACGGGTCCCGACGGCACCTCCGTGCGTCCGACCCAGGACGGCCCCCGCGCGGGCGGCCCCGACCGCTGGCACGCGACCATCGACGACCGTGGCGGCGTGAGCGGCGGCAGCGGCCGTGACCAGAACATCTCCGTCCGCCCCCGGGGCGAGGCCGGACGCCTCCCGCACCGCCCCTCCGACGAGGTCTCCTTCACCAGCGGCGACCTCCAGGGCACCCGGACACCCTCCGGGCGCACCGAGGTCCGCGACGGCGAGATCACGATCGCGGACGGCCGCGGCGGCGTCCGCGTCGACGGCGGCGAGGGGCGGCCCGAACTGCGGATCACCGAGGACCAGGTGCACGTCACCGAACCCGACGGGCACCGCGAGGTCATCGACGTCAACGACATCGGCCGTACCCGGACGGACCGGAACGTCCCCGTGGACCCGGCGCGCGGCCCCGTCCTGCCACCGACCAACACGGTGCGCCACAGGATGGAGGAGATGGCCTGGCAGGTCTCCAAGAACATCATCAACCTGACGTTCGGACTCGGTCTGGACGGCTTCCGTGAGGCGTTCGGCATCCTCGACGAGTACGTGGAGATCGAGAAGGGCTACTGGGTCCAGAACGCGATGCAGCTCGCCACGGCCGTCCCCAAGGGCGGCTATGAGGGCCGGGTCGCCGGCACCCCCGGCCTGCCCACGGACGGGCTCAGCGGGGAGATGGCCGGCGTCGTCCTGGAGATGAGCCACCAGGCCACGCGCAACAACCTCAAGGACGAGTACCTGGAGGAGCGCGAGCCGACCTACCTCCGGCTGGAGGAGATCGAGGACCAGCTGGGCGTTCTGGACGCCATGCTCGACGACAGGGCCGTCGAGGAGTACGAGGCGGAGAACGGCCCGCTCACCCCGGAGCAGCGCAGGACCCTGGACGAGCTCCACAAGGAGGCCCGGCTGGAGCAGGGGCGCCTGCGCCGGGAACAGGCCGAACTCCAGGAACGCGAGAACGGCTAGAACCCCGCCCCGCCACTGGGCAGCAGGAGAGGAGAACCCCATGGCCAAGGTCGTCAGGATCGACACCGACGCCCTCGAAGAGATGCAGCGTTCACTGCGCCGCATCCAGAACGCCTTCGTCGGCGACGACGAGGACTTCAAGAGCCCCGAGGACCGCGCGGAGGGAATCGGCCCCCGCCGGCTGTCCGACTCCGCCAAGGACTACGGCAAGGACTGCAAGAAGAACTACGAGCGCCAGGCCGAGGACCTCGGCGAGTTCCTCAACCTGCTCAACCCGGTGATCACCACCTTCTACGAGATGGACGAGGAGCTGGGCCAAGCCCTCAAGGGCGACGAGAAGCCGCCGCCCCCGCACCACCGCAACCAGCTCGCCTACTGACGGCGTCCGCACCGAGTACGACAGGAGCACCCGTGCCCTACCTCTTCGAAGAGGACGAGCCCGCGGTCATCCTCGGCTTCGACATCGCCGTCCCCGAGGGATGGACCGAGTACGACCTGAGCGGTGACTCCGTGGCCCGCATGCGCGAGCAGGCCGTCAAGACGTACGCCAACCGCCCCGAGGAGCTCAACGCCCTCAGCGACCTGCTGGCCGACATCGGCCGGGCCACCAGGGACGCCACCGCGGGCGGCCTGATGGCGGCGGCCGGCGCCTTCGAGGAGTACGACGACGGGTTCTTCATGGCCAATGTCTGCGTCTTCTCGTTCCCGGCGGGGCGGGGCGAGTACACCCTCGACCCGATCAAGATGATCGAGCACGTCTATCCCGACACGGCCACCGCCCGCGAGGGCACCTGGCTGAAGAAGACCACCGTGGAGATCCCCGGGTGCGGGTCGCAGGTGTGCGGGCGCATCTACGGCGTCACCGACTACGAGATGGACGACGCGCTGGTCCGCTCGCTGGTCATGCACACCTCCTACACCCTCCCCGGGCTGGACAAGCGGATCATGGTCAGCTGCTCCAGCCCCAACCTCCTCCAACTGGAGGAGGTCATGGACCTCTTCGACGCCATCAGCGGCACCGCCCGCTTCTGGTTCGAGGAAGAGGCCGGGACCGGGCGGACGGCTCCGGCCTGACCCGGGCCGGACCGCACGGACGACGAGACCACCACCCCACAACCCACCTCACGACCCAGGGAGACCCCATGCCCGTCTACAACGTCGACAGCGACAAGACCGAGGAGACCTCCGGCTCCCTCATCAAGGAGTTCGAGGCGTTCACCGAGCGCCTGGAGGCCATCAAGCAGAAGGTCGACGGCCTCATCTCCGACGGCTACAGCACCCCCGCCGCCGAGAAGCACTTCCGGCCGTTCTTCGAGGAGTTCAACACCGGCTTCGAGGGTGTGAACAAGGGACTGGAGGGCGTCGCCAAGTACATCAAGCAGGTCGGCACCACGTTCGGCGAGACCGACGAGAAGCTCGGCGAGGGCCTCAAGGGCTGAGCCCCCGCCCTTTTGGACCTCCGCTTCGGTTCGTGCCCGGCGCCCTTCGGGGGCGGGAACGGGTTCCGGGAAGGCACAGCGCCCCCTGCGGAACCCCGCCGACGCCCCGCCGGCCCCGGCGGCGCGGCAGAGTGTTCAAGAGCAGACTCCAGCCCGGCCTGTTCCGGGGCGGCCCCTCCCGGCCGCCCCGGCCCCCGTCACGTATCTCCCGAAGAAGCGGAAGCAGTCCCACCGTGCGCCTCCTCCTCACCGTGACCCCGGCCACCGGTCCCGCAGCGGACGGCTCCGGTCCCGTCGCGACGTCGCCCCTGCGCCTGGACGTCCTGGTCGACGCCGACCCCGGCTCGACCGTGCGCCAGCTGGCCGAGACCGTCGACCCGATGGTGCGCACCCTGCCCCGCACCCCCGGCCGGGACGTCCCCCTCTACCTGGGCGACCGGCCCGTCGACCCGGACCTGTCCCTGGCCGACGCCGGGCTGCTCGACGGCTCCGTCGTCGGCGTCGGCGGACCGGCCCCGGCCACCGCCGAGCCCCCCGGTACGGCGGAGGTCCGGGTCGTCTCCGGCCCCGACGCGGGCCGCATCGTCCGCCTCGACCCCGGCGACTACGTCATCGGCGACGACGAGGCCGCGGTGCTGCCGGTGAACGCCGACGGCCACTGGGCGCGGATCCGCGTCACCCCCGACGGCTCCGTCTCCTTCCTGGACGCCAGCGGCGGCGACGGCTGCGCCCTGGAGGGCGAGCCCGTCGCCGAGGGGGACCCCTGGCCCCAGGGCGAGCAGCTCACCCTGGGCGGCACCCTCTTCGAGGCCTGGCCCAACCACCGCCCCGACGCCGCCGTCGCCCCCGCCGAGGACGGCACCGGCCTGGACTACAACCGGCCGCCCCGCCTGCACCCGGCGCCCACCAAGACCTCCTTCAAGCTGCCCTCCCCGCCCGAGCCGCCGGACCGGCCGATCGTGCAGCTCATCATGATGATCCTGCTGCCCATCACCATGGCGGTCGGCAGCGCGCTCGTCATGGGCCGCCCCCAGTACCTGCTCATCGGCCTGCTCGCCCCCGTGTCGGTGCTGTTCACCCAGATCCTCCAGCGGCGCACCACCAAGGCCCGCTACGACAAGCAGCTCACCGAGTACGAGGAGAAGAAGGAGCGGATCACCAAGGACGCCCGTGACGCCCTCCTCGTCGAGCAGCGCCGCCTACGCGACACCTGCCCCGACCCGGCCGCCGTCCTCCTGCTCGCCACCGGCCCCCGCTCCCGGCTGTGGGAGCGCCGCCAGACCGACGAGGACTTCACCCTCCTGCGCGTGGGCACCGGCAGCCTCCCCTCCAAGGTGGTCCTCAGCGACCCCACCAAGGACGACCACCGCCGCGACATCACCTGGAACATGACCGACGTGCCCGTCGGCGTCTCCGTCAAGGACAACGGCGTGGTCGGCGTCGCCGGCCGGGGCGAGGGCGGCCGGGCCCTCGAACGCTGGCTCCTCGCCCAGCTCGCCGCCCTGCACAGCCCCGCCGAACTCCAGATCCACCTGCTGTCCATGGAGGGCGACCACGACCGCTGGAAGTGGACCCGCCACCTGCCCCACATGCGCGGCGAGCACCCGCACCTGTCGCTCAACCGGGTCGGCATCGACGCCACCACCTGCGCCCGCCGCATCTCCGAGCTGCTCATGCTGCTGGAGGCCCGCAAGCAGGCCAAACGCGACCTCGCCGACCAGCCCGCCGTCGTCATCGTGCTGGACGGCGCCCGCCGCATCCGCTCCCTGCCCGGTGTGGTCCAGCTGCTGCGCGAGGGCCCCGAGGTGGGCATCCACACCCTGTGCCTGGACGCCGAGGAGCGCCTGCTGCCCGAGGAGTGCCAGGCCGTCGTCACCATCACCCCGCACGGGATGCGGCTGCGCCGCACCTCCTTCGACAACGTCGAGGACGTCCGCCCCGACGTGCCCTCCGCCGCCTGGGCCGAGCGCCTGGGCCGCGCCCTGGCGCCCCTGCGCGACAGCAGTGTCGGCGAGGCCGGCGGCTCCCTGCCGCGCGCGGCCCGCCTCCTCGACGTCATCGGGCTCGAACCCCCCAGCGGGGAGGCCATCTCCGCCCACTGGGCGGGCGGCGGCCGCAGCACCGTCGCCACCCTCGGCGTCGGCCTGGACGGGGCGTTCTCGGTGGACATCCGCCGCGACGGCCCGCACGCCCTGATCGCGGGCACCACCGGCTCCGGCAAGTCCGAGCTGCTCCAGACGCTCGTGGCCTCGCTGGCCGCGGTCAACCGGCCCGAGTCGATGTCGTTCGTGCTCGTCGACTACAAGGGCGGCAGCGCGTTCAAGGACTGCGTGGACCTGCCGCACACCGTCGGCATGGTCACCGACCTGGACACCCACCTGGTCGGCCGCGCCCTGGTGTCCCTGGGCGCCGAGCTGCACCGCCGCGAGCACATCCTCGCCAAGGCCGGGGCCAAGGACATCGAGGACTACCTCGAACTCCTGGACCGCGACCCGCGCATGCCGCAGATGCCGCGCCTGATGCTGGTCATCGACGAGTTCGCGTCCATGGCCCGCGAGCTCCCCGACTTCGTCAAGGGCCTGGTGAACATCGCCCAGCGCGGCCGCTCCCTGGGCATCCACCTGGTGCTGGCCACCCAGCGCCCCGGCGGTGTGGTCACCAACGACATCCGCGCCAACACCAACCTGCGCATCGCCCTGCGGATGACCGACGAGAGCGAGAGCCGCGACGTCATCGACGCCCCCGACTCCGCGCACATCGGCATCGACACCCCCGGCCGCGCCCACGCCCGGCTCGGCCACGCCTCCCTGCTGCCGTTCCAGTCCGGCCGGGTCGGCGGGCGCCGCGTGGTGGCCTCCACCGACGCCGCCGCCCCCGAGGTCCACCCGGTCAAGTGGTCCGACCTGGCCCAGCCCGCCCCCGCCTCCCGGCGCGGCGGGCAGGAGCAGACCGGCGACGTCGAGGTCACCGACCTCACCGTGCTGGTCGCCGCCGTCAAGGAGGCCGCGCAGCGGGTGGGCGCGCAGCGCCAGCCCAGCCCCTGGCTGCCCGCCCTGCCGACCGGCCTCACCCTCAACGAGCTGCTCGGCGGCCGTCCCCCCGCCGCCGAACCCGGTGTGGTGCGGGCCGTCCCCGTCGGCCTGGTGGACGTGCCCGCCCGGCAGCGCCAGCACCCCTACACCTTCGACCCGGCCCGCGCCGGTCACCTGCACGTCATGGGCTCCGGGCGCAGCGGCCGCTCCCAGACGCTGCGCACCGTCGCCGCCTCCCTGGCCCTGGCCCACCACCCCGGCGACCTGCACATGTACGGGATCGACTGCGGCAACGGCGCCCTGCTGCCGCTGGAGCGGTTCCCGCACTGCGGGGCCGTCGCCCAGCGCGGCCAGGGGGAGCGGGTGGTGCGCCTGCTCGCCCGGCTGGAGGAGGAGCTGGACCGCCGCCAGAAGCTGCTGGCCGCCAACGGCTGCGCCGACCTGGAGGAGCTGCGCGCCCGGCCCGGAGCGCCGGCCGCCGAGCGCCCCGCCCACCTGGTGCTGTTCATCGACCGCATCGACGTGTTCGAGCAGACCTTCGGCGAGTACAACTACGGCGCCCTGGTGGAGGGCGTGACCACCCTCATGCGCGACGGCGCCGGGGTCGGGATCCACGTGGTCGCCGCCGGCGACCGGATCCTCACCCGCACCAAGTACTCCTCCACCACCGAGGAGCTGCTGGTCCTGCGCTGCAACGACCCCGCCGACTACAGCACCGCCGGGCTCAACGCCCGCTCCCTGCCCGAGGAGGTCCCCGACGGCCGGGCCTTCCGCGCCGGGGACGCCCTGGAGGTGCAGATCGCCCTGCTCAACCGCAACCCGCAGGGCGGGGCGCAGGCCGAGGAGCTGGGCCGGATCGCCGACTTCGTGCGGCGGCGCACCGAGCAGGCCCCCGCCGCCGGGCCGCTCCCGTTCCGCGTGGACGTGCTGCCCGACACGCTCACCTACGACGACACGGCCCGCTACCGGCGCACCGCCGGAAAGCCGCTGGAGGTACTGGTGGGGGTGGGCGGCAACGAGCTGTCGGCGATCACCGCCGACCTGGCGAGCGTGCCCACCTTCCTCATCGCCGGGCCGCCGCGCTCGGGCCGCTCCAGCATGCTGGCCGTGATGGCGCGCTCCCTGCTGGCGGCCGGGACCGAACTGCTGCTGGTCACCCCGCGCGGCTCCCGGCTCACCGAACTGCGCGGCCACCCCGGGGTGCAGGCGGTCATCGACTCCGCCGAGCCGCGGCTGTCGCAGCTGCACGAGGCGCTCGGGAAGTTCGAGGGCGAGACCGCGGCGATCATGGTCGACGACGCCGAACTGCTCCTCCAGAGCGACCTCGGCAAGGAGTTCACCCGCATCGCCCGCGGCATGGTCGGCCCCGGCTGGGGCATCGTCGCCGCGGGCACCAACGACGCCCTCCAGGGCGGGTTCAACGGGTGGCACGTCCACCTCAAGCGCAACCGGATCGGCGCGCTGCTGTCCCCCCAGGCCCAGTCCGACGCCGAGGTGCTCGGGCTGCGGCTGCCCAAGGGGGTGGCCGGGCCGCGCATCGTTCCCGGCATCGCCCACCTCCACCTGGGCGACGGCCGGGTACGGCAGGTGCGCGTGCCGCTGCCGTGACCGGGAGCGGCCGCCCCGCCCCCGGCGGTCGGTGCGGGCGGCCGGTGCCCGTTAGGATCCGAACATCCCCATTCGCGCACTCCCTCCTCCCCTGCCCCGCCGGAGGGCCGCCCTCCCCAGAGACGAGACCTGTGAGTCGACGGCCGTGAGCACCCAACCCAACGCAGTCACCCTGCCCGCAACCGCGACCGACCTGACCTCCACCGACCCCGCCCGGATCGGCCCCTACCGGCCGCTCAAACGGCTGGGCGCCGGGGGCATGGGGGTCGTGTACGCGGCCCACGACACCTCCGGCGAGCTGGTCGCGGTCAAGCTCATCCACCCCGAGTACTCCGCCGACGCCGAGTTCCGCGCCCGGTTCGCCCGCGAGGTCGAACTGCTGCGCCGGGTCGGCGGTGCCTGCGCCGTGCCGCTGCTGGCCGCCGACACCGAGGCCGAGCGCCCCTGGCTGGTCACCCCCTTGGTGCGGGGCATGACCCTCAGCGCCTACATGCGCAAGCACGGCCCCCTGCCGGAACGGCTGCTCATGGGCCTGGCCGCCGGTGTGGCCGAGGCCCTGGTGCAGATCCACGCCGTGGGCATCGCCCACCGCGACCTCAAGCCCGCCAACATCGTGCTGTCCCCCGAGGGACCGCGCGTGCTGGACTTCGGGGTGGCCCGCGCCGTCGACCAGACGGCGCTCACCCGCACCGGGTCCGTGATGGGCTCGCCGGGGTGGATCAGCCCCGACCACTACCGGGGCAAGCCCGCCAGCACCGCCGACGACGTCTTCGCCTGGGGTGCGCTGGTCGCCTACGCGGCCACCGGGCGGCCGCCGTTCGGCACCGGCGACCCGGCGGCCGTGGCGCACCGGGTCATCAGCGGCGAGCCCGACATGGACGGGTTCACCGGCCCCCTGGCGGACCTGGTCCGCCGCGCCCTGGCCAAGGAGGGCGAGCAGCGGCCCGACGCCATGCAGCTGGTGGACGGCGTCATCGCCGTCAACGCGCCCGGCCGCGCCTACGCCCCGATGCAGTCGCCCGAGATGGCGGGCGGCGCGATGGCGGCCGTGGTGGACGAGAGCTGGCGGGACGTGCAGGCCGCCCCGGAGCGCACCTTCGAGGTCGCCCCGCCCAAGGGGGAGGGACGCGCCAAGCGCGTGCTCGCCCTGGTCGGCGCCGGTGCGGGCGCGCTGGTGCTGCTCGCGGGGATCGCCTTCGGCGGTGTGGCGGTCGCGCGCAACTGGGACGCCCTGCCGGTCGCCGCCTGGTTCTCCGCCGACGAGGACGGCGGCGACACCCCGGCCGAGGGCGAGCCGGGCGCGGGCGACGAACGCCGCCCGGGCCCGGTCGGCGAGGAGCCGCAGGAGAGCGGGTCCCCCTCCGCGGAGCCCTCCGACGACCCGTCCGAGGAGGACGGCGAGGAGGACGACGCCGAGGAGGCCGGAGAGGGCGACGGCGGCACCTCCACCACGGCCTCCGGCCTGGTCGGCGCGGGCGTGAGCGCCTCGGGGGCGCGGCCCTCCGGCGACCACGTCATCGCGTTCAAGCCCGACGGCGGCGCGGGCGTGTACGCCCGGCTCGACGGCGCCACCGTGGTGTGCGCCTGGAGCTTCTGCCAGAGCCAGGGCGGCGCCGTCGGCAACGGCAGCGCGGGTTCGGTGCCCTCCAGCCCCTCCGCGCTCACCGGTTACGCCGACCAGGGCAGCCGCACCGTGCAGGCCGAGGTCACCTACACGACGGCGGCCGACGGCACCGTCACCATCACCCGCCTGGTCGAGCACCACCGCACCAGCGGCACCGGGACCCCGCCGTGGTGACCCGGACGAGCGAGCGAGGAACGATGAAGAAGATCACCGGCCGTGTCGCGGCCGTGCTGGGGCTGGCCCTGGTCGTCACGATCGCGAACCCCGCCCCGGTCGGCGCGGTCGCCTACGGCGGCCAGTGCGGCGGCGGGTACGGCAAGGTCAACGAGGCGGCGATCCCGGGCGGGACGGTGTTCCTGACCTACAACGACTCCACCGGCAAGAACTGCGTGGTGGTGGTCCGCTCCGACCCGGGGGCGCGCATCTCCATGGACGCGGCCCTCAAGCAGAGCAGCGGCACCTCCTGGCAGACCGACCCGGGCGACTGGACCGAGTACGCGGGCCCGGTGTACCTGTCCGCGGCCGGGCAGTGCGTGGACTGGGGCGGCCGGATCGGCGACGACTGGGTCGTCCGCAACGGCACCAATTGCAGCTGACCGCCGGGGCGGGGCAGGCTCCGGCCCTCCCCGCCCCGACGGTTCACCGGGGTTCCGGCTCCGCCATCTCCGGCCGCGCGGGCTCGGCCCGAGGGCCCTCCCTCCCGCGCCGCCTCTTCAGTTCGTTGACCGCCGCCACCACCAGCCACAGCGCGGTGAGCGGGATGACGAACCACAGCAGCGCGGCGCTGAAGGGCTCCAGGGCGGCGTGCTCCGTGGCCGCCAGTACCAGGTACGCGATGTAGGCGACGTAGAAGCCGACGAGCAGCGCTCCCTCCCAGCGGGACACGTCCGACCCGGTCAGGGCGATCGGCAGCAGTACCAGGGCCACCGCCACCATGATCGGCAGGTCGAACCGCAGGGCCGACGCCGCGACGTCGATCCCTCCGGGGGCCACCATGGCGGTCAGGCCGAGCACCGCGCCGAGGTTGAACACGTTGCTGCCCACGATGTTGCCCACCGCCATGTCGCGCTCGCCCCGCACCACGGCGACGACACAGGTCACCAGCTCGGGCAGCGACGTGCCGACCGCCACCACGGTCAGCCCGATGAGCAGGTCGCTCACGCCCAGCGACGCCGCGATCGCGCTCGCCCCGTACACCAGCAGCCGGGCCCCCGCCACCAGCAGGGCCGTGCCCACGACCACCAGCACCAGGTCCCGCACGACCGACCTCGCACGCGACACGGGTGCGGGCGCGTCGCCGTCGGCGGCCTCCCGTTCCGGCTCCGGACCGCCGGCCGCGCGCCTGCGGGAGGCGATCACCGTGACGGCCACGTAGACCACCAGGGCCGCGAACAGCAGGCCGCCGTCGACCAGGCTCAGGTTGCCGTCCAGCGCCATCAGCAGCGCCACCACCGACAGCACCACCATCACGGGGATGTCGGCGCGCACGACCTGGGAGTTCACCAGCAGGGGCACGAACAGCGCCGACGCGCCCAGCACGAGCAGGATGTTGGCGATGTTGCTGCCCACCACGTTGCCCACGGCCAGCCCGGCGTGGCCGGAGAGGGCGGCGTCGGTGCTGACCGCCAGCTCCGGTGCCGACGTCGTGAACGACACCACGGTCAGGCCCACGACCAGCGAGGACATTCCCAGTGTCCGGGCCAGGGAACCGGCGCCGCGGACGAGGGACTCCCCTCCCGCGACCAAGAGTACGAACCCCGCCAGCAGGGCGAGAATCACCAGCACGTTCACGTGAGCCTTCCGATCGCTCCACCAGGTCGAACACGGCATACCCGCCACCGCCGGGGTTCTCCCCGCGGGCCACCCGGTTTCCGGCCGGGGCGCCACAAGTCTTCCGGATCGCCGCCCGCGCCGGGCACGGGGGGCGGGTCGGACACCCCGCACGATTTTCCATACGGGTCGACCCGTATGGTAAACATGGGACATGACGACCGAGACGACTCCGCGCGGGCGCCCGCGGGACGAGCGTTCGCACGCGGCGATCCTCGCCGCCACCGCCGAGCTGGTGGCCGAGACCGGCTACGCCGCCACATCCCTCGCGGCCGTGGCGGCCCGGGCCCGGGTGGGCAAGGACACCATCTACCGCCGCTGGTCCGGCAAGGCCGAGCTGGTCTACGAGGCGGTGTTCACCACCACCGACACCGCCCCGGTGCCCGACACCGGCACCCTCGAAGGGGACCTGGACGTCCTCGTCCGGCAGCTGATCGACGAGTTCAGCGCACCCGCCGCCGCGGCGGCGCTCCCCGGCCTGTTGGCGGACTTCGCCGCCTCGCCCACGCTGCGCGCCACCATCCGCACCGCTTTCCTCGCCCCCGCCGAACAGCGCCTGGCCGATGTCTTCGACCGGGCCCGGGAGCGCGGTGAGACCGGTGGGGGCGTCGAGAGCGGCCTGGTGCTCGACACCCTCGTGGCCATCATCCTGTTCCGGCTGGGCATCCTCGGCGAGCCCGCCGGTCCCGAACTGTCCCGGAACATCGCCGGGATCATCGCGAAGGGGATCGAGGTCCGGTGAACGTATGGTTCCTGGTCGCGGGCGCCCTGGCGACCGTGACGGCCCTGATCCATGTCGTCGCCGGGGGACGCGACGTGGTCCGTCCGCTGCTGGACGGCGACCTGGCGGCCGAGCCGCAGCGCACCCTGTACGCGGTGTGGCACTTCGCCACGGCGGACCTCCTGCTCAGCGGCGCCGCACTGATCGCCCTCGCGGTCCGTCCCGAGCCGAACACGCCGCTCGCCCTCTTCATCGCCGCGCACTTCCTCGCGTATGCGGCGGTGTTCCTGGTCGTCACACTCCGCGCGGGCTGGTCACGCCCCCTGCTGCGGCTGCCCCAGTGGATACTGCTGCTTCCGGTCGCGGCCCTGACCGGAGCCGGGGTGCTGTAGCGGCACCGGCGCACACGGCCACCGCGCCGAGTGCCCTCGCCCGGACCGGGTGCCGCGGATCCTCGGTTTCCCCGACCGAATAAAAGGTCAAGGGCCTGTCCTTGAACAGATGGCGTTTCGATGAAAGGAGAACCCGGTGGCCGGTGGTACCGCCACCGGGGTGAGCCGGTCGCCCCGGCCGCCGTCCGGGGTTTGGCGGCGTCCTCCCCGGGCACGGGGAACGCCATGCCCTCCGAGCCCCCCGCACGAGAGTTCCGCCTGCACGACCGGCTGCTCGCGGTCGCACCCGTGTCGGCGGCGGCCGCCGCGGCCGCCGCCGCGGCGGTGTGGGTGAACACCCCCGACCCGGCCGGGTACCCGGACTACTCGGGCCGGGCGGAGGCGGAGGTGGTGCGGGTGCGGACGGAGGCCGGGGCCGGACAGCCGGGGATGGGCGGGCCGAAGACCACCGTCGAGGTCATCTACACGGTCGACGGCCGGGAGCACACCTCCACGGTGGCGGGCGTGCTCCAGCCGGAGCCCGACGCGGGGGACCGGGTCACGGTCGCCTACGATCCCGCCGAGCCGGACCGGGTCACGGTCGCCTACGATCCCGCCGAGCCGGACCGGGCCGCCTCCCCGGATCTGGCCGCGGACCCGGCGGGCAGGCGAATGCGGGCGGTTTTCACCGCCTACTTCGGGTTCATGGTGTTCGCGGGGCTGGCCTTCCTCGGCCGCTTCGCCTGGCGGAACCCGGACCTGTGGAGTCCGGCCCCGCAGGAGGGGCCGCGCGCCCCGGGCCGTTGAGCGCGGGCGCCCTCCGCGCTCACGGCCCCGCCGCCCCCGGACCCCCGGCGGCGGCCATCCTCCGGGCCACCACCCCCAGGATCTGGTGCTCTGGGCAGGGGCCGTGCTCCCGCGAGTCGAGGCTCAGCACGTTGTCGCCCAGCAGGGCCACGTGCCCCGCCGGGCAGGCCCCCCGGAGGCCGACCTCCACCGGGTAGCGGTCGCCCGCCGTCGCGACGACCCGCTTGATGTACCACCCCCGGCCGGCGACCCGGCCGTCCAGCGGCGGCGACCCGCGCCACCCGGTCTCCCGGTCGGGTTCGCCCACGACCACCACGTCGCCCGCGGACACCCCCGACCGGCCGCGGCGCACCAGCACCCGGTCACCGGGCCGGTAGGTCGGTGCCATGCTCCGGCCCTGCACGGTCACCACCACGTACCGGCGGCGCAGCCACAGCACCGCGGCGGCGGCCCCGGAGGCGAGCAGCACCGCTCCCGCGACCGCGATCACACCATCACCTCGCCCGTGCCGGTGTACCCCTCCGCCTGGAGGGTGAACAGCCGGGCGTACTCGCCGTTCCGGCGCATCAGCTCGTCGTGGCCGCCCTGCTCGGCGATCACCCCCTCCTGGAGGACCACGATCCGGTCCGCGCCGCGCACGGCGCCCAGTCGGTGGGAGATCATCACCGTCGCCGCCCCCTCCCGCAGGGTCCGCAGCCGGTCCTGTACCTCGCGTTCGGCCTCCGGGTCCAGCCCCGAGGTCGGCTCGTCCACGATGAGCAGGTCCCGGCCGCGGCGCATCAGCGCGCGGGCGATGGCGAGCTTCTGCCACTGCCCGCCGGACAGGGTCGTGCCCGCGGCGGCGTCCTCGTCCCCTTCCTCCTGGAAGTCCTCCTCCGACTGGTAGAAGATCCGGGAGAGCATCGTGTCGTAGCCGTGCGGCAGTTCCTCGACGAACCCGGCCGCCCCGGCCTCCCGCGCCGCGTCCCGGATCCGCCCGGTGTCCCCGAGGTCCTCCAGGGAGCCGATCGCGATGTTCTCCCGCACCGGCAGGTCATAGGACATGAAGTCCTGGAAGACCGCGCCCATGCGCTCCCGCAGCTCCGCGACGTCCATCTCCCGGATGTCCGCGCCGTCCCACAGCACCCGCCCCCGGGTGGGGTCGTACATGCGGCACAGCAGCTTGACCAGGGTGCTCTTGCCTGCGCCGTTGAGCCCCACCAGGGCCAGCGAACCCGCGGCGGGAACGGTCAGCGAGACCCCCCTGAGCACCCACGGGCCGTCGTCGGTGTAGCGGAACCACACGTCCTCCAGGCGGATGCCCTCGCGCAGCGGTGCGACGGGGCGCGGGTCGCGCGGCACGGGCAGGTCCGAGGGGGTGGCGACCACGTCGTCGTAGTGCCCCATCAGCAGCAGGGCCTGGTAGGCGCCGGTCAGGCTGAGCACGACCTCGGCCAGCGCGCCCTGGACCCCGCCGACCGCGGCGATGAACGCCGCCACGTCGCCGATGGTGAACCCGCCGCGCAGCGCCTCCGCCACCATCCACACCGACCCGCCCGCGGAGACCAGCGCGCCCAGCAGCGCCAGGGGGCCATGGGTCAGCATGACCTTGCGGTCCAGACGCTCTTCGGCGGCGTTGACCTGCACCGATTCGCCGCGCATCCGGTTCAGCAGAAACCCGCCAGAACCGAACAGGCGGGTCTCCTTGATGGCCGCCGGGTTCAGCATCAGGTTCTGGTAGAACATCTGCCGCCGCATGCGCGGGCTCGTCCGCCACAGCATCCCGGCCCGCTCCCGGTTGAGCACCAGCTGCACGAACAGCATCGGCAGGGCGGCGGCGACGGTGACCGCGGTGATCAGGGGACTGATGGTCAACAGGACCCCGAGCAGGCCCGTGATCGTCAGCGCCCCGCGCACGGAGGCGAACACCGATCCGAGGACCTCCTCCGGTGCGGTGGTCGCCGAGGTCTGGGCCACCCGCAGCCGGTCGAGGAAGGCGGGCTCCTCGAACCGGCGCAGCCCCGAGATCCGGTCGACCGCGCCGTACAGGCGCTGCTGCACCAGGAGGGAGACGCCGCGCTTGATCCGTGAACCCAGGTAGGCGGACACGTGGCTCGACAGCGACGCGACCAGTGTGAACACGCCGAGGAACACCACGAGCAGCAGGGGCGCCTCCACCAGCGGGCCGGGCACCCCCGGGGCGGCGCCGCCCTCCGCGAGGACGTCCAGCAGCCATTTGGTGACGAGGGCGACCCCGGCCGGGAGCAGGCCGTCCACCACGGTGAGGGCGGAGTACAGGGCCAGTGACCAGGGCGCGGCGCGCCACGCGACCCCGAGCGACCGCAGGGCCCGTGCGATCGCGGTGCGCGGGCCCATCCGGTCCCGGCGGGGAGGGGTCCCCGCGGTCACGCGCCCGCCAGGGCGGCCGCGACGTCCCCGACCTCCACACCGGAGCGGATCACCGTGCCGTCGGCGTCGGCGAGGATGACGGCGGGGACGCCGCCCGGGGAGAAGGCCCGCCCGAGCTCGTCGCCGAGGCTCTGCATGACGACGGTGGTGCGGCCCTCCAGGACGGAGGTGTAGGCGTCCGCGTCGGCCCCGGGGGCCTCGTGCCCGACGAAGGCGATCACCTGCTCGGGGGCCAGCCCGGCGCGCTCGGCGAAGTCCACCAGGGGCCGGAGCTGCTGCTTGCAGATGCCGCAGTCGGTGTCGAAGAAGGCGTACACGGCCTTGTCACCGATGCGGTCCCTGGAGGAGACCTCGGCCCCGGTCGTGGAGGTGGCGGTGAACTCCGGGATCACCGTGCCCGCGGGGATCTGCTCCAGGTCCGGGGAAACGGGCAGGGCGCCCCCGCGACCCGGGCCGGGCTCCTCCGCCCGGCGCAGCCGGCGCACCAGCGCCAGGGTCAGCACCAGGTTGAACAGGGACAGCGCGGTCAGTACCGCGACCGCCGCGGCAAGGATCGCCATGACGTCCTCCAGGGTTCATGTACGGGGCAGCCGGACCGGCCCGGGCCGGAAAAGGTCGACGAGGTCGTCGAAGTAGAACGTGACCGCGGTCAACGCGGCGGCGGCCCCCGCGGCCACGGCCGCCGCGTTCGGGGAGGGGAGCACGGGACCGGCCACGACGGCGCAGCCCAGCCCGGTGGCGGCCAGGGCGGACAGGACGAGGTTGCGCCAGACGTGCGGCCACCCCAGCACGGACCGGCCCGTGCCGAAGCAGGAGCACGCCACGGCGTTCTCGGCGCGCGCCGAGTACAGGGCCAGCAGGGTGAAGGCGGCGAACAGGACGGCGGCGGCGAGGAGGGCGGGGATCCGCACCCAGGCCCCGGCCAGGAGGGCGGCGCCGAGGAGCAGCTCGACCGCGATGTGCGCACGGGACGCGGCCGCGGCGGGGAACCGCCGCACGGGCAGGCGGTCGGCCAGGTCCGTCCAGGACCGGAGGTTGGCCTCACCGCGGACCTTGGACAGCCCGGAGGTGATGAACACCCCGGCGACGGCGGTCTGTAGGAAGAACGTGGCGATGACGGACAAGGGGCTGCGACCTCCCGGTTCGCGAGCAGCGGGGGTGGGGCCGGTGCCGCCCCGCACCTGCGCGGGACGGCGGGGCGGGGTCAGCAGCCGCAGTGGCGGTTCGTCCAGGGGTAGTAGTAGACGCTGCCCTCACTGGGGTACCGGCAGACCTTGCGGCGCTGGGTTCCACCGCCACTACAGAAACGCGAGCAGCGGTACTGGAAGGAGCAGATGGGTTCCTCGGCCCTGGCCGTCGCTGTGGGAATGAAGAGTCCCAGGACCCGGTCGCCGAGACCGAGGAGAGGGGTGATGCTCAACGCGGTGACTCCTTGTCGCGCCCCGTGACGGGGCGGTTGCGGGACGGGAGCAGTGACCCCGAACGGATGCGGGGTCTTCCGGGGCAAGGGGTCGGCGGCCGCCGCCGAAGGGGGAAGGGGCTCGGGACGGCTGAGGACGCCCCCCGACTGTGGCGCGCGGACCGTGTGCATTCCTTGAACATTCCTTGAACCCCCGGACCGGGGTGGAGGAGGTCGTCCGGGGCCGTGGCCGCCGCACCGATCGGGCGGTTCGCCCGCACGCCCTGTAGCGAGAGGGCGTGCGGGGCGGCCCCTTTCACCACCGCGTGCCCGCCCGAGAGCGGACCGGAACGGCGCTGCGTCAGCGGGAGACGGCCCGGTGCCGCTCCAGGGCCCGGCGGGCGAACTCGGGGATGCGCAGGGAGCCGAGTGCCGCCGGCGGGAACCAGGCGAGTTCCCGCCCCTCGGTGAGGGTCAGGCTCGCGGCGTCCCCGTCCAGACCGCGGCGAAGGCGGTGACAAGCTGCCCCGAGCCCAGCGAGTCCGGGACCTCGCACAGTTCGGTCAGCCCGGGGAGGGTGAGGCCGACCTCCTCCATGAGCTCGCGGACGATCGCCTCGGCGGGCGCCTCACCCGGCTCGCAGCCCCCGCCGAGCAGGGACCAGTGGCCGGGCCAGAAGATCCCGGGGATGTCGTCGCGCAGGTGCATCAGGTACTCGCCGCGGCCGTTGGTGATGACGGCGACGGCCCCGCGTGGTCGGGGGTCGGTCATCCCCCCAACGTAGGGCCCCTGCCGTGGACCCACCAGGGGAACACTCCACAGAGCCGGGCTCCCCGCGGGTCGCGGGGAGCCCGTGTGCGTCACCGTGCGAGGGTGAAGGCGGCCCAGGTGTGGGTGCCGAGGTCACCGAGGGGGTGGACGGGCGAGTATCCCCAGGCTGTGGACAACTCTTCGACCATGAGGAGGCCGCGTTGTCCCTCGGCGGTGTCCCATTCGGTGGAGGTGCGTGCCTTCGGGATGGCCGGGACGTCCCCGGACAGCCCGTCGTCGGTGAACCCCAGGGTCAGTGAGCGGTCGCCGACCAGCCACAGGGTCCGGATCACTGCGCCGTCGCTCTGCCCGGAGCCCGTGTACTTGACGCAATTGGCGAAAAGCTCGCTGCCGCACAGGATGATCGTGTCGGTGAGGTCGTCGTCGAACCCGGCGAGGTCGGAGCGCAGGTCCCGGCGCACGGTGGACAGGCGGGACAGGTCGCCGGGGTAGAGGCGGTGGGTCCACAGCCGGGTCGGGGTCATGCGCCCACCCCCGCCGTCTGCTTCTGCTGCTGTTCCTGCCAGCGGCGGACGGCGTCGGCCAGGTCGTCGAACGTCACGGGCGGCGGGGTGGGGGCGAGCAGGTCGCCCTCCCCGAGGCGGGGCGACGGGATGCGGGGGCCGGTCCACTGCTGAAGGCGTGCGGTGGCGACGGCCTGGACGCGGGCCTGTTCGTGGGCGGTGTAGTAGGGCCTGACCAGGGCGATGTCGTCGGCGGGGAAGGTCTCGCGCGGCTCGACCAGACGCGGGGTGGCCGGGGGGAGTTCCCTGGTGGCGGGTGCGGGGTTCGCGGCGTAGCGACGGACCCGGTTGGCGCGGCGGCGCCGGTGGTGACGACCGCGCGGGGAGGTGAACAGCGCTCGCAACAGGGCGAAAGCAGCCCCGAGGAGCGTGGCACTAAAGTGGTGCACGCTGGCATTCCTTGGTTAAGAGGGTGGATGCTGGCCACGACCCCGGGCGCTTGTAGGCGTCGCGGGGTCACGAGTTTTTTCGGTTGTGGGGCCAGGATAGGGCAATCCGAGGACTGCGCGCACATTTTTCGGACGGATCACCGAAGAAGTTGCGCCTCTATGCGTTTCCCCTGTTCGAGTCGCTGCTCAAGCTCTCCTATGGGGTTTTCTGGAGAAAAGAAATATAGGTCCTATTTGCTGGTTTTGGTGTACTAGGGGAGTCCGATCCCGGCGGCACGGAACCTCCGGGCAGCCCGTGCAGTCTCACTGGTATGCACTCCACCACCCCCGCTTCCCCCAAGCCCATGGGCTGCGTCGGCCGGGTCTTCGTCTGGACGATGATCCCCCTGATCTTCCTGTTCACCGCCGTGATCGGCCTGTTCATGGTCGCCGACGGCTTCGCCGCCCGCGACACGCTGGCCACCGGGCCGGTGGGCACGTTCACTCCGGTGGAGAAAACGTGCGGCAGCAGGGGCGGCTGCGCTCTGGAGGGAACGTTCACCAGCGATGACGGTGCGGTCACCCGCGCGGACGTGGACCTGAGGGACGCGATCGACGTCGGTGCGGGCGATGCGCTTCCGGGGCCTATCGACGGTGTGCGCCTGGACACCGACGCCCGCAGGCCGACCGCTTACACCGCCGACTACTCGTGGGCGGGGGCCATGGTGAAGGGGGCCGGGTTCGCCGTCATGGGAGTGGTGCTCTCGACCGGCCTGGCGGTTGGAACGGTCCGCTACCAGGCCAGGGCTCGGGCCGCGATCGTCCGGGGACAGCGCCCCGGCCCGCCCGGTCCGTACGGCCCGCAGCGGTGAAGCAGACCGGTTTGTTGACCGAACATGGCGAAGGCCCCGGGCCGTACTTCTTCGGACCGGGACCTTGCGCTGGTTCGGCTACTTCTCGGCCGCCAGGACCGCGACCCACTCGGAGGGGCCGAAGGAGAGGTGCCCGGCCTCGCGGTTCTTGGTGTCGCGCGCCTCTGCCGCCTCTGCGTTCCACCTGCACTCGACACAGTTTCCACTGTTCGGGCTGTACGAACTCTTAGACCAAGAATCGTTCACCGTAGACCTTCCAAGACTTCTCGTGACTCCCTGGCCGGGAGCGCGGCTGCGAGCGCGGAGGATACCGCTCCCAGCAGTGCAGGCTGATCCGCCCGTTCCGCCAACACGGTACCGCCGCTCCAGTCTCCGGCGACCGCTACTTCACCGCTGGCGAAGCGATAGACCGTGGTGGCGCTACCGGGCGCGAGGAGTATGGAACCGCGAGGAACCAGATGCACGGTGACCCGCCCGGTATCGACCCATTCGAGCAGAGTGCTCACCTGCTCGGCTCGGATGTCCTGGGACAAGGCGTCGAGTACGAAAAGTGGGAACACGGCCGTCACCTTGAGCTTTGGTAGCTGGTGGAGCCGCTGACAGCGAAGCGCGGTCAGTTTCGCTATTTCCTCTTCCGTCATCCACGGGCGCGCGGTGCGGAACAGTAGGGAAGCCAGTGAAGGGCACTGAAGATAGCCCGCGACCATGCCCGGGGTGGCGACTTCTGCGGCGCGTGCCTCAGGCTCAATACGGGAGAGCGAACGTGCCCACAGGGGGATGCTGAAGCCGTCCTTCGCCTCCTGGTGCCTGGCCAGCAGGGTGCCATCGCATCCCAGGATGCGGTCCAGGGTCTCGGCGTTCTCTCGCTTGGGCAGCGAGCCCGAGTTTTCCCACCTATTCAGGGATGAAAGCGACAAATTTGCTGATCTCGCTAGCTGAGTCTGCGTCAATCCCGCCGCTTCCCGCGCGGCGGTCAAAGCCTCTGCGAATATGCCGGGGGTCATGCAAGAAAGATACCGGCAGGGCTCTCGGGAGCACCTGGGATTCTCGGAATTTCCTGTGAAAATAGGCTGGGATGGCCAACGCTGGATGCATGAGCGGAACCCACAGGACCGTCACCGGGCACCTGGACACGGACACCGAAACGGCTGTACTCGCACTGCACTCGGCCCTGCGCCGCCGGGGGGTGGCGGCCGCGGACGGCGACCTCCCCGGCTCGGTGCGCGCGGAGCACGCCGGGCGGCGGATCACCATCCGTCTGGTGGACCGGCAGTGGTGGCGGCCGATGCCCGGTCGGCCCGACGTCACCGTCCCCCTCGCCCGCCAGGGGGCCGAGGATCTGCTCGCCCGGCAGCTCGTCTGTGAACTCCTGGGGCGGTTGTGACCGGCGACGCTCCCCTCACCTGGGCCGAGTTCATCCGCCTCACCCGGCCCCGCACACCACAGGTCCCCCGGCCCCGCCCGGCGGAACCGCCCCCGCTGCCCCGCCGCACCCGCACCCGCACATCTGAACACCCCGGAAAGGACACCGCCATGCCCGCCCACACCGACACCCGCCCCGCCCGGTGCGGCCGGCCCGCCACCCGCCTCCAGCGGGAACGGGCCGACAAGCTCTTCGACCTGGTGTCCTCGCTCCTGCGCGAGGCGGCCGACCCCGACGCGGATACCGCCGCGCTGCTCCGCGCGGCGGACCGGGCCTTCGAGGCCCTGCATCGCCACCTCACCCGCGGCGGCGTCCTCCCCCAGCCCTGGCGCGACGCTCGCCACTGACCCCAGGTTGCGCCCCGCCGGAACCTTCGGGCCGTTCGTCCACCACCGGCGGTACCCGGCCCGCGGCACGAGGTCGGGGCCGTGGTCCGCCTCGGGGGCGATATCGATCACGACCGTGTCGGTCGTCCCGGGTAAGCCCCTTTGGGGTGACGTATTCGTCGACGACCGGGCCGAGGCCGTCCGAGCCCGTGTCCAGGCCCTCGTCGAACCAGAACGGTTCAGCCACGGTCCGCTCGGTGCGGTCGGCCCGGATCCGTGCAGCGTCGCAGAGCGGGGCGACCTTGCTGCCCTTGCCTCCTACACCGCGCAGACCGGGGTGAACGGTGTCAGATCGGTGGCCCCGTGCGGATCAGCCGTTGTTCGGCTTGCAGCTCTCGGAGAATGAAGAGCATCCCACCGTCGATCATGCACACCTGGTACCGGCTGACGACGGCCTCCGAGGAGTCGATCCACTCCGGTCCGCTGTCCTGGGAAACCATGTCTTCTTCGCCCCTCGCATAGGGCGAGGTCTGGACTACTCCCTCGGAGAGCGTCTCGGAGGTCGCGTTCAGATGCCGCCGCCAGCCCGCCACAGCAAGACCGACGAAAACACCGACAGGGTGCTGAACAGCAGGGTGAACGGGACGGCGATCACCAAGGCGAGAATCCGGGGTGCGAGGCCGCGGCAGGCCAGGAGTACCAGGGCTGCGGCGCACACGTCGAGAACGTAGATGCGCGGGTCGGTGTGCTCTGTCGCGTGGGTGCCGACGCTGTACCAGAGGTGTACGGGGGCGATCAGTAGGCCGATGGTCAGGGCGGCCGCCGTCGCGCGCCGGAGCGGTTTCCCGTCCCGCAGGCGATGGCCCATGAAGCCGAGCAGAGCCCCGAAGGCCAGGGCGATGAGTACCCAGGCCCGGTACTCCAGGTCGTTCTGGGCGTACTCGACGAACCGAACCCCGATGAAGTGGCCGAGCGTCCCGCCCAGCAGGGCGGCCATCCCCGCCAGAGAAGCGGATCCCGATCGGGGCGCGGCCCACCCCGCCAGCACCGCTGGCACGACGAACAGCCCGTACGAGGCCGCCGGGTATTCATCGGGCTTGAAGACGCACAGTGCCGAGAGCGCCCCGCACATCGCGCCCAGCACCGCTGCCGCGAGCGGCAGCGTCCACGGGTGCTGGTCCCAGAACATACGCAGAGCAGAGGGAAACGGCTGAGGTGATTCGTCCAGTCCGAGCATCCGCTCCACTTTTTCGATCCTGGCGGGTCGTCTCTCCTCCCCTGTCGTCAAGGCGTACCACCGGTCAACACGTCGCCCAAGTAATCCATGGTCTCTTCGTCTGCGAAATAGCCACTGTGTCCGGTATCCCGCTCGGGCTCCAATCTATTTCCAAGCTCTTGATTCGGGCTTTCGGGGAAGGATGAGGGGCGACCAAGGATGGTAAGGCACTTGGGAGAGGCAAGGGAGCACTGGGTTGGGGTTCGGCTCCGCTGTGTGTCCACACCTCATGCGGATCTGCTATGCGAACAGGAAGTTCTTCTTAACGCGAATCGATAACAAAATTATTCATGATTTTTGGTGCCTTCGGCCTGCCTCTTTTCCGGCCGGCGAGCGGCACAGGATCCTCCTGTCTGCCGAAGGCCTCTCGATGGTGACCGTAAGTGGTCAAGAAGCGCCGCGCCTCAACATTGATTCGTCGGCGGGTTGTGGCCAACTGGTGGATGCCGCTCCCTGCCTGGCATGTCCCTGGATGGCGAAAGGCAGACCACCACCTGGCAACTGTGGCAAGCGCCGGGTACCAGCGGCTCGGAGGGACCCGAACTCCGCCAGGGGCCGCGGGCCGCCCTCCTTCTCGCAGCCGGGACCTGTTCTAGGGTGTGGACCATGGCGAGATACCCGATCACCAGACTTGAAGCCGACGGCTTCGGGCCGCTCGACGAAGTCGACATCCGGCTCAGCCCGACGCTGAACATCGTCACCGGGGAGAACGCCACGGGGAAGTCCCAACTGCTCAAACTCCTGTACGCGGGCACCCGCTCCCTGGCCGGCAGGTCGACGCTCACCAAGAGCGCGCTCTCCTCCGACATCGCAGAGGCCCTCATCGGGATCTTCCGGCCCGACCAGCTCGGACGCCTCGCCCGCCGGGTCCAAGGGCGGGGCCGTGCCCGCGTCGAGCTGAAGTACGGGGGGATCGGCGAGCCTCTGGCCTTCGACTTCGCTTCCAACGCGCGGAGCGACGTGCGGGTCGCCTCGGTACCCAGGACTTCGCTCGGCGACACGCCGGTCTTCCTCCCGTCACGGGAACTCCTCTCCTTGTACCCGGGCCTGGTCTCCCTGTTCGAGACACGGGAGGTCGAGTTCGACGAGACCTGGCGCGACACCGCATTGCTGTTGGGCCGCTCCGCCCTGCGCGGCCCTCGGGGAAAGGCCGCGACCGAACTGCTGGCACCCCTACTGGGAGAGATCGAAGGGACCGTTCTGGAGGAGAACGGGCGCTTCTACGTCCGGTTGCCCGGCGGTACGGCCGGGGCGGGCAAGGGGGTGGGCAAGATCGAGGCGCACCTGGTGTCCGAGGGGTTCCGGAAGCTGGCCATGATCATCCGACTCGTCTCCAACGGGGTACTGCTGGAAGGCGGCTACCTGTTCTGGGATGAGCCGGAGGCGAACCTCAACCCCAAGACACAACGGGCGGTGGCCCGGACCATCCTGGCCCTGGCCCGCAGCGGCACCCAGGTGTTCGTCGCCACTCACAGTGTGTTCCTGTTGCGGGAACTCGAACTGCTCCTCGACCAGGAACCGCCGGAGAACCCGATCGAGCCCTGCTACATCGGTCTCTACCGGGAGGCGCCGACGGAAGAGGGCGCCCTCGCACAGGCCGTCCGCGCCGAAACCGCGACGGACCCGGCGGACCTGAGCGCGATCGCCGCTCTGGAAGCCGAGTCGTCCCAGAGCCTGCGATATCTGGGAGTCTGACCGCATGCCGGTGGAAACCGAGGTCGACGGGTCGTTCTTCATCTTTCCCGACGGCTGGCACGTGGAGAAGCTGGACGAGTGGCCTGAACAGAAACAGGTGACCCAGACCCCTTTCCACTCCAAGGGCTGCGACCTCGTGGCGATGAAGGACGGGATCCTGTGGCTCGTCGAAGTGAAGGACTACACGTATCCGAACGCCCGGGTTCCGGACGACCTCGCGGAGAAGGTCGGCCTCAAGTTCTTCCACTCACTGGCCGTCCTGCACGTGGTGGCGCGCTGGGGGCAGGACGGCCGCCGGGAATTCAGTGCGTCTGCTCTGGCCTGCCGGGAGGCACATGTCTGCTTGGCGGTGGAACTGCCCGACGGAGGGCGCAGGCTGATCGGGGTGCAGACCCCGCTCGCCAACCTGAGGGCCGAACTCCGGCGGGTCACCAGGAAGTTGAACGTGCACCGTCCCGTCGTCAGCAACTCCCACAGGATGAACGGCGTGCCGTGGGAGATCCGGCGGAATCCCGAAACCCGCGGAGCCCACAGCGACCGCTGAGACGGCGGCCTGCAAGACACCCGTGCCGTTGAAGTCTTGCTCGACCACTTCAACCCTGGCGCGACGCCCGCCACTGCCCCTGACCGGAGTGCCCGACCCCTGCTGGAGGGCATCGCGCTGCCCCCGGCCCCAGGGGGTGTTCACCCGCCCTCGACGCCCGGCCCCAGCCGGAAGGCGAACCGGAGCCTGCACCCCAGGGGGTTGTTCACCCGACCGGAATGCTCAGCCCGAGCCGTGTCAGGCCAGTGGGGTGCCCGGCCATAGGGGGTCTTCGCGACAGAGGTGAAGGTTTCCAAAAGCCCGGCCGCTTGGAAACGGACGGGGCGCTACGCGTGGGCCCGGCCCCGGCCGCAGTCGGCGCCCGGCAGATCGGTGGAGGGCATCGTTGGGCGCACGTCCCGGGTGGTGGGGGTGTGATCGCCGGAGCCGGGTGCACGTGGAGCGTGCACACCCGCACCGCCCGGAAAGGGAGGCAATGGTCCGCCTGCAAACAGGAGGATGCTCCACGCTCGTTTGAAAGCCCGACCACAGGTGGGGTGACCTTGGCGGCGCCCGCCCTCCGCCACCCCAGGGGGGTGAAGGGAAGCAAGAACCGCTCGCCTCCGCCGCAGGGGGTGGACCGGAGCGCTCCCACGACCCCCGACCCCAGAAGGGGCGGACCCGGGCGTGCTCGCGACCCCCGCCACAGAAGGGGGCGGGGGGAAGACAAGAAGAACCGTCGGCCTCCACCACCCCGCAGGGATGCGACCCGCACCCGGCTCCCGGACCCTGGCCACCCGCGGGCGTCCGGAACAAAGGGGGATCACGGCCTTCGCCACCGGCACCTCAGTGAGCGGGACCGCTCTGGTTCACCCTTGTGGAGCCCGGTCGCGAGCACGCCCGGGTCCACACCCTGAAGCGGAGGTCGCGGTCCACCTTCCGGTCCGGGGCCGGGGGCGCGGGAACACTCCGGTTCACCCCCCGTGTGGCGGGGGTCTCAGTCCTTCCTTCCCTTCACCCCCCTTCGGTGACGGAGGGCGGACACCGCCAAGGTCACCCCACCTGTGGTCGGGCTTTCAAACGAGCGTGGAGCGCTCCTCTGTTTGCAGGCGGACCATTGCCTCCCTTTCCGGGCGGTGCGGGTGTGCACGCTCCGCGTGCACCCGGCTCCGGCAATCACACCCCCACCACCCCGGGCGTGCGCCCAACGATGCTCTCCACAAGCTGCCGGGCGCCGACTGCGGCCGGGGCCGGGCCCACCCGGAGCGCCCCGTCCGTTTCCAAGCGGCTGAGCTTTTGGAAACCTTCACCTCTGTCGCGAAGACCCCCTGTGGCCGGGGTTTCTGGTCGGGTGGGCAACCCCCTGGGGTCGGGTGGGGAGGATCACCGCGGCCTTCACCCCCTGGGGCTGGGCGGGGAGGGTGATTGCGGCCTTCACCCCCTGTGGCGGGGGCGGCGCGATGGCCTCCGGCAGGGGCCGGGGTTTCTGGTCGGGTGGGCACCCCCCTGGGGGCGGGTGGGGAGGGTCACCGCGGCCTTCACCCCCTGTTCCGGGGCGGGGAGGGTGATTGCGGCCTTCACCCCCTGTGGCGGGGGCGGCGCGATGGCCTCCGGCAGGGGCCGGGGTTTCTGGTCGGGTGGGCAACCCCCTGGGGTCGGGTGGGGAGGATCACCGCGGCCTTCACCCCCTGGGGCTGGGCGGGCAGGTCACTGCGGCCTTCACCCCCTGCGGCGGGGACCGCGCGATGCCCTCCGGCAGGGGCCGGGGTTCCCGGGCGGGTGGGCACCCCCTATCGACTTCGAGGTCACCTCGGCCGCCCTCCCCTGACCGCCCGCGGCCTCCGTGAGCCCCGCAGCCGCGAGGTCAGTCCCAGCCGTGGACGGAGAACCGTTCGCCCGCGCGGATGCGGGCGATGACGTCCGCGGCGAAGGGGATGGTGTTCTCCGGGAGGTCGTCCGGGTCCTCCCAGGTCAGGCGGGCGCACAGGTGCGGCTCGCGGTTGACCGGGGTGCCCTCCCACGTCGGCGCCGTGAAGAAGAACCCGATGCGGGTCACCCCGTGGGCGTTGCGGTGGTGGGTCACGTGCGCGCAGTGCAGGGTGCCGGGGTCGACGGTCACGCCGACCTCCTCGTAGAGCTCCCGGGCCGCCCCCTGGGGGATGGACTCGCCCGGTTCCAGTCCGCCGCCCGGGATGGCGTACCGGCCGTCCTGGAACCCGGTGTTCCGCCGCTCGCCCAGCAGCACCCGCCCGTCCTCCCGGAAGAGCACCACGCACAGGTCGATGACGGGCCCGCTCACGGCGTCCCCGCCTCCTCCCGGCCGCGGACCCGAAGCACCCACCAGTACAGGCTCCAGGCGGCCACCCCCGCCCCCGCGCCCGGCACGGCGCCCAGCAGGACGACCCGCACGGAGTCGTAGACACCGTTGAGGGCGTCGCCCGCCGCCAGCCTGCCCACCACCGCGCCCACCAGCGCGCAGGCCGCGATCGCCGCGAGCGGGGCCCGGCGCGGACGCAGGGGCCCCTCGACGCGGCGGGCCGCCCACCATGAGACCGCCGCCAGCCCCAGCGCCGAGCTGGCGTACATCAGCACGTTGTAGAGCTTGTGCGGCTCCACCACGGGCATCTGGAGCACCGGCAGGAGCTGCACCCCCGCCCCGAGAGGGTGTGTGAAAGCGTCCCACACCATGTGGGTGAGCGCCCCCACCGCGATCGCCGCCGCGCCCCACGCCGCGCCCCGTGCGCTCGGCGCGGGCGGCGGCGCCACCTCGTGTGTCACCAGGGCGGCCAGGGGCGCGCGCAGGGCGTACGTCCAGCAGGCCCACACCACCGCGCCCAGCAGCACCACCACGGGGAGCCCCAGGGGGAAGTGGGTCGTGGAGGCGTCCACGGGCAGCGGCAGGTAGTACGGGAGGTCGGGTGCCATCGAGCCGATGACCAGCGCCGCCACGGGCAGCCGGGTGCGGGCGAACGGCAGCACGGCCGCGGCGTGGGCCGGGGTGAAGGGCACCGTCAGCCCCGCGTCTCGATGCGCTGGGAGAACGTGACCGACCCGCCGTGGATCATGTACACGTCGTACGGGCTGACGGTGTCCTCCGCCGAGTCCACCCACGCCACCCCGCCGTCCTGCGCGTAGCAGGTGAAGTCGGCCGGTTCCTCGGCCCCCGGCACCAGCACCGCCACGTCGCCGGTGTCGCAGAACACCGCCTCCGCCTCGGTGTGGTACCGCAGCCAGTCCTCCAGGAAGGCTTTGTTCACCGGCAGTTCGGGCTGCTCGACCGTGAACTCGACACCGCCCGGCGTCTCCTCGGAGGTCACCGGGAATTCGAGGTCGGTCCCGCGGTAGGTCAGCGTGCAGGACGCCGACAGGTCGTCCGGGCACTCGGCCACGGCGTCCGGGTCGACCTCGCCTGCGGCCGCCGACACGTCCGACAGCAGATGCCACTCTGCACGCTCGCCCATCGGCGCCGACTCGTCCGGCTCCTCCGGCAGCCCGGACAGGTCCGCCTCCGGCAGGTCGGTCGGGACCTCGCCCTCGATGAGCAGTGCGGCCAGGTCCTCCTGGGATGCCTCGCTCAGGTCTTCGGGGGCGCCGCCGGAACAGGCGGTCAGCGCCAGCGCTAGGGCGGCCGTCACGGGCAGAAGGGTCTTCCGAGGGGTCAGGGGCATCGTCGAACTTTCCTTTGTCGTCGGTCCGGAGGCAGGGGCAAGGGATGGGCGCCGTTCCGGCGGTGGGATGCCTCTGACACCGCGTCGGTTCTCGGTCACCGTGCGAAATCCCCGCAAGCGCCCGCGCTCGCCCGTGCCCCCGCACCGGGTTCCGGTCATGAACAGCCCGGCCAACGGTCACGTGTACGTCCGAACGTGCCCTGCCCCACACCCCGGCGCCCCGTCACCGAATCCGGTTCTCTACCATCCGAGGTATGGACGTCCAAGAGAGCGGCGCCGCCGGATCCGGCGCCCCCGACCTCGCCGAGGGTTTCCCGGTCGCCACCTTTGACCGATGGCGGGAGCTGGTCGCCGGAGTACTGCGCAAGAGCGGTGTGCCCGAGGAACGCCTCGCCGACCGCCCCGAGGCGGTGCTGGCCACCCGCACCTACGACGGCTTCGACATCGCGCCCCTGGCCACCGCCGAGCCGCCCGCCGCCGACCCCGGCCACCCCGGGCTGGCCCCCTTCACCCGCGGCTACCGGCCGGTGGTCACCGGCGGCTGGGACATCCGCGCCCGCTACCTGGAGTCCGACCCCGAGGTGCTGCGCCGCCGCGCCCACACCGACCTGATGAACGGCGTCTCCTCCCTGTGGATCGCGGTCGGCGACGGCCACCTGCCCGCGGACCGCCTGGGCGCGGCCCTGACGGACGTCTACCTCGACCTCGCCCCCGTGGTCCTGGAACCCGGCGCCGACTACCGGGAGGCCGCCGACGCCCTGCTGCGCGTCCACGCCGACGCCGAGGTCCCGGACGCCCGGATCATCTCCCACCTGGGCATCGACCCGCTCACCGCGGCCGCCCGCGCCGGGGCCCGCCCCGATGTCATGGACGCCGCCCGGTTCGCGGCGGACCGCGCCCGGGGCCGCCCGGGACTGGGCCTGATGACCGCCGACGCCACCCTGGTGCACAACGCGGGCGGCTCCGACGGCCAGGGGCTGGGCTGGGCCGTCGCCTCCGGGACCGCGCTGCTGCGCGCCCTGGTGGCCGCCGGGATGGACATCGCCGACGCCGCCGGGCGCATCGAGTTCCGGCTGTCGGTGAGCGCCGACCAGTTCGCGGGCATCGCGGCCCTGCGCGCCGTCCGCACCATGTGGAACCGGGTGCTGGAGGTCAGCGGGGTCCCCGCCGACCGGCGCACCATGCGCGTCCACGCGGTCACCTCCGAGGCGATGCTGACCCGCCGCGACCCGCACGTGAACATGCTGCGCACCACCGTGGCCTGCTTCGCCGCCGGGGTGGGCGGGGCCGATGCCGTCACCGTCCTGCCCTACGACGCCGCGGTCGGCCTGTCCGACGACTTCGCCCGCCGGGTCGCCCGCAACACGCAGGCCCTGCTCATCGAGGAGTCGAACCTGGCCCGGGTGGCCGACCCGGCCGGGGGCTCCTTCCACGTGGAGGCGCTCACCCGGGACCTCCACCTCGCCGGGTGGGCGTTCCTCCAGGAGGTCGAGGCCTGCGGCGGCGCCGCCGAGGTCATCGAGGACGGCTGGCTGCGCGAACGCGTCGACGGTGTGTGGGAGCGCCGCCGCGCCGACCTGGCGCACCGCCGCGCCCCGCTGACCGGGGTGAGCGAGTTCCCGAACCTCGCCGAGGAGCCGCTGGAGCGCGAGCCCCTCCCCGAACGCGACTCCTGGTTCCCGCTGCGCCGCTACGCGGGCGACTTCGAGGAGCTGCGCGACCGCGCGGACGCCGCCCCCGACCGCCCCACCGCGTTCCTGGCCACCCTGGGCCCGGTCGCGGCGCACACCGGCCGGGCCACCTTCGCCGCCAACCTGCTGGCCGCGGGCGGGATCGCCGCCCACCTGCCCGGCCCCCTGGAGTCCGCCGCCGACGCCGCGCGCGCCTTCACGGACTCCGGCCTGCGGGTGGCCGTGCTGTGCTCCTCCGACAAGCTCTACGACGAGCACGCCGCGTCCGCCGTCGAGGCACTGAGGGACGCGGGCGCCGAACGCGTCCTGCTGGCGGGCGCCCCGCGCGAACTCGACGCGGACGCCTTCCTGTACCAGGGGTGCGACGCCGTCGCCCTCCTCACCGAACTGGCCGACCTGCTGGTCCCGAAGGGGGAGGAAGCATGATCCCCGACCTGTCCACCGTGGCGCCCGGCGAGCCGGAGCCCTCCGGCGGCGACGCCCGTTGGGCCGCCGCCGTCGAGGCCGCCACCGGCAAGGCCCCCGACGCCCTGGAGTGGGAGACCCCCGAGGGCATCGCCGTCAAGCCGCTCTACACCCCGGCGGACCGCGCGGGCCTGGACTTCGTCGACGGACTCCCCGGCATCCCCCCGTACCTGCGCGGCCCCTACCCGACCATGTACGTCAACCAGCCGTGGACCATCCGCCAGTACGCGGGCTTCTCCACGGCGGAGGAGTCCAACGCCTTCTACCGCCGCAACCTGGCGGCCGGGCAGAAGGGCCTGTCGGTCGCCTTCGACCTGGCCACCCACCGCGGCTACGACTCCGACCACCCGCGCGTCGCGGGCGACGTCGGCATGGCGGGTGTGGCCATCGACTCCATCTACGACATGCGCCAGCTGTTCGACGGCATCCCGCTGGACCGGATGAGCGTGTCCATGACCATGAACGGCGCGGTCCTGCCGGTCCTGGCGCTGTACATCGTCGCCGCCGAGGAGCAGGGCGTCGCGCCGGAGAAGCTGTCCGGGACCATCCAGAACGACATCCTCAAGGAGTTCATGGTCCGGAACACCTACATCTACCCGCCGCAGCCGTCGATGCGGATCATCTCCGACATCTTCGCGTACACCTCGCAGCGGATGCCGCGGTTCAACTCCATCTCCATCTCCGGCTACCACATGCAGGAGGCGGGGGCCACCGCCGACCTCGAACTGGCGTACACGCTGGCCGACGGCGTGGAGTACATCAGGGCGGGTCAGCGCTCCGGGCTGGACGTGGACGTGTTCGCGCCGCGGCTGTCGTTCTTCTGGGCGATCGGCATGAACTTCTTCATGGAGGTCGCCAAGCTGCGCGCCGCCCGCCTGCTGTGGGCGCGGCTGGTCAGGGACCTGGGCGCGGTGAAGGACAAGTCGCTGAGCCTGCGCACCCACTCCCAGACCTCGGGCTGGTCGCTGACCGCCCAGGACGTGTTCAACAACGTGGCCCGCACCTGTGTGGAGGCGATGGCCGCCACCCAGGGCCACACCCAGTCGCTGCACACCAACGCCCTGGACGAGGCGCTGGCGCTGCCCACCGACTTCTCCGCGCGCATCGCCCGCAACACCCAGCTCCTCCTCCAGCAGGAGTCCGGCACCACCCGGTCGGTCGACCCGTGGGGCGGCAGCTACTACGTGGAACGCCTCACCCGGGAGCTGGCCGCCAGGGCCTGGGACCACATCGTGGAGGTCGAGAAGGCGGGCGGGATGGCCGCGGCCATCGACGCGGGGCTGCCCAAGATGCGCATCGAGGAGGCGGCCGCCCGCACCCAGGCGCGCATCGACTCCGGGCGCCAGCCCGTCATCGGCGTCAACAAGTACCGGCCCGACAGCGAGCAGGCCATCGACGTCCTCAAGGTCGAGAACTCCAAGGTGCGCGCCAGCCAGCTCGACAAGCTGCGCCGCCTGCGCGCCGAACGCGACGAGGACGCGGTGCGCGCCGCCCTGGACGCCCTCACCGCGGCGGCCGGGCGCGAGTCCAGGGCCGACGCCGGCCTCACCGACAACCTGCTGGCGGCGGCCGTGGACGCGGCCCGCGCCAAGGCCACGGTCGGCGAGATCTCCGACGCCATGGAGAAGGTGTTCGGCCGCCACTCCGGGCAGATCCGTACCATCCAGGGTGTGTACCGGAACGAGGCGGCGGGCAGCGCCGACGCGGCGGGGCTGATGGAGCGGGTGACCCGCCGGGTCGAGGGGTTCGCCGAGGACGAGGGGCGCCGGCCGCGCATCCTGGTGGCGAAGATGGGCCAGGACGGCCACGACCGCGGCCAGAAGGTCATCGCGACGGCGTTCGCGGACCTGGGCTTCGACGTCGACGTGGGCCCGCTGTTCCAGACCCCGGAGGAGGTCGCCGTCCAGGCGGTCGAGGCCGACGTGCACGTGGTGGGGGTGTCGTCGCTGGCGGCGGGGCACCTCACCCTGGTGCCCGCGTTGCGCGAGGAGCTGGCGAAGCTGGGCCGGGAGGACATCATGATCGTGGTCGGCGGAGTCGTCCCGCCGCAGGACTTCGACGCCCTGCGCGAGGCCGGCGCCGCGGCGATCTTCCCGCCGGGTACGGTCATCGCCGAGGCCGCCATCGACCTGCTCGACCAGTTGGAGGCCCGGCTGGAGCAGGCGTGAGCGGCGTTCCCGGGGCCGACGCGGCCCGCCCGGGCCGACGCGGCCCGCCGGGGTCGCGGGCGGAGTCCGGGGTACGACGGTCGGACCGGGACACGGACGGGGCGGGGAACCGGTGAGAGACGAGGAGGCGGGCGTGCAGCGGACGCGACGGCGCAGGCCGGTGGACGTGGCCGCGCTGGCCGAAGGGGTGCTGGCCGGGCACAGGCCCACCCTGGCACGGGCGATCACCCTGGTGGAGTCGCGCCGCCCCGACCACGCCCGGGACGCGCAGGACCTGCTGGTACGCCTGCTCCCGCACACCGGCGGCGCCCACCGGGTGGGCATCACCGGGGTGCCGGGGGTGGGCAAGTCCACGTTCATCGACGCGCTGGGCACCCGCCTGACGGGGGAGGGGCACCGGGTCGCGGTGCTGGCCGTGGACCCCTCCTCCACCCGCTCGGGCGGCAGCATCCTGGGCGACAAGACCCGGATGGCGCGCCTGGCGGTGGACCCGAACGCGTTCATCCGCCCCTCGCCGACCGCGGGGACCCTGGGCGGGGTGGCGCGGGCGACCCGGGAGACCATGCTGCTCATGGAGGCGGCCGGGTTCGACGTGGTGCTGGTGGAGACCGTGGGGGTGGGCCAGTCCGAGGTGGCGGTGGCCGCGATGGTCGACTGCTTCCTGTTCCTCACCCTGGCCCGCACGGGCGACCAGCTCCAGGGCATCAAGAAGGGCGTGCTGGAGCTGGTGGACGTGGTCGCGGTCAACAAGGCCGACGGCCCGCACGCCGGGGACGCCCGCAAGGCGGCCCGGGAGCTGTCGCGGGCGCTGCACCTGCTCCAACCGGTCCATCCGGGGTGGCGGCCGCCGGTGCTCACGTGCAGTGGGCTCACCGGTGAGGGCCTGGGCCAGGTGTGGGACACGGTCCGCGAGCACCGCAAGGTGCTGGAGGACGACGGGGCGCTGGCCGAACGCCGCAGCGGGCAGCGGGTCAGCTGGATGTGGGACCAGGTCCGCGACCGGCTGATGGACGCGTTCCTGCGGCATCCGGGGGTGGCCGCGCGCATCCCGGAGCTGGAGCGGGAGGTGCGGTCGGGGGAGACCACGGCCACACTCGCGGCCGACGGACTCCTCTCGGCGTTCACCGAGGGTGACGCCGGGCGGGGGGAGGCGCCGCCTGCGGACCCGGCGGCGGGGAGCGGCGGGGGGACCGCGGAGGCGGACTCCCGGGCTGTTCAGGACAACGGGTCTCATATCGTGAAATGACCCAGAGTCAACGGGCGATTCCGGGCAGGCTGCGGCGGGTTCGTGCTCCCGAGGCGAAAATTTCTTCCGAGATGCCATTCCCGAACGCCCGCTCGGCTTATACCGTGTGTGTCCAACGACTTACCGGACACGCGGACGCGCAAGCGCTTCCCTCCCCGGTCGGCCGGTCCCGTGGGAGTGGGGGCGGATCCGATGGGCGCGGGCCGCGCGCCTGCGTATGGTTAAGCGAAGGGACCCCTCGCCTTCTCAACGTGGGGTCGGGAGGAGTGAACGTGCACAGGCTCGGACTGAGCACAAGGGTGGAAAGCCGCAGCGTCATCGTCGCGATCGAGGGCGAGCTCGACATCGCGACCACCAACGACCTCCAGGAACACGTCCGGTCCGCGATCGACGACCACGGCCCGTGGCTGATCCTGGACATGTCGGGGCTCGACTTCATGGATTCGAGCGGCCTCAACGTCATCATCAACGCCTACCGCACCGTCCGTGAGCGGGACGGGGCGCTGGCGCTGGCGGCCCTCAACGAACGCGTCACCAAGGTCGTCCGCCTGGTCGGCCTGCACCGTCAGGTCCCCGTCCACCAGACGGTGGCGACCGCCGTCGCCGCCATGGAGGCGCTGGAGAAGCGCCAGGCCGGCTGACCCCGACCCGACAGCCGCACACCGACACACCCGCACGGCCGGACGCCCCACGACGTCCGGCCGAGGCGCGTGCCCGCGCGCCCGGACCGGCACCGGGCGGGCTCCGCCGCGCCCGGCGCCGCCGTGATCCCCCCGGCGGCGGTTGGCCGCCGCCCCCGCGGGCACAAGGACCGGCAGGACACGCCACCGCGGGAGAAGGAGGCGGCGGAATGCTCGTTCTGCCCCTGGAACGGATCGGCGCCGGTGACGGCGACCTGGCGGGCGGCAAGGCCGTGGGGCTGGCCGGGGCGATCGCCGCCGGTGAACGGGTCCCCCCGGGGTTCTGCGTCACCACCGACGCCCACCGCGACGGCACCGTCCCCGCCGCCGAGGTCGCCGCCGCCTACGACGCCCTGGGCGGGGGGCCGGTGGCGGTGCGCTCCAGCGCCACCGCCGAGGACCTGCCCGACGCCTCCTTCGCCGGGCAGCAGGACACCTACCTCGACGTCGAGGGCATCGACGACCTGGTCACGGCGATCCGTCGCTGCTGGGACTCCCTGTGGACGGACCGGGCGGTCGCCTACCGCCGCGACCGGGACATCGACGACGCGTCCGTCCGCATGGCGGTCGTCGTCCAGCGCATGGTCCGCCCCCGGGCCGCCGGGGTGCTGTTCACCGCGAACCCGGTCACCGGCACCCGCGGCGAGACCGTGGTCGACGCCGTGCCCGGCCTCGGCACCGGGGTCGTGGACGGCAGCGCCGACCCCGACCACTACACGGTCCGACCCGACGGCGGCCTCACCGCACCGGCCGACGGCTGCCTGTCGGTGTCCGAGGTGGAGGACCTGCACGCGCTGGGACTGCGCCTCCAGGAGCACTTCGGGGCACCGCAGGACGTGGAGTGGGCGATCGACGCCGACGGTGTCCTGTGGACCCTCCAGTCCAGGGCGGTCACCACGCTGTTCCCCCGGCCGCCGGAGCACCCGGACGGCCCGCGCGTGTACTTCGAGGCCGGCCACATGCAGGGCCTGCTGCGCCCCTGCACGCCGATGGGCATGTCCGCGCTCAAGGTCGCCACCGCCGACTGGTTCCGGAGCGTGGGGGCGCGGATCGACCCGTACGCGCGGACCGGCCTCATCACCGACATCGGCGGGCGCTTCTACCTCGACCTGACCCCGTTCGTGCGCAACCGGTGGATCCGCGGCGCCCTGCCGCAGAGCATGGAGCTGTACGGGCCCCGCGCCAGGGAGGCGATGCGGTCGGTGCTGGCCGACCCCCGGTTCGCCCCGCGCCGGGGGAGACCGGTCCGGGTGCGCGCAGCGGCCCGCGCCGCCGCGGCGGCGCTGCCCCTCGCCCGGGAGTTCGTCACCGGCACCGTGGCGGCCCTGCGGGACCCCGTGGCGGCCCGGGAGCGGGTACTGCGCGCGGGGGAGGAGGCCCGTCTGGCCGTGGCCCGCGGCCCCGGGGCCGACGCCGCCGTCCGGGAACGCCTGGCGTACGCCGAGCACGTCCAGGCCCACGCGCTGACGGAGGCCATGACCCCGATGCTCGGCCCGCTGTACGTCGGCGTCCTCGCCGGGCGGCTCCCGGAGTACCTGCTGCGCGGCATCGCGACCCCGGCGGAGGTGGCCACGGTCCTCAGGGGCATGCCGGGCAACGTCACCACCACCATGGACCTGGAGCTGTGGCGCGTCTCCGAGGCCGCCGCGGAGCACCGGGACGTCTTCGCCGACACCCCGCCGGACCGGCTGTCGGAGCTGTACCTGTCCGGGGGGCTGCCCGACATCGGCCTGGGCCCCTTCCTGGAGCGCTACGGCCACCGCGCGGCGGCCGAGATCGACCTCGGGGTCCCCCGCTGGTCCGAGGACCCGGCCCCGCTGTTCGCCGCGATCGCCGGGTACCTGCGGGTGACCGACCGCGACCAGGCCCCGGACCGCAGGTTCGGGCGCGCGGCCGCGGAGGCCGAGCGGATGCGGGACGAACTCGTCGCGCGGACGCGCGTGCGCCACCCGGTGCGCGCCCGGGTCGCCGACTTCCTCTTCGACCGGTCCCGGACGCTCGGCGGTGTGCGGGAGTACCCCAAGTTCGTGTGGCTGTACGCCATCGAGGCCGGGCGCCGGGAGCTGCTCGCCGTGGGGGCGGAGCTCGTCGGACAGGGGCTCCTGGAGCACCCGGACGACATCATGTTCGCGGACTTCCGGGAGGCGTGGGAGATGCTGGAGGGGGAGGACCTGCGCGGCACGATCGCCGGGCGCCGCGAGTTCCACCGCCGCGAGCAGCGGCGCCGCCGGGTCCCGCCGGTCCTGCTGTCGGACGGCACCGACGTGGAGGCGACGCTGCCGCCCGCCGCGGCGGCGGACGGGCCGGGTGTCCTGACGGGGGTGGCGGCCTCGCCGGGCGAGGCCACCGGCCGCGCCCGGGTGGTCCACGACCCGGCGGAGGCGTCGATCGAACCCGGGGACATCCTCGTCGCCCGGACCACCGACCCCGGGTGGACGCCGCTGTTCATGACGGCGGGCGGTGTGGTGGTGGAGACCGGGTCGACCATCGCACACGGGCCGACGGTCGCCCGGGAGTACGGCATCCCCTGCGTGATCTGCGTCCCCGGGGTGACGGAGAAGGTGGCCGACGGCGCGCTGATCACCATCGACGGCTCCACGGGGGTGATCCGCCCGGCCGGCGACCCGGAGGCGGGCGAACCCTGACCCCGCGGGCGCCGGGGACCGGCGCTGGTGCGGGCGCCGGGCGGACGGGACCGAACGCCGCCGTGCGACGGACCGACGAACGCGCCGGGGTCCGACACGCCTGCGGCGCGGCCGGTGACCGGCCGCGCCGCACGGTGCGCTCATCGGGGAGGGGGGACGGGGAGGGGGGACTCAGTCGCCGCCTCCGCCACCCCCGCCGTCGCCGCCTCCACCACCGGAGTCGCCGCCTCCCCAGCCGCCGCCGGAGGAGTCGCCCCCGCTGAACAGGCCGCCCCAGAACCCGCCTCCCGAGGAACCGGAAGAGCTGTAGGAACCGGAGGGGCCGTGGGAGGGCGCGGCACCGGGGTCGCCGGGCTGGCCGTGCGCGGGCGGGCCCTCCGGCGCGGGCCGGTTCCCGGGGTCGTCGCGGTGCCCGTGTCCGCCCCCGTGGTGGGCCGGGGCGACCGGGTCGGCGCCCCAGTGGGCGTATCCGCCGTCGCCGCCGTACCCGCCGCGCGCGGGGACCGGGTGGGCCGCGGTCCGGGCGCGCCACAGGGCCAGGACCAGGAAGAGCAGGGCACCGGTCGTCAGCAGGCCGATCAGCACCCCCTGGACCAGGCCCAGCACGGGCAGGACCGCCATCGGGTCGGGGACACCGCCCGGGAGCACCACCCACAGCACCTGGAAGACGGCGCCGAACAGACCGGCGCACAGGAACAGCACGGCCGACGTGCGGACCAGGCCGGGCGCGGCCGCGCGCCGGGCCCGGACCAGCGCGACGACCGCGATCACGGCCGGCGGGACCAGGGCGATGAGGACGTTGAACAGGATGCCGGCCAACAGGCCGGGGTCACTCGCGGTCACGGGGGGTCTCCTAACGGCCGGGGTACGGGCGGGTGCCGGGCGGCGGGTACGCGCCGGGGAGTACGGGCGCCCTGGTGGCGGCGAGGACGAGGGCGAGCACGCCCCCGGCGAACACCAGGGCGGCCGTGCCGGACAGGATCCCCGACAACATCTGGAACCTGGCCATCGGCAGTGCGAACGAATTCATGAGGTCCGGCGCGTTGAACAGCAGGAGCTGGCCCGCGGCCTGGAGCAGTCCGCCCGCCAGGACCAGCACGCCGCCGGTCACCGCGGCCCCCCGGCTCCCCCGCGGCAGGCGCGGGACCGCCGCCATCGCGGCGATGCCCAGGGTGATCTCGGCGACGATGAACAGCAGCGCCGGCAGGAACGACAGCAGGGGTGTCAGGTCGGGTGTCACACTCATCGGGGTCCTCCCGTGGACGGGGCGGGATGCGGGGTCCACCGGCCCGGCGCGGCCGGGGGAACGGCCGCGAGGACGGGGCGGTGTTCCCCGTGACCTGGTAGACGTCGGATCCACCGCTCCGGTTGCGCACGGCGGGGTATCCACTCTGGCGCCCGGAACGGGCATTGCGCCAGGGTGGAGTCGTGCGTAACATCTCATCGAATCGCTTCGACAACGGACGGGACGGCACCGTGCGGATCTCCGATGTGGCCCGGCACGCCGGTGTGTCGCCCAGCACGGTCTCCTATGTCCTCAGCGGGAAACGCTCGATCTCCGAGACCACCCGCCGCCGGGTGCTCGACAGCATCGACGCCCTGGGCTACCGCCCGCACGCGGGCGCCCGGTCCCTGGCCAGCCGCCGCAGCAACGTGCTGGCGCTGGTCGTCCCGCTGCGCGAGGACGTGCACGTCCCCGTGGCGATGCGGTTCGCGGTCTCGGTGGTCACCGCCGCCCGCGCCCACGACCACGACGTCCTCCTGCTCACCCAGGGGGAGGGCCCGGCGGGCCTGCACCGGGTGGCGGGCAGTGCCATGGTGGACGGGATCGTCGTCATGGACGTGGAGACCGACGACGCCCGCGTCCCCGTGCTGCGCTCCCTGGACCTGCCCTCGGTCCTCATCGGTGTCCCGGCCGACACCGAGGGTCTGACCTGCGTCGACCTGGACTTCGCGGCGGCGGGAGCCGCCTGTGTGCACCACCTGGCCGACCTGGGGCACCGGGACATCGCCTTCGTCGGCCAGCCCGCGTCGGTGTACGAGCGCCGCACCGGGTTCGCCGAGCGCACCCTGACCGGGTTCGAGGCAGCCGCCCTCGAATGCGGCGTGCGGGCCACCTCCCACCCCTGCGACCCGGCGGGTGCCCGGGACCTGGCGTCCGCGCTGGTCCGGGACCGGCCCGGGCTCAGCGGCCTCATCGTCCACAACGAGGCCTCGCTCGCCCCCCTGCTGGACGCCTTCGCCGACCACGGCCGGGTGCCACCGGAGATCTCCGTGGTCGCCCTGGGGTCGCTGCCGCAGGGGGCGCCGGACCTGACCCGGGTGGAGCTGCCGGCGGAGGAACTGGGCGCCCGTGCGGTGTCCCTGCTCATGGACCGGATCGACGACCCCGGACGGACCGAGGTCACCCTGCTGGAACCGCGGATCGTCCCGGGCCGGAGCACGGCCCCGCCGACGGGCTGACCCCGCCGGGGCGGACCTGCGGGCGTCCCGCCGCATGTGTCGTCGAAGCGCTTCGATGATCTCGTGCGTACACGAACACCGATCGTGACCGCGCCGACCGCGCGGTCCCACCCCCCGACCGGAAGGACGAGACATGTTCAACGAGATCGAGGACGGCGTCGAATGGCGGGGCGGCCACCAGGTCGTCCGGGTCCGGGCCTGGGGAGCCGACGGCCTGCGCGTCCAGGCCGGGCTGTCCGTCCTGCGCGAGGACCTGCCCGGGGCACTGGACGCTCCCCCCGCCACCGTCGGCGCCGTGCCCGGGGCGACCCTGGACGGCGACCGGGCGCTGCTGGTCAACGGCGCGATCGCCGCCGAGATCGACGCCTCCGGCATGCTCCGCTTCCTGCGCGCCGAGGACGGTGTGCCCGGGGAGGAACTGCTCGCCGAGGAGCGCACCCACTTCTGGTGGCCGGGCCCGCGCGTCTACGCCTCCACCGGCAACGGCTACTACCGGATCGAGCAGCGGTTCCGCGCCTACGACGGCGAGCGCCTGTACGGGCTGGGCCAGCACACCCACGGCCTGTTCGACCACAAGGGCGCGGTGGTGGACCTGGTGCAGCGCAACGCGGAGGTCACCGTCCCCTTCGTCGTCTCCTCCCGCGGCTACGGGCTGCTGTGGAACAGCCCGGCGGTGGGCCGGGTGGAGTTCGCCGCCAACGGCACCCGGTGGACGGCCGACAGCGCCCGCCAGATCGACTACTGGATCACGGCCGGGCCCGAGCCGGCGGCGGTCCTGGAACGCTACGCCGACGCCACCGGGCACACCCCGATGCTGCCGGAGTTCGCCTCCGGGTTCTGGCAGTGCAAGCTGCGCTACCGCACCCAGGAGGAACTGCTGGAGGTCGCCCGGGGGTACCGCGACCGGGGGCTGCCGCTGTCGGTCATCGTCGCGGACTTCTTCCACTGGACCCACCTGGGCGACTGGCGGTTCGACCCGGCCGAGTGGCCCGACCCCCGGGCGATGGTCGAGGAGCTGCGGGGGATGGGGGTGGAGCTGATGGTGTCGGTGTGGCCGTCGGTGAGCCCGCTCAGCGAGAACTACCGGCCGATGTTGGAGGCCGGGCACCTGGTGGCCACCGAACAGGGGCCGCCGGTGCACGCCGACTGGGCCGACAAGGGTGTGGACGCCCACGTGCAGGTGTCGTTCTACGACCCGACCAAGCCGGAGGCCCGCGCCTACCTGTGGGAGCGGGTCCGCGAGAACTACCACTCCCTCGGCATCCGGGTGTGGTGGCTGGACGCCTGCGAGCCCGAGCTCAGGCCCGGCCACCCCGGCAACCTGCGCTACCACGCCGGGCCGGGCGCCGAGGTCGGCAACCTCTACCCGCGCGAGCACGCCCGCGCCTTCCACGAGGGGATGCTCGCGGCGGGCGAGGAGGAGGTGATCACCCTGTGCCGCTCGGCCTGGGCGGGCTCCCAGCGGTACGGGGCGGCCCTGTGGTCGGGGGACATCGCCCCCACCTTCGCGTCCCTGCGGGCCCAGGTCCGTGCCGGGCTGAACGTGGCGATGTCGGGGATCCCCTGGTGGACCACGGACGTCGGCGGGTTCCACGGCGGCGACCACGACGACCCGGAGTACCGGGAACTGCTGGTGCGGTGGTTCCAGTACGGGGTGTTCTGCCCGCTGCTGCGGCTGCACGGGTACCGCGAACCCTTCTCGCACGCCCTGTACCCGGAGATGACGGGCGGCCCCAACGAGGTGTGGTCCTACGGGGAGGAGGTGTACGGGCGGCTGCGGGAACTGCTGTTGCTGCGCGAACGGCTGCGCCCCTACGTCATGGAGCAGATGCGCGTCGCCCACGAGCGGGGGCTGCCGCCGATGCGTCCGCTGTTCGTCGACCACCCCGGCGACCCGCGCGCCTGGGAGGAGGGCGACGCCTTCCTGTTCGGCCCGGACCTGCTGGTCGCCCCGGTCACCGAGTACGGGGCCCGCTCACGGCGGGTGTACCTGCCGCAGGGCGCGGACTGGACGGACCCGTGGACGGGGCAGGCGCACCCGGGCGGCGCGGAGATCGTCCTGGACGCCCCGCTGGACCGGGCTCCGGTGCTGGTCAGGAAGGGGGCCGAGGTACCGGTCGCCGAGTGACCGGCGCCACAGGAATTTCCCGCGGGGGTCTCCCGTTGCACCCCGTGTGGGACGGTGCGGTAGCAAGTGTCCCCCGGGCTCAACCGAAGCCTTCACGGAATACCGCGCCCTCGGGCGGCCTCGGAGCCGTGTTGTGCACCCCGCCGTGAGGCGACCGCCGCACCGCCCCGCACAGACGGGGGACGGCCCCGCCGGACATGTCCGGCGGGGCCGTCGTCGTTCCCCGACCCCGGTGGGCCCGGGAAACGAGTGGGCACACCCTGCGGCGGCGCCGACCCCGGGGCCGGCGGCACACGCGGGAACGGCCCGTGTTCATGTGCCCGCGTGCGCACGCCCGTGGCCGGCGCCCGCCCTGCCGCGGCCCGCCCGTCGCCCCCGCGCGGGGCCGGGGCTCAGGACCCGGCGCCCGGGCCTGGGCGCACGCCCAGCAGGTGTTCCAGGGCGAGCTGGTCCAGCCGCTCGAAGTGGTAGCCGCGCCCGCCGGCCGCGTCCGCGTCGAACTCCTCGGCCAGCAGTTCCGCCAGGCTCTCGCCCTCGCCCAGCGTGGACACCGCCAGCTCCGGCACCCGCGACGCCGCCAGGGCCTCCCGGACCTCCGGGTCGGCGCGGAACGCGGCGGCCTTCTCCCTGAGGATCAGGTAGTTGCGCATGCACGCCTCGGCGGACACCCACACACCGCTCATGTCCTCGGTGCGCGGCGGCTTGAAGTCGAAGTGCCGCGGCCCGGCGTACCCGGCGCCCTCCAACAGGTCGACCAGGAAGAACGCCTCCTTGACGTCGCCCGCGCCGAACCGCAGGTCCTGGTCGTACTTGACCCCGCGCTGGCCGTTGAGGTCGATGTGGAACAGCTTGCCCGCCCACAGGGCCTGGGCGACCCCGTGCGCGAAGTTCAGCCCGGCCATCTGCTCGTGCCCGACCTCCGGGTTGACCCCCACCATCTCGGGGTGCTCCAGCGAGTTGATGAACGCCAGCGCGTGGCCCACGGTGGGCAGCAGCACGTCGCCGCGCGGCTCGTTGGGCTTGGGCTCGATGGCGAACCGCAGGTCGTAGCCCTGTTCGCGCACGTACCCGCAGAGGATGTCGAACGCCTCGCGCAGCCGGTCCAGCGCGGCGGCGTCGTCCTTGCCCGCCTCGGTCTCGGCGCCGTCCTGGCCGCCCCAGCACACGTAGGTGGTGGCGCCGAAGGACACCGCCAGGTCGATGTTGCGGACGACCTTGCGGATGGCGTGGCGGCGCACGTCGCGGCTGTTGGAGGTGAACCCGCCGTCGCGGAACACCGGGTGGGTGAACAGGTTGGTGGTGACCATGGGCACGGCCAGGCCGGTCTCGTCCAGGGCGCCCCGGAACCGCTTGAGGATCGCCTCGCGCTCGGCGGTGCCGCTGCCGGGCGGGACCAGGTCGTCGTCGTGGAACGTGATGCCGTAGGCGCCCAGCTCCGCGAGCCGGTGCACGGCGTCGACGGGGTCGAGCTCGGGCCGCACGGCGTCGCCGAAGGTGTTGACGCCGCGCCACCCCACGGTCCACAGCCCGAAGGTGAACCTGTCCTCGGGCGTCGGTCGGTACGCGGTCATGGGAAGCCTCCTGGGGTCGGGGACCTCAGTTTGTCTAGATCCACAACTAATTGTCAACGGGGTGCCCGCGCAGCACCGCCACACCCCCTCCGGGCAGGTGCATTCCGTCGGCGGACGCCTTGGACACCAGGTCCACCGCGCCCGCGCCCAGCCCCAGCCGGGCCGGGTCGATCCGCACCGACCGGTGCCCGTGGTTGGTGAGGAACACCCACGCGCCCTCCGGCCCCACCCGGCGCACCACGTCCAGGCCCTCCTCGGGGAAGGAGCCCCGGCCGACGGCCTCGGTGATCACCCGGCCCAGCCCCCGGTCGTTGAGGTGCGCGGACACGTACCAGGCCTCACCGGCCCCGTACCGGCGCCGCGTCACCGCGGGCAGCCCGTCCAGCACCCCGCCCGCGTAGGGCGCGACCGTCTCGGCCCCCTCCAGGTGCACGTGCTCGCTCCACAGGGTGACCTCCTCGCGGACCATCCCCACGTCCGCCCCGGCCTTCTCGCCCGCGGCCATCGGGTGGAACTCCTCCACCCGCACGCCCAGCAGGTCGCGCAGCATGCCGGGGTGGCCGCCGGTGCGCACCGTCCCGGTGGGGTCGGCGACGCCGCTCAGGTACGTGACCACCAGCGTTCCGCCGTACTCGGTGTAGCGGGCCAGCCGCTCGGCGGCCTGCTCGGACAGCAGGTACAGGGACGGCACCACCAGCAGCGGCACCCGGGGCAGGTCCCGGTCCGGTCGCACGAAGTCCACCGTGCGCCCCGACCGCCACAGCACCCGGTGCACCTGGCGCACCGCCTCCAGGTAGTCGACGCGGTCCGACGGCAGGGTGGCGGCCCCCATCGCCCACCAGCTCTCCGGGTCCCAGGCGACGGCCGCGTCGGCGACCACGTCCGCCCCGGCCGTCTCGGCGATGCGGCCCAGCACGTCGCCGAGCTCGCACACCTCCCGGAAGATCCGCGAGTCCGGCCCGGCGTGCGGCACCATGCCCGAGTGCCACTGCTCGGCGCCGCCCCGGGAGGCCCGCCACTGGAAGAACATCGCCCCCCGCGACCCCCGGGCGACGTGCGCCAGGCTGTGCCGGGCGATCTCCCCGGGCGCCTTGGGGCGGATGAGCCCCTTCTCGTAGACCATCCCGGCCGCCTGCTCCATCAGCAGCCACGGGCGGCCGCCCCCGGGGACCCGGTCCGCCCAGGAGCGGGCCAGGTCCCCGGCGAACGCCGTCTGCTCGTCCCCGCTCTCCCCGGCCCGGTCCGGGTAGTCGTCCACCGACACCAGGTCCACGTGCTCGGCCCACCGCCACGGGTCCACCGGCACCCAGTCGCCGAACGCCAGGTTGGTGGTGACCGGCACGTCCGGGGAGGCGGCCCGCAGCACGTCGCGCTGGTCCAGGAAGTGGTCGAGCATCTCGTCGGACAGGAACCGCCGGAAGTCCAGCACGTGCGCCGGGTTGGCCAGGTACTGCGTGGACCTGGGCGGCAGCACCTCGTCCCAGGAGCCGTACCGCTGGCTCCAGAACTCGGTGGTCCACGCCCGGTTCAGCGCGTCCAGGGTGTCGTGGCGGCGGCGCAGCCAGTCCCGGAACGCGCGGGCGCCGTGCTCGGAGTAGGTCCACGTCCCGTACTCGTTGTGCACGTGCCACATGGCCAGCGCCGGGTGGTGGGCGTAGCGCTCGGCCAGCGCCCGCACGACCCGCACCGACGCCCGCCGGTAGTCGGGCGAGCACACGTCATAGGTGTCGCGGCTGCCGTGGGTGAGCCGGACCCCGTCGGCGTTCACGGGCAGGGCGTCGGGGTGGGCCAGCGAGAACCACGGCGGCGGCGACGCGGTGGGGGTGGCCAGCGCGACCTGGACGCCCGCCCCGTGCAGCCGGTCCAGCACCCGGTCCAGCCACGCGAAGTCGTACTCGCCCTCGCGCGGCTCCAGCCGCGACCAGGAGAACACCCCGACGGTGACCAGGTTGACGCCCGCCCGTCGCATCAGGTCGACGTCCTCGACGGCCGTCTCCTCCGGCCACTGCTCGGGGTTGTAGTCTCCGCCGAACCACAGTTTCCGGAGGGGCGGGCCGTGCGGCGGGGTCTGGGCGGCCATGTGGGGGACTCCTTAGGTTGGGCGGACGAACGAAGTATGGCGAGAACCCCCCGCCCTTGGCACCCCCACCTCCCGGGAGCGACATGTCCCACGCCCCTACGTCCCCCCGCCGCGGCGTCCGAACACGCCACCCCGCCTCCTCCTGGGAGGACGCCCTGGTCACCGGAGGCGGTCGGGTCGGCGCGCTGGTCCACTCCACCGCCGGTCTCATCCGCCTCACCCTGGGCCACGAACGCCTCTTCCTGCCTGCCGCCGACGCCCTGCCCGCCCCGGAGACCGCGCGCATCCTGCCGGAACTGCGCGCCCTGCTCCTGGCGGGCCGCTCCCGTGCGGCCGCCGAACGGATCGCCGGGTTCGCCGCCGCCGAGGACCCCGGGTACGCCGGGACCCGGTGGATCGACCCGCTGGTCCCCGCGGCGGTGCTCTCGTTCGCCCCCCGCGCCCCGGTCCCGGGCGACCCGTTGCGGGAGTGCGACTTCGGCACCGGCGTGGTCACCGAGACCCTGCCGGACGGGACCCGGCACCGCGCGGTGGCCTCCCGGGCGGACGCGGTGGTCGCGGTGGAGCTGATCCGGGCCGCGGGGCTGGACGGAACGCTGTGCCTGGCCCCGCCGCAGGGGCCGCCGCCGGTGCGGACCGCCGCGGACGCCGCCACCGCCGCGGACCGGCTGCGGTTGCGCGTCCGCTTCCCGGACCGCCCGGACGGCGCCCCGGCCGCCGCGCCCGCCGGGTACACGGTCGAGTGCGCGCTCACCGCGACCGGCGGCACGGTCCGGCCGACCGCGTCCGGCCTGGAACTGCGCGGGGTGGAACGCCTGGAGGCCGTCGTCCGGATCACCGTCGACCCGCCCGCCGGCCCGGCCGCGCCGGTCGGACCCGCTCCGGCCGGGCACGCCGGGTTCGACCGGGTCCTGGCCCGGCACGCACCGCTGCACGGCCACCTCATGGACCGGTTCCGCATCGGCCTGGACGGCCCGCCCGCCGAGGGGACCACTCCGGCGCACCTGGCCCGGCTGGTGGACGCCGGGCGGTACACGATCGTGTCGAGCAGCGGCGACCTGCCGCCCACCCTCCAGGGGGTGTGGAGCGGCACCTACGACCCGCCCTGGCGGTCCGGCTACACCTTCGACGGCAACCTGTTCTCCGCGGTGGCCGCCCTGCACGCCACCGGGACCCCCGAGCTGATGACCCCCGTGTTCGACCTGCTGGAGGGCATGCTCGGCGACCTGCGCGAGAACGCCCGCCGCCTGTACGGCTGCCGGGGGATCCTGCTGCCCGCGCACGCCTCCACCTCCGGCCGCCACCACCACTTCGGCCCGGTGTGGTCCCTGACCTGCTGGACCGCCGGGGCCGCCTGGGCGGCCCGGCTGTACTGGGACCACTACTCCCACACCCGGGACCGGGACTTCCTGCGCGACCGGGCGCTGCCGTTCCTGACCGAGGCGGCCCTGTTCCACGAGGACTTCCTCACCGCCGACGGGTTCGTCCCGTCGTACTCGCCGGAGAACACCCCCGCCGACGCGGACGGCCAGGCCTGCGTCAACGCCACCATGGACACGGCCGCCGTCCGCGACCTGTGCCGCAACCTCATCCGTACGCACCGGGTCCTGGGCCTGCCCGGCGGGCGGCGGTGGGCCGCCCTGGCCGCCCGCCTGCCCGCGTACCGGGTCGCACCCGGCGGGGAACTCGCCGAGTGGACGGGCCCGGCCGGGCCGCTGGAACAGGCCGAGGAGCACGCCCACCGGCACGCCTCGCACCTGTACCCGCTCTGGTACGAGCCGGACCCGGCCCTGGCCGGGCCCCGCCTGCGCGCGGCCGCCGCGGCCGCGGTGCGCGCCCGCCTGGACTGGTGGCGGGGCGAGGAGTCCGACGAGATGGCGTTCGGGCTGGTCCAGCTCGGCCTGGCGGCGGCCCGGCTGGGGATGGCGCCGCAGGCGCACGCGGCCCTGGGGATGCTGGCCGCCCGCTACTGGCGGCCCACCCTGACCCCGACCCACAACCGGGGGGAGCTGTTCAACGTGGACATCGGCGGCGGGCTCCCCGCCGTCGCCGCCGCGATGCTGCTCGGCTCCACCGAGGGCCGGGCCGACCTGCTGCCCGCACTGCCGGGGACGTGGACCGCGGGCCGGGCGGCGGGGCTGCGCGGCCGGGGCGGGCTCATCGTCGACGTCCTGGAGTGGGAGCGGGGGGCGGCGCACGCCCGGCTGCGGTCGGTGGAGCCCCGGAGCTTCGCGATCGCGTTCCCGGACGGAACCCGGAGCCGGGTGGACTGCGATCCCCGGCAGGCTATTTCGCTGCGATTTCAGACTTTCCTCCATGACCGCAGTCGAAGCGCTTCGAAAAGTTCCCCGAGCCCCTCTTGCCGGGCCCCCGAAGGGTATTCACACTGATCGGGAATTGGCGTCCTCCCGGGGCCCGGAATCCCCGGTAGGGCGTGACCCCCCGATTTCAGGAGCCCCGCATGCCCTCCCGACCCCCCGGACCCCGGCACCGGAGACCCCCCGTCCTCCTGGCCGCGCTGGCCCTGGCCGCACCGCTCGCCGCGGTCGGCGCCGCCGTGCCCGCACCGGCCCTCGCACAGGCCGACTACACCTGGGACAACGTGCAGATCGCCGGGGGCGGATTCGTCCCCGGCATCGTGTTCAACGAGTCCGAACCCGGCCTGGCCTACGCCCGCACCGACATCGGCGGCGCCTACCGCCTGGACCCCGCCACCGAGCGGTGGGTCCCCCTGCTCGACTGGGTCGACTGGGACCGGTGGGGGTGGACCGGCGTCGTCTCCCTCGCCACCGACCCCGTCGACCCGGACCGCGTCTACGCCGCCGTCGGCACCTACACCAACGACTGGGACCCGAACAACGGCGCGATCCTGCGCTCCGACGACCGGGGCGAGACCTGGGACGCGGCCGGGCTGCCCTTCAAGCTCGGCGGCAACATGCCCGGCCGCGGCCTGGGCGAGCGCCTGGCCGTGGACCCCAACGACAACTCGGTCGTGTACTTCGGCGCCCGGGGCGGCCACGGCCTGTGGCGCAGCACCGACCACGGCGCGACCTGGTCCGAGGTCACCGCGTTCCCCAACCCCGGCGACTACGTGCAGGACCCCGACGACCCCAACGGGCTGCTGGACGACGTCATCGGCGTCACCTGGGTGGCCTTCGACCCCGACACCGGCTCCCCGGGCTCGCCCACCCGGGAGGTCTACGCGGGCGTCGCCGACCTCGACGACCCCCTCTACCGCAGCACCGACGGCGGGGACACCTGGGAGCCCGTCCCCGGGGCGCCCACCGGGTTCCTGCCCGCGCACGGCGTCCTGGACCACGAGAACGACCGGCTGTACCTGGCCACCACCGACACCCCCGGGCCCTACGACGGCGGCGCCGGCCAGGTGTGGCGGCTCGACACCGGCACCGGCGAGTGGACGGACATCAGCCCGGTGCCCCTCGAAAGCGAGGACTCCTCCTTCGGGTACGGCGGGCTGACCGTCGACCGGCAGGACCCGGACACCCTCATGGTCGCCACCCAGATCTCCTGGTGGCCCGACATCCAGATGTTCCGCAGCACCGACGCCGGGGAGACCTGGACGCAGGCCTGGGACTGGGGCGCCTACCCCGAGCGCACCACCCGCTACGAGATGGACATCTCCGGTGCTCCCTGGCTGGACTGGGGCGGGGCGGGGGAGCCGCCCGAGAACCAGCCCAAGCTGGGCTGGATGACCCAGGCGATGGCCATCGACCCGTTCGACTCGGACCGGTTCCTGTACGGGACCGGCGCCACCGTGTACGGCTCCGACGAGCTGACGAACTGGGACTCCGACACGGCCTTCACCATCGAGGTGAAGGCGCACGGCATCGAGGAGACCGCGGTCAACGACCTCATCAGCCCGCCGGGGGACGGGGCGCCGCTGCACTCGGCCCTGCTCGACCTGGGCGGGTTCACCCACGACGACCTCGGCACCGTGCCGGACCTGATGTTCCAGCAGCCCGCGTGGGACCACGGGTCGTCGCTCGACTTCGCCGGACTCGCCCCCGGGACGATCGTCCGGACCGGCGGCGGCGACGGGGGCGGCTCCATCGGGATCTCCACCACCGGCGGCGACTCCTGGTGGGCCGGGCAGGCGCCGGGCGGGGTCACCGGCGGCGGCACCGTCGCGGTCAACGCCGACGGCTCCCGGATCGTCTGGAGCCCCGAGGGGACCGGCGTCCACGTGTCCACCACCCCGGGGTCGTCCTGGAGCCCGTCCTCCGGCGTCCCGGCGGGCGCCCGGGTGGAGGCGGACCGGGTCGACCCGGACGTGTTCTACGCGGTCTCCGACGGCACGTTCTACACGAGCACCGACGGCGGGGCCGCGTTCGAGGCCCGGTTCGACGGGCTGCCCGCCGAGGGGAACATCCGCTTCGGCGCGGTGCCGGGGCACACCGGCGACGTGTGGGTGGCCGGGGGCACCGGCGACCACTACGGGATGTGGCGCACCACCGACGCCGGGCGGACGTTCACGCCCATCGATGCCATCGATGAGGGCGACGCGGTGGGCTTCGGCGCGCCCGCCCCCGGCGCCGACTACCCGGCGGTGTACACCAGCTCCAGGATCGACGGGGTGCGCGGGATCTTCCGGTCCGACGACGCCGGGCTGACCTGGGTGCGCATCAACGACGACCGCCACCAGTGGGCCTGGACCGGCGCGGCGGTCACCGGCGACCCCGACGTGTACGGGCGCGTCTACATCGGCACCAACGGCCGCGGGATCGTCTACGGCGACCCCGCCGACGGCGGCCCGGACCCGCAGCCGACGGAGGAGCCGAGCGAGGAGCCGAGCGAGGAGCCGAGCGAGGACCCGACCGAGGAGCCCACGGAGGAGCCGAGCGAGCCCGGCACCGCGGACTGCACGTGGGACTACACGGTGGACGGCACCTGGCCGGGCGGCTTCCAGGCCCGGGTCACCGTCACCAACACGGGCGCGGAGGAGGTGGACGGCTGGGACCTGGCCTGGGACTTCACCGCGGGCGAGGAGATCACCAGCCTGTGGAACGCCGCCCACCGCCAGGACGGCGCGTCCGTGGTGGTCTCCGACTCCGGCTGGAACGCCCGGATCCCGGCCGGGGAGTCCGTGACGGTCGGGTTCAACGGGTTCGCCGACGGCGCACCCGGCACCCCGCTCGGTCTTTCCCTGAACGGGGAGGACTGCTCCTGACCTGGTGTGGGGGCGCACCGCGCCCCCACGCCCGGACCGGGCCCGGCCGACCGGTGGGGGACGGCCGGGCCCGGGCATTCCCCGGGGACCGGGGACGCGCGAACGGTCCGCCTCCTCCGGGGAGGCGGACCGTCGGCCCGCCGGGGCACCGCGGGCGGGGACCCGTGCGTCAGCCCTTGACGGCGCCGATGATGACGCCCTTCGTGAAGTGCTTCTGCACCAGCGGGTAGACCACGGTGACCGGCACCAGCGCCACCACCACGATCGCCATCTGCACCGCCAGGTTGGGCGCCGAGGCGGTGCCCTGCACCGCGTCGCCGATCAGCGAGCTGGAGTTCAGCTGCTGGCCCTGCTGCACGTACTGGCGCAGGATCAGCTGCAACGGCCACTTGGCGTTGTCGTTGATGTACAGGATCGCGTTGAAGAAGGCGTTCCAGTAGCCCACGGCGTAGAACAGCCCCACCACCGCCGTGACCCCCTTGGACATCGGCAGCACCAGGCGGGTGAGGATTGTCCACTCCCCGGCCCCGTCCATCCGGGCGCTGTCGGCGATCTCCCCGGGCAGGTTCATGAAGAACGCCCGCATCACCACCAGGTTGAACGCGTTCACCGCCGTCGGCAGGATCAGCGAGGCATAGGAGTCGATCATCCCCAGGTCGCTGACCAGCAGGTACAGCGGGATCATCCCGGGTGCGAACAGGAACGTCAGCAGTACGGCGAACAGCAGCGGCCGGTGCAGCAGGGACCCCGGCCGGGACAGCCCGTAGGCGGCCAGGACCGTCGCGGCCAGGCTCACCAGGGTGCCCACCGCGGTCACCCCCAGGCTCACCAGCACCGCCCGGGTGACCACGCCCCCCGAGAACAGGTCGGCGTACGCCTGGAACGAGATCCCGCCGGGGACCACCACCAGGCCGCCCGCGGCGGTGACCGCCGATGCGGGCGACAGGCTGGTGAGGACCACGACGTAGATCGGCAGCAGGATGACGACCGCGACGGCCACCAGGACGGTGTTCTTCGCGGCGCGGGCGGGCAGGGACGGCCGTTCCGCCCAGACCGGGCGGCTCTCGAACAGTGTGCTCATGCGCGCTTGTACACCCCGTGTTCGCCCATCAGGTGGGCCATCTTGTTGGCGACCAGGATCAGCACGAGTCCGACGACGCCCTTGACCAGCCCCGCCGCGGCACCCGCGCTGAAGTTCCCGGTGACGAGCGTCTGGTGGTAGACGAACGTGTCCATGACCTCCGACACCCCCGCCCCGAAGGCGTCCCGTTGCAGGTAGAACTGCTCGAAGCCGACGTTGAGGATGTCGCCCAGCTTGAGGATGAGCAGCAGCACGATGACCGGCCGCAGCCCGGGCAGCGTGATGTGCCACATCCGCCGCCACCGGTCCGCCCCGTCCACGGCCGCCGACTCGTAGAGGTTCTGGTCGATGGCGGCCAGCGCGGCGAGGAAGATGATCGTGCCCCACCCGGCGTCCTTCCAGACCATCTGGGAGGTCACGACCAGCAGGAACGCGTCGGGGTTCGCCATCATCTCCAGCGGTGCGTACCCGGCGCCCCGCAGGGCCTGCGAGATGAGCCCGGCCCCGCCCAGGATCTGCTGGAACAGGGTCACCACCAGCACCCACGAGAAGAAGTGCGGCATGTACACGATGCTCTGGAGCACCAGCCGCAGCCGCCGGGTCAGCACGCTGTCCAGCAGGATGGCGAGCGCGATCGGCACCGGGAAGAAGAACACCAGCTGGACGGCGGCGATGACCAGCGTGTTGCCCACCGCGTTCCAGAACCGGGGGTCGGTGAACAGCCGCTCGAACTGGTAGAAGCCCACCCACGGGCTGCCCAGGACCCCGTCCCACGGGTTGTACTGCTGGAACGCGATGACGTTCCCGAACGTGGGGACGTAGTGGAACACCGCGAGCAGGCCGATCGCGGGCAGTGTCATCAGCAGCAGGGGACGGTCGCGCCGCCACCGGGCCCGCAGGGACGGCCCCCGCCCCGGGCGGCCCGCCGCCCGCCGCCGGGCGGGCCGCGCGGGGCCCCGGTCCGGGGCGGGGGCGACCGCGGTGGACCGCTCAGTCACGGCCGTGCTCCTGTAGGACGCCGAAGTAGAACTCCCGCCCCTCGTCGCCGCCGTCGCGCCGCCAGTCCGCGACGGCCCGGTCGAGCGAGCTCAGGTCCTCCCGGCCGCGGATGATGTCCTGGACCCGGTCGGTGAGCGGGGTCTCGGCCCCGGCGAACCGCTCGGGCCGCTGGATGCGGATCCCCGCGAACGGGTCCTCCTCCGAGTACTGCGCCGCGTGGTTGTACCAGTCGGTCTTCCACCGGACGAAGTCCGGGTACTGGCTCTCCGTGATGGCCGGGGGCCGGCCGCTGATGAAGTAGTAGCCGTCGTTGACCTCGCCCGCGCCCAGGTCGGTGAGCCGGGGGGCGCCGTCGTCGTTCAGCTCGTGGTGGGTCCCCTCGGCGCCGTAACGGTAGTCCATGTACTCACGGGTGCCGAACGGGGCCGCGCAGAAGTTCATGACGCCCAGCAGCTCCTCGATCTGCTCCGGTTCCATGCCCTTGCGGACGAACACCGACTGCGCGGAGGGGTCGGACCGGTGCATGACGGGGTCGGCGCCGTTCGCGCCGAAGACCGGCATGAGGTCCAGCCGGAAGTCCGGGTCGTCGCCGAGCATCTGCCCGTACGCCTCGTGCCAGGCGCCGATGCCGTCCTGGTTGAACACGATCCGGCCGGAGTTGAGCAGCTCCTTGGAGTTGTCGCCCAGGGCGACGATGTCGGGGTGGACCAGCCCGGCGTCGAAGACCCTGCGCATGAACTCGACGCCGGCCCGCCACTCGTCGGTCTCGAACATGTGGGTCAGCTCGCCGTTCGCGTAGCGCCACTGCTTGGGCGCCCCGAAGACCTGCCGCATGCTGAGGGTGAAGTCGCCGAACGCCCACCGGTCGTTGTCGGGGTCGTTGATCTCCTCGCCGATGGCGAACAGGTCGTCCGGGCCGGTCGGCGCCTCCAGTCCCAGTTCCTCCAGCAGGTCGCGCCGGTACAGCACCCAGTTGCCGAACGGCTCGGCGGGCCAGGGCACGCCCTGGAGGCGCCCGTTGAAGACGTTCCAGCGCCAGGCGTCGCCGTCCAGGTTGGCCAGCAGCGGATAGGCGGCCGCGGCGTCGCCCGCCAGGTACGGGGTCAGGTCCTCGAACAGCTCGCCGACGGCCCGGTTGAACTGGGGCATCAGGTTGATGACCCAGTCCGGGAACATGGTGAGGTCGGCGACGTCGCGCCCGGCGACCACGGCGTTCATCTTGTCGATGACGGTGTTGCCGTCCTGGAAGTTGAACTCGATGGTGGTGCCCAGGAGCCCGTTGACGTGGTCGAAGAAGGAGTTGTTCCCCAGGCCGGGCGGCAGGGGTCCCCACAGCGGGGTCATCGCGGTGTAGCTCCCGCCCCGGCCGGGGGGCTCCGGGACGGCCCGGACGAACTCGCCGGGGTAGGAGGTGAAGCCGTCGGGGGCGCCGTGCAGGCCCTCGATGTCGGGGAGGACCCCCTCGAACGGGATGTGGGTGGGGATGAGGGAGTCGAGGGACCCGGCGTCGGCGGCGGAGCCGCCGCCCGCCCCGCCGCCCCCGGAGGAGCAGGAGGTGAGGACGGCGGGGGAGAGTGCGGCGAGCGCGCCTGCACCGGCGAGCCCGAGGAAACGGCGGCGGGAGGGGGACGGGGGACGGAGGGGCATAGCGTCGTTCCTTCGTGCGGTCGGAGCCGCATGGTCCGGGGGGTAGGAAACGAGCGGCCATTTTGCTATGAATTGTTCGGCCGTTGGAAAAAGCAAGTTAGTCCACTGTGATCTGCCGCACAAGGGTTCTGCGGCGAACGAAGTCGAAGCGTTTCGATTTCGGTGGACATTGGCACCCATGAGAGACGGACGCCCCATGAGCAACCCGGTCACAGACGCCGTGCACACCGACCCGTCCCGGCCGGACGGGGAGCGCCTGGCGGCCCTGGTCGCCGCGCTCACCACCGAGGAGCGGCTCGGACTGCTGCACCAGTACCAGGCGCCCGTCCCCCGGCTGGGCCTGGCCGGGTTCCGCACCGGGACCGAGGCCCTGCACGGACTCGCCTGGCTGGGCACCGCCACCGTGTTCCCCCAGGCCCTGGGCCTGGCCGCGACCTGGGACACGGAGCTGGTGCGCCGGGTCGGCGAGGCCGTCGCCGACGAGGTCCTGGCCGCCCGCGACCGCGGTGCCGGGCGCAACGTGTGGGCGCCGGTGGTCAACCCGCTGCGCGACCCCCGCTGGGGCCGCAACGAGGAGGGGTGGTCGGAGGACCCCTGGCTCACCGGGCTGCTGGCCACCGCCTACGCCCGGGGGCTGGCCGGGGACGGGCCCCGGCTGCGCACCGCGCCCACCCTCAAGCACTTCCTCGGCTACAACAACGAGACCGACCGCTGCACCACCTCCAGCGGACTGCCGCCGCGGGTGCTGCACGAGTACGAGCTGCCCGCCCACCTGCCCGCCCTGCGCGCGGGCGCGGCCGTCGCGGTGATGCCCTCCTACAACCTGGTCAACGGCAGGCCCGCCCACCTGAGCCCGCTCATCGGGGAGGAGCTGCGCGCGGCCGCCCCCGACGACCTGCTCGTGGTCAGCGACGCCATGGCCCCCGGCAACCTCTTCGGCCTCCAGGGCTTCCACCCCGACGGCCCCACCGCCTACGCCCACGCCGTGCGGGCCGGACTGGACTCCTTCACCCAGGACGACGACCGCCCCGGGGCCACCCTGGACCACCTGCGGGAGGCGCTGCGGCGCGGACTGCTCACCGGCGAGGACCTGGAACGGGCGGTCCGCCACGTGCTCTCGGTGCGGCTGCGCCTGGGCGAGTTCGACCCCGGGCCCGTGCCCGGGGGCTCCCTGGACACCCCCGCCCACCGGGCCCTGGCCCGGGAGGCGGCGACCCGCTCCCTGGTCCTGCTCCGCAACGAGAACGGGGTGCTCCCGCTGCGGGACGTGCTCAGGGTCGCGGTCCTGGGCCCGCTCGCCGACACCGTTCTGACGGACTGGTACAGCGGGACCCCGCCCTACACGGTCACCGCCCGCGAGGGCCTCGCCGAGCGCGTCGAGGTCGTCCACCACGACGGCGCCGACCGGATCCGGCTGACCTCCCTGGTGACGGCGGTCGTCGAACCCGAGACCGGGCCGCTGCGCCTGGGCGGGGGAGAGGGCGACGCGTTCGCCCTGCTGGACTGGGGCGGCGGGGCGTTCACCCTGCGCTCGGAGCGCACCGGCCTGCACCTGGACGAGGGCCCCGACGGGACCCTGGCCTGCACCGCGCCCGGGCCGGGCGGCTGGGAGGTGCGCCAGACCCTGCGCCTGGCGGAGGCCACCGCGGCCGGCGGCCCCGAGGGCCCCTACCACCTGGTCCAGGTCCACACGGGGCGGCGGGTCGGCGTCCGCGCGGACGGGGTCCTGGCCCTGGTGGAGGAACCCGACGGCGGCTGCCCGTTCTGGATCGACCGGGTGTCCTCCGGTGCGCTGGAGGCCGCCCGGGCCGCGGCCACCGCCGACGTCGCCGTGGTGGTCGTCGGCGACCACCCCATGGTCAACGGGCGCGAGACCGAGGACCGCGCCGACCTGGAACTCCCCGCCGCCCAGCGGCACCTGGTCCGCATGGTGCGCTCCGCCAACCCGGCCTCGGTGCTGGTGGTGAGCAGCGGCTGCCCCTTCGCCGTCACCTGGGCCGCCGAGAACGTCCCCGCGGTCCTGTGGTCGGCGCACGGCGGACAGGAGTACGGCCGCGCCCTGGCCGACGTCCTGTTCGGCGACGCCGAGCCGGCCGGGCGGCTCACCCAGACCTGGTACCGGTCCGCCGACGACCTGCCCGACCTCCTCGACTACGACGTCATCGGCTCCGGGGCCACCTACCTGTACTTCGAGGGGGAGCCCCTGTACCCGTTCGGCCACGGGCTGGGGTACACCGAACCCGTCTACGGGGAGCCGGAGGCGGTCGTCGACGGCGGCCGGGTGACCGTGCGGGTACCGGTGGCCAACCCCGGCGACCGGCCGCTGGAGGAGGTCGTGCAGGTGTACACCCGCCAACTCGCCTCCCGGGTGCGGGTCCCGGTGCGGGCGCTGCGCGGCTTCGCCCGGCTGCGGCTGGAACCGGGGGAGGAGGCCGTCGCCGAGGTCGGGTTCGACGTCGCCGACCTGGCCCGCTGGGACACCGTCCGCGAACGCCCCACCGTGGAGGACGCCCCCCGCGAGGTCCTGGTGGGGCGCTCGGCCGCCGACATCCGGGGGACCGCGCCCCTCGACGTCCCGGGCGAGCCGCCCGCGGTCCGCCGAGGCACCTGGTCGGCCGCCGGGTACGAGGAGCAGCACGGCACCGCCCTGTGCCCGCTCACCCCCGAGCGCGGCGACGCCGTGCGCTTCACCGAGCCCGGCGCCCGCCTGCTGTTCCGCGACACGGACCTCACCGGGGCGACCGGCATCCGGGTGCTCGCCAACGCCGACCGCGCCACCGCGCTGCGGGTGCACCTGGACGGCCCGGACACCGCTCCGGCGGCGGTGCTGCACGTCCCGGCGGGCACGGGAGCCTACGACTTCGCCGAAGCCGGGACCGCCCTCGCCCCGGGCGCCGCCGGGGTCCGCGACCTGTACCTGGTCTGCGACGGCTCCGGCGCCGCCGTGGCCACCGTCACCCTGGAGTGACGTCCGCCGTTCCGGAGGGCGTACCGCGCGGCGCCTCCGGCGCCGCCGGTGATACCGGGGTCCGCGACCTGTACCTGGTCTGCGACGGCCCCGCTGCCGCCGTGGCCACCGTTACCCTGGAGTGACGCCCGCTGCTCCGCCGGGCGTACCGTGCGGTGCCTCCGGCGCCGTCGTGGCCCCGGTCGTCCTGGGACGGCTCCCGGCGCCGCCGGTGATACCGGGGTCGGCGGCCTGTACCCGGTCTGCGACGGCTCCGGCGCCGCCGTGGCCACCGTCACCCTGGAGTGACGTCCGCCGTTCCGCCGGGCGTACCGTGCGGTGCCTCCGGCGCCGTCGTGGCCCCGGTCGTCCTGGGACGGCTCCCGGCGCCGCCGGTGATACCGGGGTCGGCGGCCTGTACCCGGTCGGTGACGGCCCCGCGGCCGCCGCCCCGCGTGATGCGGTGGCGCCCCGCCGGGCGCACGGGTCCGGGGCGCCGCCGCGCGGACGCCGACCCCCGGGGGCGTCAACCGGTGACGTGCACCTTCTCGATCCACGGGGGCGGGTCCGGCGGGGCGTCGCCGATCAGCGCCGCGACCACCCGGGCCGCCGAGGGCTCGGAGGGCCACGGCGTGTACCCGTCGGTGAGCACGACGACCACCTGGGGGCGCTGCGGGGCGCGCAGCGCCGCCTCGATGCCCACCCGCATGTCGGTACCGCCGCCGCCCAGCAGCTCCACCTGCTCGGCGGAGGTCACCCGGCGGACCACCTGCACGTCGGCGTCGCAGGACAGCACCGCCACCCGCTCCTTGCCCACGCCCACCTCCTTGAGCACCCCGGAGACCTCGGCCAGCGCCGCCGCCAGGTCGTCCTCGGTCATCGAGCCGGAGGTGTCCACCACCACCGCCACCCGCGGCATCGGGCGGCGCAGGCTCGGCAGGACCACCCCGCGCATCGCCCCGCTGCGCCGGGAGGGCCGCGAGTAGGTGTAGTCCACGGCGCCCCCGGCCCAGGCCAGGGCCTCGCGCACCGCGCCCGCCAGCACCCGGCGCCAGTCCACGGTGGGCTGGAGGATCTCCTCCGCCCACCGCTTCCAGCCCGCCGGCAGGTTCCCCCGGGAGCGCTGGTGGGAGCGCATCGCCTCGGCCGTGGACCGGCGCAGCGCGTCGGCCTCCACGTCGCCGACCCCGCCGGCACCGTGGCCGGACTCCTCCCAGGGACGGTCGGCGCCGTGCGCCCCCGACCCGCAGTCGTGGGACCTGACCTCCTCGGGCAGCAGCCGCAGGTACGCCTCGAACATCAGCCCGTCGGGCATCCCGAACCGCTGGGGGCTCATCGTCCCCTCGGGCAGCGCCAGCCCGTCGGCGAGGATGTCGTCGTTGATCTCGCAGTCCTGGGCGATGTTGACCCGCATGTGGTCTCGCTGCTCGGCGGCGGGCAGCCGGTCGCTGCGCCCGTGGTGGTCGCGCAGCAGGTGCGACACCTCGTGGACCCACACGCCGGCCAGCTCCGGGACGGGCGTGCGCTCCACGAAGTCCGGCGACACGTAGCACCGCCACCGCCGGTCCACCCCCATCGTGGGCACCCGCCGGGTCTCCACGACGGTCAGCGAGTACAGCGCCGACGCCAGGTAGGGCCGGTCCTGGGCGGCCCGGTAGCGGGCCGCCAACAGCTTGGTCCGGTCCAACCGGACCGCTTCCCCCTCCGCGGTGCCCACCGCGTCAGTTCCCCGGCAGCGCGCCGGACAGCCGCAGCAGGTCCACGAACGCGTCGATGTCCTCGGGCACCGGCCAGGCCGGGTCGCGCATCATCGCCAGGTCGGTGGCGGCGCGGGCGGCCACGTCGGGCACCCCCGCCTCCACGGCCTTGGCCAGCACCTGCCAGCCCGCCTCCCAGCGGCGCCGGGTCGGCTCACTGCGCACCGCCGACACCACCGCCGTCAGGAACGCCAACTGGCGGTCGCCCCGGTCCGGGAGCGCGAACGCCTTGGGGTCGGCGAGCACCCGGTTCGGGTCGGGCAGGTCGAGCTGCTCCATGTAGGAGAGCAGTTCCAGTCCGGCCCCGTCGCCGATGGCGCCGACCACCGCGGCCGAGGTCGCCTCCGGGGAGGCGCCGGCGGCGCCCCCGGTGGCCAGCAGCCGCAGCACCATCTCCCAGGTGCGCGGCGAGGGCCAGGCGCCGCCCCGCCCCTCCGCGTCCTCGGGCAGGCTGTGCGCCAGGCCGGGCCGGGCGGTGAGGAAGCCGGACACCACACCGCGCGCCTGGGCGATCGCCGTGGCCACCCGGTCCGGGGCGACCAGCGGCATCGACGCCGCGGGCCACACCCCGGTCATGCCGCGGGCGACGGTGCGGGGGTCGTGGGTCCAGCGCAGGTGTACGAACCGGTTGGCCAGCGGCGGGGCCAGGTGCCAGCCGTCGGCGGCGCTGGAGGGCGGGTTGGCGGCGGCCACGATCCGCACCGCCGGGGGCAGCTCCAGGCTGCCGACCCGGCGCTCCAGGACCACCCGCAGCAGGGCGGCCTGCACGGCGGGCGGGGCCGAGGACAGCTCGTCGAAGAACAGCAGCCCGGTGCCCTGAGCGGCCAGCCGCACCGCCCACGCCGGGGGCGCCATGGGCACCCCGTCGCGGGCCGGGTCGTCGCCGACCACGGGCAGGCCGGAGAAGTCGGAGGGTTCGTGGACGCTGGCGATCACGGTCTCCAGCGGCAGCCCCAGCTCCAGGGCGAGGCGCTCCAGCCCGGCGGACTTGCCGATGCCGGGCTCCCCCCACAGCAGGACGGGCAGGTTGGCGGTGACCGCCAGGGCCAGCGCCTCCAGCTGCGGGTTCTCGGCGGGCTCGGTCCGCCGGTCGAGGAGCTGCCGGGTGAGGTCGTCGGCGGCCGCCAGCGGCGCCGGTGTGTCGGTGATGGTCACGTCTTCTTCCGATGGTCGTCGGGGGCTCGGAGTTCGCACCGCGGTCACTCCCGCGCTCGTGCGTGGATCCTCCCAAAGGGGGGTGACGGAACGGGTCCCCCGGCCGGGGTGCCCCCCCGTCACAGCTCCGCCGGCAGCTCCTCCCAGGAGGCCGGGTCGGCGAACCCATCCCGGCGGAGCACCCCCTCCGGCGCCGGTGCGAGGCCGACCGGGCCGTCCCCGGCGAGGCGGTGTTCGGTGGCGCGCTCGATCATCGTCCGGGGTACCGAGTAGCGGCGGATCCGCCGCAGCGCGCCCCGGCGGTCCGACGGGTGCGAGTACGGGTGGAACCGGTCGCGGTACTGCGGTCTCACGGTGTCCCTCCCCGGGTCTCTTCCAGGTCGCGGAGCGGTTCCTCCCACGGCTCTGCGTATCGGCGGACACCGCGCCCGTGGGAGGCCCGGTACCCGGCGAGGGGGCCGTCCGCGGGCTCTGGCACGAGGCGGCGCCTCGTGCCAGAGCCCGCGGACGCGGGGGAGAGGACCGCCGGCCGCGGCCCGGGGCGGGACGGCGGCACGGCGTGGCGGCGGTGCCGCGTCAGGCGGTCCGTGCGGCCGGGTCGGCTCATGGGTCCTTCCTCTGTCGGAGGGGCCGCCGTCCGGCACCCGGCCGCTCCGGCCGACGGGGCCACTCCCGCCGCGCCACCCGGTCCTGCCAGCCGGGGCCGAACATCTCGGTGCCCAGATCATCCCATTGCGCGCCGTCGTGCGAGCGCGCCCTCCGGAAGACGAGGACGGGCAGGGCGTCCGAGGACATCAGGAGTCGCTCCGACTCGTCGGCGTCCAGCCAGTCCGCCCCGGCGGCGTGCAGCGCCCGCAGCAGGGACACCCCGCCGCCCCGGCGGGCGGCCGTGAGCAGGGCGGTGCGCTTCTTGCCGTCGCGGGCGTCGACGTCGAGCCCGCCCGCCAGCAGGCGGGGGAGCAGCACCTCGTGGCCGAGGGCGGCGAGGTGGTGCAGCAGGGTCTCGCCGGTGCGGGCGCGCACCCGCGGGTCCCCGCCGCGGTCCAGGTAGTGCAGGACCCCGTCGGTGTCGCCGTGCCGGGCCCGCTCGAACAGGTCCTCCCGGATCCGCTCCAGGTCCTCGGACGGCACCTCCAGCCCGCCGGTCCACGCCTCCTCCACGGCCAGGCAGCCGGTGCGGGGTCCGCCCAGCGCCGCCAGCGCCTCCTCCCGCCGCCGGTGCGCCTCCTCCCGGACGCGCAGCCGCCCCCCGGAGAACTCCATCAGGTGCCGGGCGCCGCCGCACGGGACCGTCACCGGTCCCGGCGGTTCCGGTCCCGGCGGCCCGACCGGTCCGTCGGCGGGCGGCCGGGCCGGGGCGAGGGCGTCGCGGACGACCGGGTGCAGGTGGTCCGGGGACACCCCGGCCAGCACCGCGTCGATGTCCGGCGGCAGGGCCCACCCCGTCTCCGGCCGCGGCGGGACGCCCACCGACTTCCACTCAGGGGGCGGGCCGCCCCCGAGGGCGGCGCGGGCCTCGTCGGCCCGTCCGGTCCGGTGGAGGTGGCCGATCCACTCGGTGCGGGCGGCGGGGTCGCCGGGGCCGGGGTCCTCCGTGGGGAGCAGGTCCGGGCAGCGCGGGGTGCCGTCCGGGTTCAGGAACGGTGCGCGGTCGGGCCCGCCGCCCCACCGCTCCCGGGTCTCGTGGACGTGCCGGTCGTCCCACAGGTAACGCGACGCCGTCCACGGGATCGCGGGCGGGTGCCGCGGGTTCCAGCCGGGGCGCACCGCGTCGTTGCCGAGGAGGTCCAGCTCCAGCCACTGGGACTCGCGGGCGCGGACCGTCAGCCACGGGCCCCCGTCGCCCCCGGGACGTGAGAGCACCACCCGGACGCCGCCCTCCAGCAGGGTCCCGCCCGCGACCCGGGGGAAGTGCCAGCGCACCAGGTCCGGGACCAGGTGGCGCAGCTCCTCCTCCAGGGCGTCCAGGAACTCCTTCCCGTACCAGCGGGGGAGCCGTGCCATGTCGAACACCGTGTCCACGCGCGCGGCGTCGCAGGCGCCGCGCCAGTCCCCGGCCAGGCGGCGCTCGGTCGCCCACTCGATCATCGGGCGCGGCACCGCGAACCGGCGGACCCTGCGGACGTGGTGGACGTCGCGGGCCGTGTACCCGCGCGGCGCCCCGGTCACAGCGGTCCCCCCAGCGCTGCCAACTCCGCGGCCTCCACGGCGGTCGGCGCACCGAAGCGCATCCTCCGGCGGATCACCTCGGACAGGTCCCGCGGGCCCCACCAGGCCCCGATGACGTCCTCGGTCCGCGCCCCGGCCGCGATCAGCGCCCGGCCGAGGCGGGCGCTCCCCCCGTGCGTCATCACCCGGCCCAGCGGGGTGTGCCTCTGGTGGTCCTCGGCGTCGACGTCGAGCCCGGCGGCGAGCAGCCGGGGCAGCAGCACCTCGTGGTCGAGGCAGTGGAGGTGGTGGAGCAGGGTGCTCCGGTCGCCGTTGCGGACGTGGGGGTCGCCCCCGGCGTCGAGGTAGTGGACCACCGCGTCGGTGTCGCCGTGGAGCACGCGCTCGAAGAGGTCGGCGCGCAGCGCCCGCAGCGCCTTGGGGAGCCGCCCCGCCCCGGTGGTCCACGCCTTCTCGACGGCGAAGCAGCCCGCGCTCGCGCCGCCCAGGGCGCGCAGGGACGCCTCGCGCCGCTTCTCCTCTCCGGCGTGGGGCAGTGACAGCCGCCCGTCCGCGACGGCGACGGTGTGCCACTCACCGCGGCAGCGCACGCGGACCGGGGCGGCGGGCGGGGTCCACGGGGGCGGTCCGAGGGGTCCGTCGGCGGGCGGCCGGGCCGGGGCGAGGGCGTCGCGGACCAGGGGGTGCAGGTGGTCGGGGGACATCCCGTCCCGGAGCGCGTCGATGTCGGGCGGGCGCCCCCAGAACAGCTCCGGGAGCAGGGAAGGGCGCCTCTCCGCCTTGTACACGAACGGCTCCACCTCCGCCCGGAACCGGCCGCCCTCGGCCCGCAGTGTGAGCCACATGCGGTAGTCCAGGGGGATTCCCGTCCGGCCCGCGGGCCCGGCGGCGTGCAGTCGCGTGAGCTCGGCGGCCAGCCGGGCGGGGGACACCGGGACCCGGGCCGTCCACCCCTCCTGTGTGAGGTTCTCGGCGTCGCACAGGAACCCGGCGGCGGCGAACGCCTCCGCCACCCGTCCGGTCTGGTGGAGGTGGTCGATCCACTCGGTGCGGGCGGCGGGGTCGGCGTCCCCGGGGTCGGCGGCGGGGAGTTCCCGGACGGTGCGCGGGGTGCCGTCGGGGTTCAGGAAGGGGGCGCGTTCGGTGCTGCCGCCCCAGCGTTCCCGGGCCTCATGGGCGCGGCGGGCGTCCCACAGGTACCGCTCGAAGATCCACGGGTGGGGCCCCCGGCCCCCGGGCAGGCCGTCGAAGTCCTCGCGCAGGGAGAGCCGCAGGCGCTGCGGCCCCTCCTGGTCGCGGTAGGCGGTCTCGACGGCCAGCCACGGCCCCCCGTCGCCGCCCGGCCGCGCCAGCAGCAGGACCCAGCGGAGGGCCAGGGCGACGGGGCCGTGGGGGAGCCGTGGGAAGTGCCAGCGGACCAGGTCGGGGACCAGGTGGCGCAGGTCGTCCAGGAGTGCGTCGGCGAACTCCGCGCCGTGCTCGGCGCGGATCCGGTCCGGGTCGAGGTCCACGTCCACGTTCGCGGCGGCGCAGGCGCCGCGCCAGTCCCCGGCGAGGCGGCGCCCGGTGGCGCGCTCGATCATCGCCCGGGGCACGGCGTAGCGGCGGATCCGCCGGATGCGGGCGGCCCGCTCGGGCGGGTGCGAGGCCGATTCCGGACGGTGGTGCGACGGGGTCACGGGGGTCTCTCCGTACGTTGGTAGGTGGCCCGGGAGGGCCGGGTGCGGCTGACGGGGTCTTGCCGTCCATGGCTGCTGAGGAGTGGCCGCGGGCCCCACCGGTCCCGCAGGCGGCTTGACGACTTCATTGAGACTCCTCAGGGTTCCGCTGTGGCGTTCACCCCCTCGGTGTCGGCCGTCGGGGCGGTTCGTCCCGGTCATCGAAGGTCCTTTCGGGGCTCGGTGGGATCATCCCGGAGGAGGCCGGCCGGCCGCCTCCCCTTTTCCACGGCCCCCTCCGGTCATCGTCGGACCTCTTCGACCAGTGCCTCCCACTCCCTCCGCTCCGCCTCGGACACGTCGGACACCTCGGACATCGGGGTGCGGTGGTCGACGGCCTCCTCGAAACTCTCCCCGTGTCGGCTCCCACCGCCGATGTCCTCCGTCCGGGCGCCCGCGGCCAGCAGCGCCCGGGCCAGACCCGGAGGTCCGCCCATCCGGGTGATCCGGAACAGCGGTGTCTGCTCTTCGGCGTCCCGCGCCTCCAGGTCCGCCCCGCCCGCCAGCAGCCGTGGCAGCAGCGCCTCGTGGTCCAACAGGTGCAGGTAGTGGAGCAGGTTGCGGCCGCCCCGGTCGCGGACGCGCGGATCGCCGCCCGCGTCGAGGTAGGCGAGCAGTGCCTCGCCGTCGCCCTGCTTCACCCGGTCGAACAGGTCGTCGCGCAACCGTGCCAGCGCCCGGGGCAGGCGGCCCTCGCCGGTGCTCCAGGCCTCGCGGGCTCCGTGGCAGCCGACCGCCGAACCGCCCAGGGCGCGCAGCGCGGCCTCTCGGTCCTGTTCCTCCCCGGTGTGCGGGATGGACAACCGGCCGTCGGCGTGGGCGACGGTGTGCCACTCCCCGCCGCAGCGCACCCGGACCGGTTCGGGTGCCGGGGGCGGCAGCGGGCCGACGGGCCCGTCGGCGGGCCCGCGGCCCGGGGCGATCGCCTCGCGTACCAGCGGGTGGAGTTCGTCCGGGGACATGCCGTCGCGGACCACGTCCACGTCGATCGACGGAATACGGCACACCTCGGGCAGGATCGACCGGTCCCCGTTCTTCTTCCAGGACGTCCACGCCTCCAGGCGCAGTGACACGGACCCGTCGGGGGAGCGCTCGACCACGAAGCGGCCGTCCGCGTCATAGGGGAACCAGTGCACGTCCCCGAACCCGGCCTCCGCCAGTCGTTCCACCTCGCCGACCAGACGGGACACGGCCAGGGGCGTGTAGGAGAGCGCTTCGACCGGGTCGACCGGGCCGGCGTACTCCATCTCCACGGGAGCGGGGTCGAAGCCGATCCCGGCCGCGGCGAAGGCCTCGACCACTCGCCCGGCGCGGTGCAGGCCGTCGATCCACTCGGTGCGGGCGGCGGGGTCGCCGGGTCCGGGGTCGGCGGTGGGGAGCCCGTCCACGGTGCGCGGGGTGCCGTCGGGGTTCAGGAAGGGGGCGCGGTCGGGGCCGCCGCCCCACCGTTCGCGGGCCTCGCCGACCGACCGGGAGTCCCACAGGTGCCGGGAGGTCTCCCACACGTGCGGGACGTTCTCCCAGTGGCTCACCCGCATGGCGGACTCACCGGGCGCCAACAGGATGTCCGCCCAGGTGTGCTCGGCCGCCTTCAACACCAGCCGCCGGTGGCCGTAGGTGTGCCGGTCGGCCCGGTGGACCGTCAGCCAGGGGCCCCCGTCGCCGCCCGGCCGGGACAGCAGCAGCCGCTGCCCGGGCAGCAGGCGGCCGTCACCGTGCCAGAACCGGGGGAAGTGCCAGCGGACCAGGTCCGGGACCAGGTGGTGGAGGTCGTCCAGGAGTCGTTCGGTGAACTCCGCGCCGTGTGCGCGCCGCAGTGCCCGCAGGTCCAGGTCGACCGCCACGTCGGCGGCCGCGCAGGCGCCCCGCCAGTCGCCCACCGACCGGCGCTCCGCAGCGCGTTCGATCATGGTGCGCGGGACGCCGTAGCGGCGACCCTTGCGCAGCCCGGCGACGCGCATCGGCCGATGCGACTTCGAGGGGTTCACGCGGCGTCCTCCTCCACCCTGCTGCCTTTCCGGCAAAGCCTCCCAGAAGCCGCCGACGCACCGCGCGGGGAGGTGGTCCCCGGGGCCCGCCGGGCCCGCGTGCCGCCGGGTGCCGTTGCACGCGGGCGCGGTCCGATCTCCCGGTTTCCGGAACACGGCCCGGCCCGCCCCGGTACCCTCCCCGAGACGGTGACACCCAGACCTGGGAGGTCCGTGATGGCGCGGGAGATCGAGACGAAGTACCGGGTGGCCGACCTCGACGCCCTGCTCGCCGCGCTGGCGGCCGCCGGTGTCGAACTCGGCGCCCCGGCCCGCCAGGACGACCAGGCCTACGCCCCGCGGGGCTGGGACCCCGCGCAGGGGAAGGCCGGTTTCACCTTCGCCCGCCTGCGCACCCAGGGCCGGACGCACACCGTCACGACCAAGACCCCGATGGCGAACGCGATGGAGTGCGTCGAGCACGAGACGGCCGTCGCCGACCGGGAGGCGATGCACGGCGTGCTGACCGCGCTCGGCTACGTCCCGAGCGTGCGCATCGTCAAGACCCGCCGCACCGGGACCGCGGGGCCGATCGGGGTGTGCGTCGACGAGATGGCGGGCGTCGGGGTGTTCCTGGAGCTGGAGCTGGTGGTCGACGACGACCGCGACGGGCGGGCAGCCCAGGCGGGGCTCGACGCCTGGGCCCGCGGCCTGGGCGTGGAACTGGAGCGCACGACCGAAACCTACGACACCCTGGCCCGCGCCACTCCGGCCTGACCCCGCCTGGCGCGGGCCGGTCCGTGCCCGGCGCGGTGTCAGCGGAGCCCGGCCGCCACCGGCAGGCGGTCGACCTGTCCCCGGTGGCGGAGGAGGCCGCCGAGATCCTCCTGCCCCTGGCGGAGAAACACGGGGTCCCCCTCGAAACCGAGGGGGACATCGCCCCGACCGCCGGGCCGTCGGCGCTCCTGCTGCTGCCGACCACGAACCTCGTCCGGAACACGATCGTCCACAACCTGCCGGAACACGGCACCGTGCGGGTCCACACCGGGGTCCGCGCCCAAGGCGTGGCGCTCACCGTCGAGAAAACCGGCGAGCGGCTCGCCCCGGAGCCGGTCGCCACCCTCACCGAGCCGTTTCGGCGGGGCGGCGAGCGCATCCACACCGACCACGTGGGGGTCCGGGGGTCGGGGTCGTCAGTCGTTGCTGTCGTTGTCGTCGAGGACGGAGCGTTGCCAGGCGAGGAATTCGCCCTGGCGGCGGACGGCGTTCTTCTCCTCCTCGGTGAGGTCGTCGGGGATCGGGTCCTCGGCCGGGTCGGTGTACGGGGGCTTGCCCATGTCCTACTCCCTGGTCTGCTCGGTCTCGGTGGTGTGGTGGTGGACCAACTGGTCCCGCAGGGCGGCGTGGTCGGGTGCGGCCAGCCGTTCGTGAGGGTCGCCGGGGCCGGTCCAGCCCAGGGGCCGGTAGGCGACCACCTCGGTGTCGCCGTCGGGGGTGGGCTCGAGGGTGAGGACCCACCGTCCGTGGATGAGGTCGTCCAGCATCCGCACCCGCGGGTCCGGGGTCGCGGGCTCGGTGGGGTGGGTGGTCACAGCACCTCCAGGGGGCTGCGCCAGATGAGCGGCAGGGGGTGGGGGTCGCGTCCGGAGGTGACCGCGACCCGGGTGGTGTGGCCGTGGGTGGCGGCGTAGACGGCGCGGCCCTCCAGGGTGGGTCCGAGGTAGCGCAGCGGCACCTGGTGGGTGTGGGCCCAGAACCCGAGGGTCTGGATCGAGGGGAACTCGCGGATGTCGCAGACCCGGCGCATCAGGCGGCCCTCCTCAGGTGCCCCTTGGCCATGCGGGCGGCGGCCATGGCGTCCTTCCACAGGCCGTCGCGGTCGGCGGTCAGGTGGGTGGTGGTGCGGAACGCGGCCGTGCGCGCCCGCAACCGGGCGGCAGCCCTCTGCTTGGCGGTGGGGGACCCCGGCCGGGTGCGGGTGTCGGCGCGGGAGCGGCCCCCTGCTCGTAGGGCCTGGATACGGGACCGGGACGCCAGCGCGGCGGAGAACCCCGAACCAGGTACCGACTCCGCCACCGGCTCCATGAGCGGGGTCGGTTCCGAGGCCGGGGCGGTGACGGCGCCCGTGACCGGGTTCGGCACCAAGACCGAGGCCGCAGGCGTGCCCGGGGCCGAGAGCGCGGCCGGGGTGGCCGGGGGCCCGGACCACAGGTCCGGGCTGGTGCGGGGCTCCGGAACCCGGAACGGGACGGGGGTCGTGCCGCCGGTGCCGCTCGGAACCGGCGGCGAGGGCATCACCGGCGCCGGTGCCGAGGGCGGGGTGGTCTGGGAGATCCACTGGCGCACCGCGAGGGCCAGCGGGGCGAGGTCCCGCGCCGGGTGGGTGACGTACATACGGGCCCGGGCGGCTCGGCGGGGCCGCCGCCGGCGGAGGGCCTCGGAGGCCAGCCAGCGGGCGGCCACGAGTTCGGAGCAGTTCAGGTAGCGGTATCGCGCCATACGCGCACACCTCCGGTCAGGGGTGCCGCCGGATGAGGGCGGCAGACAGATGAACACCTGTCATCATCATGCGATAGACGTCATGCGATTATCAAGATGTGATTCGCAACTGGGTGATATGTCTGAATCTCCAGCACTGGCCTATGATCAGGCAGGCCAGGAGGTGAACGGTGGCCGATAGCAGGTACAGCCCCAGCGCGCGACGGAGGCGGCTTTCAGCGCTGCTTCGGCGCATGCGGGAAGAGCGTGGGCTCAAGATCGAGGCCGTCAACCGCGAACTCGGCTGGGCCTCGGGGAAGCTCTCGCGCATGGAGCGCAACGAGTGGAAGCTCCCCTCAGTGCGGGACATGAAGGACCTCGGCGAGGTCTACAAGCTCTCCGACGACATGCGGGAGGCCCTGGTATCTCTTGCCCGTGAAGCCCGTGTGCGCGGCTGGTGGGTCGAGTACCGCGACGTCTTGCGCGGCGGACTGGCCGACTTCGAGTCCGGAGCCAGCATGATCCGCACCTTTGAAGCCCTCCTGGTCCCCGGCCTTCTCCAAATACCCGACTACGCCGCAGGGGTCCTGCGCGGCGGCCGGGTGCTCTCGGACAAGGACATCGACCGCAAGGTCGAAGGGCGGATACGCCGACAGGAAATCCTCGCCTCTGAAGAGGCTCCCCAGGTATGGGCTGTGGTCGATGAGGCCGCATTGCGCAAAACCGTCGGAGGTGCCGACGTGATGCGAGAGCAGATCCGGCATCTGGTGGCGATGGCCGAGCGCCCGAACATCGACATCCAGGTCATCCGCGACGCCTCCGGATCACACGCCGCGATGGACGGATCATTCATGATCCTGGACTTCCCGGATCCGGCGGACCTGCCTCTGGTCTACATAGAGACGGCGACCGAAGACCTGTACCTGGAGCAGCCGGAGGCGATCCAGCGCTACGTCACCATCTTCGGCCACGTCTGTAGCGCAGCGGAGTCCCCAGAGGCGAGCGTGCGCTACCTGGAATCACTCATCTAGCGAGGACGCACCATGTATCCATCCACCATGGCCTTCCGAAAGTCGTCCTACAGCGGGTCCGGCGACAACTGCGTTGAGGTCGCCGCTCTGCCCACCGGCGGAGCCGCCGTGCGCGACACCCAGAATCGGGATGCGGGGCACCTCGCCTTCGCCGAACCCGCTGAGTGGCGTGCGGCTCTGGCCGTGATCCGCCAGGCGTAAGAGGGCATCCCAAACGGGCTTCCGATCAGCCCGTGGTCCACCCGTCACCTCCCCAACGGCCGAGCGGTGCTCCACACGGTCTCCCCACAGGCGAGATGCCCCTTGCGCAGTCCTGCCGCCCGCGTCGGCCGGTGGGACGCCGAGCGGAGGCGGTACGAGGGCTTCACCGGTACAGGCTCGCGATCGCGCGCATGTCCTCGTGCACCCGGCGGGCCGGGCGCAGGTGCCCGGCGATCGTCCGCTTGGTGCGGCGCGGCAGGCCCGGGCCCAGGCCCGCGTACTCCATGCGGCCGCTGCGGGCCACCGCCTCCGACAGGGCACGCGCGGCCGGGAAGCCGAACCCGGTGTGGCGTACTTCCAGGCGGCGCAGCGGGCTGGCGGGGATGGCCTCGGCCAGCGCCGCCACGCCCGCGTCGCCCAGCTCGTTGCCGGGGGCTCCCAGCGCCCGCTGCGACGGCGGACGGCCCAGGTCCAGCGCCTCGATGCCGCCCAGCGCCCCGGCCAGGGCGACCGCGCCCTCGACGCCGATGCCGTTGCCGCCCAGGCCCAGGGTCACCGGCCGGTCCAGGTCGCCGACGGCGTCGGCGATGGTCCGCGCGCCCTCGTCGCCCAGGTGGTTGGCGGGCGCGTACAGCTCGCGCACCCCCGCCTCGCGCAGGAACGCGGCCAGCAGGTCGGCGGTGTCCGGGCCCAGCCCGTTGCCGCCCAGGAACAGTCGCTCCAGCGGCGCCTCCCGGTCGGCCAGCGCGTCCAGCAGGGCGCGCAGCCCCTCGGCGGTGACCCCGGTGTTCACCAGGTCCAGGGAGCGCAGGCGGCGGTTGCGGGCCAGCGCGCCGGCGACCGCCCGCGCGCCCTCGTCGCCCACCGGGTTGCGCTTGAGCCACAGGGCCCGCACGGTGTCGTCCCCGGCGAGCCGGTCGGCCAGGGCGGCGGCCCCGTCCGCGCCGATCCGGTTGCAGCCCAGGTAGAGGGTCTGGAGGCCGTGGTCGCCGGTGAGGGCGTCGGCCAGGACGCGGGCGCCCTCGGAGCCGATGGCGTTGGTGCCCAGGAGGATGTGCGCGGCGTGCGGGGAGGTGGCGGCCGCGGGGATCACCCGGCGCGCCCCGGCCAGGCCCAGTCCCTGCTTGCACAGGTCCACCCGGCCGTCGGGGCGCAGGGTGCCCAGCGGGAAGGTCGCGTCGGCGGTCACCGGGGCCGGGTCGGCCAGCCGGGCCAGCAGCGGCTCCAGGGCCGCCGGGTCCGCCAGAGGCAGGTCGGGGTGCTCGATGGCGGGGCAGCGTACGGGCGTCTTGTCGGTCATCACCATTCCACCGCTCGATCGTGATCGGGCCGGTGGACGGAGCCGACCGGGGCCCCTGCGTGCAAGAGAAGAAGTGACAGGACCGGTCGGATTCGAACCGACGTCCTCCAACTCGCTGTCCGGCGCGACGACCTCTGCGCTACGGCCCTGCCGAGCACGGAGTCTAGCCACATCTGCGGACGGTTCGAGGGGCTTGCTCCCGGTTGTTACCGTTTTCGCACGTGAGGACGGTGAAAACGAATCGGGTGGCGAGGATGGCCGGATTCGAACCGGCGTCCTCCTCCATGACGTGTAGGCACGACGACCTCTGCGCTACACCCCCGCCACGCGACGAGCGTAGCGGCCCCGCGGTCCCCGGCCGCCCGGGGCGGGCGGCCGGGGCCGGGAAGCGAGCGGTATGGAACCGACCGGATTCGAACCGGCGTCCTCCCCCGTGACAGGTAGGTGCGACGACCACTGCGCTACGGTCCCACCGCTGCGGGGAAAGGTAGCGCACCGGCGGCCGGTGCGGCCAGGAGGGGGCGGCGGGACCGGCCGGATTCGAACCGGCGTCCTCACGGTTCTGGAGACCGCGCGCGACGACCTCTGCGCTACGGTCCCGCCGCCGCGGCACACGGTAGCGCACCGGTGCCGGGTCGGACGGGCGTGCGCGGGGCGCCCGGGACGGGGACGGCGGGACCGGCCGGATTCGAACCGGCGTCCTTCCGATGAGCAGTCGGACGCGACGACCTCTGCGCTACGGCCCCGCCGCCCGGCGTACGGTAGCGCACGGAAACGGGAGTCCGGTGCCCGCCCCCGGCTCCGGAGGGCCTTCGGCGATGGGACCGATCGGATTCGAACCGGCGTCCTCCCCCATGCCGTGCGGGCGCGACTTCCTCTGCGCTACGGCCCCACCGCCGGGGCACACGCTAACGCACCCGCTCCGGCGCCGGAAGGCACCGGTCCCTCCCCTGTCCGGAGCCGGTCAGGGGGCGTCCGCCGGCTCGGGAAGCGGCAGCGCGCCCGAGTCGAGGGCGTGGATGACCCCCGCCGCCCCGCCCCGGGCCGCGGCGCTCAGCCCCAGTGCCGACGGCTCCACCCGGCAGCCGCCCGCGTCCGGGGCGAACACCCCGGCCGCCAGGGCGGTCCGGCAGGGCGGCAGCAGCCAGGGGCACATCGGCACGAAGTAGCCGCCCAGCAGCACCAGACCCGGGTCCACCAGGTTCACCAGGGCCGCAAGCCCCCGGCCCAACCGGTTCCCGGCCCGCTCCAGCGCCGCCACCGCGACCGCGTCGCCCGCCGCGGCCCGGCCCACCGCCGTGTCCACCAGCGCCGCCACGTCCGCACCGGACAGCGGTCGGCCCGGCGCCAGGTCGGGGAGCGCGTCGCGCAGGATCGCGCCGATGCCGGCCATCGCCTCCAGGCAGCCGCGCCGCCCGCACGAGCACTCCGGCCCGCCCGGGTCCAGCGCCAGGTGCCCCAGCTCCCCGGCGAACCCGCCCGCGCCGCGCAGCAGGGCGCCGCCGGTGAGCACCCCCGCGCCGATCCCCACCTCGCCGGTGACGTAGACCAGGTCCGGGGTCCCGGCGAAGGAACCCACCCGGTACTCGGCCACCGCCCCCAGGTTGGCGTCGTTGTCCACGCGCACCGGGAAGCCCAGCGCGTCCGCGCGCCCGCCCAGCGGGAAGTCCGACCAGCCCAGGTTGGGTGCCCGGCGCACGATCCCCGACGGGGCGTCCACCAGGCCCGGCACCGCGATCCCGGCGCCCACCACGGTCCGTCCGCGCACCGCAGGGTCCGCGGCGGCCTCGCGCAGCGCCGCCACGATCCGGCGGGCGCTCTCCTGCGGGCCCGCCTCCCGCGCGTCGAAGGGCATGTGCCGGGCGGTCAGCTCCCGCTGCACCAGGTCGACCGCCACCACCGACAGGTAGTCGACGTTGACCTCCAGGCCCAGCGCCGCCACCGACGTGTCGTCCAGGTCCAGCAGCACCCCGGGCCGGCCCACCCCGCTCTGCGCGGTCCGGCCGGTCTCCCGGACCAGGCGGCGCGCCATCAGGTCGGCGACCAGGCTGGACACCGTCGTCTTGTTCAGACCGGTGGCCGCGGCCACCGCCGCCCGCGAACACGGCGCGGACTCGCGGATGGTGCGCAGCACCACCCCCAGATTGGCCTCGCGGACCGTGCGCAGGCCCACCGTTCCCGAACCCACCGCCACGGGGACCCCTCTCGTCAACGCACCGCCGTGTCCGGATCGTACCGGGCGGACCGAAAACGGGTTGCCGGGTGGTCGCGGCCGGTGATGGGATGCGGGCCATGGTCCCCGCAGACGTCTTCCGCGACCAGCCGGTCCTCACCGGCGACCTGGTCGAACTCCGCCCGCTCGACGCCGAGACCGGCGCCCCGCTCGTCGGCGCCCTCGTCGACATGGACCCGGAGGTGCGCCGTCTCACCGGAACCCACCGGCGGTTCACGCGGGAGGTCGCCGAAGAGTGGCACCGGACCCGGCCGGACCACCACGACCGCGCCGACTGGGTGATCGTCGAACGCGCCGGGGGCACCACCGTCGGCGACTGCGCGCTCATCGAGCTGGACCCCGACAACGCCTCCGTCGGCTACCGGATCGCGCTCACCTCCACCGCCTTCGCCGGCAAGGGGTACGGCACCGCGGCCACGGACCTGGTCCTGGAGTACGCGTTCACGGTCGCGGGGCTGCACCGGGTCTCCCTGGAGGTGTTCGACTTCAACCCGCGTGCGCAGCGCTCCTACGAGAAGTCGGGGTTCGTCCGCGAGGGGGTGTGGCGCCAGGCCCTGCGCTGGGACGGCGAGTGGCACGACGCCGTCCTGATGTCCCTGCTCGCCCACGAGTACGCGGCCCTGCGCACCGCGGGGGGCACCGGAGCCGGGGACACCGGGTCCGCGGGCGGTTAGCCTCGGGGTATGCCCGTTCCCGAGTTCCTGCGCGAGCTGCGCGATCAGATCGGTCCGGCACTGCTCCCCCTGGTGGGGGTCACCGCCGTGGTGCTGGACGAGGACGACAACGTACTGCTGCACCGGCGCGCCGACGACGGCCGCTGGGCCACCCCCGGCGGCATCCTCGAACCGGGGGAGCAGCCCGCCGTCGCCGTGGTGCGGGAGGTGAAGGAGGAGACCGGCCTGGTCGTGGCGGTCGAGCGGCTGGTCAGCGTGCTCGGCCAGGACCCCTACGTCTACCCCAACGGCGACCGGGTCCAGTTCCTGGACCTGGCGTTCCGCTGCCGCCCGGTGGGCGGCGCCCCCGACGACAGCGGGGACGAGACCCTGGAGGTGGGCTGGTTCCCGCCCGACGGGCTGCCCGCCATGCCGCCGCGCATCCTCGACCGCATCGCCTACGCCCGTGAGCCCCGCCCCGAGCCCTTCTACGTCCGCTGACCCCGGTGCGGGGCGGCTCCGGCGGTCCCGGGCCGGGCCCCTGCGGCCCGGTGCTCGGGCCCGGCACCGGAGCGGTCCCGGGGCCGGGGCGGCGGTGGTCCTATCGCTGCGGGCGGTCGGGGTGCAGAGGGATCAGAGGAA
>NZ_JASFDV010000025.1 GCF_030766825.1 Nocardiopsis sp. CC223A
GGCGGCCCGCCGTCCGCACAACCGCCCCGGCCCGGCTGGGGTCCGCCGCCGCCCTCGGCCACCGGCGCCTTCCCCGGCTACGGGCACCCGCCCGCCCCCGAGCCGCCCGAGCCCGAGAAGAAGAAGTCGCGCAAGCCGGTCCTCATCGGGCTGGCCGCCTTCGCCGTGGTCTGCATGGTCGGCGGCTCCGTCCTCACCTACGTGGTCATGGACCGCGGCCTGCCCTTCCTGGCGGGCGACTCCCAGCAGGTCGCCGCCGACGACCCCGACGGGCCGCCCGCCGACCCCTCCGAGGCCGAGGAGGAGGCCCCGCCGATGGCCGCGCAGCCCACCGGCGCCCCCAAGGAGGACGCCTCCGGGCCCGGCACCGACCCCGACGCCCCCGCGCCCGGGGACACCACCCTGCTCACCCAGATGGAGATCGTCGACAGCCACCAGGACTCCTGGCTCCCCGGCACCGGCCGCGCCGAGCTGAACGGCGAGGCCCACACCAGGGCCCTCGTCTCCACCGACTGCGGCGGCGACTACGACCCCTGCACCGGCTGGGCCGACTACAACCTGGGCCGCAAGTGGTCGACCTTCACCGCCACCATCGGGGTGGACGACACCTCCAGTGCCTCGGCGACCACCACCTTCACCGTCCACATCGACGGCGAGCCCGAGGTCACCGAGACCCTCGAACTGGGCGAGACGATGGAGGTCGAGGTCGACGTGCGCGACGCCCTGCGCCTGCGCATCGAGGTGGAGAGCGACGCCGGGGGCGTCTACCCCGTCTGGGCCGACCCCACCCTCACCGCCTGATGCGACCCCCCCGGGCCGCTGGGACCCGGTGCCGTGGCCGTCGGCAGGTGACCGCTCCCGTCGCCGGAACCGTCGGGTTCCGGGGCCGGTCCGTGCCCTGGCCGGTCGGCCGGGAGGTCGGGCCGCTGACGGGGCGGCGCGCCCGCCCCGCACGCACCGGTGCCCCGCGGCCGCTTCCGGTCGGCCGCGGGGCACCTTCGCGCATACCTACTCGGCGCGCCAGCCGCCCTGCCGGTCGGCCAGGTTCAGCGCCGTCGTCACCAGGGGCACGTGGCTGAACGCCTGCGGGAAGTTCCCCACCTGCCGCCCGATCCGCGGGTCCCACTCCTCGGCGAGCAGCCCCACGTCGTTGCGCAGCGCCAGCAGCCGCTCGAACAGCTCCCGCGCCTCGTCCTGGCGCCCGATGGACAGCAGCGCGTTCGCCATCCAGAAACTGCACGCCAGGAACGCGCCCTCGTCCCCCGGCAGCTGGTCGGCCGAGTTCTCCAGGTCCGTCCGGTACCGCAGCACGAACCCGTCCACCATCAGGTCCTTGCGCACCGCCTCGATCGTCCCGATCACCCGGGGGTCGTCATAGGGCAGGAACCCCACCTCGGGGATCAGCAGCAGCGCCGCGTCCAGTTCCTTGCTGCCGTAGTACTGCGTGAACGTGTTGCGCTGCGGGTCGTACCCGTACTCGCACACCTCGGCGTGGATGGTGTCCCGCAGGGCCTTCCAGCGCTCGATGGGTCCCTCCTTGCCGAACTCCTCGATGCTGCGCACCGCCCGGTCGGCCGCCACCCACGCCATCACCTTGGAGTGCACGAAGTGCTGGCGCGGCCCGCGCACCTCCCACAATCCCTCGTCGGGTTCGTCCCAGCACCATTCCAGGTAGTTGACCAGGGACCGCTGCAATCCCCACAGGTAGTCGCCGCCCCGGATGCCGTGCCGCCGGGCCAGGTGCAGCACGTCCATGACCTCGCCGTACACGTCCAGCTGGTACTGGCCGACGGCGGCGTTGCCGATGCGCACCGGCCGCGACCCCTCGTACCCGGGGAGCCAGTCGGCCTCCCACTCGGTGAGCCGCCGCTCGCCCCGGATCCCGTACATGATCTGCATCAGCTGGGGCTCTCCGGCGACCGCCCGGACCAGCCATTCGCGCCAGGCCAGCGCCTCGTCGGTGTACCCGGAGCGGATGAGCGCCTCCAGGGTGATGGTGGCGTCGCGCAGCCAGCAGTACCGGTAGTCCCAGTTGCGGACGCCGCCGATCTCCTCGGGCAGGGAGGTGGTGGGGGCGGCGACGATGCCGCCGGTGGGCCGGTAGGTGAGGGCCTTGAGCACGATGAGGGACCGGATGACGGCCTCGCGGTAGGGGCCGTCGTAGGTGCACTGGCCCACCCACTTCTCCCAGAACCGCTCGGTCCGCGACAGCGCCTTCTCGGCGTCGAGGTGGTCGGACTCCTCCACCTGGGAGGGGTGCCAGGTGAGGACGAAGGGGACGCGCTGCCCGGCGCTGACGGTGAAGGTCGTGTCGTGGGTGAAGTTGTGGCCCTGGAGGCTGACGGGGGTGCTGAGCCACACGGCGTCGGGCCCGGCGATCGCCACCAGCTCGCTCCCGGTCCGGTGCACCCACGGGACCACGTGCCCGTAGTCGAACCGCAGGCGCAGTTCGGTGCACATGGTGACCCGGCCGCTGACGCCCTCCACGATGCGCACGATGTGCGGCGCACCGCCGCGGGGCGGCATGAAGTCGATGACCCGGACCGTCCCGGTCTCGGTGTCCCACTCCGATTCCAGGATGAGCGTGTCCCCCCGGTAGCGGCGCCGGGTGGCCCGGGGTTCGCCGTCGGCGGGGCGCAGGGTCCAGTTGCCGTTCTGCTCGTCGCCCAGCAGGGCGGCGAAGCAGGCGGAGGAGTCGAAGTCGGGCAGACACGCCCAGTCGATGGAACCGTCGCGTCCGACCAGCGCGGCGGTCTGCATGTCGCCGATCATTGCGTAGTCTTCAATCCAGCCGGGCACGCGGCTCACCCCCAACACGTCGTCATGAGTCCTTGCGGTCGGCGCGGGCACTCCTGCCTCCGGACGGGGGTGGTGCGGTGCTCCAGACCGGCCCGCTGCGTGCACGCCCGTGTACACGCCCCGTCGGGGTGCTTCTCCCGGCCCGTTCCGGCGGGGCGGTGCCCGCCGCGGGCAGGGGCGCCGTTCGGGTCACGGCCCCTCCCCTCGCGACCACGTGCCGCTTGCCCCTGTACCCGGGTATGTGCCCAGGTGAGGGCTGACACAAAGGTCGGTTCAGGGGAGCCGGCCCGAAACGGTCCTTTTCCGTTCACCGCGGTTCCCCATCTTCCCCCCTCTCCGGTGGGTACGCCACCCGCAATTGCACGTGCACCTGAGAGTGCAGGGCGGTATGTGGTCAATTGTGGGAGTTTGTCAGGCCAGAAGTTATGTCGTGGTGATCAACTAATGTCGACCGGGTCACCGATCGGTCGATCGGATCGGTGTTTCCGGGTGGTTCTCGGACATCCGGAACAAGGGTAGGAAGATCTGGGTGAGCGGGCCGATCGCCACCGCGAACACCAGCGTCCCCACGCCCACCGTGCCGCCCAGCAGGAACCCGGTGATCACCACGGCCACCTCGATCACGGTGCGGGCCAGGCGCACCGACAGCCCCCGGGCGGCCAGGCCGGTCATGAGCCCGTCGCGCGGGCCCGGGCCCAGCGCCGCACCGATGTAGTAGCCGGTGGCCAGCGCGCACGCCAGGATGCCCAGCAGCAGCTCGGCGATGCGGATCCACAGCACCCCGGTCTCGGGCAGCAGCCACAGGAACAGGTCCGCGGTCGCGCCGATCATGACCACGTTGCTCAGGGTGCCGATCCCGGGCTTCTGCCGCAGCGGGATCCACAGCAGCATCAGCAGCGCTCCGACGATGATCGTCCAGGTGCCGATGGACAGCCCGGTGCGCAGGGCCAGCCCCTGGTCCAGCACGGCCCAGGGCATGGCCCCCAGGTCGGACTCGATCAGCAGGGCGACGCTCAGCCCGTACAGGGTCAGGCCGACGTACAACCGCACCAGGCGGCGCAGCCGCGGCCGGGGCAGCGCCGGGGTGACCATCACCCGACTCAACAGGGAGGGACGGTCGGCGGGAGGGAGGTCGGGGGATGCGGGGACCGCGGGGCCCTCCGGCCCGCCGGGGCGGAACTCGTCGGGGCGGGGGTCGCGCCGTTCGTCCACGGACCCGTCCTTTCAGGGCGAAGGGGGGATCATCGGATCAGGTGGTACGGAATCCTCCCGGCTCCACCGCCATCCCCCCGTGCCGCAGTGGTGCCACCTCGGTATCCTGGACCATGTGGCACCGTACTCAAAGTGCCAATTCCAGAAAGTGGCCCCACGGGGTGCGCGGACACCAGCGGGAACGAGTACGAGGGGAGCGGCGCCATGGCGTCACGACAGGGCGGCACGGTCCGAACGGCGGAGCGCTCCACGGCCGGGGGCGGCACCCGCCGGATCAACGGCCGCCTGCTGGCCCGCCTCATCGGCGAGGCCCCGGTGGAGCGCCCCTACTACCTCTCCATCGCCCGGGCCGTCAGCGGCCTGGTGCTGGACGGCCGGGTGCCCACCAACACCCGCCTGCCCGCCGAACGCGACCTCGCCACCGCCCTGGGCGTCAGCCGCAACACCGTCACCGCCGCCTACTCCTGGCTGCGCGACAACCGGTTCCTGGACAGCCGCCAGGGCGCGGGCAGCTGGACCGTGCTGCCCGACACCGGCGCCGGGGACCCCTCCCCGTCGCCGTTCCTGTCCGGGGCCGCCGAGCACATCGACCTGGGTGTGGCCGGGCCCCCGGCGGTGGAGGGCCTGCGCGACGCCGCCTTCCGGGCCGCCGAGCAGCTGGCCGCGCACGTGGGCGGCCTCGGCTACTACCCCTACGGCCTGCCCGAACTGCGCCACGCCATCGCCCGCCGCTACGTCGAACGCGGACTGCCCACCACCCCCGAGCAGATCTTCGTCACCAACGGCGCCCAACAGGGGGTGGCCCTGCTCCTGGACCTGCTGGTCCAGCCGGGCGACGAGGTCCTGGTGGAGTCGCCCACCTACCCGCACGCCCTGGACGCGGTCCGCCGCAGCGGGGCGCGGGTGCGCACGGTGGGGGTGACCCCGCAGGGCTGGGACATGGAGTACCTGGTGGACGCGTTCCGCCAGTGGCGGCCCTCACTGGCCTATCTCATCCCCGACTTCCACAACCCCACCGGCGCCCTCATGGACGACGACGAACGGCGGGTGCTGGTGCGCGAGGCGCGCCGGGCCGGGGCCCACCTGGTGGTCGACGAGTCGATGGCCGAGCTGGCCATCGACTCGGGCGACCTGCCCGCCCCGGTGGCCGCCCACGACACCGACGGCCGGGTCGTCACGGTCGGGTCCGTGGGCAAGCTGCTGTGGGGCGGGCTGCGGGTGGGTTGGGTGCGCACCACCCCGCCGATGGTGGCCCGGCTGATGGCGGTGCGCCAGCGCTTCGACCTGGCGGGGGCGGTGCTGGACCAGCTCACCACCACACACCTGCTCGCCGACGTGATGCGCATCCGCGCCGAGCGCAGCCGTTGGCTGCGCCGCAACCGCGACGCCCTGCTGGCGGCGCTGCGCGACCGGCTGCCCGACTGGCGGCCCAACGTGCCCGGCGGCGGTCTGGTGCTGTGGGCGACGCTGCCGCAGCCGGTGGCGAGCGCGCTGTCGGCGGCGGCGGTCCGGCACGGGGTCCACCCGGCGGCGGGCCCGGTGTTCGGGTCGGACGGGACCCTGGAACGCTACCTGCGGCTGTCCTACACGCGGCCGCCGGACGTGCTCGCCGACGCCGTGGACCGGCTGGCCGCCGCCTACGCCGAGACCCTGGCGCACCCGGCCCAGCCCCACGGCCGGCTGTACGTCTGACCGCGGCCCGGCGGTCCGGCGGCCGGACCGCCGGACCGGGACCCCTCAGGCGGTGAACCGGTGGGCGAAGCGCACGACCTCGCCGATCACCTCGTCGCGGTTGGTCTCGTTGAACACCTCGTGGCGGGCCCCGGGGAAGACCCGGGCGGTGAAGTCCGAGCCGAGGATCGCCTCGATGCCGGTGATGGTCCCCGCGAGCGGCACCAGACGGTCGTCGGAGCCGTGCACCCACAGCAGGGGCAGGTCCCCCAGCGAGCCCGCGTCGAGCCCCCGGTCGATCTCGGTGAGCATCGCGTTCACCGTGGCCTTCTTGAACGGGCCGTGCCAGACCAGTTCGTCGGCCACGTAGGCCTCGCCGACGGCGGGGTCGCGGGAGAGGGTGGCGGGGTCGATGGGGATGTCGGGGATCTCCGGGGCGGCGGCCAGCGCCTCCAGCACCTCCCAGCGGCCCAGCACGGGGCCGGACAGCACCAGCGCGGTCGGCTCCCCGGGGTGGGTCTGGGCGTAGCGGGAGGCGATGAGACCGCCCATGGAGTGGCCGATGAGGACCAGCGGCAGCGATCGGTAGGCGGTCCGGGCCTGGGCGACGACCCGGTGCACGTCCTGGACCACCTCCGCGTAGTCGTCGATGAGGACCCGTTCGCCGGAGGAGCCGCCGTGCCCCCGGTGGTCGGCGCCGTAGACCACCGCTCCGGCGGCCACCAGGTCGGCGGCGACCTGCTCGTACCGCCCCAGGTGTTCGCCGTAGCCGTGGACCAGGACGGCCAGCCAGGTGGGTTCGCCCTCGGCGGGCGCCCAGGCCCGTGCGGCCAGCCTCCCGGAACCGTTCGGCCCGCCGGCCAGTCCCCATTCCCGTGTGGTGATCACCGTGTCCTGCCTCCTCGTCGGCCTGCGCGTCTGCGACCATCGCTGTGATGGTCGCCTGTGGCGTTGGACACCCTAGAACACCGCCCGTGGGTGTTCGCGGGGCCCCGGGCCCGGCGGCCCGGTCATCCGCACCCGTCACCTGCGGTCGCGGCCCGGGCGCCGCGTCCGGAGGATGCTCCGGAAACGGCGGTGTTCTCTCGTGCGCGCCGACGAAATATGTCAAAGGGTGTGATCGGGGCTACTCCCCCCGAAAGCGAATCTTCTACGCTGAACAGATGGGTATCCCTTCGGATGACCCCCGAGTGGTGCAAGCGGCGTTCTGCTCGACGACTTCGACTGGAGAGGGTGACGCCCGTGCTGACCGACTCCTATGGGCGCGTGGCGACCGACCTGCGGGTCTCGCTCACCGACCGGTGCAACCTGCGCTGCACCTACTGCATGCCCCCCGAAGGCCTGGAGTGGCTGCCCAAACCCGAACTCCTCACCGATGACGAACTGCTCCGCCTCATCGACATCGGCGTCACCCGCCTGGGCATCACCGAGGTCCGCTTCACCGGCGGCGAACCCCTGCTCCGCCGCGGCCTGCCCGCCATCGTCGCCGGGACCGCCGCCCTGCGCCCCCGCCCGCACACCGCCCTCACCACGAACGGCATCGGCCTGGCCCGGATGGCCCCCGCACTGGCCGAGGCGGGCCTGAACCGCGTCAACGTCTCCCTGGACACCCTGCGCCCGGAGGTCTTCGAGACCCTCGCCCGCCGCCGCCGGTTCGACGACGTCATCGCGGGCATGGCCGCGGCCGCCGAGGCCGGGCTCACCCCGGTCAAGGTGAACGCGGTGCTCATGCGCGGCGTCAACGACGGCGAGGCCGCCGACCTGCTGCGCTACTGCATCGAGCACGGCTACGAGCTGCGCTTCATCGAGCAGATGCCGCTGGACGCCCAGCACGGCTGGCGGCGCGACGACATGGTCACCGCCGACGAGATCCTCGCCCGCCTGGAGACCGCGTTCGACCTCGCCGAGGCCGACCCGGGCACGCGCGGCAGCGCCCCGGCCGAACTCTTCCGGGTCCTCGGGCACACCTTCCCCGACGGCCGCGAGGCCACCGTCGGGGTGATCGGCTCGGTCACCCGGCCCTTCTGCGGGACCTGCGACCGGGTACGGCTCACCGCCGACGGCCAGATCCGCAACTGCCTGTTCGCCCGCGAGGAGTCCGACCTGCGCACCCCGCTGCGGGAGGGGGCCACCGACGCCGAGATCGCCGAGCGCTGGACGGCGGCGGTCGCCCGCAAGTTCCCCGGGCACGGCATCGACGACCCGGGGTTCCTCCAGCCCGCCCGGCCCATGTCCGCGATCGGCGGCTGACCGGCCTGCCCCGAGGCCCCCTCACGGAAAACCGGTGGACGAACAGCCCCCTTTACGGCTCAATGTTGCGGGGCGCGACCGCGCCCGACCCGTGAGAACAGGCCGTTCGCGAAAGGGAGGTGGCCTGTCATGTCCTATACCGAGATCCCCGGTACCCGGATCCCCATCCGCATGTGGGCCCGCCCGGACGAGGTCGAGGGCGCCGCCCTCGAACAGCTGCGCAACGTCAGCGGCATGCCCTGGGTGCACGGCCTGGCCGTGATGCCCGACGTGCACTACGGCAAGGGCGCCACCGTCGGTTCCGTCATCGCCATGCGCGACGCCGTCAGCCCGGCCGCCGTCGGTGTGGACATCGGCTGCGGCATGACCGCGGTGCACACCGACCTCACCGCCTCCCGCCTGCCCGACGACCTCGCCAAGCTGCGGTCGGCCCTGGAGGCCGCGATCCCCGTGGGGTTCCACTTCCACGACGAGGCCGTCGACCCGGCCGCCGTCCCGGGGCTGCGCAGCACGCGCTGGGACACGTTCTGGCAGGGGTTCGACGACCTCGCCGAGGCCGTCCACCCGCGTCGCGAGCGGGCGCTGCGCCAGATGGGCACCCTCGGCGGCGGCAACCACTTCCTGGAAGTGTGCCTGGACGACGACGACACCGTGTGGCTGGTGCTGCACTCGGGTTCGCGCAACATCGGCAAGGAGCTGGCCGAGCACCACATCGGACGGGCCCGCGCCCTGCCGCACAACCAGGACCTGCCCGACCGCGACCTGGCGGTCTTCCTCACCGGGACCCCGGAGATGGACGCCTACCGCCGCGACCTGTTCTGGGCCCAGGACTACGCCCGCCGCAACCGCGACGTCATGATGGGGCTGGCCTGCGAGGTCCTGGCCGGGCAGGTGCCCGGCACCCGGTTCGGGCAGTGGATCTCCTGCCACCACAACTACGTGGCGGAGGAGACCTACGACGGGGTGGACGTGCTGGTCACCCGCAAGGGCGCGATCCGCGCCGGTGCGGGGGAGTACGGGATCATCCCGGGCAGCATGGCGACCGGGACGTACATCGTGAAGGGGCTGGGAAACGAGGACTCGTTCAACTCCGCCTCGCACGGGGCCGGGCGCCGGATGAGCCGGACCAAGGCGCGCAAGACGTTCACCGCCGCCGACCTGGCCGCCCAGACCGAGGGTGTGGAGTGCCGCAAGGACGCGGGGGTCGTGGACGAGATCCCGGCCGCGTACAAGGACCTGGAGTCGGTGATCGCCGCCCAGACCGACCTGGTGCGCGTGGTCGCGCACCTGCGCCAGGTGGTCTGCGTCAAGGGCTGACGACGGTCGTGGGCCGCCCGCGCCCGGCACGGGGCCCGGTGGCGGCCTGCGGCGGGTCCGGCGCCGTCCCTCAGGGCGGTGTCCCGTAGCGGTCGGCCATCGCGGCGGCGCGGTCGCGCAGGGCGGTGCGCAGCCACCCCGGGGACAGGACCTCCGCGTCCGCGGCCAGCCGCCACAGGGCCCACTCGGCGTGCCGGGGGTCCTGGAAGGCCACCTCCAGCCGCAGCCGGCCGTCCGCCTCCGGGGTCTCCTCCCCGCGGACGGTCAACGCGGTGCCCGCCAGCTCCTCCCGCCGCTCCGGGGCCACCAGGGCGAGCACGGCGACCTGGTCGCCGCCGGTCCGGAACCGTGTGCTGCGCTCCTGCCAGACCCGGTCCAGATCCACCCGGTCCGGCCGCCGCGCCGGTTCGTCCAGCGCCTCGGCGGCCAGGACCCGGGACAGCCGGTAGGTGCGGTCCGCGCCGGCCCTCGTGGCCAGCAGGTAGCCCTGGTCGCGCACGGTGACCAGGCCGATCGGGTCGACCGTGCGCCACTGCGGGTCCCGGCCGGCGGCCGCGTAGCGGATGCGCAGCCGGTGTCCGGCGAACACCGCGCGCCGGATCTCGGCCACCACGGCGTCGGGTACCTCCTCGGCGGCGAGCCGGCGCGCGAGCAGGTCGGTCTCCGGGTCGACGAGCAGCCGCCGGGCCGCCCCGGCCGCGGTGGCCCGGTCGCCCTCCGGCAGCGCGTCGACCACCTTGCGCATGGCCGAGGCCAGCGCCGAGCCCAGGCCGAACGCCTGCGCCCCGCGCCGCGACCCGGCGACCAGCAGGGCGAGCGCCTCGTCGTGGCTCAGACCGGTGAGCTCGGTCCGGAAACCGGGCAGGAGCGCGAAACCGCCGTGCCGACCGCGTTCGGCGTAGACCGGGACGCCCGCCGCGGACAGGGCCTCGATGTCGCGCAGCACGGTGCGCGTGGACACCTCCAGCTCACGGGCGAGCGCGGTCGCCGACAGGCGTCCGTGCCGACGCAGCAACAGCACCAGTGACACCAGCCGATCCGCGCGCATCCGAGAACCCTACCGAAATACATGACAGAGGATGTCGTGATTCGCCGGGAGGCTGGTCGTATGACGAACAAGAAAGCGGCCATCGAGCCGAACGACCTGGGCAGGTACTTCATCGAGCGCGGCAACGCGGGTGACGTCGACGGATTGGTGGCGTTGTACGAGCCGGACGCCGTGCTGGCCTTCCCGCCGGGCAGCCTTGCGACCGGTCACGAGCAGATCCGCGCGGTGTTCGAGCGGTTCGCCGCGGCCGCGCCGGTGCTGGAGCCGGGGAAGCAGCAGCCGGCCCTGGTGAGCGGCGACCTGGCCCTGACGGTGGCCACGCAGGCCGACGGCGACGTGAGCGTCGAGATCGCCCGGCGCCGGCCGGACGGGACCTGGCTGTGGGTCGTGGACCAGCCGGCCCTGAGGTTCTGACGGGGTGACGGCTGCGGGCCCCGCCGTCCGGTGCGGCACCGGACGGCGGGGCCCGCTCCGCGGGGCGGGGCCCCGGGGGCTCCGCCGGGGCGTCAGTAGACCAGCGGGGTGAACTGGGGGGAGGCGAAGGTCCCACCGGTGTGGAAGTCGATGCTGCGGCCGGACGGGATGCCGTACAGGGTGGTGGTCTTGGCGGGGGAGCCGGCCCAGGTCCCGCGGATGGTCACGTGGTAGGACGAGGACGCGGAGGGGATGCCGACCGAGGTGCACCGGCCGGGGCCGACCACGTAGGTGGAGAAGCCGCCGGTGTTGGAGAAGGCGGCCTTGGCCGTGTAGTCGGAGGCCACGTTGCACAGGCGGAAGGTGCCGGCCGCCGCCGCGGCCGGGGCCGCGGTTCCGACCGTGATGCCGAATGCCAGCACCAGGCCCAGGACCAGGGCCAGGGCGAGCGACTTGCCTCGGGAGAGGGCGGCTGTCATGGGACTCCTCGAAGGACGGTGGGTGAGGGGCAGGGGCGCCCCGCGTCTGGGGGCGGTCCGTACTCAACCACATCCGGAGTGTCACGACTAGGTGTTTGTGTGGCTTTTATTTTTTTCTGCGTGTGTTTTCTCAGGATTTCTGTTGTGTTCGTGTGGTGACGTGTTCAGGGTTCCGCGGGGAGGAGAGCCTCGGCGGGCCTTCGGCGGCCCGCACCGCCCCGACCCGGACCGCCGGGGTGGAGGGAGGAGGCCGCTGGGGCCATGCTGGGGACATGAGCACTCTGGACGCGGTGATCCTCGCGGGCGGGGCGGGCACCCGCATGGGCGGCGTCGACAAGCCGGGCCTGGCCGTCGGCGGGCGCACCCTGTTGGAGCGCGTCGCGGCGGCGGTCCGCGACCACGCGCCCGGGGCGCGGATCATCGTCGTGGGCCCCGAGCGGGACTCACCGGAGGCGCTGTACGTGCGCGAGGACCCGCCCGGGTCGGGTCCGGTCCCGGCCCTGCGCGCGGGGCTGCCGCAGGTGCGGGCGGACCGGTTCGCGCTGCTCGCCGCCGACCTGCCCCACCTGACCGGGCGGCATCTGGCCCTGCTCGAACCGAACGCCGTGTTCGTCGACGCCGACGGGCGCGAGCAGTGGCTCACCGGCGTGTGGCGCACCTCCGACGTCCGCGACGCCCTGGCCGCCTACGAGGGCCGGTCCCTGCACGGCCTGCTCGGCCCGCTGGAGCCCCGGCTCGTCCCGGCGCCGGACCCGGAGGCCGTCGCCGACTGCGACACCCCCGAGGACCTGGAGCGCGCCGCCCGCCGCCTGGACGCCTGACGCCGGACCGCCGCCACGGGGATCGGGGTCTCCCCGCCGTGCGGGCCGTGTCGTCGCGGCACGTCCGCCGTCGCGGCCCGGACCTGGGACGGCCATGCCCGGCGGTGCGCGGCCGCCTGCCCCGTCCGTGGTTCCGGCGGTCCCGGACTTGCGCAACGCCCGTCCGGTCCCCCGCCGCCACGGGGGTCGGGGTCTCCCCGCCGTGCGGGCCGTGTCGTCGCGGCACGTCCGCCCTCGCGGGCCGGACCTGGGACGGCCATGCCCGGCGGTGCGCGGCCGCCTGCCCCGTCCGTGGTTCCGGCGGTCCCGGACTTGCGCAACGCCCGTCCGGTCCCCCATCATGAGCGCCATGACGATCAGGAAGGGCGGAATCCGCCCGGGCCGTTGAGCCCCACCGAGCCGACGCGGGCGTCGGCCACCCACCTTCTGTCCACCGTCGAACCCCTCTCCTGCGCCGCGCGGACGCACGCCCTGACGGGCTTCGCCCGCCGACACGCGGGAACCCCGGAACTCTCCGCGGTCGTCCGCGACCTTGAGGATTTCGTCCGGGACTCCGGGTTCGCCCCGCACGCCCAACGGGCGTTCGCCTCCCACCTGGCCCTGGTGTCCCGCGACCTCGACGCGGTCGCCCGCCACCTCGCCTCACCCCACCCGGACCTGCGCCGCGCCGCCCTGCGCGCCGTGCGCACGCTCCCGGTCCCGGACGAGGCGGTGCCCCCCGTCCTGCACGACGCGCCCACCGGGCTGCGCCGCGCCCTCTACCGCACCCTGTTCCACGCCCGCCGCCCGGCCCTGGCCGACCGGCTGCTGCCCACCGTCCGCCGCGACCACGGCGCCCCCGAGGCCGCCGTCCTCCTCCCCGCCTGCTCCGTGCAGGCCGTCGCCGACCACCTGCCCGACCTCGCCCACGCGGTCGGGTCCTGGAGCAGGCTCGCCCGCCGCCACCCCGACACCCTCGTCGCGTACCTGCGCACCCTGGGCGACGAGCCGGTGCGGCGGGCCCTGCTCGCCCTCGACCCGATCCGCCCGGCCGCGGTCGCCGAGCTCGCCTCCGGGAACGAGCGTTGGCGGCCGCACCACTACCCGCACGCCGCCCGCACCAGGGACGGGAACGACGAACGCTTCTACCCCTCCCGGTACCCGGTGACGCCCTACGGCGACCGCAGCGTCCGCTCCCTGCACCGGGCCATGCGCATGTTCCCGGAACGGGCCCGTCCGGTGCTGCGCGCCATGGAACCCGGGACGCGTGCGCGTCACCTGGAGCGTTTCTTCGCGGACCACCACCGTCTTCCGTTCCGCGTGATCCTGGCCCACCTCGACCTGTGCCCCCGCGAGGCGGCCGAACGGCGGGCACGGGTCGTCCTGGCCGAGATCCGCCGCGACCAGCGGTGGCAGCACCGGCACGGCGATCCCCACCTGGACCTGGACGCCCTCGCCTTCCTGCCCTACGCCGAGGTCGCGGACACGCTCGCCGACGCCGCCGCCTCCGGTGACGCGGCGCGCCGGGCCCGCGGTCTGGCCGCACTGGTCACCGCGGCGGGCCGTACGGGGGACCCGGCACTGCTCGCCGACGTCCTGCTCACCCGGGCGGACCGGGCGCGCGCCGAACGCGATCCGGTGCGCCGGGCGCTGCTGCGTTCGGTGGCCGGCCTCCCGGTACCCCTGCTCGGGCAGGCGCTCCCGGCCCTGGAACGGCTGCTCGTCCACACCGTCCAGAGCCGTGACGCGGGCGAGGACACCCGCCGGGCGTTGCGGGACATCGCGATCCGCCTGCTGCGCCACCCGGATTCCGGAGCGGAGGCCCGCTCGTGGGCCCTGGACGTGTACGTCCGCCTGGTCGAGCGGTTCGGCCGGGACGGTCCGGGCCGGGTCGGGCGGCCCCGCAGCAACCCGCCGTGGTGGGCCGGACGGCGCTGGAACACCCCGACCGATCTCGAACCCCACCTGGACCAGGTGCTGCCCGCCGGGGCGGAGACCGAGCTGTACCGGCGGCTGGCCCCGGTGCTGGACGCGGCCCGCGCCCGCGGCGAGCACACCTCCACCGTTCTGGTGGCCGCAGACCTGGGCCGCCGGATCCGGAACCTGCCGGAGCTGCGCGCACACCTGCGTTCGGCGGTGCTGGAGGCCGAGCACCGGGCGGTGGCGAACACCGCGGCCCGGCTCTACCTGTCCGGTCCGGACGCCGCCGCCAGGGCGCGGGACCTGGTCGAGGCCGCCCCGGACACCGTCGGGCTGCCGAGGGTCTGGCCCCTGCTGCTCCGCTCGCAGCCCACCGACACCGTGCTGGCGTCCCTGGCGGCCGCCGACCCCTCCCGGGTCCCGGCCCCGGACCGGCGCGCGGCCCGCCACCTGCCGGCCCGCCTGACCGCGGCCCTGGCCGACCGCCTGGCGGACATCGCGGCCGACCCGGCCGCCGGGACCGTCGAACGGGAACGCGCCCTGCTCCGGCTGGGTGACCTGCCCCGCACGATGCACCGGCTGCGGCCCTACCTGAAAGGCGAGGACATCGTGCTGCGCGAGGCCGCGCTGTCCGCCCTGGGCCGCAGCGGCGACCGGACCCTGGACCTGATCCTGCGGGGTGCGGACGGGCCGCAGTCGCGGGCGGCCGGGCCGGCGCTGTCACGCCAGGCCCTGGCCGCGTCGCCGACGGAGCTCGGACCGGCCCTGGCCGACACCCTCCTGGGTCCGGCCAAGGTCACCGTCCGCAAGGCGGCGGCGCGCCTGCTCGGGCACCACCGGCCCCCGGGCGCGGTCGGACACCTGGTCCGCGCGCTGGACACCGAGGAACTGCACCGCGACGTGCGCGCCGCGGTGGTGGGCGCCCTGGTCCGCTGCCTGGACGACCCGGCGGCGCTCCCGGCACTGGCCCGGCACGCCCCGTCCTTCACCGAGGCCGAACTGCACCTGGCCCTGCTCGCCCCGGGGCTGTCGCGCTGCCCGCCCGAGCACCGGGCGGCCATGGCGGCCCTGGTCGGCGGCCTGCCAGAACCGGATACGCACCACTGGCGGCTGGAGCAGTGGACGGCCCGCTGGCTGCCCTGGGGCGAGCCGCGGGCCGTCGACGCGGTCATCGACGCGCTGTGCGACATGGGCGTGCCCTTCGCCGGGCCGCAGGCGGAGATCCTGGCTTTGTGGGGCCGGGGCATCGCCCTGGAGCGCCGGGCCGAGGTGTTCGGCCGCCTGCTCGACCTCGTCCCGGCCGACGGTCCGCCCGTCCCGGCCCCGAGGGGGGAGGACACCCCGCACCGCCGGCTGCTCTCCCTGCTCCAGCGCTCCGAGGCGGTGATCCGGAACCGGTCGGCGGCCGACCGCCGGGCGGCCGAGGTCCTGGATCTGCTGGAGTCCCGCGACGAGTACGCGACCGAGGCGGCGCGCATCATCGTGGAGCGGATGCGCGAAACGGCCCAGAAGGAGGACGTGCGTCCGGAGGTGTTCGTGGGGCTCGTGCTGCGGTACCTGCGCACGGCCGATCGACGCGGGCGGTTCGGCCGGGAGGACGCGGAGGCGTTCGCGGGGGCGCTGTTCGACCGGTACGGCCGGCCCCCGGTCGAGGACGGGACCGTGGCCGGGATCTGTGCGGGACTCCTGGACGCGGCCGCCCGCGAGGATCCGCCGCTCAGGGAGCGGGCGGGATGGGCCACGCTGGCCGTGGTCGAACGGGCGACCCGGTACCACGGCTGGGCGGACCCCTGGCCCGCGCTGCTCACCCGCGTCGCGGAGCTGGGCGACCCCGCCCTGCGCGCCGCCGCCCGGCGCCTGGCCGCCGACTGACCCGCTCGCCGTCGACCGTTGTCCACAGGCCACGCGAGCGGATGGCGGGCCGTGGCGGTGGTGGCCGAGAATGGATGCGGGGGTGCCGTGTCGCGTCGGTGCAGAGGCACGGCGCCCCCGAATCGACGGTACTCCGCCCGCTGCGCGCCCGCCGCCGGATCCTCACGGCCTGTGGACGACGCACGGGGTCGGGGGTCAGTCCCTCATTTCGTCGAGGGGGAGGGTCTCGCGCAGGAAGCCGCGCAACCGGAGGAAGTTCTCCAGGTAGGCGCGGTGCTCGTCGCAGGCGGTCCACACCTTGCGCCGGTCCGGGGTGTGGACCTTGGGGTTGTTCCACACCAGGGCCCACACCGCCGCGTCGCGGCAGTCGCGCCGCGAGCAGATCACGGTCTCGGCCCGTTCGGAATCACCCATGCTGCCCCCGATGAAGAAAAGCGGATCGCCCGATGGACGGGCGGCAACGGCAGGGTAGGGGAACCGGGCCGGAGAAGACAAAGGCGACGCCGGGTGGCTACGGGGGCAAACCACCCGGCGTCGCATGCGATGTTCCGACGGGGGCTCGAAACATCGTCCCGCGCTCCGACGGGGGACCGGAGCGCCAAGACCCAATGTACACCGCCACCCCCGGGGGTACGTCAAGAGTCAGTTACGACGTTGTCTCGGGAGAGTCCCGGCGAGTGAAGGTCTTAAATACCAGGTCAGGGCTTATATGCCTATTTTGTGAGGGATGCGGGAGCGTGACGGAGGAGACGTCCGTGCCTTCCTGGTCACGGAAATCCCAACAGGGCCCAAAGTCCTTATCCGTACCCGGTCAAGCGTCGCTTCCGTTCCCTTCTCCGGTGCGGCGGGCGAGAACGGGGCCGGTGTGGCGGGCGGTGAATGTGGGGAGGCAGGTGAGCGGGGGCGGGCCCGCGGGGCCGCGCGCAACCGATCAGTCAGGGGGTCCACATGTCCGGCCACACCTACCGGGTCACCGAGATCGTCGGCACGTCGCCCGACGGGGTCACCGAGGCGATCAACAACGGGATCGAACGGGCGTCGAGCACGCTGCGCGGGCTCGACTGGTTCGAGGTCACCGAGATCCGCGGCCACATCGAGGACGGTGGCGTCGCGCACTTCCAGGTGGGCCTCAAGGTCGGTTTCCGCTTGGAGGAACCGCAGGGCTAGGGTGTGCTCGGCGGACGCCTTCGTGTGTCTCGGCGCTCGCGCCGAGTGCGGGGAACGGTCGCGAGGCGGCCTCCCCCGGCATGATCCGCCGAACACGTCCTAGGCGCAATGACCTGACAGGTCAGGTCCCGGCCGAGCGTCGGCGGGGCCGGGCCGGGGGAGTCGTCCCCGGCCCGGCCCCGCTCCGTGTCGGTCGGTGCCGGTCAGCGTTCCTCGGCCGGGTCGCTGCCGCGCTGCACGTCCACGTGCACGTGGTCCAGGTGCCGCAGGATCTCGTTGTCGGGGTCGGCCTCGTAGTCGCGCCACCCCAGCGACGGGTAGTAGGTGCTCCAGATGCGGTCGTCGAAGATGATGACGTCGATCTCGTAGTCGGGCGCGTGCGCGATCAGCCAGTGCGCCATGATCCAGCCCGCCCGCCGGTTGTCCTCGTTGACCGGGCGGTAGAAGATGTCCAGCGCCCGCCCCTCGTAGTGCGCCGACCTCTCGCCGTGGCCGGTGTTGTAGCCGCCGGGCGTGAAGCCGCCCAGGCTGAGACCGGAGAAGTGCTCCTCCACACCCTCCTTGAGCGTCTGCGCCCGAGGGGTCAGGCCCGAGGGCTCCAGGTCGGGTTCTGTGGCCAGGTCGCTGTTCTTGACGGAACGGCAGGTCAGCGAGGGTCCGGCATCGTCCTCGGGGCCGTTCGTCAGGACGTCCATCACGGCGTCGGGAATGTCGTCGGTGCCGGGGGCCTCCAGCGGCGCGTCGTCGCCCTGGGCGACGACCGCGGCCGCGGTGGTGGCCCGCCGGGCCTGTTCGCGCTCCAGGCGGACGGTCTCCTCGCCGGTCCACACGGAGCATTCGGGTCCCCACGGTGTGGAGATCGGGAAGGCGGAGTCGCTCCGCTGGACGACCCAGCGGGTGCCCAGGGCCGCGAGGGCGCCCAGGATGACGAGGATGCCCACGGCCAGGAGGACCCCGTTCCAGCGCCGCCCCCGTCGTACGGGTCTGTGTGCCATGCCCCTTGTGCCCTTCGCTCGTGCCGGGCGGTGGCCGCCCGGCGCGGGTTCCAGAGTGGTCAACTCCCCAGAGGATGCTCAGATTTCCGGCACAGTGGACATTTTTCCCACATTGTCGCGCGCCCACCCGTGGGGACGCGGGGCGGGGAACGCGCTCAGCGCACCGACCAGAGCACCAGCAGGCCGCCCACCAGCAGGGTCACCGCCCAGATCCGGTCCATGGTGACCCCCTTCCACCGCAGCGCGCGGACCCCGAGGAGGTCGTGTGCGACCAGCGCCGCCGCGGTGCAGGCGGCCAGCATCGCCGCGGTGTGCACCCCCGCCGCCCACAACCCGGTGAGCGTGGCGTCCCACAGGTCCCACACCCCGTCCCCCGGCGCGGGCCCCGCCGTACTCCCGTCGGTCCCGTCGGCCCCGGAAGTCTCGCCCGCTCCGCCGGTTCGTCCCGTATCGGCGTCCCCACCGAGCACGGGTGCCTCGTCCGTCTCGGTATCCGCGGCCGTCCCACCGGCCCCGCCCGCCTCGGGGGCATCGGTGCTCTCCGCGGCCCCGCCGGGTTCCGCGGCACCGGTGCCGGCGGAGGGCGGGGCGGCGGCGCCGTGGCCGGTGTGGCCGCCGCCGTGGCCCGTAACGCCATGCGAGGTGCGCCCCGCCAGCACCGGCATGAGCATCAGACCCGCGCCGTGCGCCGACGCCATGACGAACGACCAGGCCGCCAACTGCCAGGGCGGCAGCCGGATCTCCGTCCGGTGGACGTGGCGACGCCACAGCAGCATCACCAGCCCCACCACCACGATCACCCCGCCCCCGACCACGGGGAAGAGCACGGACGCGGTCACCGACCCGGTGACGGTGATCGCCACCGCGGCGGCCGCGACGCTCACCGCGTGACCGGCGGCGATCGGGGGCAGCGCGCGCAGCACCGCGCCGCGACCGCCCTCCTGTAGGCCCCGGGCCACCGCCAGCATCCAGCCCATGCCCGGGTGCAGGCCGTGGAAGGCGCCCAACGCGACGAGGGTCAGAAGCTGAGCGGAGGTCACGGCGTCAGATTCACACGCGCCGGGGGAGCGGGCAACGGGTCGCCGCGGGCTGACCGACAGCGGTCACCTGCCGTGCCCGCGGTTTCCCCCCGGGTCCGAGCGGGCAGTCGCGGCGGACCGCCCGGACCGGCACCGGTCCGCGCCGGGAACGGCGGAGGGCGCCGACCGGAACCCGGTCGGCGCCCTCCGCGGTACTCGGGTCAGGGGCACAGGGCGTTGAGGTCGCTGGCCTCCTCGCCCACCTGGCGGCCCGGGTCGGCCGGGGACGGCTCGTCCAGACCGGTGTACTCCTGCCACTCGGTGCGGTCGTCCTCGGTGCCCTCCTCGCCCGGCACGGCCGGGTCCGACGGGCTCGGGGACCCGGTGGGCAGCTCGTCGCCGTCCGGGCCCTCGGGCGAGAGCGTCTCGACGACCAGGGCCCGGACGGCGTCCCAGTCCGGGTTCGCCGTGTTGACCTGCGGCGGGGACAGCTGAAGCGTGCTCATCTCGCCGGTGTCGGTCACCAGGTCCGCCAGCTCGATGAACGCGGGCACCTTCGACTGCGGGATGTCCGTGCTCAGCGTCCGCTGCGTGGCGCCGGCCAGCTCCCGGTAACCGGTGAGGACGGTGGTCGGCTCCACCTGCTCGGTCACGTACTTGATGAGGCAGCCCTGCCGCCCCATCCGCCCGTAGTCGTCGGTGTTCACCCGCGAGCGCCCGTACCAGAGCGCCTCGTGGCCGTCGAGCACCCGGACCCCGGGCTCCAGGACGCCGCCGTGGACGCCGTAGGGGATGGGGTCCTCGATCGTCACCCGGATCCCGCCGATGGCGTCGATGAGGTCCCGGAAGCCCATCATGTCGACCATCGCGTAGTAGGAGATGTCCAGGTCCAGGTTGTGGCCGATGACGGCCTTGAGGGTGTCGGCCGACGGGTCGGGCACGTGCGGGTTGATCGCCAGCTCCTCGGGCTCCTCGGCGACCGTCTGGTAGACGTCGTTGAGCAGCATGTCGAACCCGTAGGGCTCGGGGTAGCGCTCGGCCAGCGCGCTGTCCTCGGGGAAGCGCACGTTCTCCAGGTTGCGCGGCAGGCCGATCAGCACGGCCTCACCGGTGTGCGGGTCCATGCTGGCGACGATCATCGTGTCCGTGCGGACGCCGTACCGGTTGTCCGCCGAGTCCGAGCCGATCAGCAGCACGTTGACCCGGTCCGCCCCGTCCCAGGGGTCGGCGGCGTTGTGCGGGGGCAGGTCTTCCCGTTCGGGGCCGCCGAAGATGCTGTTGAGCGCCTCGTACGCGGTGTACCCGCCGTGCAGGGCCAGCGCCGAGGGCGCGGCCACCGTCAGGCACAGCAGGACCACCACGGCACCGCTGAGCAGCCGGGCGCCCGTCGACGCCCGACGCGGCCGGGTGATGGCCCACGAGTGCACGATGACGGTCAGCCACAGCACCGCCACGACGAACACGGTGCCCATCGCGGCCATCAGCCAGCCGCTGCGCAGGGCCAGGCTCGCCACGGACGTCAGAGTGTCCGGACCGGAGCGCCCCAGGCTCATCGCCCACACCGCCAGGGCCGCGATCCCGGCCAGGTACAGGCCCAGAATGACCCCGCCCGCCACCCTGCGGCGCATCCGCAGGTGGGCGATACCCGGAAGGGGGACCGCGGCGGCGGTCCACAACAGGGCCCCGGCCGTGCTCGGGCGCGCGGGCGCCCCGTCCTGTTGCTCGTCCTCCGCTGCCACCGACGCTTCCTCTCCAGGGGACGGCGTTCCGGCCCCGTACTGTCCATTGTTCCCCGCCGCCGGACCGTTCGCGGTCATCGGACACCGCCGACGAACGGGTCCTCGCCTCCCGACGGGGGCGTCCGGGACGGAACGCGGGGGACCACGCGGGGGCCTGCGGCGAACCGGGTCGCGCCGTCGGGGCCGGACGCCTCCGCCGCGGGGTTCGTGGTGCCCCCGGGGATGTCGCGCCGACACGTGTGATCAGTGTGGCGCTTTGTCGGGGTTGTGTGCACGGCTACTCCCTCATTAGGGATGTTCTATACAAGTCTGTTATGTGGTGCGGACGTTGCCGATGGGGCATTGAGCGGGCCCTTCCGGCTGTTCAAAGGGGTGAATCAGCCGATTTCTTTCGCGATCGGTAGTGATGGCGGCGCCGTAGCTGCGATGATCTGGCCGCAGGAGGGGGCGTCGTCCGGGGGAAGGGCGGCGTCATGGGAACGAAAGGCACCATTGTGCTCGATGCGGTTGACGCGGCGCTGATGCGCGCGTTGCAGGGGGACGGCAGAGCGACGTTCCAGGCACTGGCCGACGGGGTCGGCCTTTCACGAACGGCGGTGCGCGCCCGCGTGCGCCAGCTGGTCCAGTCGGGGGCGATCAGGATCGTCGGCGTCCTGCACGCCGGTGTGGTGGGCATGGAGGTCCTCGGCCATGTGTCGTTCCGTGTCACGGGTCCGGTGGGGCCCTTGCTGGACGCTCTCGCGGAGCGCGAGGCGGTGACCTTCGCCGCGCAGTCGGCGGGCAGGTTCCCGGCCGTCGCCCAGGTGCGGGTGGCCGATGACGGCGCCCTGACCAAGGAGCTCGCCGAGTTGCGCGCACTGCCGGGGGTGGACGGCGCGGAGGTGTTCCGGGCCGGTTCGGTGTTCAAGGACGCCCACAGCAGCGTGCGCGAACTGCGCGACGCCGAGTTGGACGCCCTGGACTGGCGACTGGTTCGCCGGCTGTTGCGCGACGGCCGGGCCTCGTACGCGGACCTGGCGCGCCAGGTGGGGCTGTCCCAGGCGGCGGCCCGCTCCCGGGTGGTGCGCCTGCTGGACTCGGGGGTGATCCATGTGACCGCGATCGTGGAGCCGACGGCGCTGGGCGCCAACGAGCAGTTGGGGTTCGGCCTGCGCTGCCGGGGGGACGCCGAGGCGCTGGGGACGGGGCTGGCGAACATGTCCCGGGTGTCGTTCCTGGCCAGCGGGTTCGGCCGCTACGACGTGATCGGGACGCTCAGCGCCCCCGACCGCTGCCGCCTGGTGGAGGCGTTGGAGAGCGTCCGCTCGACTCCGGGGGTGGCCGACGTGGAGACGTGGGAGCACCTGTCGGTCCGCAAGGAACGCCGGGGAGGGGACCGCGCGCTGGAGTGGATTCCGGCCTAGGCGTCGGCGGCCGGGAGCCGTGTGCGCCCCGGACCGCCGTTGGCCATCCCACCGCCCGCGCCCCCGGCGGCCCCGCGAAATGTAACCAGCGGTAGCATTTTTACGTGTTTCCGTCCCATATGGCTTGCGTCACGCTTAAGTTACCCGTGAGTATGGAAGGGGCCGGTTCGAACCGGCCACACCGGGCGCGGGTGTAGTGGGAGGCTGACGTGGCGCTTGCGGACACACTGACGGCTGTGGGAACGGTGGCGCTGGCCAGATGCGGCGGCCGCCCCTTCGGCACGCATCTCTTCTCCGTCTGGCCGGGGGCGTCGTTCGCGGCGACCGCCTTCCCGGTGCGCTGCACCCCCGGCGACAACCTCGCCGTCCACGTGGCCGTCGCCCAGGCTCCACCGGGGTCGGCCCTGGTCGTCGACGTCTCCGGGGAACCCGAGTACGGCTACGTCGACGAGATCCTCGCGGTGGCGGCGCGGGCCCGCGACGTGCGCGGCATCGTCCTGGACGGGTGCGTGCGCGACGTCGCCGCCATCGCCCGCTGCGAGCTGCCCGTGTTCGGCGCGGGGGTCGCGGTGCGCGAGGCCCGCCCCGAGTCGGGCGGCTCGGTCGGCGGCCCGATCACCATGACGGCCGCCGGGCCGGTCCCGCTCGCGGTGCGCCGGGGCGACTGGATCGTGGCCGACGACGACGGCGTGGTGTGCCTGCCCCGGGGGCAGGTCGGCGCCATCATCACCGAGACGATGGACAGCATCACCCGCGAGCAGGCGATCATCGACGCCGTGTGCGCGGGGGAGAGCACCCTGGACCTGCTCGGCCTGGACCCGTCCCGGGTCAGCGGCTGGGAGGGCGGAGCGGACGCCCGGGGCCGCCGGGCCGGGGCGCGCCCCCGCCCCCTGGGTTCCCGCCGCGAGGTCCCGGCCCGCGGTGCCGCGGGCGACCCGGGCCGGTCACGGCTGTCCTCCCGGCCCGCGGTGGGCGACTCCTACCGGGATTGAACCCGCTCGGGGCCGCCGGGCCGGGGCGCGCCCCCGCCCCCTGGGTTCCCGCCGCGAGGTCCCGGCCCGCGGTGCCGCGGGCGACCCGGGCCGGTCACGGCTGTCCTCCCGGCCCGCGGTGGGCGATTCCTACCGGGATTGAACCCGCTCGGGGCCGCCGCGCACCGTACGCACCACCGGCCCCACAAAAAACTTCGGTCCCACCGGCCCCGGACACGGCGCGGCCCCGACCCTGGGGAGGGGCCGGGGCCGACGTGCGCGGGGGCGAGGGGCGCCTCACTCCTCGGTGAGCGACAGCAGTTCGTCGATGTAGCAGGTGGCCTCGCGGACCGCGGCCACCGGATCGGCGGCGCGGATGGCCTCGGTGAGTTTGGAGTGGTCGATGCCGTCCCCCGAGGGCGTGGGGTCGACGTCCTCCTTCTGGTTCTGCTCGTAGGCGGTGTGCGCGATGCTCGCGTGCACCACCTGCGCGATGTCGTCGTAGAGGTCGATGAGCAGCGTGTTGTGGGTGGCGTTGACGACCGAGCGGTGGAACGCGAAGTCGGCCTCCACGAACGCGCTCATGTCCCGCTCGCGCCAGGTCGACTCGCGCAGGCCCATCGCCCGGTCGATGTCGGCCATGTCCTCCTCGGTGTGGCGCAGCGCCGCCAGCCGGGCGGCCTCCACCTCCAGGGCCCGGCGCACCTCCAGGTTCTCGCGCAGGCGCGAGCGCTCCAGACGGCGCCGCAGGGCGCCGCCGAGTTCGCTGGAGGCGCGCACGAACGTGCCCGCCCCCTGGCGGATCTCCAGCAGGCCCGCGTGGGCGAGGGCGCGCACGGCCTCGCGCACCGTGTTGCGCCCCACCTCCAACTGCTCGGACAGCTCCGACTCGGTGGGGATACGGTCGCCGATGCCCCACTCACCCGAGTCGATCTGGGCTCGTAACTGACTGATGACCTGGTCGACTAGACCGGTCCGGCGTGTCGAGGCGAGGGGCACGCTTTTACCTCCTAGGGGCGGGTCGCCGGATGACAGGGCCAGCGTACGGGTGCGGTCGGTTAAAGCCGGAGCTTAGACCAGTCACGGACGGGAATCGGCCTCGGACGTCAATGCGTTATCCTCATGCAGTACATCGGGTCATCCTATGAATATGTGAGCCGCCCTACATGAGCACCCGAGTCATTCCCCGAAGCAGCGAGATGAACCCCGTCCCCGCCGCCCCCGCCCGTCCCGGCGCCGGGGCGCTCCTCCTCATCGCCGCCGGCATCGCCCTGGCCGCGCTCAACCTGCGCACCGCCATCACCAGCGTTGGCCCCCTCCTCGACGAGGTCACCGCGGGCGTGGGCATGACGGCCGTGGGCGCCGGAGTCCTCACCACCCTGCCCGTGCTGAGCTTCGCCCTCTTCGGCGGGCTCACCCCCGCCCTGTCCCGCCGCCTCGGGTCGCACCTGCTCCTGCTCCTGGCCCTGGCCGCCGTCACCGTCGGCCTGGCCGGGCGCGCCCTGGCCGACTCCCCGCCCCTGTTCCTCGGGCTGAGCGTGCTTGCCCTGTCCGGCGGCGCGGTCGGCAACGTGATCCTGCCCGCCCTGGTCAAGCAGCACTTCCCGCACCGGGTCGGGCTGATGACCACCGTGTACACCACGGCCCTGGCGCTGGGCACCACCATCGCCGCGGCCGCCACCGTGCCCGTGTACGAGTCGACCGGGCAGTGGCGCGTCGCCCTGGGCTCCTACGCCCTGTTCGGCCTGATCGCCGTGCTGCCGTGGCTGCTCACCCTGCGCCACCGGCCCGCCGCCGGCGACGGCGCCCGGGCGCTGGGTTTCCGCCGGGTGCTCTCCACCGGGGTCGGCCTCCAGGCGATGCTGTACTTCGGCACCCAGTCGTCGATCGCCTACATCATGTTCGGCTGGTACGCGCAGATGCTGCGCGACGAGGGCATGAGCGCCCAGAGCGCCGGGCTGGCCCTGTCGTACCTGACCCTGCTGGGCATCCCCATGTCCCTGGTGCTGCCCACCCTGCTGACCCGGGTGCGCGACCAGCGGCCGTTCGTGCTGATGTTCGCGTTCGCCTACCTCGTGGGCCTGGGCGGCCTGTGGATCTCGCCGATGAACGGCGTGTGGGTGTGGACCACCCTGATCGGCATCGGCATGGGCAGCTTCATCTACGCCCTCACCTCGTTCGCACTGCGCACCCGTACCGGGGAGGGCACGGCGGCGCTGTCGGCCACCAGCCAGAGCCTGGGCTACCTCATGGGCGGCGCGGGACCCTTCCTGTTCGGCCTGCTGCACGAGCTGACCGGGGGGTGGCACGCGCCGCTGCTGCTGGTCCTGGTGCTGGTCCTGGGCAACATCGCGGCCGGTTGGCTGCTGGGGCGCCCCCGCTACCTGGAGGACGCCCTGGCCGCCCGGGACGAGGCCCGGGCCCTCCGGAACCGGGCCTAGGGCGTTGTTCGGCGGATACTTTCGTGCGGCTCGGCGCTTGCGCCGAAAGACACGGGAGGCGGCCTGGCGGCTCCGCGGAGACACCGCGCCGAAGGCGTCCGTTGAGGGTGGCGGTGGGTGACGGGCGGGCGGAATGATCCGTCGAACACGCCCTAGGAGGGCAGCCAGTCCAGGCGGCCGATGAGGTACACCGAGCCGACGAACGCCACGATGTCGATGACGGTGTGCGCCACCACCAGCGGCATCACCCGGCCGTAGCGGTGGTAGAACCAGCCGAACACCAGGCCCATGACCAGGTTGCCGAAGAACATGCCCACGCCCTGGTACAGGTGGTAGAAGGCGCGCAGGACCGAACTGGCCACCACCGCCTTCCACGGGGTCCAGCCCAGCTGCCCCAGCCGGTGCAGCAGGTAGCCGACGACGATGACCTCCTCCAGGATGCCGTTCTTGGCGGCCTGGAGGACGAGCACGGGGACGTCCCACCAGTTGCCCTCCAGAGTGCTGGGGGCGATGGTGACGGTCATGCCCAGCCGCCACGACACCACGTAGACGGCCAGGCCGCCCGCCCCGATCAGGGCCGCCAGCACGGCCCCCGACCGCAGGTCGAACCAGGGGCGGCGCAGGTCGAACCCGATGGTGCGCATCGACTCCGCGGAGCGGTGCAGCAGGTACCCGGCCAGCAGCACCGGGGCCAGGCCCACCGCCACCCGGTACAGCTGCCAGGACAGGTCCAGCCACGGCCGCTGGTCGGCCTGGGGTCGGACGAGGCTGGCGGTGTGCTCGGACAGGGCCTCGGGCGCGGTGAGCACGCCGAGGAAGGAGATGACCGCCGACACCGCCGAGGCGCCCAGGGACAGCACCAGCAGGCACACGATCTCCCAGCGCAGGGTGGCCGCCCCGGGCAGGGCCGGGCCCGGGGCGGGTGCGGCGGCCGGGGCCCGGGTGTCCTCGGCGGTCGGGGTGTCCTCGGCCGGCCGCCGGCCGGAGTGCATCTCGTCTCTCACGCAACGCAATCTATGCGCCCCGCGCGCCCCCTCGGGCTCCGGGGGCGGCCGCCGGCCGCGGCCCCCGCGGCCGCGGCCCCCGCGGGGCGTCTCGGCAGAGCCCCCGTGAGGTCACGGCCGCCCGTCCGGTGGCGTGCGGCGGCTTCCCCGGACGGGCCGACGAATCCCCCGGGGACGACCCGCCGGTGCCGGTCGGCCGGCGGTGCGGACCCGCCGGGGAAGCCACCGCACATCCTCACGGTCAGTCGTCGCCCCCGCCGCCGTAGCCGCCGCCGTCCCCGCCGTTGTCGCCGTCCTCCTGGCCCTGCTCGGCGTCATCGTCGTCCCCGCCGCCGAGATCGCAGGCGGTCGCGCCCATCGACACGGCGCCGGCCAGCGTCAGAGCGGCCAGCAGGGCGCGCAGCGGCGCCCACCACGGGCGCGGGGTGTCGGGAAGTGTCACGGGTCCCTCCGCATCTCCTCCGCCGGGCCGGGTCCGGCCCGTACGGCGCTCAGCTTAGGTCCGGGGGCCCGTTCCGGCCGGGAACACGGCCGTGCCCGGCCCGCCGGAGTCCGCGAACGGGCACGCCGCCCGGACGTCCGCGGGCCGGACCGGGCGTGTCCCGGACATGCTTCGGCGGCCGCCTCCAGGGGATGGGAGGCGGCCGCCGGACAAGCCGCCGGCCATGCGCGTGTGACACGGAGCGCGCATGGCCGACGGCTAGGGGGTGGCGGTCGCCCCGCCCCGCCCCAGCCACGAAAGCGGGGAGAGGCGACCGCCTGGGAAGAGAAGACCAGGGTCAGTGAGCCGCTGAGAACTGGTCTTCCTCGGTGGAGCCGGTGAGAGCCGTGGTGCTGGCCTCGGGGGCGATGGTCGTGCTGATGGTGTCGAAGTAGCCGGTGCCGACCTCGCGCTGGTGGCGGGTCGCGGTGTAGCCGTCGGCCTCCGCCGCGAACTCGGCCTCCTGAAGCTCGACGTACGAGGTCATCCCGTTCTGGGCGTAGCCCTTGGCCAGGTTGAACATCGAGTAGTTGAGCGAGTGGAAGCCCGCCAGGGTGATGAACTGGAACTTGTAGCCCATGTGGCCCAGCTCGCGCTGGAACTTCGCGATGGTCGCGTCGTCCAGGTGCCGCTTCCAGTTGAAGGACGGCGAGCAGTTGTAGGCCAGCATCTGGTCCGGGTACTCGGCCTTGATGCGCTCGGCGAAGTTGCGGGCGACCTCCAGGTCCGGGGTCGCGGTCTCCATCCAGAGCAGGTCGGAGTGCGGGGCGTAGGCCAGGCCGCGGGCGACGCAGGCGTCGACGCCGTTGCGGAAGCGGTAGAAGCCCTCGGCGGTGCGCTCACCGGTGACGAAGGGCTGGTCGCGCTCGTCGATGTCGCTGGTGATCAGCGTGGCGGCCTGCGCGTCGGTACGGGCGATGACCAGCGAGGGGACACCGGCGACGTCGGCGGCCAGGCGCGCGGCGTTCAGCGTCTTGACATGCTGGCTCGTGGGGATGAGGACCTTGCCGCCCAGGTGGCCGCACTTCTTCTCGGAGGCCAGCTGGTCCTCCCAGTGCACACCCGCCGCGCCGGAGGCGATCATGCCGCGCATGAGCTCGTAGGCGTTGAGGACGCCGCCGAAGCCGGCCTCGGCGTCGGCGACGATCGGGGCGAGCCAGTGCGGGGCGCTGTCGTCGCCCTCGGCCCAGGTGATCTGGTCGGCGCGCATCAGGGCGTTGTTGATGCGGCGGACGACGGCCGGGACGGAGTTGGCCGGGTAGAGGCTCTGGTCCGGGTAGGTGTTGCCCGACAGGTTGGCGTCGGCCGCGACCTGCCACCCGGAGAGGTAGATGGCCTTGAGGCCGGCGCGGACCTGCTGGACCGCCTGGTTGCCGGTGAGGGCGCCGAGGCTGTTGACGTAGTCCTCGGTGTGCAGCAGGTTCCACAGGCGCTCGGCACCGAGACGGGCCAGCGTGTGCTCTTCGGTGACCGAGCCGCGGAGCTTGATCACCTGGTCGGCGGAGTAGGTGCGCTCGATCCCGGCCCACCGGGGGTCGGTCTCCCACTCCCGCTGGAGTGCCGCGCTGGCTTCCTGTCGTCGAGCGCTGGTGCTCATGTGCGTTCCCGCCTTACGTGTAGTCCCCAAGGTGTTCGCACCGGTCGAGGGGAGGCCCTGCCCGGGGCCAGGGGGTGAGCCCTGGGCGGTAAGTTCCCCGCCGGTAACTATGATTCTTAGGGAAGATCCAAGGCTTTTCCACTCGAAATCGGGTGAAGATCGTCGTTTCTTTCCGTACCATGAACGCATGGCGTACTTTGGTGCTGAAGAAATACCGTCTTTGACAGGTGACCTGGATCTCGTCACCTTTGGCCAGCGGCTCCGTCATCTTCGTCGAGCGCGCGGCATGACCCTCTCTGACCTGGGAGAACGCGTGGGCAGGGCGCCTTCCCAGCTCTCCCTGCTGGAGAACGGCAAACGCGAGCCCAAGCTCTCCCTTCTCACGTCCCTTGCCTCCGCCCTCGGCGTCTCCGTCGAAGAACTTCTCTCCAAGCAGCCCCCCAGCCGGCGCGCACAGCTGGAGATCGCGGTCGAGGAGGCCCAGCGCGACCCCGTCTACCAGACCCTCAACCTGCCCCACCTCAAGGTCGGCAAGCGGGTCCCCAACGACGTGCTCGAACACATCGTGGGCCTGTACGACGAGCTCAAGCGCCGCAGCGCCAAACCCACCGCCACCCCCGAGGAGGCCCGCCGGGCCAACGCGGACCTGCGCCGCCAGATGCGCGAACGCGGCAACTACTTCGAGCACATCGAGAAGGCCGCCGCCGAGACCCTCGACGCCGTCAACTACAGCGCCGGCGCGCTCTCCCAGGGCCAGATCCTCGCCATCGCCACCCACCACGGGTTCAGCCTCCGCTACGTCCAGGACCTGCCCCGCTCGGTGCGCTCCCTCACCGACCACATCAACCGGCGCATCTACCTCAAGCGCGAGACCACCCTGGGCATGCACAGCCCGCGCACGATCCTGCTCCAGACCCTGGGCCACGTCGTGCTGGGCCACCAGCGGCCCAAGGACTTCGGCGACTTCCTGCGCCAGCGGGTGGAGGCCAACTACTTCGCGGCGGCCGTCCTCATCCCCGAGTCCACCTCGGTCACCTACCTCCAGGAGGCCAAGCACGCCCGTGACCTGTCCGTCGAGGACCTGCGCGACGTCTACTCGGTGTCCTACGAGATGGCGGCGCACCGGTTCACCAACCTGGCCTACCGCCACCTCGACCTGGTCTGCCACTTCATCCGCAACGACGAGACCGGCATCATCTACAAGGCGTACGAGAACGACGGGCTGGTCTTCCCCACCGACGAGACCGGCGCCATCGAAGGCCAGCGCATGTGCCGCCAGTGGTCGGGGCGCCAGGTGTTCGCCTCCCCGGACCGGTACTCGATCTACTACCAGTACACCGACAAGCCCAACGGCACCCACTGGTGCGTGGCGCACGTCGACCCCAGCCGGGAGCGCAACTTCGCCATCACCCTGGGCGTGCCCTACAAGGAGTCGCGCTGGTTCCGGGGTCGGGAGACCACCAACCGCACCAAGTCCAACTGCCCCAACGGCGAGTGCTGCGTGCGCCCGCCGGCGGAGATGACCGCCCGCTGGGAGGGCAACGTGTGGCCGTCGGCGCGCGCCCACTCCCACGTCCTGTCGGCACTGCCCTCGGGCACCTTCCCCGGTGTGGACGAGCACGACGTCTACACGTTCCTGGAGAAGTACGCCCACGAGGACTGACTGTGAGGACGTGCGGTGGCTTCTCCGGCGGCCCCGGCCTGTGGAGGTGCCTGTCGGTGCCGGAGGGTGTTCCGTGCGGGTCTGTCGGCCGAGCGCATCGGTGCCCGGGCCTGTGCCGGGGGAGGGGTGTTCCGTGCGGGGGTGTCGGTTCGCCCGGGGTGGTCCGTGGCGGGTCGCGGGGTCGCGCGGCGGGCCTGTCCGGTGGCCCCGGCCTGTGGAGGTGCCTGTCGGTGCCGGAGGGTGTTCCGTGCGGGTCTGTCGGCCGAGCGCATCGGTGCCCGGGCCTGTGCCGGGGGAGGGGTGTTCCGTGCGGGGGTGTCGGTTCGCCCGGGGTGGTCCGTGGCGGGTCGCGGGGGCGCGCGGCGGACCTGTCCGGTGGCCCCGGCCCGTCGGCGGACCGGCGGCGACCGGCACCGACGCGGAAGGCCCGCCCGGAGGCTCCGGGCGGGCCTTCCTCTCGTCGGCGGGGCCGGTTACAGCTCGACCTCGTCGCCGCCGATGGTCACCACGAGTCGGCCGTCGGAGTCGAAACCCCAGTCCAGCGACCCGGAGTACTGGGAGCAACGGGAACCGTTGGAACCGTCCCAGAACTGGTTCGAGCCGTCGGCGTCGCCCTCGAAGCGGTCGCTGGAACCGCCGTCGCACGAGGTGTTGCCGCGGAACACCGAGTCGCCGCCGTCGAACTGGAAGTTGCGCTCCTCGCTGCCGATGCCCAGGTTGTCCGAGACCGTCATGCTGCCGGGGTTCGAGTTGTAGGTGAACCCGTGCTTGCCGTTGTCGAAGGCGATGCTGTGGTGGATGTGGTGGTCCACCGCGATGTCCGAACCCCCGAGCTTGAACCCGTTGCGGTCGCCGTCCGAGTGCTGGGAGCCGTCCGAGAGCGAACCGTTGCCCAACGCCAGGGAGTGCTCGATGGTCACCTCGCCGATGGGCCCCGTGTCCGACTTCGTGTACAGGTCGTAGCCGTCGTCGATGTTGTTGTACGCCACGGTGTAGCGGAACACGTTGCCGTCCCCGACCGTGAGCTTCGGGGCGAACCCGTCGGCGTCCTCACCGTCGGAGTCGGCGTTGTCGTGCGAGACCGAGCTGACGATCAGGTTGTCCGAGGGCCACTCCGACCGGGGAGCCCCCGCGGTGTACCGCGACAGCTGCAATCCGCTGTCGCGGTTGAACCGGGTGGTCACCCGCTCGATGATGTTGTCGTTGCCGCCCAGCAGGATCCCGTTGTCACCGGCGCGCTCGACGATGAGCCCGTTGATGTGCCACCGGTCGCCGCCGATGGCGAGCCCGCGGTTGGCCGAGTCCTCGCTCTGCGCCGAGAAGTCCAGCACGGGGGTCTCGCCGGGGTAGGCGAACAGCTCGTTGCGGTCGCCCGCCAGGCCGTCGTTCCCCGGCTCGATGTGCACCGTCTCGGAGAGGCCGTAGGTGCCGCCGCGCAGGTAGATCGTCCCGCCGGGCTCGATCCGGTCGATCGCCGAGGTGAGCGTCGTCGGGTCGGACTCGGTGCCGGAGGCGCCGTCGCTTCCGTTCGGGGCCACGAAGAGCTCGTCGCCCGAGGGCTGGGGGGTCTGGCCGCCGTCGCCGTCGTCACCATCCCCGTCCCCGCCGTCGCCGTCTCCGCCGCCACCCGACGGCGTGCCGGCGTAGGTCTCGAACTCGGCGATGCGCGGCGTGCCGTCCGAACCGGTGATCTCGAAGTCGATCTTGCGCAGCGACGTCGGCTCGAAGGTGATGACGCCCGCTCCGCTGCCGGTCGCCAGGACGGTACCGCTGTCGTGGTCGACGACCCGCCAGGAGCCGACGTTGCCCTCGGCCCCGGCCGCCTCGCGGATGTTGATCGTGGACACCGTGGTGTCGGAGCCCCACTTGACCGAGATGCGGCCGGTCGAGCCGCTCGGCGACCAGTAGGTGCCCATGTCACCGTCGATGACGTTCCCGTAGCTGGTCCCGTCGCCCTTGCCGGAGCCGTCGGCGCCGGCACCGATGCTGAGGTTGGTCCCACCGGGGGGATCGGTCGGGTCCGGGTCCGTCGGGTCCGGGTCGGTCGGGTCCGGGTCCGTGGGATCGGGGTCGGTGGGATCGGGGTCGGTCGGCTCCTGCCCCGCGCAGTCGCCGTCCGAGACCTGGTTGCCCTTGCCCGCGCCGGCGATCTGCCCCAGCATCGCGGGCACGCAGTCGGCGTCGTCGAGCTCGTAGGGGTACGGGATGCTCACCGACGTGGTGGACTGCGGGTCGGGACCGGCCGGGTAGTTCTCGTCGCCCTCGTCGGACCAGGTCACGTTGTCGAAGACGTTGCCGCCGACCTGCCAGGAGCCCCGCTCGTTGGTGTAGAAGGTGCCCAGGACGTCCCGGGAGTCCTGGAAGTAGTTGTTCTCCACCTTCGCGCTCGCACCGGCCCGGGAGTTGATCCCGGACTTCACGATGCCGACGTAGTGGTTGTTGTACATGTGCCCGACGCCGCCGCGCAGCAGGGGCGTGCGCGACTCGATGTTCTCGTACACGTTGTGGCTGTACGTGACGAAGCCGTTGGAGCGGTCGCTCTCGCTGGACCCCACCAGGCCGCCGCGGCCGGAGTTGCGCAGGACGCTGTAGGAGAGGGTGACGTACCGGGTGTCGTTCTTCATGTCGAAGAGGGCGTCGTAGCCCTCCGACTCCCCGCCCGACGCCTCCAGGGTGACGTGGTCGACCCAGACGTTGCGGACGCCCGCCTCCATCCCGATGGCGTCGCCGCCGTTCGACGTGGGCGAGCCGGACTTCTTGACGTTCCGGACGGTCACGTTCTGGATGATGATGTTGCCGGACTCCCGGATGTGGATGCCCAGCTCGTCGAACACGGCTCCGCCGCCGACGCCCACGATCGTGACGTTGCTGATCTTCTTCAGCTCGATCACGTCGTCGGCCGTGTCGCAGCCGTCGCCCGACACCTTGGAGGTGTTGCCGTGGTCGATGGTGCCCTCCACCTCGATGATGATCGGGGTGGAGGTGTCGGGCCGCTCGCACAGGGCCTCGTGGATCTGGGTGCCGGTGGTGGCGCGTACCGTCTGTCCGCCCGCGCCTCCGGTGGTCCCGCCGTTCTGTGTCGCGTAGCCGGTGGCCTCACCGGTCTGCGCCGAGGCCTGGGCCGTCGACAGCGTCAGACCGCCGGCGACCAGAGTCGCCGCGGCCAGCGTCGATACCACCCGACGTGTGCTTGATCGTCTCACCGCTTCCCCTTTCTGGGGGACGAGTGTGGGGTGTGTCACCACCGAGAATTAGGGAAAGCGCTTTCCCCGTCAAGAGGGTCAGTCGCCCTTTTTCGGGAAACCCGAATGCCGCGAACTCTTCGCATGTGCGTAACCAGCGATTTCGCCGAATTCGACGCGGAATTTAGGATCGGGTACCAAGAAGTACGCGATCGGTGATGCCGCCCCGCGGTCGTGCGAGGACTCTCATGCGCCGCTCCACCAGTGGTGATGGCTCCGGGCGGTGCTTCGCTCGCCCCTGTCGGCCGGGGCGGGCGCGCCCCGGCCCGCGGAGCGGTCCCCTCCGGGCGGGGTGTGCGAATGTCCGTGTGGGGCGGTTCCGGGCTCCGTTCGGAGGGGCCTCGTGGGTCCGCTCTGCGTTCGGATGTTACGGAAAGCGCTATCCCTCGTGGTGTCCGTCGAGCCCTGCCCGGGCGGGCCGCGCGCTCCGGGGCGGAGGCCGCCCCGGGCGGTGGACTCAGTCGTCCGGAATGAGGGCCAGGGGCCGCGCCGAGTGGTGGATCCACCGGCCCCGGGTCCGGTACAGGCGGGCGCTCTCCCAGCCCTCGCCGGGGCGGCGCCCCAGCCGCAGGGAGGACCAGGACCACCGCCAGCGCAGGAACTCGCCGGTGTGCACGTTGATGCGCTCGCCGTGGTGCAGGCTGGGCCGGAAGGTGACCCAGGTGACCTCCACCCACAGGTCGCCGGGATCGGGGTCGGGCAGGGTGACCGACAGGTGCAGGGGCTCGGAGTCGGGGGAGACCCGGTTCTTGCGGACGCGCGGGCGCAGCCCGGCGGCGGAGGCGCCCCGCAGGGTGCAGACCACGCTGTAGACGGTGCCGCGTCCCTCGGACAGGACGTGGACGTCGACCCGGCCCGGGCGCGGCGGATCGGTGGCGGTGCGCGGCGAGGACGGGGTGATGTGGCGGCGCACCCGCCAGGCGTGCTGCGGGGCCTTGAGCCATTCCAGGCGCCACAGGACGATGCCGGCCGTCGCCGCGACCAGCGAGAAGAGCAGGGTCAGAACCTCCACCCGGCCACGGTAACCCGCCGCGTCCCACCGTCCCGCCCCGGACACACGGGCGGCCCGCGGTGATCGGTGGCCGGGGCGCTGGACTCCGCCACTGCCGCCGGCCCGCCTGCGCCGCCGCCCCGCCGCCCCGACCGACCCATCACAGCGACCGATCCGCCTGCGCCGGACCGTCGGCGGTACCGGGGAGGATGGGGCCGACGAACGGAAGGAACACGGTGAACGTTACGAGCAAAGGCGTCGGTGTGACCGAGGTCGGACCCGACGAGGGGCACCCGGTGCTGCTCCTGCACCCGTGGTGGGGTGTCACCCCGGCGGTACTGGAGTGGGCCGACGCCCTGGCGGCCGCGGGCCGCCGGGTGGTGGTCCCGGACCTGTACGGCGGGCGGGTCGTCGACACGATCGCCGAGGCCGAGGCCCTGGCCGAAGGCCTGGACCACGGCACCGCGCTGGCGGAGCTGGGCGTGATCGCGGACGGGCTGTCCGGCCGGGGGCTGCCCTGGGCGGCGATGGGATTCTCCCTGGGCGCGTTCTTCGCCGCGCGGCTCGCCGGTCGCGGTGCGGCCGGGCCGGACGAGCTGGTGCTGTTCTACGGCGGATGGTCGCCCGGGGGAGGGGTGGAGCGCACCGGGCGGGTGGAGCTGCACCGGGTGCCGGACGACCCGTACTTCACGGAGGATGAGGTGGCGGAGACCGTCGAGGGGTTCCGCCGCGCGGGTGTCGAGCCGGAGGTCCACGTGTACGAGGGGGCGGGCCACTGGTTCGCCGAACGGGGCGCCCCCGGGTTCGACGGGGACGCCCACGCGCTCGCCCGTTCCCGCGTGATCGGGCGGCTGGGCGGATAGCGGATGGCCGCCGGGCGGCCGGCGGCCATCCGGCCGGGCGCCCGTGCCGCTGCGCTCCGCACCCCCGTATCCCGCCCCGCGGTCCCGTCGAGGCCCGGTGTTCCCGTGCCCTTCCCCTGTTCTTCCCCGGTTGGCCGGGGGCGGCGATTGTGCCGGGACACCCTTGGTGTTACCGTTGGTAACACGAGTTGACCTCCCCCCTCCCCCGGAGGGTCCGACAAAGGATGTAAGCGCATGAGTGAGGCCACCGCGCCCGCCTTCAGCCTGGAACCGAGCGAGGACGTCCGCGAGGTCCGGGACTGGGCCCACGGGTTCGCCGCCGACGTCATCCGCCCCGCCGCCGCCGAATGGGACGAGCGGGAGGAGACCCCCTGGCCGATCATCCAGGAGGCCGCCAAGATCGGCCTCTACTCCCTCGACTTCTTCGCCAACCAGTGGCTGGAGCCCAGCGGCCTGGGCATCCCGGTCGCCTTCGAGGAGCTGTACTGGGGCGACCCGGGCATCGCGCTGGCCATCACCGGCACCGGCCTGGCCGCCGTCTCCGTCGCCGCCAACGGCACCCAGGAACAGATCTTCGAGTGGACGCCGCAGATGTTCGGCACCGCCGACGACATCAAGCTCGCCGCGTTCTGCTCCTCCGAGCCCGACGCGGGCAGCGACGTCTCCGCCATCAGGACCCGCGCCGTCTACGACGCGGCCAAGGACGAGTGGGTCCTCAACGGCACCAAGACCTGGGCCACCAACGGCGGCATCGCCGACGTCCACGTGGTCGTCGCCTCCGTCGACCCCGAACTGGGCTCGCGCGGCCAGGCCACCTTCATCGTCCCGCCGAACACCCCCGGCCTGAGCCAGGGGCAGAAGTTCGCCAAGCACGGCATCCGCGCCTCCCACACCGCCGAGGTGGTCCTGGACGACGTGCGCGTCCCCGGCGCCTGCCTGCTGGGCGGCAAGGAGAAGCTCGACGAGCGCATCGCCCGCGCCCGCGAGGGGCAGCGCTCCAAGGGCCAGGCCGCGATGAAGACCTTCGAGGCCTCCCGCCCCACCGTCGGCGCCATGGCCGTGGGCTGCGCCCGCGCCGCCTACGAGTACGCCCTGGAGTACTCCACCCAGCGCGAGCAGTTCGGCAGGCCCATCGGCGACAACCAGGGCGTGGCCTTCCTGCTCGCCGAGATGGCCACCCGCATCGACGCCGCCCGCCTGCTGGTGTGGCGGGCCGCCTGGATGGCCCGCAACGGCAAGGACTTCGACAGCGCGCAGGGCTCCATGAGCAAGCTCTACGCCAGCGAGACCGCGACCTTCGTGACCCAGAACGCGGTGCGCATCCTCGGCGGGAACGGCTACACGCGGGAGTACCCCGTGGAGCGCTGGCACCGCGACGCCACCATCTTCACCATCTTCGAGGGCGCCAGCGAGATCCAGAAGCTCATCATCGGCCGCGCCGTCACCGGACTCCCCGTCCGCTGACGGGAGGTGGGCGGCCCGCGCCGCCCTCCTCCGTGACCGGCCCTCTGTGACCGGCCCGGCGGGGCGCTCCGACGGGGACCCCGGTCCCCGGCCCCGCCCGGGTCCGAAACTTGTGCGGAGCCGTCGTGGCCTGCGGGCCGCCGCCGTTCCGCGGGCGCACCCGCACCGGGCCCTCGCCGCTTCGTGCCCGCGGCGCGGATGTGCCAGGATTCCGGATATGCCCGGCACCGCACCCCCCGCCGACCCGCACCCCGCGTCCGCTCTGGCCGTTCTGAGCGCGCTCCTGGACCGCTCCCTCGCACAGATCGAGGACGCCACCGCGGACGCCCGGTTCCACGACCGGGAGACCGTCCGCGCCACCGCGGACGTCTGGGACGACAACACCCGTGCCCTCTTCGTCTCCGCCCTGGGCCGCACCCGCCGCTCCCGGGACCGGCGCGCCCGCCGGGCCCTGCGGTGGATGGCCGACCTCGGACCCGCACGCCGCGCCTGGATGGCGGCGAGCGCGGCCGAGGCGGGCCATGGGGCCGATGCGCTGCCGAAGCCCGCACAGGAGGACTCCGGCGGTTCCGCCCCCTCGGTCCTCCCGGTGACCGGCGGCGTCGCCGAGGGGCTGGCCGCCGACCACCGCCTGGACACGGCCACGGTCAGCACGTTCTCGGTGGAGCGGCGGGGCACCCGGCTGACCGCCCGGGTCGTCCTCACGGCGGAACGCGCCCGCCGGGAGCCGGAGGGGACCGGCGCGGAGGGCGAGGGGGCGGCCGACCTGGTCGTGCACCTGCCCGAGGTGGACGAGGTCCGCTTCGACACCCGCGACGTTCCCGGCGCCCGCCTGTCCTGCGACCACCACGGGGTCACGGTGGCCTTCGGCGACGGCCTGTTGCGCGGACCCGCCGCCACAGTGGAGGTCCGCGGGGCCTTCCGGGGTTTCGAGCCGCCGGTGGTCACCCGGAGCTGGTCGCCCCCGCCCCCGCCCTTTCCCGAACCCGCCCGAAGACGGGACCGGGGCCGCGAGGTGCGCCCCGTCACGGGGGAGGTCCACGGTCCCGCCGCCCGGGCCGTCTGCCACCTGCTCATCTGGACCATGATGAGGATCCGCTCGTCCGGCGGCCATCCCGGTCGGAGCACCACGACCCCGGTGCCCGCCCTGTGCCGGGCCCTGGCCGGGGCGGGCACGGACATCGCCGCGGCCGCGGCGCACCTCACCCGGGGGCGGCGCGAACGGGCCTTCCGCGACCTGGCCCTGACCTGGGTCCGCCGCGGCGGACCCGAGACGGCCGCCCACTTCGACCGGGCGCTGGACGCGGTGTCCCGCACCTCGGGCGTCGACGAGCTGGAGGCGGCCCGGCGGCTCGTCCGCGAACTGCGCGGGCAGGACGGGGCCCCGGTGCCGCCGACCGCCCCGGGGCGGGAGCCCGACGTGCCCTCCGCCGCCGCCCTGCGCCTGGTCTCCTACACCGCCGGGCGGTCATGGGAGGGCGGCACCCTGGGTCCCGACGCCACCGTCCACCTGGCGGCCCCCGCCGATCCCGCCGACCCGGGCGCGCCCTGGCGGCTGCGGATCCTGCACGCCCACGCGCCCGACCGGGTGCGGGTGTCCACCCCGGCGTTCCGCGGCACCCTGCGGCCCCGCACTATCGACGACCACGACGGCCGCGCCACCCTGGTCGCGGCGGACGGCGCATTGGAGGTCCGGGGCGGCTGGCGCTGACCGGCGGCCCCGCGGTCCGCGCCCGCTACTTCGCCCAGCCCGCGGTGCGCGGGCTGATCGACGCCGGGCCGGCGGGCGATTCGGGGTGCTTCATCGACGTGTTCGACCGCTCCCGGGAGGAGTACGTCGCCGACGCCCGTGACGGGGTCGGCCTCGGCTTCGCCTCCCTGGACCCGGACGGCACCTGGTACGACCCCGACGAACAGGCCGGGGTGCGGGCGCCGGTCACCCAGGAGAGCCGGATCGCCCGCCGCCGCGCCCACCTGGACCGGGTGGTGCCGTTGCCGGACGCGGTGCCCGGCGACGCCTACGTCGTCACGGTGGACCACCACTCCTGACCGGGGCGTCCGCGGCGTTCGGGAACGGGCGGCCGCCGTGCCCGCGGGGAACGACGGAACCGCCCCACCGGGACCGCCCGGCCGTGGTGGCCGCCGCCGCGGCCGCGCGGAACGAGGCGTTCAGGGCCGGGGCGTGAGCAGGCGGAGCGCCGCGTCGGCGGCCGCCTCCTCCGCACGGGCCGGGACGGTCCCGCCCCCCGCCAGGTGCCGGCGCACCAGGGCCAGGGGCAGGTCCACCACCGCCGTCCGCACCCGTTCCAGGGCCGTGTCGGCCGGTTCCCCGGGCGCGCGCAGCCGCTCGGCGACGGCCACGACGGCCGTTCCCAGCCGGGCGTTCCCGCGGTCCCGTCGCTCCCGCGCGTCGGGCGGCCACCGCTCCGCCTCGAAGTCGGCGTCCGAGTACAGCAGGACGCGCGCCCGGTCCGGGGCGGCCCGGCTCCAGGCCAGCACGTGCCGGGCCGCGTCGGCGGCCGCCGCCAGCGGGTCCTGCGCGGCCAGGGCCGCGGAGCACCCCTCCTGGAAGTCGGTCAGCGCGCCCAGCCATACCGCCGCCAGCAGCGCGGGCCGCCCCGGGAACCGGTGGTAGACCGATCCGCTGGGCGCTCCCGCCTCCCGTGCCACGGCCGCCATGGTCACCGCCGCGGGACCGCCCCGGGCCGCCAGCGCGGTCGCGGCGGCCACGAGGACGTCGGAGTCGAAGCGCGCGGGTCTTCCCATGGTGCCGACTTTATGCTGAACTTGGTTTTAGAGACATCCCTCTAAAAAGATGGGAGCGCACCGATGCGCGTCCGCAACCTGCACCAGCGACACCTCGCGGCGACCCCTGAACAGGTCGGCGCCCTGGTCGACGGCCTGTCCTCGCCCGACGACGCCCTCTGGCCCGACGACTGGCCCGCCCTGCGGCTGGACCGGCCCCTGGGGGTCGGCGCGGCGGGCGGGCACGGCCCCGTCCGCTACACCGTCACCGACCACACGCCGGGTCGGCACGTGCGGTTCCGCTTCACGGCCCCGCGCGGGTTCGACGGGTTCCACGAGTTCACCGTCGAACCCGCGGACGGCGGCACCGTGCTGCGCCACCTGCTGGTCATCCGGGCGCACGGCCCGGCCCTGCTCACCTGGCCCCTGGTGTTCGGGCCCCTGCACGACGCCCTGCTGGAGGACGGCCTCGACCGCGCCGAGCGCACCCTCACCGGCACCGTCCGCACACCCGCCCGGTGGAGCCCGTACGTCCGGCTGCTGCGCACGGCGATGGCGCGCGCCGGCCGGGGGCGCCGGAATCCCCTGGGCGATCGGGCGACCCTTCCCTAGGATGGGCGGCGGCGCGCCATCCACCCCCCTCAGGAGACCCGTGTCCCACCTCCCCCTGCTGTTCCTGGACGTCGACGGCCCCCTCAACCCGTTCCGGGCCCCGGCCCAACGCCGACCCGACGGCTACACCACCCACCGCCTGCGCCCCCGGGGCTGGGAGGACTCCCCCAAGCCCCTGCGGGTGTGGTTGCGGCCCGACCACGGCGAACGCCTGCTCGCCCTGCCCTACACCCTGGTCTGGGCCACCACCTGGGAGTACGACGCCAACACGATGATCGGCCCCGTCATCGGACTGCCCGAACTGCCGGTGGTGGAGCTTCCCCACTGGTCCAGCGCCACCGGCGGGCTCTGCTTCAAGACCACCACCCTGGTCGGGTACGCCGACGGGCGGCCCTTCGCCTGGGTCGACGACATGATCACCGACCACGACGCCGACTGGGTGCACCGCCACCACCCGTCCTCGGCCCTGCTGCACCGGGTGGACCCGCGGATCGGGCTGCTCGACACCGACTTCCGGCGCCTGGAGGAGTGGCCGCCCGCCCACCTGGCCGCCGCCCTCCCCGAGGAGGACTGACCCCGGCGGGGCCGCCGACCCGTCCGCCGGAGCGGAGCGGCGGCGTCCCCGGCCGGGCGCCGCTCTTTCCTTCACCCCTGCGCGATGCCACTTCCGGTCCGTGTGCTCCCGGGAGACCCCTGCTCGGTTGTGCTCGCCGGTGGCGGTGGCGGTGGCGGTGGCGGTGGTCGCCCGGCCGGGCGCCGCCCTTTCCTTCGCCCACTGCGCGGTGCGGGTCCCCCCACCGTGTTTCCGGGATGCCCCTGCCCGGCCGCGTCCGCCCCCGGGCGCGGTGGCCCCGGACCGGGCCGGACCCGTGCGGACGGGGTCCGGGGTGACCCGGCGGAGCGCGGGGAACCGACCAGGCGGCCGGTGGATGGTGTCCCACCGAGTGATGCGACTTTTCCGGTCCTGTTCTCACGGACGCACGTCGGCGATGTCCGCCGGGTCGGTGTGCCGCCGCCTTCGGCGACGATCTCATCCCGGTCAGCGGGCCGCCGGCGCGTGATGGACCTTCAGCGCCCACCGGCATCGCGATGACCTGTAAGCCTGTAAGGAGGCGGCCGGGCGAAAGTCGCACCACCCCAGGAGACGTGACCGGCCGGTGCCGTGCGGACGGGGTCCGGGGGCGTCCTGGCGGCGGGAAACGTCCCACCTCTACTCTGGAGTGATGCACGCCACCACGGGCAACGACGCCCCCACCATCACCATCCCCACCACGCACAACGGCCCCGACGGCTCCGGCAACGGCGGCTACAGCGCCGGACTGCTGGCCGCCCGCCTGACCGCCGCCGGCGGCCCGGCCGTGCAGGTCACCCTGCGGGTCCCGCCGCCCCTGGGCCGACCCCTGACCGTCGAAGAGGAGGACGGGGCGCCCGTGCGGCTCATCGACCCCGAGGCCGCCGACGCCAAGGCCCGGCTCGTCGCCGAGGCCGAGACCGTCGCCGCCCCCGACACCCCCGCGGTCCCCGGCGGGCCCGTCGACCCGGCCGCCGCCGCGGACGCCGAGGGCCGCTTCGCGGGCCTGGACCTGCACCCCTTCCCCCGCTGCTACAGCTGCGGACCCGAGCGCGCCGAGGGCGAGGGCCTGCGCCTGTTCGCCGGCCAGGTCCGCCCGGGCCACGGTCCCGACGGGGTCGGCAACACCGTCGCCTGCACCTGGACCCCGCACCCCTGCCTGGACGACGGTTCCGGCACCGTCGGCCTGCCCGACGTGTGGGCCGCCCTGGACTGCCCCGGCGGCTGGTCCAGCGACGTCGCCGGCCGCCCCGCCGTCCTGGGCCGCATCACCGTCCGGACCCTGCACGCGCCCCGGATCGGCCGCACGTACGTGGTCGCCGGCCACCTGGACTCCGTCGACGGCCGCAAGATCCGCACCGGCAGCGCCCTGTACGACGCCGACGGTCAGGTCCTCGCCCAGGCGTGGGCCACCTGGATCGCCCTGCGCGGCTGAGCCCCGCGCCCTGCCGGGCGAGCCCGCCGGGGCCGGGCGCCGCCGACGCCGCGGCCCCCGTGGGATCGCTCCCGGCGCGGGCGCCGGACCCCGCCACACCCTCTAAGCTCGAACGTTGTGGCCTACCAAGACGTGCGGCGGATCCCGATGACCGACAGCGACGACGTCCCCGGCACCGCGCCCGTGTCGGACACCCCTCCGGCACCCCGCGCCCGCGGCGGGCGGCGGAGCGGACGCGGGCGCGACCCCGAGCGCCGCCGCGCCATCCTCGACGCCGCCAACCGGGTCATCCAGCGCGACGGCCCCGACGCCTCCATGATCGCCATCGCCGCCGAGGCCGGGATCAGCAAACCCATCCTCTACCGGCACTTCGGCGACAAGAGCGGCCTGTACCGGGCGCTGGCCTCCCGCCACGTCGACCCCCTCATCGGGCGGATCCGCGACGAGCTGCACCAGCACACCGAGTTCGAGGTACGCGCCCGGGCCACCGTCGGCGCCTACCTGTCGATGATCTCCCAGAACCTCAACCTGTACCGCTTCCTCATGGACCGGGCCACCTCCGAGGACCAGCGCACCCGCAGCGACCTGGGCATGATGGTGCGCCGCCTGGGCGAGGAACTGGCCGAGCTCCTGGTCGGCGAGGGCCGCATCGCCGGGCGGCTGCGCGCCCAGATCGCCGCGCACGCCATCGTCGGGATGGTGCAGGCGGCGGGGGAGTGGTGGCTGGAGCACCCCGAGGTCGGCGCGGAGGAGATCATCGACCACCTCACCGCCGCGGTGGTCGGCGCGGTGCAGGGCAGCAGCGACCAGGCCTGACGCCCCGGGGCCGCACCGCCCGGGGCCCGTTCGGGGAAGCCGTTCGGGAACGGCCCTTGACCTGGAGTGCGCTCCAGGTCCCATGCTTGACCCGTGAAGGACTACTACACCCCCGGGGAGATCGCCGAGCGCTTCGATCTCACCCTCGACACGCTGCGCTACTACGAGAAGGCCGGGCTGCTGCGCCGGGTGGACCGGGCGCCCAGCGGCCACCGCCGCTACCGCACCGACGACGTCGAACTCCTCCACCTCATCCGCTGCCTGCGCGACACCGACATGCCCATCGCCCGGCTGCGCGAGTTCGCCGAACTCGTCCGCTCCGGGGACCACACCATCCCCGAGCGCCTGGACGTGCTCCAGGAGCACAAGAACCGGCTCGACGCCCGCATCGCCGAGCTCATCGACCGCCAGGGCGCCATCGAGCACAAGATCGACTACTACCTCGGCGTCCTCTCCGACCGCGCCGCCCAGACCGCCCACACCCTCAAGGACGAGAACTGATGCGTTACACCGAGATCGGCGGCCGCAAGGCCAGCGCCCTGTGCCTGGGCGCCATGAAGTTCGGCAGCCAGACCGACGACGCCGCCTCCGCGGCCCTGCTGGACCGGTTCATGGAGGCGGGCGGCACCTTCGTCGACACCGCCGACTGCTACCAGTACTGGGTCGACGGCTTCAAGGGGCACGAGAGCGAGGTCTTCCTGGGCCGCTGGCGGCGCGAGCGCGGCATCACCGACGAGGTCGTCATCGCCACCAAGCTCGGCGCCCAGCCCACCGTTCCCGGGGGCGGCCCCGAATCCTGGGAGGGGCTGTCCGCCGAGGCCGTCGCCACCGCCGTCGAACGCAGCCGGCGGCGGCTGGGCGTGGACCGCATCGACCTGCTGTACACGCACAAGGAGGACCCGAACACCCCGCTTGAGGAGACGATGGCGGCCCTGTCCCGGTCCGTCGACGAGGGCGCGGTCGCGCAGCTGGGCATGAGCAACCACCGCACCTGGCGGCTGGAGCGCGCCCGGGCCGCGGCACAGGCCCACGGGCACCGGGTGACCGCTCTGCAATACCGGTACAGCTACCTACAGCCCCGCCACGAGGTGCAGCTGGAGTCCCTGGGGTTCACCCACGTCACCCCCGAGCTGCTGGACTACGTGAGCGCCGAGAACGCCGCCGGGCGCGACCTGGTCCTGACGGTGTACACCCCGCTGCTCGGCGGGGCCTACGCCCGGCCCGAACGCGCCGCCGACCTCGGCCCCGCCTACGACCACCCGGGCACCCGCAACCGGCTGGCCGCGCTCGACGAGGTCGCCCGCCAGACCGGCGCGACCCGCAACCAGGTGGTGCTGGCCTGGCTCATCGGCGGCGGGATCGTCCCCGTGATCGGGGCCAGCCGGGCCGAACAGCTCGACGAGGCGGTGGAGGCCGCCGACCTCGAACTCACCCCGGAGCAGTGCGAGACCCTCGACGCGGCCCACTGACCGGTCCGGACCGGCCGCCGCCCGGGCCCGCCCCGGCGCACCGGGGCGCACCGGGCCCGCCCTGGCGCCCCGGTGCGCCGGGGCGCGGCCGGAAGCGGACACCCACCGGCCCCGCGCGCCGCGGCCGACCCGTACCGGTCCCGGATCCGGGCAGGTCGGACCGGGTAAGGGCAGGTGGGAGCGGACGCCCGGGGTCTCCCACCGCTCCTGGGACACGAGTGACGCCTGAGCAACCGCGGGCCCGCGCCGTGCACATGTTCGCGAACACGGTTTTTACCGGCGTTTGACCGGATACCTTCCCTAGAGGCGGCGGTCGGATCCCACCGCCCCGGCGACCCGCGGGGAGGGGCACTTGCCCGAGAGCACGTACCACCAGATCCACTTCGCCTGGGCCGAACCCACCCTGCTGGGGCGCGTCGGCCCCGGGCCCGCCGCCTCCTCCCTCACCGAGGACGAACGCCTCACCCTGCGCGCCTGGCGCAACCGCCTCCAACCGGCGCTCACCGTCGACTACCGGGTGTGCCTGCCCGATCCGGCCGAGCACCCCGAGACGCTGTGGGTGCGCGCCTACGAGGACGGGCAGGCCGCGCTCGTCTACCGCTGGCCGGGGGACGTCGGGGCCGCGCACGCCTGGGCCATCGTCGGCCCGGCCGAGGGGCTCACCCTGCCGCGCCTCCTGAGCCTGCACGAGAACCCCAACACCCGCCCGCACCGCACCCGCCCGCCCGCGCCGGGGTGGGCGACGATGCCGGTGCTGGACGCCCCCGAACCCTGGGAGCGGTCGGCGGCGCCGGGCGCGGTGCGCGCCCGCGACCGCCGCGCGGCCGACCTCGCCGCCCCGGGCGGGGAGGAGCTGCTGGCGCTGGGGGTCGCCGCGGCGCTGGAGCGGCCCGACCTGCCGGTGCGGGTGTTCCTGGACCCGGGGCGGGCGGACCTGTGGAACGCGGTGCAGCTGCGTTTCCTGTGGGGGCTGCACCGGAGCCTGTACGAGGTGCTGAGCCCGCGCGGGACGAGCCCGGCGCCGGGCTGGGAGTGGTCGCTGTCCACGTACGACCCGGTGCTGGAGGAGAGCCGTCAGCACATCGTCTTCGGGCCGCCGACGGGGGCGGGGCCGCTGCTGCGGATGCCCGGCGCGGAGTTCCGAACGGTGGCCGAACGCCTGGTGGGCGTGCTGCGCGAGGAAGGCGGGGACGCGCTCGCGGACCACCTCGCGGAGCGGGGGGTCCCGGACGCGCCGACGTTCGGAGAGCGCCGCGGCCTCCTCACCGACTGGCTGGACCCCCGCCCGTCGGCCGCCCCGGCGGCGGACGGCGCCGGGGGCGGGGGCCGGGACGCCGCCGCCCGCCCGTTCCCCGACCCGGACGCCGCCCCTGCGGTGGACGAGGCCGGGAGCGGAGGCGGCGTCGAGGGCAGCGCGGACGGCCCGGAGCCCGGAGCCGAAACCGTGCGGGACGACCCGCACCACTCGCCGGAACCACCCGCGGCCACGTCTTTGCCTCCGGTACCCGTGGCCCGCCCGGAGGGAGCCGCGCGTCTGCGCCGCTTCGTCACCGAGGGCATCCCCGGCCCCGCGGAGACCGAAGACCCCACCGGCCCCACCGGCCCCACCGGTGGCGGGGGACCGGGCGACCGCACCGGCCCCGTCGGCTCGGGCGACGATCTGTCGGCGGCCGCGCACCCTACCTCCACGGACGGCGTCACCTCCACAGACGGCGCACGCCTCACGGATGCCGGGGAGTCGGCCGAGGACGCACCTGCGGACGCCCCTGACGGTCCCGGCAGCGGCTCCTCCGCTCCCACGGGCCTCACAGGTACCGGGGATGCGGCTTTCAGCGCCGTCGATGGCGGTGCCTTCCCCGACACCGGCGAACCCTCCGGAGTCCTGGGGGACGACCTGCCGGTGGTGGAGCCCCTGCCCGCCGTTCCCCGCACCCCCACCGATGCCGCACGCCTTGTGGATGACGAGGTTTCCCCCGTCCGCCCCGTCGGCGGCGGTGAGCCGTCCGACTCGGTCGGCCCTGCGGGTGCCATGGATGTCGGGGGTCCGGTCTCCGGCCTTGTCGACGGCGGGGCGTCGGCCGATCCCGACGGCCGTACCGGTCCCGCGGACACGGAGGGCGACCTGCCGGAGGCCGAACCCCTGCCCGCCGTCTCCCGCACCCCCACCGACGCCGCACGCTTCGTGGACGACGAGGCCTCCCCGGTCCACCCCGGCGGCGGTGAGCCGTCCGACTCCACCGGTCCCGCGGACACGGAGGGCGACCTGCCGGTGGCGGAGCCCCTCCCCGGGAGCCCCGGCGACCCTGTCGCCTTCGACGGCTCCGACGGCTCCGACGGCTCCGACGGTCCCGCACGGCCCGTCGACCCCGGCGGTCCTACGGCGGTGCCCATCCCCGCGGGCCGCACCGACCCCACCCGCATCACGGATACCGAGGCGGCGGGAACCGTTCACCCCGCGGACAGCGGGGGCACCGCGGCGGTCGGGGACGAGCTGCCCGAGGCCGAACCCCTGCCCGGTGACACCGGCGGCGGTTCCGCGCCCCCGTCCTCCCCCTTCCCGAGCACCTCCCGTGCCCGAGACCTCCCCGCCCGGGCCTGGGCGGTCTGGGCGGCCGCCGCCGAAGCCGCCTCCGCCCTGCCCGAGGTCGAACCGCCCGGCACCGACGAGACCGGACCCCAGGCTCCCCCCGAGCCCGCGGTCCCCAGCGGCCGGGCCGCCGTGGAGGCGCCGGGCCCCGAGCCCGAAACCGAGGAACCCCTCTGGCCCGGCGTCGCCCCCGTCGCCTCCGGCGGAGCGGACCCGGACGAGGCACTGTGGCCGTCCGCCGCCCCGGACCCCGGCCCCGGGTTCGGCAACGGTGCGGCCGGTCCGTGCCGCCCCCGCATCGCGCCGACGCCGACCGAGCCGACCACCGCCCCCGAGTCCCCGGACCCGGGCACTCCCCGGCCGGAGGAGCGCCCTTCGCGCATCTTCGACGCCCCCGAACCCCGCAGACCGCGCATCGCCCCCGCCGCCGACCCCGAAGCCCCGCAGGACCCCGAAGCCCCGCAGCCCGAAGCCCCGCAGGACCCCGAGCCCCCCGCCCCCGCCCGGCGTTCCCCCTCGCCCATCCGCACCGGCCTCTTCCGCAAGCGGACCACCCGGCGCGACAGCCCCGCCGGCGGTACCCCCAGCGCCGAGGCGCCGGAAACGCCGCGTTCCGACGGCCGGGTCCGCGCCCTGGCCGAGGGCGCCTTCGGGGGCCGCCCCACGCGGTCGACCCCGCAACCCCCGGACCCCGAAGAGTTCCCGCCCGCCGCGGAACGCACCCCGGACGAGGCCCCGCCCCTCTTCTCCGCCGCCGACACCGACGCCCCCGACACCGCCCCCTACCCGGAACCCCCCGACACCCCCGACTACGCCGCCGAGACCGCACCCGAACCCGCCGAGCAGGCCGCCGCGGGGGACAACTGGCCCACCCAGTACGTCGACCTCCCCCTGGCCCGCCTGGAGCGCTGGCTCACCAAGTACGGCCCTGAGGAGGCCCGCGTCGACCTCGTCGACGCCCGCGCCGCGGTGCGCGCCGAACGTTCCGAACTCCAGCGCGTGCGCGACGAACGCGACCACTACCACGCCGAACTCCAGGACTCCCGCCGCGAGGTCGCCCGCCTGGACCGTTCCTGGATCGACCGGGAGGACGACGACGAACCCCCCACCACCGGGCCCCCGCCGCGCCGCTGGCCCGTCCGCGTGCTGGTGGTGCTGCTCCTGTTCGCCTTCCTCATCACCGGCCTGGAGGCCGGGGCCCGCTTCGGGGTCGGCGCCCTCGACCTCCTCGACCCGCTCACCGGCGCCCCCTGGTGGCCGCTCTGATCCCGCCCGGCGGTCCGCCCGGTCCAGCACGCTCCGCCGCGTCCGCCACCGCACCCCGGCAGGCCACGGTGGGACCCCGAGCGGCGGCCCTCCCTCCCCGCGTCCGCGCGGCCGCACCCCGGGCGGCCGACTCCCGGCCCCGACGGCTCCGACACGTCCGCACCGCCGCCACCGGTCACATCCCGGGGCCGTCCGGATCCGCCCGCCGGTCCGCGACGGCGGGGGCCGACCGCCGCCCCTGCCGCAGGCACCCGACCACGGCCTCGGGCTGTGACCTTCCGCTGCCTTGCACCGCCGCTGCCCGCGAGCGGCGCGGCGGGGTGGCGCCCGCTCCTAACCTGGAGGGATGACAGGAACACCGCCGGTCCCCGCCACCCTCCCGCAACCGCTGCTGGAGGCGGTCCACGCCCTTCCCCTGCCCGAGCGGCGGCGCGCCGCCCTCGCCGCGGCCCCGGACGCGCACCTCCTCCTCGACGCCGCGGTGGACCTGGGCGACACCGCCCCCGACGGTGCCCGCGCCCTCCTGGACGCCCTGCGCTCCCACGCCCCGCAGGAGGCGCACCGCCAGTACGCCACCCACGCCCTGGCCACCCTCCTGCGCCGCCGGGGCGACGCGGACACGGCCGACCGGCTCATCGCCGACCTCCTCGACTCCGGCCGCCTCGACCGGGTCCTCGCCCTCCTCCTCGCCGAGGAGTTCGCTGCCGACGGCGCCCTCGAACGCGCCCTGAACTGCTACAACATCGCCTGCCGCAGCATCCTGTCCGGCCCGGCCGAGACCGTCGCCGACCTCAACCGCATCGGCCTGATGCCCCTCCTGGGCCGGGCCGCGGTCCGCGAACGCCTCGGCCTGTCCCCCGACGGCCACGACCTGGCCGCCCGCGAGGCCGACCGCCACCTGCCCGACGCGGCCGCCGAACTCCGGCGCCTGGCGGGTGGGACCACCGCCCCCGACCTCCCCCTCCCCGAGCTCCCCGAGGACTTCTCCGGCGCCTTCCCCCAGGACACCGGCGCCCCCCGCCCGGTCCCGGAGACCGTGCGCGAGAACCACGCCTTCTTCCCCCACCCCGCACTGGGCGAGGCGCGCGAGCGCGGCCTGCTGTCCGCCGACGCCGCCGACCCGGCCGCCCACCACCACACCGTCGAGCGCACCCTGCGCGCCCAGGCCCGCGGCTTCCCGGACGTCCGCCTGGGCACGATCGCGGTCACCCCGGACGAGGTCGCGGCCTTCGCCGCCGAACACGGCCTCGACCCGGCCGACCCGGGCACCCTCCGCGCCTGGGTCTCGGCGGTCCCTGCACCGGACTCCCCGCACGTCGCGCCCTGGCCGCCCGAGCGCAACCACCCCTGCTGGTGCGGATCCGGCCGCAAGTACAAGAAGTGCTGCGGCTCCGCCTCCCTGCGCTGACCCGCCCGGTCGGCCCGGGCCGGGGCAGGGGGACCGCGGCAGGGCGGCACCGCCGCCCTCCTGCCCGATGCCCCTGGAACCCGGAGGCCGCCCGCGGCATCGAACCGTCGTCCCATCGCGACGATCCGGAAGTGAGGTGGCGCCCGTGTTCGGAATCCTGCGCCCCTGTCGCCACACTCTGCCCGATGGGCTGGCCGACGAGTGGACGGCCCACATGTGCGGGCTGTGCCTGGCCCTGCGCGACGACCACGGCCAGGTCTCCCGGATCGCCACCAACTACGACGGTCTGGTCATCTCCGTCCTCACCGCCGCCCAGGCCCCGGAGCAGGCCGGGACCAGGCAGGCCGGACGCTGCCCGCTGCGCGGCATGCGCGGGGCGCGGGCGGCCGACGGCGCGGGCGCGCACCTGGCCGCCGCGGTGTCCCTGATGCTGGCCTCGGCCAAGATCACCGACCACATCGAGGACGGCGACGGCCTCTACGCCCGCCGCGGGGTCCGCGCCCTCGCGGGCCGGACGGCCGAACGCTGGCGGCGCGGCGCCACCGCCTCCGGCGACGGGCTCGGCCTCGACGGCTCCGCCCTCCTCGCGGTCATCGACCGCCAGCGCGAACTCGAACTCTCGGCCGGGCCCGGCACCGACGTCCTCACCGTCACCGCCCCGACCGAGGAGGCCACCGGAGAGGCGTTCGCGCACACCGCCGTCCTGGCGGGCCGCCCGGCCAACACCGGGCCGCTGCGCGAGGCGGGCCGCCTCTTCGGCCGCATCGCCCACCTCCTCGACGCCGTCGAGGACCTGGAGGAGGACCGGGCCCGCGGTGCGTGGAACCCGCTCACCGCCACCGGCACCGGCCCGGACCGGGCCCGTGAACTGTGCGACGACGCGGTGCTGGGCGTCCGACCGGCCCTGGCGGAGACCGCCTTCACCGACGACCGCCTGGTCCGCGCCCTCCTGGTGCGCGAACTCGGCCGCGCCGTCGACCGCACCTTCTCCCGGGCGGGCCACCACCCGCCCGGCCACGGCCACCCGCACCCCGGGCAGCGCCCGCGCCCCGGACAGCACCCGCACCGGCACCCCGGGCAGTACCCGGCCGGCGGCCCGCACCACCCCCACGGCCACCCGGACCGGAACCGCAGGCGCCGCCGCGACGACAGCGGCACCTCCGGCGACGGCTACGACGCCCACTCCTACGGCGGAGGGGACCGCGGCGGCCGCGACAAGGACGGCGGCGGCTGCTGTGAGACGTGCACCTGCGGAACCCCGCGACTGCATCACCCGCCCAAGCGCCGGGGGCCCATCGCCGGCTGCGCGGTGGCGCTGTTCATGTGCTGTAGCTGCCAGTTCTGCTGCCGCGACCCCCACCCGGGCCCCTGGACGGGCAAGCGGCGCGACGCCTGGTGCGACGGGTGCGACTGCCCGGACTGCAACTGCGACGGCGACTGCTGCTGTTGCTGCGACTGACCGCCGCCCTCCGCCACCTCCTCCACGGGCCTTCCACGGGCTCCCCACCGGGGCGTCGCCCCCGGTGACGGGTGCCTCGGGCGGACGGGGAGGACGGCCCTCCCGGAGCGGCCGTGCCCGTCACCCTCGACGGGTACGGGCCCTGTCGGCCGCCCGGCGCGCGGCCGCCGCGACCCGGGCGTCCGGGTGCAGGCGGCCCAGCGCCTCCAGGACCGGCAGGGCCTCGGGGTGGTCGACCCGCCACACCCGCTCCTGCCCGGACAGCAGGAGCTCACCGAGAGCGTCCGGCCCCTCCCCGACCCCGGGGCCGAACAGCTCCCCCAAGTGCTCCTCGCCCAGGGCCAACAGCCCGGACACCGTGTCGATCGTCCACCAGGGGCCGTACTCGGCGAGCAGGTCCCGGTGCTCCCCGGGAGAGGTCCCGGGCAGGGCCATCAGGGCCCCGGCCGCCAGCCCGGTCACCTCCGGGCTCCCGGATCCGAGCAGGGCGCGCAGCTCCGGCGCGGCCCCGTCGCCCACCGCGGCCAGCACCGACACCCCGATGGTGCGGCGCAGCGCCCCCAGCGGTCCGGGCTTGGCGGTCGCGGCGGCGATGTCCCGGACCGCCTCGGCGGCCGTCCGCCCGGCCAGCCACGGACCGATCTCCGCGTCGTGCCACCGCGGGGGCAGCGTGCTCAGCCGGTCGAGGAACCCGGTGGTCCCGGTATCGGCGGCCCGGCCGGCGGCGCCCGTGTCCGCGCTCGCGCCGGCGGACCCGGCCGCGGAACGCGGAGCGGGCACCGCGTCCGCGGCGACCGGCTCCGCACGCGGTCCGTCCCCGGGTGCGAGCAGCCGCGTTCCGTGGCGCCCCAGCGCGGTGAGCACCACCGCGCAGTCGACCGGTTCGGTCGACGTCGTCTCCTGGGCCCCCGGCCACAGCGGCAGCGGCGAGCGTCCGCGGCCGAGCCGGTGCGGGACCAGGAGCCCGGCGGGGGAGACCCCGACCAGCCGGACCGCCCCGGCCCGGGCCAACCGCACCACACCGGCGTACACCGCCTCGGTCACCGTCGCACGGGCCCGCGGCTCCAGCTCCGCCGGGTACCGGTCGCGACGCATGCGCCACGCCAGATCGACCAGCTCCATCAGCGGGACCGCGGCGCCCTCGGGCATCCCCAGCAGCACACGCAGGGCGGCGGGCAGGACCTCGTTCCCGCCGACCTCCCGCCCGGGGATCTCATCACCCCTGACGGCCGACCGGAACAGGGCCTCCCACACGGCCAGGAGCCCATCGGGGTCCCCGTCCGCGAACCCGGCGGCGGGGCGCGCCACCTGGGATTCCACCTCGACGACCCCCAGCTCCACCGCCGCACGCCACAGCGCGGCGAACTCCGGCAGGTCCCGGGCGTCGTTCAGCCGCCGCAACCGGTCGGCGCGGTCGGCGGCGGCCGCCTCCGTGACCGCGGGCCACAGTCCCAGCTCCGCCACCACGGCGCGCACGTCGTCGGCACCGAGCATCCCTGCGCTGGTCAGCGGTCTGCACGGGGCGAGCCACCGGGCCAGGTCCAGCAGGTCGCGCAGGGGCACGCTCCGCGCGGCGGCCCGGGCCGGTCCCGTCCCGTCCGGCAGCGCGAACGCGACGCGGCCGCCCATGCCCCACCCCGACACCGGCAGCGATTCCTCGAAGCCGCCGTACCCGGGCTCGGCCACGACCCCCCGGGCCGAACACTCACCGGCACCCCCGGTGCCACCACCGGTTCCGCCGGTCTCCGCCGCCGGGGATCGCTCACCCCCGGAGACGATCCGCGGCCGGACCGGTCGGCCGCCGTCCGTGCCAGTCCACACCATTGCCGTTCCCCGCTCACATAGCACTTTCCGCGACGACCGCCTCACCGCGCGCAACGACCACCGTTCTACCGTCCGCGGGCCCGTACCGGGGGCGGTTTCGTGCAATCCGCACCCGCTTCCCACCTCCCGCGCGCGAACACACCACCCGAGATGGTGTCCCACCGAGCGGTGTGACTTCGTTCGACCCCCGCGCCCCAAAGGCAACGACATACCGGTCAGTGATCCGTTCTTGTTCGAACATCCGTTGTTCTCGCACCACTCCACGGGACATGACCCCACCCGACGGCCCCGGCCGTGATCCGGTGCGGGGAACCCTGTGAACATCCGGACGGCGCCCGACGCACGGGGATAACGTGGTGGACATGGCCGAAGACACCTCCGTGGACGTGCCCCCGACCCGGCACGACGACGCCCTGATGACCGCCCTGCGAGCCCTGGACCTTCCGGAGGCCGTTCTGCGCGACGCGCAGGCGCACCCACAGGAGCGGAGGGAGATCCTGATGGACGCCGTGGCGGCGGACCTCCTCCCGAACGGCCGACGCGACCAGGCCCTCCGAGTGCTGCGAGCGCTCCGCGAACACCCGCCCACCCCGGAGGACGGCCAGTACGCGGCGATCGAGCTCGCGTACACGCTCCGCGAGAGCGGCGCGCCAGAGGACACGGCCGAGGCCGACCGGATCACCGCCGAACTCCTCAGGCCCGGGAACCTGGAGAAGACGCCCGCGTTCATGCTCGCCGACGAGCTCCGCGAACGGGGCGCCACGGCCGAGGCGCTGCACTGCTACAACATCGCCGCCCGCGCCCACCTGGTCCGCCCCGCCGAGGAGATCGAGGACCTGGGCCCCTACGACCTGGAACTCCTGATGCACCGCGCCGACATGCGCATGCGGCTGGGGTTCGCCCCCGACGCGCACGACGTGACGGCGATCGCGGTGGCGGCCCGGGAGATGGCGCTGGACGACGGGGAACCCGGGTGGGAGGACGACCTCCCACCGGGTGAGGGCGAACCGGACATGCACGTCGAGGTGCTCTTCGCCCGGGAGTCCTTCGAGGAGGCCCGCGACCGGGGCCTGCTCACCGGCGAGACGGCGGAGCACGGTGCCGACGCCTACTACCGCGCGGCCGAGGCGATGATGCGCGGGCAGGCCCGCGAACACCCGGGCACACCGCAGCGGGTGCTCCTGCACGGCGTCGCCGAGATCACGGCGTTCGCCGAGGACGCGGGCCTGGACCCGGCCGAGCGCCGGACCCATCTGGAGTGGGCGCGGGCGACCACCACCGTCGACGGCCCGTGGTCGGCCGCCTGGCCGCCCGGCCGCAACGAACCCTGCTGGTGCGGCTCCACCCGCAAGTACAAGAAGTGCTGCGGTTCCCCGACCCACCGCTGACCCGGCACCGGCCGGGCCCCGTCACCGACCGCGCCCCATCCGGCCGGTTCCGGCCGTGAACCGGGCCTCGCGCCGCTGCCGACCCCCGCGCCACCGGAGCACCGAGCGCCGATGACCGACAGCACCTCGGGCTTCTCGCGGCTCACGGTGCCGGGGGCGGCGGCGCAGACCCTCGACAGGTGGGCCTGGTCCGGACCGGCCGACCGCCGACGGTGCGGCTCCGGCGCGCCGACGTCGCGGGGACGAACCCCGCCCCGGTGGTCCCACACCCGCCGGAACTCCTCGCTGTGCGTCGGCGGCGGTTCGGCCGGGCGGCGGGCACGCGCAGGGGCTCGGGGCCGATACGCCCGTTGGACGTGCCCCGGGGGCGGATCGTGGCCGGCCGGGCGGAAGCAGGTGGTCGCGCTCGTCGAGCGACGGGTGCCGGCCCCTGGGCGATCGAGGCGGGCATCCGGGGGAGGGCCGCGGGCCGTGTTCCCGCCCCGGACGCGAGTGGTGGCCGGCCGACGTGCGGCACAGCGACGCGACCTCCTCGCGCCGCAGCCCGCCGACCCTGCGGCGCCGCCCGCGCGGCGGGCCGACACCGGGGCGTTCTCGGTCGCCGCGGTCGGGATGGCGATCGGCCTGGTCGTCGTCGCGCAGCTCGTGGACCGCTTCGCCGCCCGCCACATCCTCGTGCCGGGGTTCGTGCTGTTCGCGGCCTCCATGGCGCTGATCGGCCTGGTGCCGCCGGTCGAGTGGGTCTACCTCGTCCCGTGCCTCTTCGTGGGCTTCTTCGGGGCCGGGACGGCCGTGCCCGCCACCAGGGCGGTGGTGAGCTGGTTCGACAACAACCGCGCCCTCGCCGTCGGAGTCGTGACGGGCATCATCGGACTGGGCTCGGCCCTGGCCCCGCTGCTGACCGGAGCACTCCTCGAAAGCGTCGGATGGCGGTCGGCGTACGGCCTCATGGCCCTGGTCTCGGTCCTGGTGTCGGTCACGATGGTCACCCTGTTCGTGCGCGCCCGCGCCGAACACCACGTCCGCGGACGACTCGTCCGGGAGACCCGGGCCCAGGGCCGCGACGTCAGCCTCGAACTCCCCGGCCTGATGGTCGGCGATGCGGTCCGCACCCGGCGGTTCTGGGCCATCGCGCTCGGGCTGGGCCTGGTCGGGGTCGTCGTCTACGGCCTCCAGGTCCACCTCGTACCGATGATGACCGACCGCGGGCCGGCCACCGAGCAGGCGGGCACCCTGCTGGTCGTCTTCGGCCTCGCCTCGCTCGTGGGCCGGGTCGCCGGCGGCCTCGTCCTCGACCGCGTGCACGCGACCGTCGTCGGACCGGTCGTGATCCTCGCCCCCATCGCCGGCATGCTCTTCCTGGAATCGCCCTTCACCGGCGCCGCCGTCGCGGTCGCGTTCATCGGCGTCGCCTTCGGCATCGAGGGCGACCTGCTCACCCTGCTCATCACCCGCTACCTGGGCACCCGCCACTTCGGCCGGATCCCGGGCCTGATCCAGACCGCGTTCCTCCTGGACAGCGCGCTGGGGCCGCTCCTCCTCGGGCTGGGCTACGACCTGCTGGGCTCCTACGACCCCGTCATCCCCGTCCTGACGGGCGTCCTCGTCGCCGACGCGGTCCTCATCGCCACCCTGGGCCGCTACGCCCACCCCGCCGTCCACGGCTTCGACCGCCTCGCCGCCCGCGACGAGCTCGCCGCCGCCGAGGTGCTCAGCGGCATCGCCGGGAGCGGCGACCCCATCGCCGGGAGCGGCGACCCCCACGGCTCCCCTGACAGGCCCCGGGCCTGCGGCTGACCATCCCACCCCGTCCGCCCGGGCGGACGGCCGACACCGACCCTCCCAGGAGAGACCATGACCGAACAGAACCCCTGGCCGACCCGGCGGGCGGGACGGGCGACCGTTCTCGCCCAGTTCGGACGCGCCCGAGCCGACCTGATGCAGTGGGCGCTGACCACCGGCGACGCGCTCGCCGACGCGGTCGTCGCCGAGATGCACCGGCTCGGGACACAACAGGACAGGCCCGTGGTCGACCAGGGCATCCGGGAGGGCCTGGCCTCCCTCACCGACCCGCCCCGGCACTGGAGGCGCTGCTGCGGCAGACCGAGAGTCTGCCCGACTACGCGGACGACGCCCTGCTCGACCGGGGACCCCTGCCGTTCCACACCTCGCCGCCGCCGGTGCACGTCATCGCGCTCAACGCCGGTTCCCTGATCCGGGTCTACGGATCACCGTCGATCTCCACGGTGCTGACGACCACCGGGCGGCTGGTCGACTCCGCGCAGCGGCGCATCCAGGAGACCGGGGCGTGGCTCACCCGGGTCATGCTGCCCGGCTGCCTGCGCGTCGGACGGCCGGGCTACGCGGCGACCCTCCAGGTGCGGATGCTGCACGCGCACATGCGCAGGCTCGCGCTGAACCGCGGCTACGACGCCTCGGCCGACGGCAGCCCGACCAACCAGGTCGACCTGGGGCGGACCTGGACGGACTTCACCCTCACCGCCTACACGGCCGAGGCGATCCTCGGTTTCGGGCTGAGCAGCCGCGAACAGGCCGACCTGTACCGCTACCGGTGGTACGTCGCCCACCTGCTGGGGATCGACGAGCGCCTGGTCCGGGGGATCGCGGGCAACGAGGCCGCCGCCCGCCTGGACGCCGTCTTCCAGACCGTGACCGGACCGGCCACGGAGGACTCCGCCGTGCTGGCGGACGCGACCCTGGAGTCGGCGACCTCCGCGCTGCACGGACTGCTCCACGTCCCGCGCGAACCGGCCCGGCCGGCGCTGAACGCCATCGCCCGCCGGATCCACGGCGACGCCGTGTGCCAGGACCTGCGGATCCCCCCTCCCGCTCGCCGACGCCTGGCTGGGCCCGTGCTCTCCGGGCTCGCGCTGGCGCGCGACCGCCGCCGCCGGGACCCGCAGCGCTGGCAGGCCGCGATCGACCGCAACCTGGCGGCCGCCCTCGACCTGGCGGCCCGGCCCGCCCGGCCCACGGCCTACCAGCGCGTCGCCACCGGCTCCGCCGACTGAAGGCACCATCCCGTACCCGCGCCCCGGCCGCGGGCACTGCTCCCCGTCGGCCTTTCCCGGACCGGCCGGGGCGGACCCGACCCGGGCGCCGCCGGAAGCACACCGACTCCAGGACGGTGCCCGCCCCACCTCCCGCCAGAGTCGGAAAGCCCTTCTCCATGGCCGTTTCCGGCCGTTCGGTGGTACTGGCTCCGACATGCGCGCACCGTTAGAGTCACTGCTCGATCACCGCTGAGCCCCCACCCTGTGCGAGGAGTACGGTGCCCACCGAACGGATCTGGCTCGACGTCCCCTACGCGGAGAAAGACCTGGCGAAGGCCGAGGGCGCGCGTTGGGACCCCGGCGCCCGCCGCTGGTACGCGCCCCGGCCGGGCATCGCCGCGCTGGAGCGCTGGGCGGCGCGCCCCGACGTCCCCGACCTGCTCCCCGGCGAGGACCGCTCACTCGGCTCCGGCCTGTTCGTCGACCTGGTGCCCACCACCTGCTGGTTCACCAACGTGCGTTCCTGCGTCTCCCAACAGGACTGGGAGCGGCTGCGGCGCATGGTCGTGAACCGCGCGGGCCGGGTGTGCGAGATCTGCGGAGCGTCCGCCGACCGTGCCGCGCAGCGCTGGCTGGAGGTGCACGAACGGTGGACGTTCGACGAGCGCTCCAGGACGCAGACGCTGCGGCGGCTGATCTGCGTCTGCACGCCCTGCCACACCGTCACCCACTTCGGCCTCGCCCAAGTGAAGGGGCTCGCGACCCAGGCGATGGCCCACCTGATCGCCGTCACGGGAGCATCCCCGACAGCGGCCCGGCACCACGTCGACGAGGCCTTCGCCCTTTGGGAACACCGCTCCCGCACGGTCTGGGACCTGGACCTGGGCATGCTCACCGGGGCGGGGATCACCGTCCAGCCCCCGCCCGAAGCGCGTCGCCGCGCCGACCAGGCCCGCACCGAACTCCTCCGCAGGCAACCCCTCCGGTGACAGTGCCGTCCGACCGGCAGCGACCGGGCCGCCGCCGCCCGGAAAGCCGGAACCGCCTACCAGGACGTCGTGGTGTACTTCCGTCACCACAACACGGGCAGGGCGAAGCGGTGGACATGGCCTGGTCGCGATCGATCGGCATCGGGGCCGGCGGTGCGGCCCGGTCCCCCCTGAGCTTGCTCCTGACCACCTCTCTTTTCCTCACGGCCTGCTCCACCGGAGACGACGGTGTGGGAGTACCACCACCGGCCGGGCCGCGGGTGCGGCGGACCTGGTGTGGGAAACGGACGATCGCACATCCGCCGACGCACTCGTTCCGCTTCCCGGGGGCGTCGTTGTGGTCCACGAGGAAGGGATCGTGGCCCTGGACCGCTCGTCAGGAGAGGTCCTGTGGTCGCACGGCGGGAGGAACGAGGGACATGCCGAAGCCGTGGCCGACGGTTCTCTCGTCGCGTGGGAGACCACCCGGGACGGTGGAAAGGACGAAGTGAGGAGTCGCAGACGCTGGTGGTGCGGGTGGTCCTGGGCCGGTGCCACAGGGCCGCCGACCCGGTGACGGTGCGCGCGGAGGAGACCGAGGACACCGTCACCCTGCACGGCACCTACCTGTCCTCACGGGACTCGTGCCTGGCGGAGGACGTTCGCACGGTTGCGGTGGAAGTGGAGCTGGCCGAGCCGCTGGGGAACCGTGAGGTGCAGGACACGTACGGCGAGTCGATCGACTAACGGTCAAGGCAGGCCACGGGGAAGGTGCGTCCGGGGCGGCGGCCGACGATCTTCCCGAACACCGGTGCGGCGACACCGCCGGGGGAGGGGCGCGCACCGCGCCCGGACGGCAGGCGCCTCACCCGCCGTGTGCCGTCGTCCCTTCGGCCGAAGGAACAGGAAGAGTCCCGGCGTACGCGGCGATGCGGGCGTTCCTGGCGTGGATGAACTCCATGCTCGTCTCCATGTACCGGCGGTACGTCGCCAGGTCCGGCGGCACCGACGGCATGGCGAACTCGTCGAACGGCATCGCGAACCGGACCCGGCCCCCGTCGAGCAGGTCGTGGAGGAGGAAGTGGTCGATGAACCCCTCGAAGGTCTCGAACAGGGCGAAGAAGTCGGTGTACCGGGCGAGAACGTCGCCGAGCGGGCTCCGCCCGCCCGCGTAGTGGCGGCGGACGCACTCGACGGTCAGGTCGAACCGGTCGGCGATCCGCGGGTGGAAGCCGCGGGCGCCGTTGATCGTCTGCTTGGTCCCGATCCTGTTGCCCGGCCAGATCATCGTCCCGCCGATCGTGTAGGCCAGGTTCCAGAACGCCTCGAACTCGCCGTCGTCGAGTTCCGCGACGACGGCCGCCGCCTTGTGCGGGAACGTGGGGACGACGGCGTCGCTGCTGAGCCAGAACAGCCCCTTGTCCGACTCGTGGACGAGGTAGCCCCCCGGCCTCGCATCGGTCAGGTCGAAGCGTGTTCCGTCGGGGAGTTCCCTGCTCCAGAGCGTCCGGTGGTAGTGGTGCAGGGTGTCGCTGAAGGCGTCGGGGTCCTTGCCCGCGGGGGTGTCGGTCTGGAAGTCGTACGTCGTGTCGATCAGGCGGCCGTCGAGTGGTCGCGACCTGCTCGACGGGCCGGTCGCGGACCCGGAGGCGCCGCCCACGGCGCGGACGGCATGGTCGGGGCAGTGGATCCGTAGCCACCCCTTCGCGTGCCGGGCGTGCCGACGCTTGACGACCGTCAACCGGTCGGCGGGCAGAACGGTCCCGCAGGTGGAACACCTGCGGTGGTCGGGGCCCGCGGTGTTCCGGTCGGGGAAGACCTCGCCCAGGACACGGGGCTCGTCGTACCCGATCAGGTCTCGCTCGTCGGTCATGCCCGGGCCCCCTTCCGTTGCTGCTCGGTCCCGGCACGCCGGAGAGGCGGAGATTCCACGGTGGTCCTTCTCGTCGTCAGGGGGCCGTCCGCCGCATCACCGCCGCGGTACGCCTGGATGTCCGTAGAGGGCGGGGTCAGGCCCCGATGCGGGGGTCGGTGAGGATGCCGAAGATGTACGACGGCCCCTGGAGGTCCTGGATCCTCCCGGGGCCGCTCAACGGCATGAGCGCGTACGCCTCGGCGAAGTCGGTGCGGGGGATGACGCGGTCGGTGTTGTTCAGGTGGACCTGCCCGTGCCGGACGGCGTAGCCGAACGGGATGCCCCTCTTGGTGTGGAACACCTGGCCCGCGCACGCCTCGATGCTGTGCCGGACACCGTCAAAGGTCGCCATGGCCCCATTCTCCGCTGACGGGTGCCGTGTACGGCAAGACCCGGGGCCCTATCCGTGCCCGAGAAGTCCTCGCACCGCCTCCAGATCGGACTCCCGGTTCCGGCGCAGCCGGCCACGGCCGTCGGCGTCCAGATCGGCGGGCCGGATCACCACCAGCCGCAGGTCGTGCGCCGGGATCTCGGTGTCGCGCCGCCGGTCGTACAGGGCGCGCTGCTCGCCCCGGTGCACGCCGCTGACGGTGAGCTTGTCGGGCTTGTCGAAGTGGGGCATGGGCCGGTCGTGCTGGAGTTCGCGGTACTCGACCACGAGCCGTCGCCCCGGCCAATAGGAGTCGACGGGGAGCCTGACCCGCCTGCCGTTGGCACCCGGGTCACCGAGCAGCCAGTCGAACCTGTGCTGCCGGGTTCCGGTCTCGCCGAGGACCTCGTCGCACAGGCCGATCACGTACGCCTCGTCGCTGTCGTCTCTGCCCATGCCCGGATGATGCCACCTCCCGCTGCCGCACGGGGGCGGATCACGAACCGATCAGGGGCCACTCCGACCTTGCACACCCCCGGTTGCCGCGGCCTCCACCAACGGCACCGTGCGGGTGTGGGACGCCGACATGCCCTTGGAGGAGCTGACGCGAGTAGCGCGGCGGTGTACCTTCCGGGCCCTGACACCGGAGGAGCGCCGCACGCACCTGCTCGCGGTCTCTGAGGGTTGAGGGGCGGGTGCGGGGTCAGTAGACCCTGGTGACCTCGCGGACCTCGGTGGAGAGCAGGTAGTCCTTCGGGTCCAGGGCCGGGGCCTCCCGCCGGGGAGAGCCCCAGTAGATGCGGTTGCGCTCGGCGAAGCCCTCGGGGCCGTCGTAGGAGATCTCCCAGACGAAGTGGTCGCGTTCCTGGTCGATCCAGGCGCCGCCGAGGGAGGAGCCGAACTTCAGGCGCAGGGGGACGATCTCCTCCCGCCAGCGCCGGACCCACTCGTGGAGCAGGCCTGCGCGGACGGTGTAGGTACGGAGTTGCGTGGTGGTGGCCATGGCACTGCTTTTCCAGGGGTGCTGTGTCGTGGTCGGACGGAAGTTCAGCAGCTCTCCCGAGGCGAACATGCTGGGAAAGCACCGACGCCCCGGCCGGGGGAGGGCGGGGCGCTGCGGCGGGATGGTGGTTCGGGGCTACGGGTGGGATCTGCGAGCGGAGGTGAGGAAGGCGTCCCACTCCGCAGCGGGGAAGGGTAGATGGCCCCGGGCCGGGTGCTTGGAGTCCCGGACGGCAACCCCGCAGGGCAGGTCGGCGACCTCGACGCAGTTCTGTCCGTGCCCGCTGTAGCTGCTCTTCTGAAACACGAGCTCGTTGTTCATCATTCGCTCTCTAGGGACTGGAGGACCTCAGCGATGAACCTTGCTGACTGGGCCGTGCTCATCGCAGAGCCCTGAACATCGCCGAAGGTAACAGTATGTTGCTCCACCTCTTCTGCCTCCTCCAGGAAGAGTCCGTCCCCAGCCGTCTCAATGAACACGATGGGAAGGTCGCGAGGGTCCGGGAAGTCCAGGATGACGAAAGGAGCTACCAGCGCGGCATGAGAACCAGCGGAGAAGGGCAACACTTGCACGTCTACGTTGGGCAGCTTGGCCATATACAGCAGATGCCGTAGCTGCTCGGCCATGACGTTCGTTCCGCCGATCACACGGCGAAGAGCTGCTTCATCCAAAACAGACCGGAATCGAGCGGGGTTGATCCGGGTCAGGATCTGGCGTCGCTCCATGCGGGCATCTACTCGACGCTGAAGGGCGGATGGCTCGGTATAACGCCCTCCCTGGAGTAGAGCTGTTGTGTACTCGGGGACTTGCAACAGACCTGGGATGACTGAGGATTCGAAGGTGCGAATGGTGGATGCCTCGGACTCGAAGTCCGGGAGCGACTGAGGGCCGAACACTTCGCGGTACTTGGACCACCAGCCGCGCACCTTGGCGTCCTTGGCCAGCGCATGCAGGGCTTCGCGTTTGTCCGGAGCTGTGACCTGGTACAGGTCCATCAGCTTGTCGAGGTCGCCGGGCTTCACCGTTTGAGTCTCGGCGTTCTCGATCTGGCTGAGTTTTCCGGCCGCCCACTTCAGGGCCTTGGCCACCTGGGTGGTAGTGAGACCGGCACCGGCGCGAGCCCGCTTGAGCTCAGCGGAGAGGCGTCGGCGGCGGAGCGTGGGGCTGTGGAGAGTTGCCATGGGAGCAGTCTAGGGCACCTGAAGTGAGATTCATGAGTCAGCGTTGACTTTTCTGAATCTCATGTTTTATGGTGAAGGTGTTGTCGGTGATCGATCCCTCACCGAGGGTGGTGGGGGTCGTTGCTGGTCAGGCTATGCCGTGGCCGTCCCCCGCGTCCGGTGAACGCGCAGGTTTCCCCTGTCCGTGGGCGCACCGGCCGTCTCTGTCGGAGATTCCCTGTTCGTCTGTGCCGAGGAGTGTCTTTGTCATGCTCGCAATCGTTCCCTCACCTCCGCCGATGCCGTCGCTGCCGGAGGTGACCCTTCCCCTGGGGGAGCTGGTGCCGCGGCGGTGCCGGCACTACTTCAACCCGCACGCCCGCCGGGCGCACTACAACGTGCGTTCCTACGAGTTCGGGTCCTCGCCGCAGCTGATGCCGCTGGTGCGGGCCTTCCTGGACACCTGCGCCACCGGGCGGGATGCCGACTACCGGTACCTGTTCACCCTGCTGGGCTCGGAGCTGGCGTCCAACGCGCTCACGCATTCGCTGTCGGGACGGCCGTTCGGAACGTTCACGCTCCGCTGCGAGCGCCGCCGCACAGGGCTGCACCTGACCTGTACCGACCAGGGCGACCTCTCCGGCCGCACCACTCCGGACGGGCAGCGCGAGCACCTGGTCGCCGACCCCTGCGGCCTGGACGCGGATGCGGAGTCGGGGCGCGGGTTGGCGCTGGTCGACGCCCTGTCCACCTCCTGGGGCGACAACGGCATCGCCGACCACCGGCAGGTGTGGTTCTTCCTCGCCTACGACCTGACCGGCAACCCGTGGACCACCGCGGCCTGAACGGCCGTCTTCGCACCCCGGAACGCGAAACGGGCCCAGGAGAGCGCGGCAACGCTCTTCCCAGGCCCTCACAATCCCGGAATCCACACTGCGATATGTAGGAAAGCAGGATCGATGACGCATCCTATCCCGGGCCCCCGGCCCTCCAGCGACCCGCTGTTCCGCCCGCCGCCACCGCTGCCGAGGCGGAGTCCGCAGGTCGGCCCGTTCTGTCCGTCCTGCGCGCACCCCTCCTGCCGTACCCTGCGCGCCCAGCGCCTGCCCCGGCTCGGCGGCCACCGCTCCGAAGTACCGGCGGGAGCACGCCCTCGCCGCCGCCTTCCAGGAGGACCACCCGCACCTGGTCGTCTGGTTCGGTGAGGCCACCGGCTCCTACTGGGTGGCCTCGTCCACCGGCCTCGCCGAGGTTCCCGACACCGATACCCTCGCCCGCCTGCCGGGGCCGCTCCCCAGTCGGCCCTGAGCCCGTCCGGGAAACCGGGTGCGACCGCGCCCCCCCGCGCGGTCGCACACCCTGTTCGAACTGTGGATAGGGGCCTATCCGTCATCGGTACCGATGACATGCCGGGTAGGCGGGAGCCCGGCCGCTCTCTGGCCGCCGCACCCGTGAGGATGTACGGACCCGAGCCGCTCGGAAACGGCCAATCGACGGTGCACATTGCTCTTCGCCGCGACCGGGAATCCCCGTGCGGTCTCGCGGATGCTTCTTATAGCGTGGGCTCACTCGACCACGTTCGTCCGGCTCCCACCCCCGGGACCACGAACGAGCTGAATGGACACACGTGAGTTCGCACCCCTTCGAACAGTTCGAGAACAACCTCTCCTACGCGCGCAACATGGTGACCGGAGGGCGGGCCCTGGAGGGCCTGCGCGGCATCGGCGCGAACTACGGCGACCTGGCCGCGGCCCACCCTGAGGACCTGTACCGGGCGGCCTGGTCGCAGGCGGTGTCGGCTCTGGACCACTGGCTGCACGAAGAGGTCTGCAGGCGGGCGGGCGCGTTGGTCCGCTCGCAGGAGCGGCCGCTTCCCGAGCGCCTGTCCAAGCTGAAGCTGCCCCTGGCCACCGTCGAGCAGATGGCGGACAACCCCCTGGGCTCGGTCTTCGACGAGTTCATCACCGAGGAGATCCGGCGGGACACTTACCAGCGCAGCAGGGGCATCAGCGAGGGCCTGCGGCTCATCACGCACCTGAACGCCCAGGAGATCTGGGAGCGCATCGCTGCGGGACTCGGGGTCACGGCGGCCCAGGCCCGCGAACGCCAGGACTTCGTGGTCGAGCGCCGCAATCGCATCGCGCACCAGGCGGACCTGGGAGCGGACGGCCGGCGCACCCCCATGACCGCTTCGGACGTCGAAGCCGCCCTGGAGTGGATCGAGGGCGTCGCCGGGCAGATCGCCGGCATCCTGTCGGCCGTCCCGCAGCCGGTGGAGGTGTCAGCCGAGGCCCCCGCCTGGCTGGTCAGAGGCGGCCGTCAGGGCAAGTCCGAGGCGTGGGCACTGGAAACCGGCATGATCGGCATCGGCTTCCACCGCATGGGGGATCTGACCGCCGTCGATGACCGGGCCCGGATGGTCGAAGTCACCGAAGAGGCCTACAAGGGCGAGAACCCGCGGACCATCGGCAACCACGCGGGTCAGCTGTGGGCCTTCCGCGGCAAGATCCAGCCCGGGGACTTGGTCGTCATGCCGCACAAAAGGGCGTCGGTACTGGCGATCGGCCGTGTCACCGGGGACTACGTGTTCGTCGCGGACGCCCCTGACGGCACCAGGCACCGGCGTTCCGTGGAATGGATCCGCACGGACCTGCCGCGTGCCGCCGCGGAACAGGATCTGCGCTACTCACTCGGCTCCCTTCTGACCGTCTGCTCTCTGTGGAAGAACGACGCCGCCTGGCGCCTGGCCGAACTGGCCAGGACCGGCGACGATCCCGGCCCCAGAGACACCGAGGCGTAGGCCTGCGGACGCGACTTTCAAAAGCCCTGCTCCGCTGGAGGCCGCACCAGGGGCCACGGACGGCCGGGCGGGCTCCGCCTCGGCCCTCGGGAGTCCGGTGTGGTCCAGCGCTCCGTTCCGGCGCCGCCACCAGCACTGCGGAGCGGCGCTCTCCACCGGCGCTGCCGTCCACCTTCCCCGGGATGCGTTCGGGCCCGCGGGGGACTCCTTCCCCCGAGATCGTCCACGTGGGTGTGTGAAGCCCGCTCCCCGGGGCCGGGCCCGTCCCGGCCCCGCGGGGCGTGTGCTCAGGCGCTCCCGCCGTCGCCGGGGAGGTTCGGTTCCTCCCGGAGGAAGACCGTTTCCGCGTGGTGTCTCAGGGCGTCTGCGGACGGCCGGTCGGCCTTGCGCTCGGGGAGCCGGATCCCGGTGCCTTCGAGGGCCGAGTACTCACCGGCGGCTTCGCCGTGCAGGCGGGGGCTGACGTGGACGGTGAAGTCGGGGGTGACGGTGATGTAGCCCGCGTCGAAGAGCCTGTGCAGGTCGGCGCGCAGCAGCAGGCCGTTGTCCAGGCGGTGCAGGCCGCCGTCCGCGACCGGGTGGATGTGGGCCGCGTCCAGGGCGGGCAGCAGGTCGAGTCCGGTGACGGCGCACCTGCCCCCGTAGGCCTCCAGCAGGGCCAGCTTGAACGCCTGCTGGCCGAGGCGCCGACGGGACCGGCCGTATCCGCCCAGGGTCGGCCCGTCGTGCTCCCAGGTGGCGGTGTCCTCCGGCCCGTCGTCCACGGGGTCGCCGGTGGCGGCCAGGACGCGTTCCGCGATCGGGGCGAAGTAGGCCGAGTGTCGGTCGTCTCCGAGGATGTCGTCGTAGCCCTTGCCCTGGACCAGGCTCTTCGCGAAGTCCTCCGGTGGCGGGAAGGTCGAGCCCTCGTCGAAGAACACCGGGTCGCGCAGCATGATGCAGCCGATCAGGGGGTCTTCGCCGGGGCCGATCTCGGGGTTGCCCTCCTTGGCCCGGTACCGGTTGAGCGCGTCTCTGAGTTCGTCCACGTGCTTTCGGCCGTTGCCCTCGCCGAACGCCTCCCAGGCGGTGGACAGGGGGACCCGCGCGAACCCGCTGAACACGGCCCCGCCGACGATCCTGTTGTGCGGGAACCGGGTCTTGAACAGGAACAGGTCTCCGGTGGCGATGCGCTTGAAGACCTGTTCCGACGAGGGGCGCCAGAAGTTGATCTCCTTCAGGTGGGGGCGTTGCGCGAGGAACTCGGCCCAGGGCCGGTCGGTGACGCCGACATATGCCTTCATACGGTGAATTATGTCTTTGGCGGCTTTCACTTTTTTATCGGGCCACCGGCCGGTGGCCGGGTCCGGCGGTGGGGTGTCCGGGGGCGGGGGTTCTGGGATCATCGGGGCCGAGCGGACCCCCTACGCGAAAGCGGTGCCATGGCAGACCCCCTGCGCGACGGCGACCCGGCCCGGATCGGCCCCTACCGGCTGGAGGGGAGGCTGGGCGGCGGCGGGATGGGACGGGTGTTCCTGGGCCGGTCGCCCGGCGGGCACCGGGTCGCCGTCAAGGTCGTGCGGCCCGAACTGGCCGAGGACGAGGACTTCCGGCGCCGGTTCGCCACCGAGGTGAGGGCCGCCCGCCGGGTCGGCGGGTTCTACACGGCGCCGGTCGTCGACGCCGACCCTGAGGGGGACCCGCCGTGGCTGGCCACCGCCTACGTGCCCGGGCCGTCGCTGCACCGGGTGGTGGCCGACCGGGGCCCGCTGCCGGCGGAGGAGGCCGCCGCGCTCGGGGCGGGGCTGGCGGAGGGGCTGGCGGCCGTCCACGCGCAGGGGATCGTGCACCGCGACCTCAAGCCCGCCAACGTGCTGCTGTCCGGGGAGGGGCCGCGGCTGATCGACTTCGGGATCGCGCGGGCCCTGGACACGACGTCCTACACCCGCACCGCCACGGTACTGGGCACCGCCTCGTTCATGTCACCCGAGCAGGTGCGGGCGGAGCGGGTCGGCCCGGAGTCGGACGTCTTCTCGCTGGGCTGCCTGCTGGTGTTCGCCGCGACCGGGCACGGCCCCTTCGGGGAGGGGCCCGGGCACGCGGTCGCCTACCGGATCGTGCACGAGCAGCCCGACCTGTCCGGGCTGCCCGGGGCGCTGGCGGAGGTGGTGCGGGACTGCCTGGCCAAGGACCCCGGGGCGCGACCCGACCCGGGTGCGCTGACGGCCCGGCTGGCGGCGCTGGCGCCGGTGGACGGGCGTACCGTCGGCGGCGGGTGGCAGGAATGGGAAGGGGCCACCGAGGTCCTCCCCTGGGGAGGGGCGTTGCGGCCGACGGCGGTCGTGACGGAGGCCGGGGGCGGGGCGGGTCGGACTCCCGGGTCCGGAACGGGCCCGGAGCCGGACGGCCGCACCGCCAGGAGGGCGGTGGGTCTGGCCCGCTCCGCTTCCCTCGGGAGCCTGGTCATCGTTGTGCTGGCCATCGTGGGCCTTCTCTTTCCCGGTGCACCGACCTGGGCGATCGTGGTGAACCTGGTGGCGGGCCTTATCGAGGCGCCGCTTCTCTTCCTGGGGGCGTGGTGGCTGTCCCGGCGGAGGGAGGCCGGGAGGCGGACGGTCATCAGGACGGGCGTGGCGGTGTCCGTGCATGGGGCGAGCATCATCGTGCAGGTCTTCTTCCTGGGAGGGCCGTGGTCCCTGGCGTTGATCGCCGTCGTGTTCGGTCTGGTGAGCGCCGGTACGGCGGCCGGTGCCGTGGCAGCGGCCGCCCATCCGGACACCGGCCGCTGGTGTTCGGGTGGTGCGGGGGCGCGGTGAACGCCGTGCCTGCGCGGCGATCCGTCGCTTTCCGGACCTAAGACTCTGGAACCGCCCCCGGGGCTCGGATAGGTTCGCGCCACTGCGCGGTCTTCCCGGCCGCCGGTTCACGGCAGTGCGCCGACGCGATGGAGGAAGCGTGTACGGAAAGACCGCTGTCGAATGGGAGCAACTGGTCGACGCGACCGTGGGCTTCCTGGAGGAGCGCGCCCGGGCGGGGGCGGTGGCGACCTACACAGAGTTGAGCCGCGCTCTTGTGGTGCGGACCGGGCAGCGGGCCCTGGACTTCGCTCGGGAGGCCGACCGGGCGGCGGTGGGTCGCCTGCTCGGGGAGGCGGTGGACCGGACCCTGCCCGAGGTCGGCGCCATGATCTCGGCCATCACCCTCTACCAGGGCGGGAACGACCCCGGCCCGGGCTTCTACGCCCTGGCGGTGGACAAGGGGTTGCTGACCCCGAACGCCTCCCCGGCCCAGAAGCTGGATTTCTGGACCGGGCAGGTGAACCGGGTCTACGCCCACTACCGGTTCCTCTGATCCAGGTCGAGGAGGGCTGGGTCAGAACCCGCGGAGGTGTTCCAGGGCCGCGGACACCTCGCCGTCGGGGTCCTCGACCATCTCCTCGGCTTCGTCGGTGAGGGAGTGCAGTAGGTCGGTCAGCTCCATCGCCTCCTCGACACGGCCGGAGCCCGCCAGGAGGTCGACGGCGTCGGCCGCGCCGCGCACGGCGCGGGCGTACTCTGCGGCGTGCTCCCAGGGGACCGTGTCGGTGAGGCGCAGGGCCCCTTCGAAGAGGACGCGCAGGGCGTCCAGGTCTGCGGTGGAGGCGGCCGCCCGCACCTGGAGGTCGAGGGCGAGGGCGGGGGAGCGGTCGGTCTCGGAGAGGAGGAGGGCGAGGAGTTCCTCGCGGTCCAGGGAGCGCAGGTAGTCCTCGGGGTCGGGCACGGCGGGCGCCGTGGACCCGTGCTCCTGCTCGTACAGGTGGACCAGGGCCACCGCGACCACGTGCTTGCAGCAGTTGCCCTCCTGCGCCCACGGGCAGGTGCAGTCCCAGGAGAAGCGCCGTCCGGTGCGCAGTTCCACGCGGTAGCGGCGGGTCCCCGACACGGTGGCCCGCACACGGTCGCCCTGGTGCCGGAGGCCGGACACCCGCCCCAGGTAGTCGATGCCGCGGTCGAAGGACTTGTGCCCGGCCAGGTCGCGGAGGGATTCACGGGTGAGGGAGGTCATGGCTTCATGACACCACGGCGGGTGCGGTTCCCGGGATGGACATCGAAACGGTCGGTGGTGTCCGGGACGATGCCCGTGTGCGAACGGGTCATGTCCCGTGGAGTGGTGTGAGAACGACGGTTGTTCGAACAAGAACGAATCGCCGACCAGTGCGTCGACCTCTGGGGCTCTGGAGTCGAACGAAGTCGCACCACTCGGTGGGACACCATCCGCGAACGAGGCGGGGAGGGGCATGGGCATCTGGGACACCGGACCGTTCGGCAATGACACGGCCGCGGACCTGTGCGGTGACCTCGACGGCGCGGCGGCGGAGGAACGCCCGGGCATGGTCCGCGGCGTGCTGCTGCGCGCGGTCGGGAGTGTGGAATACCTGGAGGAGCCGGAGGCCGAGGAGGTCGACGGCGTCGGCCGGGTGCCCGGGCGGCGCCTGCCGGACCTGGTGGGCGAGCGCGCCTTCGCCGCTGACGCCCTGGACCGGGTTCTGGCCGGGGGACCGGAGCCGGGAGGCCTCTGGGACGGGTCGCGCGGCGGGCCGTGGCGCCCGCCCGTGCCCGTGCCCGGGGGTCGGTTCGGCTTGTTCTGAGCCCCGGGCGGGCCCGGTCAGGCGTGGCGGGAGCGGCCGGTGGGGGTGCGGTGGAGGAGCGAGAGAGAACGCGTGCTCCTCCGGGTCGCGGCCCGGCCGGTGCGTCCCGGGCCGGTGCCGGGGCGTCCGCGCCCCGCGGAGAACCGGGCGCACCAGCCCGAGCACGAGCAGCCGGGCCGTGTGCAGCGGCCGGTGACGGCGCGGCGCTTCGGGGCCGCCATCAGCACCGGGCCGCACGCCGCCGAGTCGAGCTTCAATACGGTGCCGTTGCGTTTCCGAGTGTTCACCGGGCGAACGTACCCCGCGTCCCGGAAGCGGGGAAAGGGATTTTCCGGCCCCGACCGGGAGCCCCGCGGACGGGGCACGGAGCCGGCCGTGGGGCGGGTGGGGCGGAGGAGTGTCGGGGGAGTGGGGTAAAACTGTGCGAAGTTCGCATATCCCCCGATAAGTGAAGACGGGATCCCCCATGCCCTGGAAACCCCTGCCCCGGAACCCGAGTGCGATGCTGTGCGCGGCGGCGGTCGCGGTGATCGCCCTGACCGGCTGCGTCCCCGCGGAACGCCTGCTCAACGACGTCGCCCAGGAGGTGACCGGGTTCCCGATCACCCATGACCAGGTCGACCGCGACGACCCGTTCGGCGGTACCGAGGCCGAGGAGTACGAGGAGGGGTTCACCGTCCCCGAGGCGGCCGGGATCGGCGAGTACCCCGCCGACCGGGTCCAGGCGGCCTACGACGCCACCGGCGAGCTGCTGGAGGCGGTCTACCTGGACCAGGAGTCCGTCTTCGGGGGTGACGACATGCGCTTCCGGTCCCTGCTGAGCGGGCAGGCGATGGACTGGTACCAGGAGTACCACGGGCACGAGGACCCCGCGCTGGACAGCCGCAGCCTGCTCTTCCACCTCACGCCCGGGAGCGCCGAGCCCATCGGCGACGTGGTCAAGGTGGACGGCCGGATGTGGGCGGAGACCGCCGAGGACCGGTACGGGATGCCGTACCTGGCGGTGCGCACCGAGTACACGATCGTGCACCCGGTCGCCCGGCCGGGGGAGAAGGTGTCGGTGCGCCTGGTCACCTCGCACTACGGCGAGGTGTCGTTCTACGACGTCGGTGACGGCCGCTGGGAGGCCTGGCCGAACTGGTGGCGCTCGGCCGGTCCGGCGCACTGCCTGTGGGACGAGTACACCTTCACGCCCGCCTACTCCGACGAGATGCCCGAGGGGGAGCGCCCCAGGGGCTGGATCGAGGACGACCCCTACGACCTGGAGTCCGCGCGAGACATGGGTGAGGAGGAGTGCGGGGCCATCGGCACCACCTGACCCCCGGCCGACGGCCCGCCCGGCGACCCCCGCCGGGCGGGCCGTCCGCGTCCGTGGACGACGTGCTGGACGCCGCCGCCGCGGCGTGGAGCGCCCACCGGATCGCCCGGGGGGAGGCCGGTTCTGTGGGCGACACCGGTCGGCACGACGGCCGCGATGTCATCCGGTTCTGAGGCCGGGGGATGGAGCCGGGCCGGGGCCGGAAACAGGGGGCCGGGGCGACCGGGAACCCTCCGGGCGGTCGCTGCACCGTGGCCGGTGATGCGGCATTGGGGTGTTTTGTGGATTTTGTGGAAGTGGCGGACCGCAGTGTTATGTCATGATCTTCCGTTGTGCGTGAGATGTGGGTCACGGAAAGAAAGTCGAAGGTTTATTTTAAGGGTCTTCGTACTTTTGGGTTATCGGGTCTCGGATTCCAGCGATTTGCAGTGGAATTCCTCCGTTCGCTTGCGGGGCCGGCGGCGGCGCCTCTAGCGTGGGCAGCGCTTTCGCGGTCGGGGGACGCATCCGTGTGCCGCCTCCGGTTTGCGCTTGGCGACCGAATCGAACCTTTTCCACCTGTTCCGGGGTCCCTTTCACCGGGTGCGGAACGGGGACCCTCACACGACACAGGAGAGATACGGCCGATGTCGACCGAAGCCCCCGAGGTGCGTGGCGGTCAGCAGAAGAGCCTGAGCACCGCCGCCGCGCGGAATCTGGCCACCACCACCAAATCCGCCCCGCAGATGCAGGGCAAGAGCTCCCGCTGGGTGCTCAAGACCCTGCCCTGGGTCCAGACCGAGGGCGGTGTCTACCGGGTCAACCGCCGGATGAGCTACACCCTGGGCGATGGCCGGATCGAGTTCCACCAGACCGGGTCGCGGGTCCAGGTCATTCCCCGCGAACTCGGCGAGCTGGCGCTGCTGCGCGGCTTCGACGACGAGGAGGTGCTCACCGACCTCGCCGACCGGTTCGAGCAGCAGGAGTTCGAGCCCGGCCAGGTCCTGGTCTCCGAGGGCGACCCGGTCGACCGCCTGTACCTCATCGTGCACGGCCGGATCAGCCGTGTCGCCACCGGGCGCTACGGCAGCACCGACCGGCTCGGCGTGCTCGCCGACGGTGACCAGTTCGGCGAGACCCACCTGGTGACGGAGGACCCGGTGTGGGACTCCACCTACCGGGCCGACACCTCCGGCGTGCTGCTCACGCTGACCCGCAGCGCCTTCGCCGAGGCGGTGGACCGCTCCGAGGCGCTGAGCTTCCACGTGCAGATGTTCGGGGCCCTGCCGCAGCAGCGCCAGAACAAGTACGGCGAGGCCGAGATCGAGCTGGCCTCGGGCCACGACGGCGAGTTCGAGCTGCCGCAGACCTTCGTCGACTACGAGCTCAGGCCCCGCGAGTACGAGCTCAGCGTCGCCCAGACGGTCCTGCGCATCCACAGCCGGGTCGCCGACCTCTACAACAAGCCGATGAACCAGACCGAGCACCAGCTCCGGCTGACCATCGAGGCGCTGCGCGAGCGCCAGGAGCACGAGCTGGTCAACAACGACGACTTCGGCCTGCTCAACAACGCCGACTTCGGCCAGCGCATCCAGGCCCAGGACGGTCCGCCCACCCCGGACGACCTGGACGACCTCATCACCATGCGGCGCAACACCCAGTACCTGTACGCGCACCCCAAGGCGATCGCGGCGTTCGCCAAGGAGTGCAACAAGCGCGGCCTGTCCATGGACACCGCCGAGATCAACGGCAACCGGGTGCCCGCCTGGCGCGGGATCCCGATGCTGCCCTGCGGCAAGATCCCCGTGACCGAGCACCGGACCTCCTCGATCATCGCGGTGCGCACCGGCGAGGACAACGAGGGCGTCATCGGCCTGCACCAGACCGGGCTGCCCGACGAGGTGGAGCCGGGACTCAGCGCGCGGTTCATGGGGATCGACGACAAGGCCGTCATCTCCTACCTGGTCAGCACCTACTACTCGGCCGCGATCCTGGTCCCCGACGCCGTCGGGGTCCTGGAGAACATCGAGGTCAGGCCGCGTGCCTGACGCGCCGCCGACACTGCCGACACGATCGGCGGCGGCGGTGCCGGGCCCACCGGCACCGCCGCGGACGACACCGACGAAGGAGGGGTGACACGGTGTCCTCGCTGTCCAGGATGTTCGCCGCGCCCGCCGCACCCGAGATCGCGGCGCTGGTGGACGCGCTGCTGCGCGATCCCCGGCGCCCCGGGCCCGCCGAGCTGCCGCTGCGGGCCGCCGCTCCGGCCGGCCCGGGGACGGCCGCGGTCCCGTCCCTGCCGGTCCACCCGCCCGGCCTGCGCCCGGCGGGGGCGTCCGGTGCCGTGGTCGCCACCGCTCCCGCGGTCCCGGCGGCCGCCGCCGACCCCGGGACCCGGGTGGCGGGAGGGGAGAATGACCCCGTTCCGGTCCTGTACTGCCCGCCCGCGATGCGCGACGACCCGGCGCTGGGCGACGAGGTGGACGACCGGCTCGTGGCGTGGGCCGAGGAGGTCGGCGTCTACCCCGGCCAGCTCGACCGGGTGCGGTCCGCCGGGTTCGGGCGGCTCATCATGCTCGCCCACCCCGAGACCGACGACCCCGACCGCCTGCTGGCGGCCGCCAAGTGCGCCCTGGCCGAGTGGTCGGTGGACGACCACTACGTGGACGGGGAGGCCGAGGAGGCCCGCCACGACCTGCTCGGGCAGCGCCTGGCCATCGCCCACTCGGTGATCGACCAGGCCCACCTGCCGCGCCGCTACGCGCCCGTGCTGGAACGCGTGGTGCGGGCCGACCCGGTCGCGGTGGCGCTGCGCTCCAGCATCGACAACCTGGCCCGGTACGCCACCTGGCAGCAGGTGCGCAGGCTCCGGCACGAGCTGGCCATCATGTTCGTCGCCTACAACCAGGAGGGCGTCTGGTACACCACCGGCCAGCGCCCGCCGGTGTGGGAGTTCCTCATGCACCGGCACGAGAACAGCTTCGTGCCCTGCATGGCCCTCATCGACCCGGTGGCCGGGTACGAGCTGCCCGCCGAGCAGTTCGGCCGCCCCGAGGTCCGGCGGGCGTTCACCCTGGCCGGATCGGCCAGCGTCATCGTCAACGACCTCTACTCCATGGGCAAGGAGGACGTCGACGACTTCAGCCTGCCCCGGCTCATCGAGACCGAGGACGGCTGCACGGCCCGCGAGGCGATGGTGCGCACCGTCGAGATCCACGACGAGCTCATGCATACCTTCGAGGCGGAGGCCGCGGCCCTGGCCGCCACCGGTCCGCCCGAACTCGGCCGGTTCCTGTGGGGCCTGTGGGCCTGGATGGGCGGCAGCCGCGAGTGGCACGCCAGCACCGCCCGCTACCACGGGCACGCCGAGACCGCCCGGGCCTGACGGCCGGCCCGGTTCCCCGAACGTACGCACACCGCTTCTGCATGTTCGGCATGCGCACCTTTCGCATGCCCTCGGGGCACCGCCCCGCGACACCACGACGACAAGGAGTTCCCTCCCGATGACCGACACCATGCCCGCGCCCACGACCGCGCCCAAGGCCCCGGAGAAGGTCCTGCGCACCGCCTACCAGGAGTCGGTGGCCGCCTACTGGAACGCCGAGCAGGACCCGGTGAACATCCGCCTCGGCGAGGTCGACGGCTTCTTCCACCACCACTACGGGGTGGGGGACTACGACCCCTCCGTCCTGGAGGGCCCCGAGGAGACCCGGGACCGGCGCATCATCGAGGAGATGCACCGCCTGGAGACGGCCCAGGCCGACCTGCTGCTCGACCACCTGGGCCCGCTCGGCCCCCAGGACCGGATCATGGACACCGGGTCCGGGCGCGGCGGCACGAGCTTCATGGCCAACGCCCGGTTCGGGTGCAGCGTGGACGGGATCAGCATCTCCCGCAAGCAGGTGGACTTCTCCAACGACCAGGCCCGCGAGCGCGGCGTGGACGACAAGGTGAAGTTCCACTTCCGCAACATGCTCGACACCGGCTTCGAGACCGGCTCGCTCAGCGCCAGCTGGAACAACGAGTCCACCATGTACGTGGACCTGTTCGAGCTCTTCGCCGAGCACGCCCGCCTGCTCAGGCACGGCGGCCGCTACGTGACCATCACCGGCTGCTACAACGACGTGACCGGCGGCCGCTCCAAGGCGGTCAGCCGCATCGACGAGCACTACACCTGCAACATCCACCCGCGCAGCCACTACTTCAAGGCCATGGCGGCCAACGGGCTGGTCCCCATCTCCGTGGTGGACCTGACCGACGCCACCATTCCCTACTGGGAGCTGCGGGAGAAGTCCTCCGTCGCCACCGGTGTCGAGGAGCCCTTCCTGACGGCCTACCGCGAGCGCAGCTTCCACTACCTGCTCATCGCGGCCGACCGGATCTGAGGCCTCCGGGCCGCGGGGACCGCCGCCCCGCGGCCCGGACGCACCGTGCTTCCCGGGGCGGCCCAGGCCGCCCCGGGGAGACCGCGCCCCGGACCCCGGCGCACGCCGTGCCCGCCCCTGGCGGGCACGGTCCCCCGCATCCGCACTGAACCCGAGGACGGCGATGTCCCACTCCCCGAGCACGAGTACGAGCACCGCGGCGCCCGAGCGCCCCGACCCGGCCCCGGCGCAGGACCCGATCCTGCTGGAACTGGTGGACGAACACGGGGCCACCACCGGCGTCGCGGAGAAACTGTCGGCCCACCGCTCGCCGGGCGTCCTGCACCGGGCGTTCTCCGTCTTCCTCGTGGACGGGGACGGCCGCCTGCTGTTGCAGCGCCGCGCCCGCGGCAAGTACCACTCGCCCGGGGTGTGGTCCAACACCTGCTGCGGCCACCCCTACCCGCAGGAGCGGCCGCTGATCGCGGCGCTGCGCCGGGTGGGGGAGGAGCTCGGGACGGTGCCCGCCCTGCTGCGCGAGGCCGGGACGGTCACCTACCACCATCCCGACCCGGCCTCGGGCCTGGTGGAGCACGAGTTCAACCACCTCTTCGTGGGCCGCCTCGACCTCCCCGCCGCCCCCGACCCCGACGAGGTCGAGGAGGTCCGGGCGGTGGACCCCGCGGAGTTGGAGCGCCTGCGCGTCGCCGAGCCGTTCTCGGTGTGGTTCACCACGGTCTGGGACGCGGCCCGCCCGCAGGTCCGGGACCTGGCCCCCGGGGCGGGCTGGTAGGCCCGCCCGACGGCGCCACGGCGCCACGGCGCCACGGCGTTACGGCGCGAGGCGGGAGAGCACGGGCGGCAGCGGGCCGGTGTGCGCGACGGTGAGGCGGCGGGTGGCGCGGGTCAGGGCGACGTACAGGTCGTTGGCGCCGCGCGGCGCCGCCAGCAGGGCGTCGGGGTCCACGACCACCACGGCGTCGAACTCCAGCCCCTTGGACTCGGTGGCGGTCAGCGCCACCACGTCGTGCTCCAGGCCCCGGGCCCCGGCGGCGCCGGGCAGGGC
>NZ_JASFDV010000026.1 GCF_030766825.1 Nocardiopsis sp. CC223A
GAGCGCCCGGCGGTCGGGCAGCCCGAGTTTGCGCAGCAGGGAGGAGACGTGCGACTCGACGGTGCGCACGGAGATGAACAGCCGGGCGGCGATCTCCGCGTTGCTGAGGTGTTCGCCGAGCAGGTCGAGCACTTCGGCCTCGCGGGCCGAGATTTCGGGGGTGGTCACCGGGTCATTATCGGGCCCGGCCTGACGGGGGCCGGAATCCGCACCAGAACATTCCTTGACAAGAATATTCTCCATGGAGAATAATTGGGTCATGCACGAACGACTGGAGGCGCTGGGCGAGCCCGCCCGGCTGCGCATCGCCCGCATCCTCGCGGAGCGCCCGCTGTCGGTGGGCGTGGTCGCCGAGCGGGCGGGGCTGCGCCAGCCGCAGGCGACCAAGCACCTGCAACGGCTGGAGCGGGCGGGCCTGGTGGCCTCCCGCCGGACCGGCAACCGGCGCATCTACGCGCTGGAACCCGGACCACTGCGCGAACTGGCCGAGCTGCTCGACGGACTGGCCGGGCAGGCCCGGGAGCACCGCGGGTCCTTCGACGCCTACGCCGCCTCGCTGGCCGCCGAGACGCGCGCCGCCGACCGGGACCGGTGGGCCGACGAGCGGGACTTCTCCTTCACGCGCGTGCTGAACGCGCCGCGGGAGACCGTGTGGCGCCACCTCACCGAGCCGCACCTGCTCGCCCGCTGGTGGACGCCGGACGACCTGGTCGTCACCGAGGTCGCATTGGAGGCGCGGCCCGGCGGGCGGGCGGTGCTGGCCTACCGCGACGCCGCCGACCCCTCCGGCGCGGACGGCGTCGTGGGCCGCGCCGAGGGGGTGGTGGACGAGGTCGTCCCGGGCGAGCGGATCGCCTTCCGGCTCTCCCCGCTGCTGCCCGGGGGCGGCACCGCGTTCACCGGCCACCACGGGTTCGGGCTCGACGACACCGAGGGCGGGACCCGGCTGCGCGTAGGGCTGCGGATCACCGACAGCACCGTGGCCTCCGCCGACTTCGTCGCGGGCATCGGCCTGGGCTGGGACCAGGCCCTGGACCGGCTCGCGGCCGCCGTCGCCGACGGCACCCGATGAACCGACACACCTTCCGACACATCAGGGAGCAGGACATGACCGAGAACACCGGCCGCAGGGTCGTCACCAACATCAGCCTCACCCTCGACGGACGGTACTGCGGGCCCGGCGGGCCACAGGACATGGGGTGGGTGATGCCCTACGCGGTGACCGACGTCGGCCGCGACCACCTGACGGACCTGTGGCGGACCGCCACCACGGCGCTGCTGGGGCGGGTCAACGCCGAGGGGTTCATGGGCTACTGGCCGCCGGTGGCCCACGACGAGGCGGCCGACCCCCGCGACCGGGGGTTCGCGGACTGGCTCGCGAACACCGAGAAGGTGGTGCTCTCCGGCACCCTGTCCGAGGTCCCCTGGGAGCGCACGCGGATCGAGGACGCGCCCGCGGCCGAGGTGGTCGACAAGCTCAGGGCGGAGGAGGGCGGGGACATCCTCGTGCTGTCGAGCGCGAGCGTCATCAAGGCGCTGCTCGCCGCCGACCGGGTCGACCGGATGGCGCTGATGGTCTTCCCCGAGTTCGTCGGCGGTGGACCGCGGCTGTTCGAGGACGGCCTGCCCGCGGGTAAGTGGGGGCTGGCCTCCCAGTCCGCCGGTGAGCACGGAGCGCTCTCCCTGGTCTACGACCGCCTGCGTTGAACCGGTCCGCACCCCGGGCTCCGGGGCCAGCGGGCGACCCGGTCGAGGAGGGGTGCCCCTCGACCGGGTGTGCCGCTTCCGCGGAGGCGTTCGGGCGGTCAGTCCAGCAGGGCGGTGGCCTCCAGCTCGACGAGCACGTCGGGCTCGAAGAGATGGTCCACGCCGATGAGCGAGGCCGGGGGCATCGGCTGCGGCAGGCCCAGCTCCGCCGCCGCCTTCTCGACGCCCTCCATGAAGGCGCCGATCTTCTCCGGCTTCCAGTCGGTGACGTAGAAGGTCAGGCGCAGGACGTCGGCGAAGGTCGCCCCCGCACCGGCCAGGCCGGTGGCGGTGTTGCGCAGGACGTGGGCGACCTGCCCGGCGAGGTCGCCGGGAGCCAGCGGGGAGCCGTCGGCGGCACGGGCGACCTGGCCGCTGACGTGCACGTGCCGGGTGCCGGTCCCGACGGCGACGTGGTGGTAGGGGGCGGGCTGCATCATGCCCTCGGGGGTGAAGTGGCGGACGGTCATGGCGGTCTCCTCGTGACGGGTGCCGAAGTGGTTTACCCTTGGTACCTGGTAGCCAAAGGAAACTTCAACGAGACCAGGTGTCATGCCGGATACCGACCCCCGGGCCCACGACGCCCTGGAGATCACCGCACCCCACCGCGAACTCCTGGACCAGGTCCTGGACAAGTGGTCGCTGGAGGTGCTCGCCGTGCTGTGCGAGCGCCCGTCCCGGTTCAACGAGCTGCGCCGCGCGATCCCGGCGGTGACCCAGAAGTCGCTCACCGCCACCCTGCGCCGGCTGGAGCGCAACGGCATCGTGGAGCGGGAGGTGGTCACGACCCGACCGGTGGCCGTGGAGTACCGGATCACTCCGCTGGGCAAGTCGATGCGGGGACCGGTGGACGTGCTGCTCGACTGGATCGGTGAGCACACCCCCGAGATCGAACGGGCCCGCGACCGTTTCGACGACGCCGAGGAGTGAAGACCGGAAGAACCGTGGGGGGTGAGGGTCGCTCAGCCCTCCTGATCGGTGAGTGAGCCCGGTCCGAAGCGATCCCCTGTGGCCGTCGGACTGCATCGCCGGAGCCTGTTCGGCATCAACGATCTAGGCGCTCCGGCCCTGCCCGGGTATCGTCGTGCCCCCACCCCCCAGCGCGCCTTTGGAGGATGCGTGAGCACCTGTAGCACCTGCGGACGCGGCAAGACCGACGGAGAGTGCGGCTACTGCCTGGGACGGGCGATGGGAGCCGAGATCCAGCGGCGCAAGTACGAGGCCGAGCGCGACTACTACGCGGCCGGAACGGGCGAGAACCGCCGTGGCAGCAGCGGCGGCGGGTGCGCCCTGCTGCTCCTGGCCGCCGCCGCGTCCCCGCTGGCCGCCGAGGCCGCCCGGATCCTCCTGCACGCCTGAACCAGCGGCACACGGCCTCCTTCCCGCCCACCGCGCCACCGCCTCGTCCCGGCCTCGGGCAAGCTGACGGCGGGCCCTGCCCCGACGGCTCGTTGCGGTCGCCCGCGTCCTGGAGGCCGCCACCGCGCGAACCCCCACGGTTTTTTCCGGTCTCCGGAGTGACCCCGGCATGACGAGACCCCCGGTGCCGTTCGCTCCGGGGGCCGTTCGTGTCCGCGAGTGGGGGTGTCAGCGCTCGGCGCGCAGCAGCGCCGCCCATTCGGCGGCGGGGAAGCTCAACGTCGCCTCGTCCCGGTGCCGCGTGTCGCGGACGTCCGCCCCGGTCCCGTGTTCGCGCACTTCAACGCAATTGGAACCCGAAGTGCTGTAACTCGACTTGTGCCAGTCACTCACAGTAGCTCTTCCAATGTCTTTCGCGACTGCTTGGCGGGAAGCGCACTTCCGAGAGCGGACTTCACCAGGCCTTCGAGCCGGACGTAACTCTTCCTGTCCTCATAGAGCGTAGCCCCGTCGACATGGTCGGCCACCGCCGCCCGGCCCCCGTCCCGGAGGTGGAACATCAACAGGTGGGAGACCACGCCCATCAACACCGTGCCCTCGGGGACCAGGTGGATCGATATCCGGTCGGACTCGGACAATTCGAGAAGCCTGGTCGCCTGTTCGGAACGCACGGCATCAGGTACACAGGTCAACGCCGTCACGGGGAACACGGCGGTCACCAATGGATTGTTCGAGGAACGCAGGCGTTCGAGGCGCGACGTCCGCAACGCGATCAGCTTGCCGATCTCCTCCGGCGTCCCCTGGTGGAGACCTTCCCGGAAGACCTCATGCGCATACAGCGGGGATTGCAACAGGCCCGGAACCAGCAGCGGAGAGATCAACTCGATCAGGTGAGCGACCTCCTCCAGCCGTGAAACATTGCGCATCCACGGAGGAAAGCGGACGGAGGTCAACAACTCCCAGTTCGAGACCACACGACCGTTGGCTCGCAACCCCTGGTCGACCTTCACCACGTCCGCGCGAGCCGGATCGACGTGGTTGTTCTCCCAGCGGGACAGCGTTGACGGAGCGAGCCCCGAAGCCTTCGACAGGCTGCGCAGGGTCAGACCAGCCGATTCGCGCTCTTCACGGAGATAATCACCGAATGTCTGTTCCTGCATGTGCTCCTTGTGTTCTTTCATGGTCCCGAAGGTAGCGAGGCGGTTGCCGAAGAAACCATGTCCTGCGCGATACAACCCGCTTGCTCAACAACACCGGGGTTCCCGCGCACCCTGGAATCATGAGCACACAAGAAAACCCTCTCTCGCAGAGGACGGAAACCGGGACCCTACGCGCCAAGCTCGCCATCGCCGTTGACCACTTTCAGCGTCGGCGACTCGACATGCGGCAGGACTGGTACCGGTTCCCGTGGACGTGCGGTCCCGAGACGGAGCCCTGCCTGATCGGTCCCCCATACCTGGGGAACGTCATCATCGGGGTGACCGCCGACGGCATGTACACCTTCGAGTCCCATTCCGGAATCTGGGAGGACGTCCACCCCGCCTACCCCGAATTCCTGGTGGACGCCGTCATAGAGGCATGCGCCGGAAAAGTGTTCCCACTGCCCCGCCGAAATGCCCGCCGATAAAGGCACGGAAGGGGCTCTTCGCCGTGAGCGGGAGCAAAACCCGCGGGTATTCCCGGGGGCGGGTCGAATGCCCCGACCGCGCGGCGAGAAACCCGGCGCGACCGGGCCTCGCGCACGCGGCCGTCCCGCGCTGACGTCACCGCATGCGGACCGGCCCCGGCCCCTCCCCGCGGATTCCCGAACGTGGCCCGCGGGAGGGGCCGGGGCTACTGTGTCCGGGGACGTTGCCCGCCCTGCCCGTGTCGGCCGCGGAGAGCGCCCGAGTACGTGATGGCCAACGGCGACACCGCCGGGTTCCGACACGATCACACGTCCGAATGGGAGCGATGCGATGCGTGCGACCGATGCCCCCGATGGGTCCGTGACCCTGAGCTTGTCGCAGGCCGAGGCGACGGTTCTCCACGAACCGATCGCCTTCGCGGAGTTCGCGTACGACCCGACCTCGGTCGAATCGGAGAGACCGGTCGAGCAGAAGGTGCTGTCCGACGTACAGCAGGTGCTCGCACCGCTCATCTCCGGACTCGGCACTGACGGCTACCAGGCCGTGATGAACAGCGCTTACGCCGCCATCGACCCCGGCCCCTTTCAGACCCCCCGGCCACGCGGCACGGAAGAGGACCATGCGATGGACGCGCGCGCAGTCGCCCGTGAACTCACCGCTGTGATCGCGGATGAGATCGAGGCGCAATTCGGGGTGCGCCGCCCGGTCGGTGAGATGCCTGATCTGATCGCCGACGCGATCATGGACGCCTTCCGTGTCAAGCGCGTCGACCAGGCGGCCGACCGCCCGTCGGCCGACCCGGGGTGCCGCTAACGAACCAGGCACCGGTCGCGAACGGCGGTGACGCTCCTGGCCAGCCCGGCGGACGGGGTGAGAGCCACGTTCTCGACGCTCGTCGGTGTCGAGAAACGTTCGTCGGATGGACACCCACAGGGGCGCACACCCGGTCACATGCACCACGGAGAGTGCTACCGGCGAAACCTGGACCGATCAGTCCCGGAGGCCCCCTCGGTTGTCGGTGCCCGCACGTCGGGGCGGCGGAAAACCACTGGCCCCGGGGCCCGTCCTGGCCGATCATGCCCGGATGGTCGATCGACACTTCTCCGAACCGGACCTGGCCGATCTCTACGACTACTTCAACCCCTGGGGCTCCACACCCCAGGACGAGTTCTACCTCGATCTGGTCCTACGCTCCCACGCCGTGCTGGACGTGGGCTGCGGGACGGGCAAGATCCAACGGGTGGCCCGCGAGCGGGGACATACCGGACGCCTGGTGGGCCTGGACCCGGCCGCGGCGATGCTGGAGGTCGGCCGCCGCGACCGCGAGGACATCGAGTGGATCCACGGCGACCTGCTCGCCGGCCCCTACGACGACCCCGGCCACGGCCCGTTCGCCGGGGCGTTCGACCTGGTGATGATGTCCGGGCACGCCTTCCAGGTGTTCACCTCCGACGAGGAGCTGCGCGCCGTCCTGGCGGCGGTGCGGCGGGCGCTGGTGCCGGGGGGACGGTTCGCCTTCGAGACCCGCAACCCCGCCGTCCGGGGCTGGGAGTCCTGGAACCCCGAGCGGGTACGCACCGTGCAGGGCCCCGGCGGGCGCCGGGCCACCTCCGTGCACCGGCTGCGGGAGGTGCGCGGCGACCTGGTGACCTTCACCTCCGACTACACCCTGGAGGGCTGGGCCGAGCCCGTGGTCAGCCGCAGCACCCTGCGGTTCCCGGACCCCGGGCCCCTGGACCGCTTCCTGGCGCAGGCCGGGCTCACCGTGGACGAGCGATACGGCTACTGGGACCGCACCCCGCTGACCGCGACCAGCACGGAGATCATCACCCTCGCCAGGCCGGCCTGACCCGTGCCCTCCGCGTGCGGTCCCCGGCCTGTTTCCGGCTCCGGGGACCGGATGCGGCCCGGACACGAAGAACCGGTCCTGCGCAACGGCCCGTTGCGCGGGACCGGGTCCGGTTTCTCGACCTCGGCCGAGGAGTGGCGGACTCGGCGACACCTCGCCCGCAGAGGCGGCCGAACTCGCGCGGCCGGCCGAGCAGCTCGGTGCCCGTACCCGGGCCCGGCAGACGGCGAACGGCCGCGCCTCCCCCTCCCCCGCCCGCCGGGCCGTGCGCGCCGCCCCGGGCAACGCTGCCTGGCGCGGCTGCGGGAGGTCTCCCCGACGAGGTCGATACGGCCTTCCCGGAGGCCGGTCCGCACGCCGGCGCCCCGTGCCGCGCTCCACAGCACACCCTGCGACCATGGCCGCACAGCCCCGACCTCCCGGGCGGACCGGGAAGGGGTGCGGGCCGTCGGCGGGGGCGTCCTCGCCGCCCAGGCCGGGGATGATCCCGCAGGAGGTCAGCAGCAGGCTCAACGCCGTGGCGGCGCAGGTCGTCGCGAGCACTCGTGCGGTCATCGGGTGCGGTCTCCTCGGGGGCGCGGCACCGCCGTGCCGGTTCCGGGGAGTGCGGGCCCGGGGGCGGTGCGGGCTGCTCTGTCGGGGGGTCAGGTCGGGGGCGGGGTCAGGTCACGGCGCGAGCGCAGCCCGAGTTTGGACAGGGCGTTGGCCACGTGCGTTTCCACGGTACGCGGCGACAGGTGCAGCAGTGCGGCGATCTCCCGGTTGGTGTGGCCGCGTGCGGCCAGGTCGGCGATCTCGCCCTCGCGCGGGGAGAGCCTGCGGTCGTGGTGGGGCCGCCCCGGGGCGGCGGCGGTGGTGACGCCGTGGGAGCGCAGCAGGCGGCGGACCCGGGCGGCGTCCCAGATCGCGCCCAGCCCCGAGTACTCCTTCAGGGCGGTGCGCAGGGCGGTGACGCCCGATTCGGTGCCCTCCCCGTGCGGGCGGTCGAAGTGGACACGGGCGCAGGCCTCGCGCACCTGGGCGGCGTCGTAGGGGCGGGGCATGGCGCGGTAGGCGTCCTGGGCCTCGGCGTACAGCAGGAGCGCCCTGTCGTGGTGGCCGTGGTGGCGGGCCAGGGCGGCCTCGAAACGCAGCAGGGCGGTGGCGGCGGCCGGGGCGTCGGTGTCGCGCAGCCCCGCGCGCAGGCGGGTGCACAGGTCGGCGGCGGCGGCGCCGCGACCGCACTCCAGCAGCGCCTCCATGCCGGGGAGCAGGTCGGCGGCCCACACCCAGATGCCCTTGGCGGCGATGAGGGAGACCAGGTCCTCCACGTGCTCCCAGGCGCGGGCGGGCTCACCCTGGGCGGTGGCCATGCGGGCCAGCAGCCCGGCGGCGAAGGCCCGCACCGGAACGGTGTAGTCGGGCGGAGGTGCCTGCGGTCCCGTCTCCGGGGGGCCGTCGTCCGCGGTGTCGCGGGGTTCGGGGCGGATGCGGACCAGCAGGGTGCGGGCCAGCCCCGGGTCACCCTGGGCCAGGGCCAGGGCGGCGCGCAGCAGGCCGAGTTCGGCGGTGATCGAGTGCAGGTGGGCCAGGCGCGGTGATTCGCGGTGGCGGTCGGCCTCCTCGGCCAGGCCCTGCCAGCGTCCGCGCGCCCAGTCCAGGGTCAGGCGCAGGGCGCGCACGCTCTCGTGGATGTAGGGGGCGTCGTCGGCGCCCGACCAGGCGGCCGCGTCGTCGAGGTGGCCGTCGGCGCGTTCGTAGTGGCCGAGCATGACGGCGGCGTCGGCGAGGTTGAGCGAACCCCGGGCGAACTCGCGGCGGCGGGCCAGGGTGTCGGGGGTGTGCGGGTCGTGGTGGGTGCCCGGGGCGGGCAGTTCCACCTTCCAGGCGGCGGGGTCGCCGATCTGGGCGAGCAGGGTGGCGTGGTTGACGGCCACGGTGTGCGCGACGGTGGTGTCGTGGCTGCTGTGGGCGGCGGTCAGGGCCTGCTCCATCCACCGGCGGTGGGTGTCGACGGAGTCGGGGGTGCTGCGGGGCACGGCCAGCGCGCACATGGCCCGGGCGGCCAGGTCGGGGCGTTCGGCGAGTTCGGCGGCGGCGCGGACCAGTTCACCGCGGGCGCTGCGGTTCTGGGCGGCCTGGTTGAGCAGCAGCAGGCCCAGTTCCATGCGCAGTTCGCCGCGTTCGGTGGCGGGCAGGCCGGGGGTGGCCAGGACGTCGCGCAGCAGGGCGATGGTGTGTTCGGCGGAGATGCCGGTGAGGGCGGCCCGGCCGAGTTTGAGGGCCAGGTCGCGGCGGCGCCGCGAGGTGAGGTCGGGGCGGGTCAGGGCGTCGCGCAACAGGAGCACCGCGGTGCTGTCCTCGCCCTGTTCCAGGGCCTGGTCGGCGGCGCGTTCGGCGTGGTCGGTCCATTCGTCCAGCAGCCCCGCCTCGCGGGCGTGGTGGGCCAGCCGGGCGTGGGGCGGTTCGGCCAGCAGGGCCAGGGCGGCCAGGGCGACGCGGTGCAGGCGGCGGCGTTTGCCGTGCGGCAGGGAGGTGTGGCAGACGTGGGCGAGCAGCGGGGTGGCGGGGGCCAGGGTGGCCGGGGCGGTGGGGGTGAGCAGACCGCTGCGGCAGGCGCGGGACAGGGCCCGGTCGGCGCGGGCGGGGGTGAGTTCGGCGACGTGGGCGAGCAGGGGTTCGGTGGCGGGCCCGTCCAGGACGCAGGCGGCACGGACCAGGCGGCGGGCGTCGCCGTCCAGGGCGTGCAGGCGGTCCAGGAACCAGTCGCGCAGGGAGGGCGGGACGGGCGGCCGGTCGGGGATCGGCGGGAACCGGACGGGGGTGTCTCCGGGGTCGGTGAGGTGGTGCAGGGTCTCCACGGCGGCCAGGGGCAGCCCGCCGGTCCAGGTGTGCAGGCGGCGGGCGTCCTCCAGGGTGGGTGCGCCGTCGGGGAGGGCGTGCTCGGCCAGGGCGAGCAGGTCGTGGGGGGTGAGGGGGCCCAGGGTGAGCTCGTGGTGACCGGTGCCGGGGGGTGTGCGGGCGGCCAGGGCGGCCACCGGGAAGGAGCGGGGCAGGTCCTCGGGCCGGTAGGTGAGGACCAGGGCCAGGTGGGCGGGCAGCCGGGGGGTGAGATAGGCGAGCAGGTCTCGGGTGGCCGGGTCGGCCCAGTGGACGTCCTCCAGGACCAGGACGACGGAGTCCAGGGCGTCGAGGAGTTCGGTGAGGGCGCGGTAGAGGCGGTGGTTGCCCGACGCGGGGTCGGCGGCCGGTTCCGGGGCCGGGGGGAGGCGGTCGGCGTGTTCGGGGAGCAGGGTGCGCAGGGCGCCGCACAGGGGGTTGAGTCCGCCGGGGATGGGGGCCCGGCGCAGGGCTTCGATGAGCGGCGCGAAGGGGAACGGTTCGGCGCCCGGCGGGCAGTGGCCGGTCAGGACCGTGGTTCCGGGCAGGTCGTGCAGTTCCCGGACCAGGCGGGTCTTACCGGTTCCGGCGGCACCCGACAGGAGGGTGACGGTCCCGGGGGTGGCCGCCGTGCGCAGTAGCCGTCGTTCCCGCTCGCGCCCCACGAGCGGGGAGGAGCACATTACCCGACGGTATAGCGAGACGCTCTTCCGGAAAAGGGGGGATATCGGTGACATTCCGTGGTCATATTCGTGTAACCATGGAGAAAGGATTCACGTTCGGGTGGGAGTGTGACGCATTTCGCCGATTCTTACAGGCCTTGAGGACATGGTCGTGACGGTCACGGTGGGCGTACAATCCGCCCAGGTGCTGCGGGCTTCACGGAAAAAGGGCATGGGGTGGCCGGTTGATGGCGGACATGGTGTACGCGGTGGTGCCGGTGTTGTCCGTGGTGTTGACGGGATTGTTCGCGGGCCTGTTCTTCGCTTTCTCGATCTCGGTGATGCCGGGGCTGGGCCGGGTGGGCGACCGGGCCATGATCGAGGCGATGCAGGGCATCAACGTCGCCATCCTCAACCCGTTCTTCGCGGTGGTGTTCATCGGGGCGCCGGTGGTGGCGCTGGGGCAGACGCTGCTGCACTGGGCCGCGGGACACACGTCCTCGGCCTGGTGGGCGGGGGCGGCCCTGGCCCTGCTGGCCCTGGTGCTGGTGGTGACGTTCGCGGTGAACGTGCCGCGCAACAACGCCCTGGACCGGGCCGGGTCGCCGGAACGGCTGGCCGACCCGGCCGCGGTGCGCGGCGGGTTCGAGGCGGTGTGGGTGCGCTGGAACCACCTGCGCACCGCGGCCTCCGCCGCGGCCCTGCTGTGCACGGCCATGGCCGTGACCACCGGCTGACCCGGGCCGCTCCGCCGGGCCGTCAGGCGCCGGGGCCCCCACCGGTGAACGCGGCGCGGTCGGCGCGGATGCGCTCCACCAGCGCCTCGCGGCGGGTCGACAGCTCTGCGGCGGCGGCCACCGCGCGGACCACACCCGCGCGGACCGCCTCGTGCACCACCCCGGGCAGGTGCCCGTCCAGGGCCTTCAGCACGCCCGTGGACCCCTCGGCGCGGTGGGCGTCGACCAGTGCCCGGGCGATGTCCGGCTCTGCACCGCGCAGCGCGGCGGAGGAGCCGGGGTCGCGGGGCCGCAGGAAGTGCCAGAAGCCGACGGGCGGGTAGTACGGCAGGTGCTCACGCCCTGACACGGGCGACGTACGCACCTCCCACTGGAGGGTGTCGTCCTCGACCGCGACGGCGAAGGCCTCTCTCCGGTCGCTGCGGTGGGAACCCCAGGTGACGACGAGATCGACCCCGGTGCCGGGGAAACGCAGGATCCCCATGGGCACACCGGTGGCGCCCCGCGCCAGGTGGCGGGCCCGGCGGCCATCGGCCCCTTCGATGAACCGCTCCCCCGTTCCGTTGTGGTGGTCCTCGACCGCGACCCGCAACCCGCTGAGCCCGTCCTTGTCGCCCAGCGGCGAGTCCACCCCCTCGGGCAGGCGGACCAGGGACAGGCTCTTCGAATCCCAGCGCATCCCCTCGCCGGGACCTTCCGCGAAGAAGTCGGGCAGGGACGCCCCCTTCTCGACCCCCGTACCGGTCAGCACATGCCAGGTGTACCGATCGTGGTGATCGTGGTGGACCCAGACGGCCGTGCCGTCGCTCATCTGGCGCATGACGCTGTGCTGTGACGGACTCGGCGCGAACCGGTACCCCGACCGCTCACCCTCGTCGAGGAGGGACTGCTGCTCGGACCAGTTCCTGATGTCCGGGTCCGTGGTCGGGGTGAGGACGAACGTGTCGTCGGGCCGGTCGGACCAGTACGCGCGACCGGACACCGCGACGAGGAAGCGGCCGTCCAGGTAGCGCGCCATCGGGATCTCGCCCCTGCCCGCCGGGAACCCGATCGAGTCCCGACGGCCGGTGTGGTCCACGGCGATCGCGCGGTCGGCGCCCACCAGGGTAAGGACCGGCCAGGAGGGGCACAGCCGCAGCACTCCGCCCGGTCCGCCGAGTTCGGCGACGGCCTCGTCGAAGGCGGGCCAGCCCAGTTCCTCGGGCAGACCACCGTGCAGGGCGCGCAGCAGGGGGCGGAGCGGATCGACCTCGGCCAGCTCGTCCTCGATCCCCTCCAGCGCCGCGACCGCGGCGTCGTCGAGCAGGTCGTCCAGACCCCCTAGCGCGAAGCGGGCCTCGGGCAGGCCCGCCCGCCCGATCCGGGAGACGTACTCCTCGGCCCGGGCACGCACCACCGGGACCGCCTCGGGCACCCCGGGGTAGAACCCGATCGCGCTGCGCACACCGGGCGGCGCATCGGTGTAGTGACGGTGCCCGCGGGAGATCTGGAGCTCCGCGCGCGGCCCCAGCACGGGGTGCGCGAGCAGGCTGCCCAGGTGCGGAGCGTCCTTGATATAGGAGAATTCCATCGTGCGCGGCGGCATCGAAACCGGGATGCCGTGGGCCAGGCAGGCCGCGAGCAGCATGCCGTCGAGATTGCTGTGGCCCGAGCCGGAGGTCCAGGTGTTCAGGGGCCGGTCCTCCGCCCGCAACCGCGGGGCCAGGCGCGGCAGGAGCGCGTACAGCTCCTGCGGCATGCGCTGCACGATGACTCCGTCGCCGGAGGCCACGAACAGGTGCAGGCGGACGAAGTGCTGGAGCCAGCCCGCCACTCCCGCCTCGGGGGTCACCTCGCCGCGGACCAGAGCGTCGACCGCCCCGGAGGCGTCGAGCATGTCCAGCCACATGCCGCCGTCGTTCTTGGCGTACCGGCCCGGCGGGAACAGCTCCCAGAACGCGGCCAGGTGCCCGGCGGGCGGCGGGGTCTCGGCGAACACCTTGGCCGCCCCCTTGAACAGGGCGGCGGGGATCGCGGTCCCGCGGGAGGCGGCGAGCACCCCGGCCAGCGCGCGGGACTGCTCCTGCTCCCCCACCCCGGCGGCCTTCGCGCTCTTGGCCAGCAGAGTGTGGGTGCCCGCCGCCGGGGCGCTGCCGCCCGCGGCGCGGGCGGTGATCAGCGCGGTCAGGGCGGGGTGAGCGCGCTCCGGGGGCAGGGTATCGGTGATCCACTTCTGGAAGGCCCGTACCTCCTTGCCGGGCAGGACTCCGCTGCGGGCCACGAAGAGGGTGTGGGAGGCGTGGTGGCCGTGGTCCACGGGCAGTGCGTGGTCGGCCTCGGCCTGGCGGGCCCGAGCGTGGGCGCGGGGCGCCGCCCACCGGCACTTGTCCCCGCCGAACAGCAGCAGCGCCTGGGTGACGCCGTCCCAGAACCAGGGGAGCAGCTCCGGCGTCATGCCCTCGGCTGCCCGGTCCATGTAGCGGAGGAACCGGTCGGCCTTGCGGACGGCGTCGGGCAGACGCGCGTGCATCTCCCGCTGGGCCTCCTGGGCGGCGGGCAGGTCGGCGGGCCGGTTCTTGCTCGTCCAGTCGACCAGCAGGGACACCTGGTCGTGGGACGCGGGGAGGGCGAAGGTCATGCCCTGCATGCTGGCACGGCCCGGTGACAGCCCGTGTCCCGGGCCCCGGGTCCCTTCCCGGCCGCGGGGAGGGGGCCCGGGACGAAGGCGGTCCCTCAGCTCACCGGGGACTTGGTGTCCCACCCCGACAGCAGGGCGTTGACGTCGCGCACGCAGCCGCCGCAGCCCGTGGTCGCCCGGGTGGCGGCGGCGATCGACTCCCGGGTGCGCGCCCCGTCCAGCCAGGCCTGCTCCAGGTCGTCGCGGGTGACCGCGTTGCACCGGCACACCACCGGGGCCGACCGCGCCCCCGCCTCCTCGGCGGCCGGGGCGGGCACGGTGCCCTGGAGCAGGGCCAGCCGGTCCGCGGGCACCGGGGCGCCGGAGTCGTGCAGCTGCGACAGCACCGCGGCGGCCTCCGGGAACCCCAGCAGCACCGACCCCACCAGCTTCTCGTCGCGCACCACGAGCTTGGCGTAACGGCCCCCGTGCGGGTCGCTGACGGTGAGCATCTCCAGATCCTCGCCGTCCTTCTCGTCGGTGTGCACCTCGCCGAACGCGGTCAGCTCGATCCCCTCGGCCTTGAGCCGGGTCACCGGCCGCGAACCGGTGTAGCAGGCCTGCGGTTCGGTCCCGGTCAGCCGCCGGGCCAGCACCGCGGCCTGCTCCCAGCCGGGCTGTACCAGGCCGGCGCCGCCGCCGGGGTGCTGGGCGCAGTCGCCGATGGCGTGCACGCGGGCGTCGGAGGTGGCCAGGGTGTCGTCCACCAGGATCCCGTGCTCCACCTCGATCCCGGCGTCCTTGGCCAGTTCGATGTTGCCGCGCACCCCGGCGGTCACCACCAGGGCGTCGCCCGGCAGCACCCGGCCGTCGTCCAGCTCCAGGCCGGTGCCGGGGATCCAGCGCGAGGCGACCCGCCAGGAGTGGACCTTCACGCCCAGGGCGTCGTAGCGGCCGCGCAGGATGTCGGCGGCCGCGCGGTCGATCTGGCGGCGCATGATCCACGGGGAGGACTCCACCACCGACACCCGGGCGCCGCGGCTCTGGAGTCCGCGGGCGGCCTCCAGTCCCAGGACGCCGCCGCCCAGCACCACCACGGGGGCGCCGGGGCGCACCAGCGCCAGCAGGCGGTGGCAGTCGTCCAGGTCGCGCAGGGCGCACACCCCCTCGCCCGGGGCCCCGTCGGCGGCCGAGACCCCGGTGACGGGCGGGAAGGCGGCGCGGGCGCCGGTGGCCAGCACGAGTTCGTCGTAGTCCAGGCGGGTGCCGTCGTCCAGGGTGACGGTGTGCGCCGCGGCGTCCAGGGAGACCGCGGACAGGCCGGTGCGCACGGTGACGCCCGGGGTGTCGGGGACGGGCAGCCGGATCTGGTCGGCGGTGTAGTCGCCCGCCACCAGGCCCGACAGCAGGACCCGGTTGTAGGCGGGGTGGTGCTCGGCCCCCACCACGGTCACGTGGACGCGCTCGCCCGCCGGGTCCAGGCGGGCCACCTCCTCGGCGAACCGGGCGCCGACCATTCCGTTGCCGACGACCACGATCCGGCGTGCACCCTGCACGGTGTTCAACTGCTGCCTCCTACGGGGTGGGGTGTCGCGCCGGACGGCGTCGGCCGGGCGGGGACGGGCACGGGGCGCAGGCCGCGCGTGCTCGGGTCTTTCGAGGTCACGGGGCCGGCTCCAGCGGCACCGGTTCCGGCGGGGCCGGCTCCAGGCGCACGGTGCTCACCTTGAACTCGGGCATGCGGCTGACCGGGTCCAGAGCCGGGTTGGTGAGGTTGTTGGCGGCCTGCTCCCCGGCGTAGTGGAAGGGCAGGAAGACCGTGTCGCGGCGGGCGGTGGGCTCCAGCCGCACCCGGGCGCGGGTGGCGCCCCGGCGGGAGGTGACCAGGGCCAGGTCGCCCTCGCCGAGCCCGGCGTGGGCCGCGGTGTCGGGGTGCACCTCCACGTACACCTCGGGTTCGGCCCCGGCCAGCTCGGGCACCCGGCGCGTCTGGGCGCCGGACTGGTAGTGGCCCATCAGCCGCCCGGTGGTGGCGATCAGCGGGAAGGCCTCGTCGGCGGACTCGGCGGGCGGCCGGTGGGTGACCGGGACCAGGCGGGCCCGGCCGCCGGGGTGGGCGAAGGAGTCCAGGAACAGGCGCGGGGTGGGCTCGGCCCCCCGGCGCACCGGCCAGTACAGGGCCTCCCCGGCGGCCAGCCGCTCGGGGGTGACCCCGGAGTAGTCGGCCGGGGAGCCGACGGTGGCCCGGCCGAGCTCGGCCAGCACCGTGTCGGGTTCGGTGGGGAACCGGTCGGCGGGCTGGCCCAGCCGCACCGCCAGCCCCGCCAGCACCTCCAGGTCGGTGCGGACCCCCTCGGGCGGGGCGAAGGCGCGGTTGCGGCGCAGCACCCGCCCCTCCAGGTTGGTCATGGTGCCCGACTCCTCCGCCCACTGGGCGACCGGCAGCACCACGTCGCCAAGGGCCGCGGTCTCCGACAGCACGAAGTCGGCGGTGACCAGCAGGTCCAGGGACTCCAGCCGGGAGCGGACCCGGCCGGAGTCGGGGGCCGACACCACCGGGTTGGAGCCGAACAGCAGCAGGGCACGGGCGCCGCCGCCCTCCCCCAGGGAGTCCAGCAGCTCGAACGCGGAACGGCCCGGCCCGGGCAGGGTGTCGGGGTCCACCCCCCACACCGCGGCCACGTCGGCGCGGGCGGCGGGGTCGTCGATACGGCGGTAGCCGGGCAGCTGGTCGGCCTTCTGGCCGTGCTCGCGCCCGCCCTGGCCGTTGCCCTGCCCGGTGATGCACCCGTACCCCGACCCCTCGCGGCCGGGCAGGCCCAGGGCCAGGGCCAGGTTGATCCAGGCGGTGACGGTGTCGGTGCCCTTGGCGTGCTGCTCGCTGCCGCGGCCGGTGAGGATGTAGGCCGAGCGCGCCCGGGCGGCGGCGCCCAGCACGTCGGCGGCCTCGCGCAGGTGGGCGGCGGGCACCCCGGTGACCTGTTCGGTGCGTTCGGGCCACCAGGCGGCGGCGTGCGCCCACGCGTCGTCGAACCCGGTGGTGCGCTCGTCCAGGTAGGCGCGGTCGATCCAGCCGCGCACCCCGGCCAGGTGCAGCAGCCCCAGGGCCAGCGCCAGGTCGGTGCCCGGGCGCGGGGCCAGGTGCAGGCCGCCGTTGTCCAGGGCGACCCGGGCGGTGGCCGAGCGGCGCGGGTCGATGACGATCAGGCGCGGCGCCGATAGGTGGCCCATCATCGGCGGCATGGTCTCGGCCGGGTTGGCGCCCGCCAGCAGGACGACCTCGGCGGCGCCGACGTCGGTCAGCGGGAACGGCATCCCGCGGTCCAGGCCGAACGCCCGGTTCCCGGCGGCGGCCGCCGAGGACATGCAGAACCGGCCGTTGTAGTCGATCTGGGAGGTGCCCAGGGCCAGGCGGGCGAACTTGCCCAGGGTGTAGGACTTCTCGTTGGTCAGCCCCCCGCTGCCGAACACGGCCACGGCGTCGGGGCCGTGTTCGGCACGCAGCGCCAGCAGGCGCTCGGCGACGTGGTCCAGGGCGGTGTCCCAGTCGACCTCGGTGAACTCCCCGGTGCGGTCCTTGCGGAGCAGGGGGCGGGTGAGGCGGTCGGGGACGCCCAGGACCTCGGCGGAGGTCCACCCCTTGCGGCACAGTCCGCCACGGTTGGTGGGGAAGGGGGCCGGTCGGGCGGCGGGGCGGCCGTCCGGACCGGTCTCCAGGTGCATGGCGCACTGGAGCGCGCAGTAGGGGCAGTGGGTGGTGGTCATCGCTGTGCGGACTCCACGGCGTCGTCGGCGGTCGGGGTGTCGGTGGCGGTGCCGGAGGCGGCGGTGCGGGGGCGGCGCAGGTAGACCGCCCAGGTGACGACGGCGCACACCAGGTAGAAGCAGAGGAAGGCGAAGAACCCGGGGGCCGCCGACTCGGTCATCCGGAAGGACTCGCGGAAGACCAGGTTGATGGCCACACCGCCCAGGGCGCCCATCGCCCCGATCAGCCCGAGCATGGAGCTGGCGATGCGCTTGTTGTAGGAGTGGGCCTCCAGCGCGTCCTCGCCCCGGGAGATGGCGTCCTGTGCCCTGGCCGCGTAGATGGACGGGATCATCTTGTACGTCGAGCCGTTGCCGATGCCGGTGAGGATGAACACCACGCCGAAGGCGCCGACGAACAGCGGCAGCGAGTCGGCGTTGATCGCGAACACGACCACCCCGGTGCCCGCCACCATCGCCAGGAAGTTCCACAGGGTGACCCGGGCGCCGCCCAGCCGGTCGGCCAGGCGCCCGCCCACCGGGCGGATCAGGGAGCCGATGGCCGGCCCCAGGAAGGTGATGGAGGCCGCCTGGAGGGGGGCCAGCCCGAACTGGTTCTGGAGCAGCAGGCCGAAGGCGAACCCGAAGCCGATGAAGGAGCCGAAGGTGCCGATGTACAGGAAGGACATGATCCAGAAGTGCCGGTCCCGGGTGGCGGCCAGCTGCGCGGCGGCGTCGGTGCGGGCGCCGGTGAGGTTGTTCATGTGCCGGAACGCGACCCAGATGGCCAGGAGCAGGAAGGGCACGTAGAAGAGCGGCACCAGCCGGGCGCCGTCCAGGGTGAACAGGGCGATGACGCCCAGGCCCACCAGCTGCACCGTGGCCACGCCGATGTTGCCGCCGCCGGCGTTCAGGCCCAGGGCCCACCCCTTCTCCCGCTCGGGGAAGAAGAAGTTGATGTTGGCCATGGACGAGGAGAAGTTGCCCCCGCCGAGTCCGGCCGTCGCCGCCAGGACCAGGAACACCCAGTAGGGGGTGTCCGGGCTGCCGATCAGGTACACGGCCAGCAGGGTGGGCAGCAGCAGCGCGGCCGCGGAGATGATGGTCCAGTTCCGGCCGCCGAAGAACGGCACCGCCAGGGTGTAGGGGACGCGCAGTACCGCGCCCACCAGGGAGACCACTGAAACCAGCAGGAACTTCTGCTCCGGGGACCAGTCGAACCCCGTCTGGGGGGTCATGAACAGCACCAGCACCGACCACAGGCTCCACACGGAGAAGCCGATGTGCTCGGAGAAAATGGACGCCCACAGGTTGCGGCGGGCGGTGCTGCGGCCCCCGTCGTTCCAGAAGGCGGTGTTCTCGGGGTCCCAGTGGGAGATCCAGCTCTTGCCCGTGCGCGGTGCGCGGCGGCCTGTCTCGGGGGTCACGACCGGCCCTTCCTGTTTCGGTGTCGGCTGACGTTATCGAAGGTAGGAAGGGTGCGTTGCCTGAACATGTCGGGCCGTAACACGGGGGAAACAGTGGGCTCACCCGGAGGTGGGGGCGACGGTGAGAACCCCTGTCAGTGCAGGTCATCGGTGGTTCTGAAGGTGCGGGTGTGGCCTTCGACACCAGCGTCGCCGCTGTCAGCCGACCCGGGCCGACTCCCGCCACAGCCGCGGGGCGCGCCGGTCGCCGGTGAAGGCCCCGGGGCGGGGCTCGGCCCGGTTCCACAGCACGAGGTACAGCTCGGCCGCCGGCGCGGCCAGGACGGCGTCGGCGGTGCCGACCTCCCCGCGGTGCATGGTCGCGCCCTGCGGGGCCAGGGCCGCGGTCCAGGTGTGGCCGGTGTCGGTGGCACGCACCGCCAGGGTGAGCGGCGGGTCTGCGACCGGTTGGCTCTTGGGCCGGGCCAGGAAGCCCATGAGGAGTTCGTCGACGCCGTCGGCGGCCAGGTCGGCGGCGATCGCGGGGTCCGGGGCGTCGGCCGGGGACCGCAGGGCGCTCTGTGCGTCGACGCGGTGGACGGTCGTCTCGTGGTACTGCCGCCGGGCCCAGAACGCCAGAGGGGACGGGGCGGCCAGGAAGGTGAAGCATTCGGTGTCGGGGGCCGCATCGGTGAGCGTTTCGACCAGGGCGGCGTGCCCCTCGCGGAACCAGGGGAGCAGCAGGGCGTCCTGCGGCAGGGGCGACAGGCCGCGGGCGAGGTCGCCTTCCACGGGCGGGCCGCCGTTGCCCGAGGCCACGTGCGCGGCGGCCCAGCGGTGGACGCGGCCGGTGTGGGAGAGCAGGTCGCGGACCGTCCACCCGGGGCAGGTGGGCACGGGGGCGTCGAGTCCGGCGCGGTCGGCGGCCTCGGCCAGGAGGCGGCCTTCGGCGGCCAGTGCGTCGATGTGGAGGGAAATGTCCATGAGGTCATCTTGGCCGTGGGCGTCGGGCCCGCGCGGCCCGGGGCGGCCTCAACGGCCGCACGCCTCTCGGCCCGGCCGCGGGCGGTGTCGATCAGGAGTCGCCGTTCTTGGAACGCGCGGCCGCACCGGCGCCGAAGGCGATGCCCATGGCCACGCCCATGGCGATCCCCAGCGCGATGCTGTCGAAGAGCATGCCGAAGACGATACCGAAGAGCAGTGCGAAGGGCAGGGAGAAGGCGGCGTTCTTCGCGGTCATGGGAGGCCTTTCTGCGCGGTGCGGGCTCGGTTCTCGGACGCACCCGGACCCGGGCCGGTTCCCCCGGTCTCACCGGCGCCGCGGGTGCAGGCGGACGCTGAGCTGGGCGCCCAGGGCGCGGTGGCCCAGACCGGCGGCCACGGCCCTGGACCGCGGGGGGCGGGCCCGCCACTGCGGGAGCAGGCTCTCGCCCAGGGCGCGGGCGGTGGCGGCCGAGGCAACGAAGCGGGCCAGGCCGCGATCGCGCCGTTCGGGGTCGGTGAGCACACCCAGGTGGGCCGTGTCCGCGGACAGGCGGGCGTACCCGGCCGCGGCCACCACGCGGCCGTCCTCCTCGACGGCCGACACGGGGGCGTCCATGTCCGCGAGACCGCTCTCCCCCGCGTCCTCGGGGCCGGCCCGGTGCAGCAGCGCGGCCAGGCGGGCGTCGCCGGGGTCGATGGTGACCACGGGGACGTCCTCGTCGTCGGCCTCCCGCAGGGCGGCGGCGTCCACATAGGCCAGCGATGCCGGACCCAGCACCTCCGCCACGGCGAGCGCCCCGGTCCGCTCCAGGGCGCGGTCCACCGCTCCGGGGTCGGTGCGGTCCTTCGGTGCCAGGGTGGCCAGCGCGGCGCGCAGCGCGTCCGCGTCGCCGGTGCCGGGGGCGGTCGCCAGCGTGGCCTCCCCCAGGCGGACGATGCCGCACCAACCGTTCGGGCACAGGCCCGATCCTTCGACGGCGGCCACCGTCAGCGGCGGGGTGAGGGGGATCGGGGTGCCGTGGGGGCCGGCCACGGCGGCCCAGCGCTCCATGGCCCGCTCGGCGAGGTCGCGCATCGGGACTCCTTGTCGTCGGCGGTCCCACACTGCCCGCCGGGACCGCTCCCCGCACCCCACTTTTCCCGCGGGTTCCCGGGGGTCGCCGACGACGATCCCCGCGCTGACCGGGACAGGGGCGGGGGCGGTGTGAAACGGTGGGCGTGTGAGTCCTGTGGTGGAGGTCTTCGATCCCCTCACGGCCGCCCCCGCCGAGCTGGCGGCGTGGAGCGCGGTCCATGTGGCGGGGCGGCGTGAACTGTCCGGAAGCGCCCCCGAGGCCGACGAACTGGCCGAGCGGTTGCGCCAGGGGCGCGGCGGCCGGGCCTGGCGGTGGGCGGGCCGACCGGCCGAGGGGGGACCGATCCTGGGCACCGCCGAACTGCGGCGCCAGCCCCACGACGAGAGCATCGGGTTCCTGCGGTTGTTCGTGGACGCCACCGCCCGCCGCCACGGTCTGGGCACCCGGCTGCGTTCGGCCGCCTCCGCCCGGGCCCGCGCCGAGGGCATGACCCGGTTGCAGAGCACCGTCCTGGCCGGGCAGAGCGGGGAGGCGTTCGCCCGCACCAGCACGCACCTGCGCACGGTGCTGCACCTGGAACTACAGGTGCAGACCTTCGACGAGGCGACCCTCAAGCGGTGCTGGCGGCTGGCGTCGGCGCCCAAACGCGGCTACCGGATCACCCACTGGGTGGGGTCGGCGCCCCCGGCGCTGGTGGTGTCGTTCGGCGAGGTGATGAACCACCTGCTGGACGCGCCCGGCGCCGCCTTCCAGGAGGAGCCGCGCCGGTGGGGCCCCGACGACGTGCGGGCCTGGGAGCGGCGGATCACCGAGGACGGTTCGCGGCTGCTGGTGGGCGCGGTGGTGGACCGGTTCTCCGACGAGGTGGTGGCGGCGACCGTGTGCACCGTGACGCACGGGCCGGTCGCCGACCAGCACGACACCGCCGTGCTGCCCGCCCACCGGCGGCGGGGGCTGGCCAGCCGGGTCAAGGCCACCCAGACCCTGCGGGTGCACGACAACTTCCCGCACGTGCAGGCGATGGCGGTGACCCTGAACCGGGAGAACACCGCGATGCTGGAGGTCAACCGGTTGCTGGGCTACGAGAAGACCGCCGAGCGGCTGCTGGTGGAGGACGACCTCACGGCGCAGGGTTAGCGCACAACGGCGGTGCGGCCGGTGCGACGGTCGCGGACCGCGAGGTGGCCGGATTCGGGCGGGTGTTCGCAGTAGGGGCTGTGGCCGTCGATGAGGGAGAGGTCTCGGGGCAGGGCCGCGCCCGGGGCGAGCAGGTCGGGGTCCAGGTTCCAGGAGACCCGGGTGCGGTGCTCGCCGTGGGACTCCTGGGGCGGGGTGAGCGGGCGCAGGCCCGTGTGCTCTTGGAACAGGCCCGGGACGCGGACGACGGTACCCCGGGACAGGGCCGCGGCCACGGCCAGGGGAAACCAGTCGAAACAGAGCAACGGGGATCCGAAGTAGCCGGGGCGCGGGGTCCGCGGTGCGTCCATGACCAGGGTGAAGGCGAGATCACCGGTGACCTCCATCGCTGCGTCCACGGGGCCGTCGGTGACCTGCGGCGAGGGATGCAGCACCTGTCCGGCGATGGTGCTCAGCAGGCGTTCGGGCAGCCGAGGGTCGGTGCGGGCCACACCCACGTACATCCCGGTGCGCTCCCGGAAGGTCTCCTCGGCCGAGACCACGCGGATCTGCGAGGCATCGTAGCGGGCTCCGGTCACCGGCGGGCCACCAGGTGCAGGAGGTCGCCGAGGGAGGCCACACGCTCCACCTCGGCGTCGGTGAGCCTGTTGATCAGGTGGCGGCGGGCCTGTGCCTGCGCGGTGGTCGGCAGGCGGCCCGCGTACACCTCGGGCAGGCCGGTACGGCGCCCATGGGCGCGTGTGATGTCCACACGTGCACGCTAACGCTTCGCGGACGGCCGGGCCGGGAGATTTCCGACCCGGGGCGGTGTGGGAGCATCCCGGCCATGACGACCTCCATGGTGACCGGGGCGACCGGCGGGATCGGCTCGGCCGTGGTGCGGGCCCTGGCCGGACGCGGCGACCGGGTGATCGCCCTGGGCCGCGACCCCGGCCGGCTGGCCGGGTCGGCGGCGCTGCCCGGTGTGACGGCCCGCGCGGTGGACCTGCGCGACCTCGCGGCGCTGCCCGCCACCCTGGACGGAGTGACCGGCCTGGACGCCCTGGTGCACTGCGCCGGGACCGCCCCCGTCGCCGCGGTCGCCGACTCCCCCGCCGCGCTGTGGGAGGAGGTGCTGGCGGTGAACCTGGTGGCCGCCGCCGAGCTGACCCGACTCGCGCTGCCCGCCCTGCGGGCCCGGCGCGGGCACGCGGTCTTCGTCAACGCCGCCCCGGGCGTGCACGGGGTGCCCGGGTGGTCGGCGTACACGGCGGCCAAGGCGGGACTGCGCGAGCTCGCCGACGCGCTGCGCGCCGAGGAGGCGGGCAACGGGGTGCGGGTGACGAGCGTGTACCCGGCGGGGACCGCCACCGAACTGCTGAGGCGCACCCGTGCGGCGTTCGGCCGCGACTACGACCCCGACGCGTGCATCCGGCCGGAGACGGTGGCCGCCGCGATCCGCGACGTGCTGTCCCTGCCGCCGGACGCCCAGGTCGGCGAGGTCACCCTGCACCCGGGCCCGTGACGGTCCCGGGAAGGGGCCGGCCCCGCCCGGCGCACCGGACGGGGCCGCACCCGGTCGGACTCAGCGGGAGTCATCGTCGTCGGAGGTGAAGACGTCCTTCACCTTCTCCCCGGCCTGCTTGAGCTTGGCCTTGGACTCCTCGGCCTTACCCTCGGCCTGCCACTGCTCGTTGCCGGTGGCCTCCCCCAGCTTCTCCTTGGCCTTGCCCTTCATCTCCTCGAACTTGTTCTTGGCCTTGTCGTCCCCGGCCATCGTGCCCTCCTTCGATACGGGTTCAGCGGGGCCACCGACCGTTCCGCCGGACTCCATGCGTCGCCGCGGACCCGCACACCCCTTTCCGGGGAGTGGACCGGCGCGAAAGTCGGTACTCTGCCTGCGCGATCCGAGCGTGGTCGAAGGAAGACGAGGAATCCCCGATGGACCCCCAGGCCGACATCTCCATCCAGCTCCCGCCGGGCAAGCCCGCCCTCTCCGAGGGCGGCGAGCCCGTGATGTGGATCAGCGACGGCACCGCTCCTGCGGGGCTGTGGCAGGAACTGCGCGCCGCGCACGCCGAATCGGGGTGGTGGCCGCTGCTGCTGACCTCCATGGCCGATAATGACGGCGACCGCCCCTGGGAGAGCGGGGAGCTGCGCCCGTCCGCCGACGGTGCGGTCTCCGACCACGACGTGGAGGCCGTCCTGGCCGGGGCGTGGAACGGCTCCACCCAGGTCGACGAGGAGTACGACCACCTCGTGCCCGAGCAGCGGCTCGCCGTCACCACCCCGCACGGCGTCGCGTGGCCGGGCCTGGCCCCCGAGGTGCCGCTGACCGCCGACCCCGGCGAGTCCGCCGACCGCAGCGCCGCGTGGCTGGTCCAGCGCCCGGACCCGCGCCTGGGCCTGGTCCGGGCGGCCTCCGGCGCCGAGGCGCTGAGCGTCATCGGCTGGCAGGGGGCCGTCAACCACGGCCTCGACGTCACAGCGATCTCCGCGGTCCTGGCCGACTGGGAGCGCCGGTTCGGGACGCGACTGGTGATGGCCGGGTTCGACACCCTGGTGCTGAGCACGGCGGCCGTCGTCGCCGGCCGGGAGCAGGCGATGCGCGTGGCGGCCGAGCACTTCGCGCTGTGCCCGGACAACGTCTGGCAGGGCACGGGCAGCCTGGAGTCCTACGCCGAGTCGCTGATCGGCGACGAGACCTGGTCCTTCTGGTGGGACTGAGGATCAGGTCGCGGAGATCAGGTAGAGGAGGGCGCTGACGGTGGTGGCGCTGACCAGGTCGCCGCGGGCGATCAGGGCGGGGGCCTCGGTCAGCGGCACCCAGTCCAGGCGTTCGGACTCCCAGGGGTCGGTGGGCTCGCCGACGCGCACCGCGTCGTCGGTGACGAACACGTGGTGCTCGCTGTCGGTGAGGCCGCTGGAGGGCTGCACCCGCAGCAGGGGCCGCAGGGTGCCCGGCCGCCAGCCCGTCTCCTCCTCGGCCTCCCGGGCGGCGGCCGCGCGGGGCTCCTCGCCCTCGTGGACGCCGCCCATGGGGATCTCATAGCCCCAGGTGTCGGTGATGAACCGGTGCCGCCACAGCAGCAGCACCCGGCCGCCGTCGCGCAGCACGGCGCCCGCGCCGCGGGGGCGGCGGATCAGCCGGTGGTCGAAGCGCCGACCGCCGGGGAGTTCGATGTCGGCGGCGCGCACGTCCAGCCACGGGTCGGTGTACAGGGGGCGCTCCGAGTGGACGGTCCAGCGCACGGGCGGCTCACTTCCCAGTGATTTCAGGCGGTATGTGCATTTTCCTGTGGAACTGTGCACCGTGTCCGTGCCGACACGCCACCTGTTTTCAGCCTTCGGCCCGCCAGACGAGGGAGTGGCGCCAGAACAGGTGCCGCCGCAGCCGCACCCCTGGCAGCACCCGGCCCGCCTCGCGGGCGATCTCGGGCAGGGTCATGGCGGCCGGGGCGGTGCGGGCCGTCATCGACGCCGGGCGCGCCCGGCGCCCGCGCGCCCGGCCCACGGCGAGGTTGGCCGGGACGGCGATCGCTCCCAACAGGTGGTCGGTGAACTGTGACGGCTCGTGCACGCCCAGCACCAGCAGGGTTCCACCCGGGGCGAGCCGGTCGCGCAGCCGCTCCAGGGTCGGGGCGAACGGCAGGTGGTGCAGCACCGCCACGCAGGTGACGACGTCGAAGGGCCCCCCGGGCAGGTCCGCGGCGGCGTCGGCCACCCGGAAGGAGACGCCCGGGCGCACCCCCGTCGCCGCGCGGGCCAGGTCCACGACGCGCGGGTCGGCGTCCACACCGACCACCTCCGCGGCCCGGTCGGCCAGGGCCCGCACCAGGTCGCCGGTGCCGCAGCCCACGTCCAGGGCGCGGTGCACACGCGCGGGGACCCGTTCCAGAAGCCACGGGTGGTAGTGGGCGTTGTGGTCCCAGGGGTGGGCGTCGTTGAACCGGTCGACGGCGGCCGGGAGTCCGGGCATGTCTCCTCGTTCGGGACAGGGCTGTTCGGGCACGCTAGGTTAGGCCACCCGTGGGACGAGAGGAACGAACCGATGCACGCTGTCCGATTCGCCGAGTACGGCGCCCCGTCGGTGCTGACCGTCGAGGAGACCGACCCGCCCGAACCGGGGCCCGGGCAGGTGCGGGTGGCGGTCAAGGCGGCCGGGGTCAACCCGTTCGACGTCAAGGTCCGATCGGGTGCGATGCGGTTCGGGACCCTGCCGCGCGGCCTGGGCTCGGAGGTCGCCGGAACGGTGGACGCCCTGGGCGAGGGGGTCACCGACACGGCGGTGGGCGAGCCGGTGGCGGGGTGGGCGGTGACCGGCGGATACGCGGAGTACGCGCTGGTGGGGACCTACGCGGCCAAGCCCGAAGAGCTGGACTGGGCGCAGGCCGCGGCGCTGCCGGTGGCCGGGGAGGCGGCGCTGCGCGGGCTGCGGGAGCTGGCGCCCCGCAAGGGCGAGACGCTGCTGGTGCACGGGGCGTCCGGGACGGTCGGGGCGATCGCGGTGCAGTTCGCGGTGGCCGACGGGGTGAGTGTCGTCGGCACCGCCGGGGAGGCGAACCTGGAGCGGGTGCGGGCGCTGGGCGCGACCCCGGTCGCCTACGGCGCGGGGTTGGCCGACCGGGTCCGGGAGGTCGCCCCGCAGGGGGTGGACGCGGTGCTGGACGCCGCCGGGCACGGGGTGCTGCCGGACGCGATCGCGCTGCGCGGCGGCACCGCCGACCGGGTCGTCACCCTGGCGGACGGGGCCGCGCAGGAGCTGGGGGTGCGGTTCTCCTCCGGCGGCGCGGCGGGGCAGACCCCCGAGGTGCTGCGCACCCTGTTGGACGCCCAGGCGCAGGGGCGGCTGGTGCTGCCCGAACCCCGCCTGATGAGCCTGGCCAACGCCGCCCGGGCCCACGCCGAACTCCAGGCGCGCGGCTCGGGCAAGATCGTCCTCATCCCCTGAACCCGGCCCGCTCACGTCAGGCGGAGCGGGGGGCCGAGAAGGGCGGTGAGGGGCACCTCCAGGGTGGGGAGAACATCGCCGAGAACGTACAGCCGCTGTTCCCAGGGGCTGCCGAGGATCCCCAGGCGCAGGTCGGCGGTGACGTACGCGGTGTAGTCACCGTCGGGGAAGACCTGTCCGGGGAAGGGCGGCAGCCCGGGACCGTCGACGCGGCGGGGGTCGAACCGGTACCCGACGTGGTTCCGGTCCAGGTGGTAGAGGTGCTCGCCCGGGCGGGTGCGGGCGGTGAGGGCGGCGCGCGCCGCCCGTTCCAGGAGCGGGTCCGGGGCGGCGAGTGCCCAGATCGCCGCCGGGGGCGGCGGGGTCAGGACCGGGCGCCCCTCGGCGTCGGGGGTGAACCCGTGGCGTTCGGTGAAACGCACCCACAGGTCGGTGTGCTCGGCCTCGTGCAGCAGCTCGCGCACCGGCCGGTCGGCGGGCGGCCGCCCCGGCGGCGACCAGTGGTGGGAGCGGACGGTGCCGATCTCGACCAGCCCCGCCTCCAGGTACATGGCGCGCAGTGCGCCGTCGGCCTCGGCCGCCACATGGCACGGCGCGTCCGTGCCGAACCACCCCCAGGCGCGCGGCAGGGTGGGCCTGGTCCACTCGGCCATCGCCCCCAGGAACTCCGGATGTGGTGCGCTCATGCCCTGGACCAGGGCGAACGGTGAGCCGTGCGGGTTGTGGAACCAGGCGACGGCGCGGGTGCGCCCCGCCAGGGCCAGGGTGCGGAATCGAAATCCCACCCCGTCGCGCCGGTGCTCGGCCAATGGGACCCGGTGCGGTCCGCCGGCGGCGGCCAGTGCCTCGGCGTCCCGCCCCGGCTCGCCCCAGGAACACCCCGGGGGCGGCGCCGGGTCGGTGAACGCGGCGATGTCGCCTGCCAGCAGCGATCGCTCCCACCCCGGGGCGAATCCCGCCGCCGCCAGCGCCGCACCCAGGTGCGGGTCGCCGTCGTAGACCCGCCACTCGACCGGCTCGCCCCGTTGCAGAGAACGTTCCAGGACCTGGTGGACCAGGGTCGCTGCGTCGTCCGGGGTGCCCGCGCACTCTGCCACGGCGTGGGTCCCGTGGCGGACGACCACGGCCGCCCCCTCGTGTTCGGCCACGGCCCCCGCGGGGGCCGGGTCGGGGATGCGGGCGCGCACGTGCGTGTCGTACAGGCGGCGGAGCGGGGAGGGGTCGATGGTGGGGCTCCCGGGGGAAAGGGGGCACGGCGGCGGCCGTGCCCCGGTCGGGGGTGCGGGGCCGGTCAGCCGCGCTCGCGGCGGTCGGCGTTGGCGGCGAAGGCCTCGCGCAGGTAGCGGCTCAGCCCCGGGGCGTCGGCGTCGATGGTGGCGGTGAACCGCTCGTCGTCGACGTACAGGGCGCCCAGGCCGCGGTGGATCTCGGTGGTGCAGTCGTAGAACCAGCGGGTGATGTGGGCGCGGTGGCGCTCGGCCAGGTCCATGGCGCGCTCGCCGTCGGCGGGCGCGCCCTCGGCCATGGCGTCGGCCAGGGCGCGGTGGATCTCGGCGGCCTCGGCCTGGTTCCGCCGCCAGTCCTCCCTGGTGTAGGAGCCCACCTTGCGCTGGGACTGTGCGTAGGCCTCGCAGCCGCCCCAGCGGCGTTCGGCCTCGGCCGAGTGGGCGTCCACGTCGAAGTCGCCGAACAGTTCCAGGCGTTCCTCGGGGGTGATGTTCAGTTCCATGGCGTCGGCCTCCAGCAGGAGTTCCAGGCTGCGTGCCAGGGCGCGCAGGCGTTCGATGCGGTCGGTCACCAGCCCGTGCTGGCGCAGCAGGTGGGCGCGGGTGTCGGCGGCGGGGTCGTCGAGGATCTCGGCGATCTCCTCCAGGCCGAAGCCCAGTTCCCGGTAGGTGAGGATGCGGCGCAGCCGTTCCAGGTCCCCGTCGCTGTAGCTGCGGTAGCCGGAGGGGGTGCGCTCGGCCGGGACGAGCAGTCCGATCCGGTCGTAGTGGTGCAGGGTGCGCACGGTCTGTCCGCTCAGGCGGGCGACCTCGCCCACGGTGCGGCCCATCGGCCCTCCTCGTATCCGCGCAGGTGGCGGGTGTGTTCCCGATGTCTCCGACGCTAGGGCCTGACGTCGCGTCAGGGTCAAACCGTTCACGGTCCCGTGTCGCCCGCACGAACTTACTGACGGGTAACATTGTGGTATGAGCCCTGACCCCATCACCGAGCAGTACCGGTTCGACCGCGACACCCGCGTGGAGAAGCTGTCCGACGGCGAGTTCACAGCCACCCTCACCGACGCCTGGACCACCTTCACCTCCCACCCCAACGGCGGGTACATCCTGGGCACCGCGCTCAACGCGCTGCGCCAGAACCTGAGCCAGCCCGACCCGCTGGCCGTCTCCGCGTTCTTCCTGCGCCCCGCCGCACCGGGCGCGGTCACCGCCCGCACCGAGGTGGTCCGCGAGGGCCGCCGCACCGCCACCGGCCAGGTGATCCTGGAGCAGAACGGCAAGGAGATCGTCCGCGCCACCGCCACCTACGGCGACCTCACCCCCGACCCCGCGGCCCGGGTGCTGACCCTGGACACCCCGCCCGACCTGCCCGCCCCCGAGGACTGCCCCGTTCCCGACGAGTTCGCGGACAGGCCCGACGGGCTCGGCATCGCCCACAGCGTCGAGTACCGCTACCCCACCCGCCCGGGCTGGCTGGACGGCGAGAAGGACGGCCGCCCGCACGCCGAGTTCTGGATGCGCTTCGCCGACGGCCGCGAACCCGACGTGCACGCCCTGCCCGCCATGGTCGACTTCGCCCCGCCGGCCGTCCTCTCCATCGGTGAGTTCACGACCATCACCGTCGAGCTGAGCGTCCACGTGCGCGCCCGTCCCGCCCCCGGGTGGCTGGCCTGCCGGGTCTTCACCAAGCACGTCTCCGGCGGCCTGCACGAGGAGGACATGGAGGTCTGGGACTCCACCGGGACCCTGGTCGCCCAGTGCCGCCAGCTCGCGATGCTCCTGTGACCGCTCCCCCGGGGCGGGACCGGCGACTGTGCCGCCTCGCCTAGAATCCCAACGGGTCCGACGGTTCCCGGCCAGACCTGCACGGGACCGTCGAACCGGGAAGTGACCCGGTCAGGTCGCCGCGGCGACCACCGGTTCGATCGGGGACCTTCTGCTCACCGGGGCCGTCACCGACTCGTGGCGGCCCCGAGGTGTTCCCCCGCCTCAGGCCTCCGCCCCGGCGCGCATCACCGCACGGAAGTGCGTGCTCAGCCGCTGGTCCTCGTCCAGGAGGTGGAAGGCCACCCCGGGCGGCTGGGTGCGGTCGGCGACCGGCTCGCCCTCCCAGGGCATGCGCAGCGTCCACGTCACCCCCGGCGCCAGCAGCAGCGGCCGCCCCGCGAACATCGTCGCCCCACCGGTGTGCATGTGGCCCACCAGGATGCCCGCCACGCGGGGGTGGGCGCGCAGCAGCCCGGCCAGGTCGTCGGCGTTGCCCAGGCGCATCGAGTCCGGCAGCGGATGGTGCATCCGCACCGGCGGGTGGTGGAAGGCCAGCAGCGCCGGAACGTCCGCGGGCAGATCGCTCAGCGTCTCGTTGATCCACACCAGGGTGGCCGTGTCCAGCCGCCCGCCGTCCTCGCCCGGGATGGTGGAGTCGCAGGCCAGCACCGCCGCCCCCGCCACGCGGTGCACCCGGTTGAACGGTTCCGCCGAGGCCGCCTCGCCCAGCAGGTGGGTGCGCAGCCCCGCCCGGTCGTCGTGGTTGCCGGGGCAGACGATCACCGGGAACGGCAGGTCCAGCAGCCGGGCCGCCTCTTCGTACTCCTCGCGCTCGGGGGTGTCGGCGATGTCCCCCGTGACCAGCAGGGCGTCCGGGGCCTGCGGCAGGTCGCGCAGGTAGGCCACGGTGCGCTCGGCGCGCTCGGCGGCGCGCTCCGAGCCGTCCAGGTGCAGGTCGCTGATGTGCGCGAGGAGAAGAGTCATCGGGGTCCTTTCCGGGTTCACCGGAGTCGATGTTCTAACGGATAAGTTAGTGTTAACCGTTAGAACGCTAGCCCGTGGGGAACGATGCGGGCAAGTGGGGTTCCGGTGAACGAACGGGGGGTCATGGACGGCCGACTGGCACTCGAACTGGCCGGGACGATCCGCCACGACGGCTCCGGCGGGATGGCCGACGACCTGGACGGCGTCGAGGGGACCGCGCGCTGGCTGACCACCGCGGCCGGCCTGCCGCCCGACTGCGCGGCCCCGCCGGTGGACGAGGAGCTGCACGCCCAGGTGGTGACCCTGCGCGGGGCGGTGCGCACGCTGTTCGCCCGGGTGGTCGGCCCCGACCGGCCCGACCCCGCCGACACCCGGCCGCCGGCCCCGGACCGGGATGCGCTCGCCCTGCTCAACGCGGCGGCGGCCCGCCAGGCGGTGGTGCCCCGGCTGCGCTGGGAGGGCCCGGACGCGCCCACCGTGGAGTTCGCGCCCGGCGGGGGCTGCCCGGACACGGTGGCGACACTGGCCCGCGCCGCCATCGCCTTCTTGGAGGGACCCGACCGCGAGCGGCTACGGGTCTGCGCCGCTCCGCGCTGCGAGCGCTACTTCGTCCAGGCCCACGGCCGCCAGCAGTGGTGCGGCACCTCCTGCGGCAACCGGGCCCGCGCCGCGCGCCACTACCGCCGCCACGCCGCCGCCCGCACCTGAACGCGGCCGCGTGAGCGAAAGGGGGGACCGATCGTCGTAGGGGCGCGGTGTACTGGCGCCATGCCGATCTACGACCACCTCGCGGCCGCCGACGACACCGCGGCCGCGGCCCTGCTGGAGGCCGACCTCGCAGAGGCCGGGGTGCCGCTGCCGTCCGTCAAGGGGGTCGACCCCGCCGTCGGACCGGGCGGGCTGGAGGCGGCCCTGACCGGGCTGTCGGCCGACGAGGTCGGCCGGGACCCCCGGGCGGCGGCGCTGCTCACCGACCCGGCGCACGGCGCAGTGTGGATGATGGCGCTCACCGACCGGCTGCGCGACGCCCTGGCCGCGGCCGCCCCGCCCGAGCGGGAGCGGGCCGCGGCCGCGTGGGCGGTGGCCCAGGGCCTCTCCCCGGACCGCGCCGGCGCCTGGGACCCGGCCGACTTCACCGAACGGCTCGCCGACCTGGCCCGCGCCGCGGCGGCCCGGGGACACCGACTCTACTGCCGGGCCGTGCTCTGATCCGCGGCGGTGGCGGCCGGGGTGGGGCGGCGACGGCGGCGGCCCAGGACACCGTGCAGCGGGGAGAACAGGTAGGCCAGGGCGAACGCCGTCGCCTGCGCCAGCACCACGGAACCGCCGGTGGACACGTTCAGGTGGTAGCTGGCGAACACCCCCGTCACCGCGGCGACCACGGCGACCCCCACCGAGATCGCCAGCATCCGCTCGAACCGGTCGGTGAGCAGGTAGGCGGTCGCGCCCGGGATGATCACCATGGCCACCACCAGGATGATCCCCACCGCCTGCAACGCCACCACCACGGTCACCGCGAGCAGGCCCAGCAGCAGGGTCTCCAGCAGGCGCGGGTTGATCCCGATCGCGTGGGCGTGCACCCGGTCGAACGCGTACAGGGTCAGGTCGCGGTGCTTGACCCACACCACGCCCAGCACCACCGCCGCCAGCACCAGGATCTGCCGGATGTCCGTGTCGGACACCCCCAGCACGTTCCCGAACAGGATGTGACTCAGGTCGGTCTGGCTGGGCACCGCGGACACCAGCACCAGCCCCAGCGCGAACATCGCGGTGAACACCACCCCGATGACCGCGTCCTCCTTGACCCGGGAGGTGCGGTTGACCACCCCGATCAGCGCCACCGACCCGGTGCCGAACACCAGGGCGCCCAGCGCGAACGGCAGCCCGAACATGTACGACAGCACCACCCCCGGCAGCACCGCGTGGGAGACCGCGTCGCCCATGAGCGACCAGCCCACCAGGGTCATCCAGCACGAGAGGACCGCGCACACCACTCCGGCCACCACGGCCACCAGCAGCGCGCGGCGGACGAAGTCGAACTGCATCGGCACGGCGAACCAGTCGACGACCGCGGTCAGTGCGTCCACCGCTCCCCCTCCCCCTGAACGTGGACGCCGAAGGCCTCCATGACGGTCTCCGGGCGCAGCACCTCGTCGGGCGCGCCCCGGGCGATGACGCGCCGCTGGAGCAGCACCGCCTCGTCGCACAGCTCCGGCACCTGGGCCAGGTCGTGGGTGGACAGCAGCAGGGTGCGGCCCTCGTCGCGCAGCCTGCGCAGCAGCGCGGTGACGGTGGCCTCCGACCCCTTGTCGACCCCGGCGAAGGGCTCGTCGAGCAGCAGCACGTCGGCGCCCTGGGCCAGGGCGCGGGCGACGAACGCGCGCTTGCGCTGGCCGCCGGAGAGCGCTCCGATGCGGCGTTCGGCCAGGCCGGTCAGGTCGGTGCGCTCCAGCGCGTGCTCCACGGCCTCACGGTCGGCCGGGCGGGGGCGGCGGCGCAGCCCCATCTGCCCGTAGCGGCCCATCATGACCACGTCGCGCACGCTCACCGGGAAGTCCCAGTCGACCTGCTCGGCCTGGGGCACGTACCCCACCAGCCCCTTGCGGCGGGCGGTGGCGCCGTCCAGGCCCAGCAGCCGTACCCGGCCGCGGTCCGCGCGGACCAGGCCCAGGATGGTCTTGAACAGGGTGGACTTGCCCGAGCCGTTGGTGCCCAGCAGCCCGCAGATCCGGCCCGGCTGCACCGACAGCGACACCCCGTCCAGGGCGAGCACGTCGCCGTAGTGGACGGTGGCGTCGACGACCTCGACGGCGGGCGCGGCCGGGTGCGCGGCGGCGGTCACGGCCGGGTCCGGGTGAGTCCGGCCACGATGGTCTCGGCGTCGTGGCGCAGCAGGTCCAGGTAGGTGGGCACGGGTCCCCCCTCCTCCGACAGGGAGTCGACGTACAGGGGGCCGGCGAGCTCGGCCCCGGTCGCGCGGGCGACCGAGTTCTGGGCGCCGTCGTTGACGGTGCTCTCGCAGAACACGGCGGGCACCCCGTTGTCCTCGACGTATCGGGTGACCTCGGCGATGCGCTGCGGGGTGGCCTCGCTCTCGGCGTTGACCGGCCACAGGTACATCTCGGTGAGCCCGGCGTCGCGGGCCAGGTAGGAGAAGGCGCCCTCGCAGGTGACCAGGGCGCGGGCGGGTTCGGGGACGGTGCCCAGCTCCTCCTCCAGGTAGTCGCCGACCTCGGTGATCTCGGCCTTGTAGGCGTCGGCGGCGGCCGTGTAGTCGGCCTCGCCCTCGGGGTCCACCTCGATCAGGGCGTCGCGGATGTTGTCGACGTAGACGAGGGCGTTGTCGGGGGACATCCAGGCGTGGGGGTTGGGTTCGCCCTCGTAGTCGCCGGAGGAGATGGGGATGGTCTCCACACCTTCGGAGAGCACGGCGGTGGGGGCGTCCACGCGTTCGGTGAACTGGGCGAACCAGGCCTCCAGGCCCAGACCGTTCTCCAGGATGAGGTCGGCGTCCTGGCCGCGGACGAGGTCGTCGGGGACGGGCTCGTAACCGTGGATCTCGGCGCCGGGGCGGGTGAGGGAGGCGACCCGGACCCGGTCGGCGGCGACGTTCTCGACCATGTCGGCCAGGACCGTGAACGTGGTCAGGACCAGGGGGCGCCCGTCGTCGTCCTCTCCGCCGGGGGAACCGGCGGAGGGAGCGCAGGCGGTGAGGGCCAGGGTGAGGACGAGCGGGGCGGCGACCCAACGCGGTGAAGGGGTCCAATCTCTAAAGTTCGGCACACCTAACTTTTTACCATGTGCGGGCAGAACTATGCGCGCCGGGGGTGGTGGACTTCGCTCCCGCGCACCCTGGAGCGGCGATGGGCGTCCCCGCAAGCGCGCCGCACGAGCCGAGATGACCGGAACCGGACGAATCGATGATCGGTAGCGGAAAGCATCAAGGGCACATCTCACTACAACCGTCGACCGACCCGCACGTCGGCGCGGGTCGGTCGGGACGGCCCGCACGAGGGAGCGCCATGGGGTCCGAACCCGAAACCGAGCGCCTGCTGCGCGACCGCTACCACCTCGGGGAGGAACTCGGCCGCGGCGGTATGGGCCGGGTCTGGAAGGCCCACGACGACGACCTCAACCGGACCGTCGCCGTCAAGGAGATCCTCTTCGGCCCCGGGCTGGACGATGACGAACGCGCCCGTGCCGCCGCCCGGGCCCGCCGTGAGGCCCAAGCCGCCGCCATGGGCTCCCACCCCAACATCGTCACCGTCCACGACATCTTCGAGGAGGACGGCAGCCCCTGGATCGTCATGGAGTTCCTCACCGGGCGCCCCTTGGACGACCTGGTCCGCCACGAGGGTCCCCGCGATCCCGCCACCGTTGCGAAGTGGGGGATCGACCTGCTCAGCGCGTTGGACACCGCGCACTCGCAGGGCATCACCCACCGCGATGTCAAACCCGAGAACGTCATGGTCACCGACTCCGGACGTGTCGTCCTCACCGACTTCGGCATCGCCACCATCGCCGATACCGCCGCCGTCACCCAGACCGCCGGGGTGATCGGCTCCCCCGCCTATCTGGCCCCCGAACGACTGGCGTTGGAGCCCGCCACCCCCGCCAGCGACCTGTGGTCGCTGGGTGCGACCCTCTACCACGCGGCCACGGGGGTCTCCCCCTTCCGGCGGGAGGGGGTACCGGCGACGTTGAACGCCATCCTCACCCAGGAACCGGCACAGCGACTGCGCTCGGTCCCGCTCGACCAGGCGGTGCGCGGGCTGCTGGCCAAGGACCCCGGACGGCGCTTGGACTCCCAAGGCTGCCGGGACCTACTGACGGCCGCCGCGCGGGGACACGGTCCGGCCCCGGCCGCACGGGCCTCGGTCCCGGCGAGCTCCTCGGGCCCCCCGGGTGCGCCGACCGCCGCCCCCGCCGACCCTTCTCACCCGTCCGGCCCGTCCACGCCTGGGACCATCGCGTCCCCCTCGGGGCCACAGGCGGCGCCGCTCGCACCGGCCGGGCCGCCGCCCCCGCGCACCCCCACGGGCTCGGGACCACCGGTTCCACCGCCCGCGAACCCGCCGGACCACGACACCACCCGGTGGATCCCACGGAGCGCCGGATACATCCCGCCGCGGTCCGGGCCCGCCCACCCGGTGCCGACACCGCCGGAGCCGCCCTCGTCCCCCGGCGCGTCGGAGACCGGGCCGTCCTCCCACGGAGGCCGACTGTCCTGGCCGGTCGTGGTCCTGGCGCTGGGGTTGGCCTTCCTCGTGGCCGGCGCGAGTCTGGTGGTCCTCATGGACCCGTGGGGCGAGCCCGGCGGAACGGTGCTGTCGGGTGAGGATCCGGCGGCCCCCGGCGCGAGCGCGCAGGAGAGCGAGGAGCCACAGACCACCGCCCCGGGTACCGACCCCACGGCCGGACCGTCGCCCACCGATGCCGAGACACCCGAGGAGGCCGAACAGGACACGGGTGAGCCGAGCGCACCGGGCATGACCTGGAGTCGGGACGCCAACGGGTTCTCGGTGCTGGTGCCCGAAGGGTGGGACAGGAGCGTCGAGGGCTCCAGTGTCTACTACCGCCGCCCCGACACCAACACCTACCTTCAGATCGACTCGACAGCGCACCCCACCGACGACGAGTACGAGCACGTCCGCATCCAGGACGAGGGCGCGCCCGAGCGCATGGGGAACTACCGGCTCGTGGCCATGGAGGACGTCACCGATCAGACCGACTTCCATTCGGCGGCCGACTGGGAGTTCACCTGGACCGACGACGTGGAGGACCGGCACGTGCTGGCCCGCAACATCGCGGTCTCCCCGGGCGTGCACTACACCGTGGTCTGGGCCTGCCCCGACGGCATCTGGGCCGACCACCGGGAGATGGGCCTGGCCGCCCTGGACTCCTTCGCCCCGGCCTGAACCCGGCCGGACCGCCCTCGGATTACCGTCGTTGCAGTCATGACTGCAACGACGGTAATCTGGGGCGATGAGCGCTCCCACCGACGACGAGGCCGCCTTCGTGGACGAGGTCGCCGAGTTCTTCGCCCGCGAGGGCCTACCGCTGATCTCCGGCCGGGTGCTCGGCTGGCTGCTCGTCTGCGACCCGCCCGAACAGAGCCCCGCCCAGATCGCCGAGGCCCTCAAGGTCAGCCGCAGCTCGCTGAGCACCGCCGTCCGCCTGCTCACCCCCGGCGGCCCGGTCGAGACCGTGCGCCGCCCCGGCGACCGCAACGTCTACCTGCGGGTGGCCGCCGACGGGTGGAGCCGCATGCTGGAGCGCCGCTACGCCCAGGGCTCCGCGTTCCGCCGGATCACCGAGCACGGGCTGCGCGTCCTCCAGGACGCCCCCGCCGAGCGCCGCGAACGCCTGGCCTACGTCAACGAGCTGTACCGGTTCCTGGAATCGGAGCTGCCCGCCCTCTTCCTCCGCTGGCAGGAGACCCGGGGCAAGGACCCCGCACCGTGACCGGCGACCCCTTCGACCGCACCGTCATCACCCGCCCCGAGGGACCCGTCAGCGTCACCGTCGCGGGCGACCAGGGGCCGCCGGTCCTCCTCCTCGGCGGCGCGGGACAGGACAACGCACTGCTCAGCTGGCGGCACCTGATCCCCGCCCTGGCCCGGGACCACCGGGTGTTCGCCCCCGACTGGCCCAAACAGGGCCGCAGCCGCCCCTGGCAGGGCACCGCCGACCACGGCGTGCTGCTGAGCGTCATCGACACCGTCCTGGACCGCTTCGCCCTGGAGCGCGCCGCCCTGGTCGGCCTCTCCCAGGGCGGCGCGCTCACCCTGTCCTACGCCATCGAACGCCCCGACCGGGTGGAGCGCCTGGTGGCGATCGCCCCCGCCGGGACGCTCTCCTTCCCGCCCGTGGTGCACCAGTTGCTGTGGCTCACCGCCCGCAGCCGGTTCCTCAACACGACCCTGCCGGGGATGGTGATGCGCTCGCGCGCGGGCGTGGAGAGGTTCGTGCGCTCCGCCCTGGTCCCCGGGCCGGTGGCGGACTTCGACGCCATCGTGGACGAGGTCCTGGAGGAGGTCCGGGCCAACGGGGCCGGCTCCTCCGACTGGCAGAACGCCTCCATCGGCCTCACCCGCATGAACGTGGACCTGCGCCCGCGCCTGGGCGAGATATCCTGCCCGGCGCTGTTCGTCCAGGGCGACCGCGACATCGGGGTGCCCCCGAAGCGCACCGCCGCGGCGGCCGCGGCGGTGCCCGGGGCCCGGCTGGAGGTGATCGAGGGGGCCGGGCACTGGGTCAACCGCCAGTGCCCGGACCGGGTGGCGGAGCTGGTCCGCGGCTTCCTGGCCGCGGGCCCGCGCCCCTAGGCCGTGTTCGACGGGTCATTCCGCCCGCCCGTCACCCACCGCCACCCTCAACGGACGCCTTCGGCGCGGCACCTCCGCGAAGCCACCGGGCCGCCTCTCGCCGCACCGCCTTCGCCTGGACGGCCGAACCCGGGCGGGCCCCGCCGTGCGGCACCGCCGAGCCTGCGAGGCAGGGCACGGTAGGGGCACCTGCTGCGCTCGTCGTCGTGCGGGAGATCGCCCGGCGGCCGCTCGTGTCCTTCGGCGCAAGCGCCGAGCCGCACGAAGGCATCCGCCGAACACGCCCTAACGGCGACCGCTCGACCGCGCGACCGGGTCGATCATCGTCCCGTCCAGGTAGCACCAGGCCCACTCCTCGCCCGGCTCCGCGGAGCGGACGATGGGGTGCCCCGCCCCGTCGGCGTGCGATCGCGCGTGGCGGCCCGGGGAGTCGTCGCAGCAGCCCACGAACCCGCAGGTGGTACAGATCCGCAGGTGCACCCAGTCGCGCCGCCCCTGCTGGAGGCACTCGGTGCAGCCCGAACTCTTGGGCAGCACCGGCCGGACCGTGTCGATGTGCGCGCACGCGGTGTCGGGGTCGGGGCTGAAAACGTCGATGCGGGTCGGGTCGGGGTGGACCGGATCGGCGTGCCCGATGCCCAACAGGTCCAGGACCGTACTCCCCAGCGGCTCGGTCACCGCCCTGTTGGTGTCCACCACCCGGGTGACCTCCGCGCCGTACAGGCCCGGAATGTCCGGGGCGTCGGTCGGGCGCACCACGATCGGGACACCGGGGGCCACACCGCCCAAGATGTGCGCGATGTGCGTCCCCTCCTCCGCGGTATTCTCCGCGATGACGATGAGCTTGACACGCTCCATGCCGACCTCGTGCAGGACGCTCTCCTTGGTCGCCTCGCCGAGCACGACCGCGTGCCCGAAGGACTCCGCCTCCGCGGCCAGGTCGGGGTTGAGCGTGGTCACGGTGACCGGAACGTCGTTGACGACCAGGTAGTGGCCCAGGTTGCGGGCCGCGGGGCCCCAGCCCGCCAGCAGCACGCGGTCCCGGACGTCCGCCTCCTCCGCGGCCCCGGCCCCGGCCCCGGCTCCGGCTCCCGGCCCGGCGGCCACGGGCAGGCGCCGGGCGATGGACTCCCCGAGCGCGCCCAGCGCGGGGGTGGCCGTCATCAGAACGACGGTGACGGCGACGAGGAGCTGGTCCCCCTGCGCCCCCAGCCCCGCGGGGGTGAGGCCGTACTCCGCGCCGCTCTGTTGGAGGACGAACGAGAACTCACCGATCTGGGCCAGCAGGAAGGCGGACCCCACCGCCGTGGGCGCGCCGACCCTGAGCACGGCGACGGCCACCGCGGCCGTCACGGCCTTGATCACCACCACGGCCAGCGCCGCGAGCAGGACCACCCACCACAGCCGGATCAGCAGGGAGAGGTCGAGCAGCATGCCGATGGACACGAAGAAGACCGCGCTGAAGATCATCTGGAGCGGCATGATCTCGCTGAGCGCGTGGGCGCTGTGCCGCGACTCGCTCAGTACCATGCCCGCCAGGAAAGCGCCCAGCGCGTTGCTGACCCCGGCGAGCGAGGTCAGATAGGCCACGCCCAGGGCGATCGCCACGATGGTCAGCAGGAAGACCTCCGGCGAGCACAGCCGGGCGACCCGTTCCAGCAGCGGCGGCATGACCTTGCGCGCGATGACGATGACGGCGACCAGGACCAGGGCGGCGGTGCCCAGCGCCCGGGCGATCCCCCAGAACCCCTCGCCGCCGCCCCCGCCCAGGAGCGGGACCAGCAGCACCATGGCGATGACGGCCAGGTCCTGGAAGATGAGCGTGCCCACGGCGGCCTGGCCCACGGGTTGGCGGGTCAGCCCCTTGGCCGCGACCACCTTCAGCACGATCGCGGTGGAGGACAGCGCGACCAGGAAGCCGGTGAAGACGCCGACCCGCCAGTCGCCGCCGAAGGCGACCACGAGCCCGGTCACGGCGAGGGTGGTCAGCACCACCTGGGCGCTGCCGCCGCCCAGCACGAAGCGCTTGATCCGGGCCAGGCGGTCGACCGAGAACTCCACACCGATGGTGAAGAGCAGCAGCATCACCCCGATGTCGGCGGCGCTGCGGACGACCTCCTCGTCGGCGACGAACCCGAGCTGGTGGGGGCCGATGACCACACCCGCCAGGAGGAAGCCCACGATCGGGACGACCCGGATCCGGACGAACAGCGCCCCGATCAGGCCCGCCGCCACGAGCAGGGCCACGATCGGGCCGAGGTAGGTCGGGGTCTCCCCCGCCGCCAGATTCAACATGGATCTTCCCTCACCCCGGTTCGGACCGCAGCGGCCGGCGCCGGGCACCGGCCGCTGCGGGCACGGCAGGTGCCATCGTAACCGGCGGGGACCTGCGCCCGAAGCGGCGGGGAACCGGGCCGCCCCGGGGCTCGGGACCCGGGGTCGTGGTGGGTCCGGTACCCGGGGTCGCTCCGCTCCGGTTCCCGCTCGTGCGGTTCCCGGGCCGAAGGTGCGGTCCCCGGCAGGGCCGCGGGCGGCGGGGCGGGGGGACGGCGCCGCTCCAGGCCGGCGGGCGACCACCGCGACCGCCCGGGGGGAGGCCCCGTGACCGGGACCGGGCGCGGGGCCTCCCCCGGTCAGGACCGGACCACCTGGTGCAGCAGCGCGTCGGTGGTGTGCCCGCGCCACCAGGCCGCGGAGCGGCCCAGGTGCGCGGTGTACAGGGTGAACAGCTCCGGGGAGAGCAGGCCGACCATGAGGTCGGCGGCCTGCGCGGCGTCCAGCCCGGGGCGCAGTGCCCCCCGGTCGGCCAGGGCGTCGGCGAAGACCCGCTGCACGGTGCGGCGCTGCTCGACGTTGGTGCGCCACAGCTCGGCGAGGTCGGGGTCGGCGGTGCCGCCGCGCACCGCCTCCAGCAGCCCGGCGACCCGCTCCATCACCGCGCCGGCCCCGGCGACCTGTAGGCGCACCTGGGCGGCGGCGTCGGGGGCGGCCAGCGCGTCGCGCACCCAGGGGCGCTCCAGGGTGGGCACGGGGGCGGCGTCCCCGGCGACGGCCTGGTCGACGGCCTCCCTGAGCACCGCCGCCTTGGTCTTGAAGGTGTAGTACACCGTCTGCACGCCCACCCCCGCCTCGGCGGCGATCGCCTGGACGCTGGTGGCGGCGTACCCCTGCGCGGTGAACAGGGCGGCGGCGGCCCGGGCGATCCGGGCGCGGGTGGCCAGGGAGCGGGCGGTGCGCCCGTCGACGGCGGGTGTGTCCATGGCCACGATCCTAGGACTTGACTGTAGTAAGACTCCACATATCTATTTGGAGTATGACTACAAGAAACCTGCGGGTACTGGTCCTGGGCGGCTACGGCGCGGTCGGCGCGCCCACCACGGCCGCACTGCGCGCCGCCGGACACACCTGCCTGACCTCCGGGCGCGACCCCCGCCGCGCCGACCTGCCCCTGGACCTGGCCCGCCGGAGCGACTACCGCGACGCCCTGGCGGGGATCGACGTCGTGGTCAACACCGCCGGGGCCGAGGACCCCGCACTCGCGGAGATCGCCGCCGACCGCGGGGCGGCCTTCGTCGACCCCACCGCCACCGCCGACTACACCGCCCGGCTCCAACGCCTGACCCCGCGCGCCCCGGTACTGCTCAGCGTGGGCCTGGCCCCGGGGCTGACCACCCTGCTCGCCGCCGACCTGCACGCGGCCCACCCGGGCACCGGCCCGATCGACGTGGCCGTGCTCCTGGGCGAGGGCGAGGCGCACGGGGCGGCCGCCACCGCGTGGACGCTCGGCCTGCTCGGCCGCTCCTTCCCCGACCCGGCCACCGGCGAGCCGGTGCGCAACCTGTCCCGGGGCGCCCGGGTCGACCTGCCCGGACAGGGGCGGCGGCGGTTGCTGCGCGCCGACTTCGCCGATCAGCACGTGCTCACCCGCGACCTGGACCGCCCGGTCCGCACCCATCTGGGGCTGGACTCCCCCGCCCTGACCCGGGGTCTGGGGCTGCTGGCCCGCCTGCCCGGCGCGGGCCGCCTGCGGCGGGTCCCGCACCTGCCGGGTTCGGACGCCTGGACGGCGGCCGCGCGCAGCGGCCCCCACCTGCGCCGGGCGCGCGGCCGCGGCCAGTCGCGGGCCACCGCCCTGGTGACCGCCCACGCGGTGGGCCTGGCCGCGGACCTGCCGCCGGGCGTGCACCACCTGCACCGGGTCACCACCCTGGCGGACCTGCCCGACCTGCCCGGCATCGCCTTGGACTCCTCCGACGCCTGAGCGGCTACCGGACGGCGGGGGGCGGCGCCGCGGCGGCGACGAGGCGGTCCAGCAGAGCGGGGTCGCCCTCGATCTCCAGCCGGCCCGCGGCCACGGCGTCGGCCGGCGGCTCCTCCCGCGCCAGCACCCGCTGCCAGGTGTCCTTGGCGGTGCGCACGACGACGTCCGCCCGGCCCGGGGCCTCGCCCCGGGCCAGGTGCGCCAGCCGCCCCTCCCGGACGCCGATCCGGTAGCACTCGCGGCCCAGCCACACGTCGTAGTCGGCCGACCAGGGCCCGTGGTTCCGGGGCGGGTCGAAGAACGTGCGCAGACCCAGCATGACGGAGTCGGCGCTCACCTCTCCCGACAGCGGGACCACCGGGGAGCGCACGCCCCACCGGGCCAGCGCCCGGAAGACCGGTTCCAGCTCGGCGCCCCATTCGGTCAGCTCGTACACCCGGGCCGGAGCCGGGGGCGGCAGCTCCCGGCGGCGCAGGACGCCGACGGCCTCCAGGTCCTTCAGGCGCTGGGAGAGCACGGTGGGCGCGATGGCGGGCAGCGCCTCCTGGAGGTCGCGGTACCGGCGCGGCCCCAGCCGCAGCTCCCGGACGACGAGCAGCGCCCACCGCTCGCCGACCAGGTCCAGGGAGTGCGCGATCGGGCACCCCTCGCCGTAACTCCGCTTACCGGGCACTTGAACCCCCCTCGTAACTATGAAAATAATAGTAGCAGCTATTAATTTCGTAGTTAGGGGAACACCATGGCCACCGATCCCGTCCGCTCGGGAGAACTGCTGCTGCCCTCCGGCGACGCCCTGGTCTGCGCGGAGGCGTTCGGTTCGGCCCAGGACCCGACCGTCCTGCTCATCGGCGGCGCGGCCTCCTCCATGGACTACTGGGAGGACGGCTTCTGCGCCCGGCTCGCCGCCGCCGGGCGCCACGTGGTGCGGTACGACCTGCGCGACACCGGCCGGTCCACCGCCTACCCGGCCGGCGCGCCCGGCTACACCCGCACGGACCTGGTGGCCGACGCCCTGGCCGTCCTGGACGGGCTGGGCGCGCGCACCGCGCACCTGGTGGGGATCTCGATGGGCGCCGACCTCGCCCAGTGCATCGCCCTCGGCCACCCGGAGCGGGTCGTGAGCCTGACACTGGAGTCCGCCACCCCCGGCGGCCCGGACCGGCCCGGGCTGCCGCCGATGGAGCCGCGGCTCAAGGCGGTGTTCGCCGACCAGGGCCCCGGGCCGGACTGGACCGACCGCGCGGCCGCGATCGAGGCGATGGTCGAGGGCGAGCGCGTGTTCGCCGGGTCGGTCTTCGACGCCGAGCGGTCGCGCGCGACCTCCGCGCGGGTGTACGACCGCACCACCGACATGGCCGCGATGCAGACCAACCACTGGATCCTGGAGGAGGACGGGTCGCCCGACCCCGACCCGGCGAACATCACCGTCCCCACGCTGGTCCTGCACGGCACCGAGGACCCGTTGTTCCCCCTGCCCCACGGACAGGCGCTGGCCGGGGCGATCCCCGGCGCCCGCCTGGTGCCGCTGCCCGGCGTGGGCCACCAGTACCCGCCCGAGCCGCTGTGGGACCCGGTGCTGGCCGAGATCACCGCGCACACCGCACGCTGACGCGCGGACCCGTCGGTCGGCGGGCGGGTCCCACCCCGGAAAAGTAAGCGCTTTCCCTTTCCCGGGAACACGGTCGGACCATGGGACCGATTCCGGCCGACCGCCCCCGACGGCGGAGTCCGCCCAGGTCGGGCCCGCCGGGAGAACCGGGAGCGGGCAGGGCGCGCCCGCCGGGGCCCGGCGCCGCGAAGACGTCCGACCGCGCGCGCGACGAAGCAGCATCCGCGCGCCCCCGGCGGCGGATGACCAGCCTCTCAACGCCCGCGACCACCGCGTCCGGCCGCCCTCCGCCCTCGGCGGCACCGTTCGCCACTGGTGTGGAGACGAACTTTGCCGTAAGGTGGAAAGCGCTTTCACGAGAGAGGTGGTCACATCAGATGAGCGATCGCGTACTGGGCATCGCCATGAACGGCGTCACCGGGCGCATGGGATACCGACAGCACCTGACCCGGTCCATCCTGGCCATCCGCGACGACGGCGGCATCCCGCTGCCCGACGGCTCCCGGCTCCTGCCCGAACCCATCCTGATCGGCCGCTCCGAGCGCAAACTGCGCGAGATCGCCGACCGGCACGGCCTGACCCGGTGGTCGACCGACCTGGACGCCGTCCTGTCCGACCCGGAGGTCTCGGTCTACTTCGACGCCCAGATCACCCACGCCCGCGAGGCGGCCGTCCGCTCGGCCATCGCGGCGGGCAAGCACATCTACGTCGAGAAGCCCACCGCGTCCACCCTGGACTCCGCCCTGGACCTGGCCAAGCTCGCCGAGCAGGCGGGCGTGTGCAACGGCGTCGTCCAGGACAAACTCTTCCTGCCCGGCCTGCTCAAACTGCGCCGCCTGGTGGACTCCGGCTTCTTCGGCGAGATCCTGTCCGTACGGGGGGAGTTCGGCTACTGGGTCTTCGAGGGCGACTGGCAGCCCGCCCAGCGCCCCAGCTGGAACTACCGCGCCGAAGAGGGCGGCGGCATCGTCCTGGACATGTTCCCCCACTGGCACTACATCCTGGAGCACCTCTTCGGCCCGGTCCGCAACGTCACCGCCCGCACCGCCACCCACGTCCCCCGCCGCTGGGACGAGAACGGCGCCCCCTACGACGCCACCGCCGACGACGCCGCCTACGGCATCTTCGAGCTCCAGGGCGGCACCATCGCCCAGATCAACTCCTCCTGGAGCGTGCGCGTGAACCGCGACGAACTGGTGGAGTTCCAGGTCGACGGCACCCACGGCAGCGCCGTGGCGGGCCTGCGCTCCTGCCGGTTCCAGCACCGCGCCCGCACCCCCAAGGCCGTGTGGGACCCCGACGCCGCCGACCCGGGCCGCTACCGCGAGCAGTGGGAGGACGTCCCCGACAACACCGACTTCCCCAACGGGTTCCGCGCCCAGTGGGAGGGCTTCCTGCGGCACGTGGCCACCGGCTCGCCCTTCCCCCACGACCTGCTGTCGGGGGCGCGCGGTCTACAGATGGCCGAGGCCGGGCTGGAGTCGGCCCGCACCGGCCGCACCATCGAACTCGGCGAGGTCTCGATCCGATGAGCCCCCTGCCGCTGCCCGAGGGAGACGGCTCCCTCGCCCCCTTCACCCCCACCGGCCCCGCCGCCGACACCTCCCCCGTCCCCCCGTCCCGCACCCGCACCGCCTACGCCGCCGCGCACGTGGTCGCCGACCCGCTGTACCCCAACGCCCCCGGCGCCCCGGCCGTCCTGGACTGGGACGCCACCCTGGCCTTCCGCCACCGCCTGTGGGACCAGGGCCTGGGCGTGGCCGACGCGATGGACACGGCCCAGCGCGGCATGGGCCTGGACCCCGACACCGTCGCCGAGCTGATCCGGCGCTCGGGCGCCGAGGCCGCCGCCCGCGGCGCCGCCCTGGCCTGCGGAGTGGGCACCGACGCCCTGGAGCCTTCGCACGCCGACCTGGAAAGCGTTATCACCGCCTACGGCGACCAGCTCGACCTGGTCCACAAGGCCGGGGCCGTCCCCGTCCTGATGGCCTCACGCGCCCTGGCCGCCGTCGCCACCGGACCCGGCGACTACACCCGCGTCTACTCCGCCCTGCTCGACCGCGCCCAGGGCCCGGTCATCCTGCACTGGCTGGGCGCGGTCTTCGACCCCGCCCTGGCCGGGTACTGGGGGTTCACCGACCCGGCCGACGCCATCGAACCCGTGGCCGCCCTGATCGCCGACCACGCCGACCGCGTCGACGGCATCAAGGTGTCCCTGCTCGACGCCGGCCTGGAGGTCCGGCTGCGCCGCCTGCTGCCCGCCGGGGTGCGCCTGTACACCGGCGACGACTTCCACTACCCCGACCTCGTCCTGGGCGACGACCACGGCCACTCCCACGCCCTGCTGGGCGTGTTCGCCGCCATCGCCCCGGCCGCCGCCCGCGCCCTGGCCGCCCTGGACGCCGGGGACACCGACCGCTACCGGGCCCTGCTCGAACCCACCGTCCCGCTGGCCCGCCACCTGTTCTGCGCGCCCACCCCCCACTACAAGACCGGAATCGCGTTCCTGGCCTGGCTCAACGGCCACCAGTCCGGGTTCCACATGGTCGGCGGGATGCAGTCCGCCCGCGACCTGCCCCACCTGGCCCGCATCCTGCGCCTGGCCGACGCCGCCGGGGTCCTCACCGACCCCGACCTGGCCGTCGAGCGCATGCGCACCCTGCTGCGCGTGGCGGGGGTGGAGCGATGAGCACCCCCGTCCCCGCCGCCGTGGACGTCCCCACCGGACTCCCGGCCTGCGTCCCCACCCCCGAGCCGGGCGACCCCCGCCTGGCCCGGCTGTCCCTCAACCAGGCCACCGTCCGCCCGAGCACCCTGGTCCAGGCCGTCGACGGCTGCCTGCGCGCCGGGGTGCCGGCGATCGGCCTGTGGCGCGAACACGTCGCCGACCTGGGCCTGGACAAGGCCGCCGCCCTGGTGCGCCGCTCGGGCCTGCGGGTCACCTCCTACTGCCGGGCCGGCTTCCTCACCGGCCACGACCCGGCACCCGCACTGGACGACAACCGGCGCGCCATCGACGAGGCCGCCGCCCTGGGCGCCCCGGTCCTGGTCATGGTCGTGGGCGGCCTGCCCGAAGGCGACCGCGACCTGCCCGGGGCGCGCGCCCGCGTCACCGACGCCCTGGCGGTACTGGCCCCCTACGCCGCAGAACGCGGCGTCCGCCTGGGCCTGGAGCCCCTGCACCCGATGTTCTGCGCCGACCGGGCGGTGCTGTCCACCCTGGACCAGGCCCTGGACCTGGCCGAGGAGTTCCCCGCCGAGGCGGTCGGCGTCACCGTGGACACCTACCACGTGTGGTGGGACCCCCAGGTGCAGGCCCAGATCGCCCGGGCCGGCGCGGGCGGGCGCATCGCCCTGTTCCAGGTCTGCGACTGGATCCTGCCGCTGCCCGCCGACGCCCTGCTGGGGCGGGGCATGGTCGGCGACGGCCACATCGACGTGCGGTCCCTGCGCGAGTCGGTGGAGGCCGCCGGACACACCGGCGACATCGAGGTCGAGATCTTCAACGCCGACATCTGGGCGGCCGACATCGACGACGTCATCGCCACCACGGCCCGCCGCCACACCGAACACGTCCTGTGACCCACCCCCTCCCCTGAGGAGAGCCATGCGCTTCGACGGAATCCTCTTCTTCCCCCTCACCCCCTTCGGCCCCGACGGCGACGTGGACCTCGACGTGCTCGCCGAGCACGTCGCCTCCGGGATCTCCCACGGCGCCGGCGGGGTGTTCACCGCCTGCGGCACCGGGGAGATCCACGCCCTGTCGGCCGCCGAGCACACCGCCGTGGTCGCCCGTACGGTCGAGGTCGTCGCCGGCGCCGTGCCGGTGGTGGCCGGCGCGGGCGGCAGCGTCGCCACCGCCGCCGAACAGGCCCGCGCCGCCGAGGCGGCGGGCGCCGACGCCGTCCTGCTGCTGCCCCCGTACCTGGTCGCGGCACCGCAGCGGGGGATCGTGGAGTACGTGCGCACCGTCGCCGCCGCGGCGGACCTGCCGATCATCGTCTACCAGCGCGGCACCCTGGTCCTGACCCCCGAGACCGCCGCGGAGATCGCGGCCCTGCCCGCCGTGGTCGGGATCAAGGACGGGGTCGGCGACCTGGGGCTGATGCACCGGATCGTGCTCGCGGTACGGCAGGTGCGCGGCGAGGACTTCACGTTCTTCAACGGGCTGCCCACCGCCGAGCTGACCGTCCCCGCCTACCGGGGCGTGGGGGTGCCGCTGTACTCCTCGGCGGCGTTCGCCTTCGTACCCGAGGTGGCCGACGCCTTCCACAGCGCGATCGAGACCGGCGACCCGCTGGCCGGCCGGCTCCTGGCCGAGTTCTTCGACCCGCTGGTGGGCCTGCGCGACCGCTCCCCGGGATACGCGGTGTCCCTGGTCAAGGCCGGTGCGCGGCTGCGCGGTGTCCCGGTGGGCGGGGTGCGTGCGCCGTTCGTGGACCCCACCCCGGAGGAGGAGGCCGAACTGGCGGCGCTCATCGAGACCGGGCTGACCCTGGTCGGGAAGGGCTGAGCACGTGCGCGTCACCGGGATGCGGGTCCGCGCCCACCGCCTGCCCCTGCACCGGGCGTGGGACGGAGGGGTGGACCGCAACGACATCGTCGTGGTGGAGGTGGACACCGACACCGGACTCACCGGGACGGGGTTCTCCTGGACCCCGCTCATCGGCGCCCGCTCGGTGCGCGCGCTCATCGAGGACGACCTGCGGCCCGCCCTGGTGGGCGGGCCCGCCCACCCCGCCCGCTGGGACGAGCTGCGCCGGCACCTGCGCGAGGCGGGCACCGCCGGCATCACCCTGATGGCGCTGGCCGCGATCGACATCGCCCTGTGGGACCTGGCGGCCGAGGCCGCCGGGCTGCCCCTGGTGGAACTGCTGGGCAGGCGCCGGCAGACGGTGCCCGCCTACGGCAGCGGCGTCAACCTGGACTACCCCCTCACCGACCTCCAGGACCAGGTGCGCGGGTGGCTGGCGGCCGGGCACCGGGCGGTGAAGATCAAGGTCGGCTCACCCGATCCGGCCCGCGACGCCGAACGGGTCCGGGCGGTGCGCACCCTGCTGGGCGCGGACGGCCTCCTCATGGTCGACGCCAACCAGCGCTGGGACGTGCCCGCCGCGGCCCGCGCCCTGGCGGCGCTGGCCGAACACGACCCGCACTTCATCGAGGAACCGCTGCCCGCCGACGACCTGCGCTCCCACGTCCGGCTGCGCTCGCGCACCCCGGTGCCGTTCGCCCTGGGCGAGAACCTGCGCACCGTCGAGGAGTTCGAGCGCTACATCGACGCGGGGGTGTGCGACATCGCCCAGCCCAACGTCGTGCGCGTGGGCGGCATCACCCCGTTCCTGCGCATCGCCGAGACGGCCGACCGCCGGGGCGTGCCGGTCGCCCCCCACCTGCTGCCCGAGCTGTCCGGGCAGCTGGCCCTGTGCCTGTCCCGACCAGCGATGGTCGAGGACATCGACCGCGCCTCCTTCGCAGCCCTGGGGGCATTGGCCGCCCCCAGCGGTGTGCGGGTGGAGCGCGGGGCGCTGTCGGCGGACACCGGCCTCGGGCACGGTGTGGTGTTCGCCGACACGCTCACTCCCCTCCCCTAGCACCGGACGGGACGGGCGGCGGGGCGCTGCGGCGCCCCGCCGCCGCGCCGGACACCGCGGGCACCAGCGCGGTGGCCCGCCGCAGCCGTTCCGCGAACTCCTCCACCGCGGGCCCCGCGGCCCGCCCCCGGGGCAGCGCCACGTACACCGGCCGCCCCGACCTCGCGGACCGGGACCTGTCGGCGATCCTCACGGGCTGACCCCTGCTCAGGGGGCGGTGGGCGGCGCGGTGCTCTCCCGCGCCACCACCTCCCCCGGCACGGTCACCACCCGGAAGTCGCCCTCATGGTCCACGTCCAGGGCCAGCTCCGCGGCCTTCTCCCCCATCTCCTCCAACGGCAGCCGCACCGTGGTCAGCGCCGGGGTCAGATCACGCAGGGTCGGAATGTCGTCGAACCCGGCCACCGACAGGTCCCCGGGCACCTTCATCCCCAGATCGCGCAGGGCCGCCATCGCCCCGGTCGCCATCACGTCGTTGACCGCGAACAGACAGGTGGCGTCGGTGCCCAGCGTCATCAGCCGCCGGGTGGACTCGTACCCCCCGTCCCGGGTGAACGCCCCGTGCATCACGTTGTTGTGGTCCAGGGCGATCCCCGCCGCCGACAGCGCCCCGTGGAACCCGTCCAACCGCTCGCGGGCGGTGCGCAGGTCGCTGGGCCCGGCCAGGATCGCGAACCGGCGGTGGCCCAGCCCCACCAGGTGCCGGGCCAGGGCCGCCGCCCCCGACGCGTTGTCCGGGCTGACCGTGTCCGCGGGCAGGCCCGGCTGCGACACGCACGCCACCCGCCCGCCCTGGCGGCGGAACGCCTCGATCTCCCGGGCCAGCCGGGCGTTGCTCTCCTCGTCGGTGGACCGCGACCCCACCAGGATCACCGCCTTGGCCCGGTGCGAGCGCAGCGCGGCCAGCACCCGGCCCTCCTTCTGCACCGACCGGCCGGTGGTGCCCAGCACCAGCACCAGCCCCTGCTCCTCGGTGCACCGGGTCACCCCGGCCGCGATCGACGAGAAGTAGGGGTCGGAGATGTCGTGCACCAGCAGCCCCACCAGGGAACTGCTGTTGCGCGCCAACGTCTGGGCCGAGGCGTTGGCCAGGTACCCCAACTGCTGCGCGCTGGCGGTGACACGGTCCCGCAGCCGCTGGCTGACCTGCCGGGTACTGCCGTTGATGACCCTGGAGGCGGTCGCCAGGGAGACCCCGGCGTGCTCGGCCACCTGTTCCAGCGTTACGTACCCCGAGTCCACGCCCCTGGCCCTTCTCGTCCCACGTCCTGGAAAACTCTTTCCCAGGGTAGCCGAGCGGGCGGTGCCCCGACGCTGCACCGCCTCACCCCGCCCGGTCGACGCGCAACAGGTCGCGCCAGGAGGCCCGGGGCTCCCACCCCAGATCCCGGCGGGCCTTGTCACTGGAGAACACCGCCCGCCCGTCGGCCAGCGCCCCGGCCACCGGCGCCGAACCGGGGTGCAGACGCGCCATCAGGGCGTCCACCGGCCCCTCGGCCAGCGGGTCGGCGGCCACCGCGTTGTACACCCCGCCGTGCTCGGCCCGCCCCGGATCCTCCACGATGCGGGCGAACAGGTCCGCCGCGTCGGCGGCATCCACATAGTTGAACAGCGACGTCCCCGCCAGCCCCGGGTCGGCCACCCGCTCGGCCATGGTGTGCCCCAGCTGGGTGGGCGCACCCGCCCACTCCTGCGGGGCCACAACGTATCCGGGCCGCACCGCGCACAGCACGCAGTCCCCCGAGGTCCGCGCCAGCGCCCGCACCGCCTCCTCCACGATGAGCTTGCTGAGCCCGTAGGCGTGCCAGGGCGCGACCGGGTGCTCCTCGTCCAGCGGCAGGTACCGGGGCCGCCACCCGGGGGTGTTGTAGCCGTACACGGTCGGACTGGAGGCGGCCACCGCCACCCGGGCGCCGTGCTCCACGGCCGCCCCCAGCACCGCCCAGGCCAAACCCGTGTTGACCTGGAGGGTCTCCACGTCGGGGCGGGCGAACGGCACCGCGATCCCGGCCAGGTGCACCACCGCCTCGGGGCGGGCGGACGCGAAGACGCCGGACCGCGCGTCCGCGTCCAGCAGGTCCGCGACCAGGCCCGCCACCCCGGGCGGTGGATCGGCCGGCGCCAGGTCCACCGAGGTCACCTCGTGCCCTCGGGCGGCCAGGGCCGCGACGACACTGCGGCCCAGCCGCCCCGATCCTCCGGTGACGAGCACACGCATGCGGGGTCTCCTTCTTTCGTTTCGAGTGCAGCGGAGTGCACGGGTCAGGGCAGGGCGATGACGGCCGCCGCCAGGGCGTCCGCGTCCTCGGGGTGCCCGTCGGTGACGGCGGTGCGCAGACTCCTGGTCAACACCCGCCCCGCGGGAAGCGGCAGCCGCTCCTCCCACGCCAGCGCCGGGCCGACCCCGGGGTACTCCTCGGCGCGCACGAACCAGGGGTCGGTGTGCCCACCGGGCTGATGGAACAGCAGGGTCCACGGCCCGCCCGCGTCCCCGGCCAGGGCCAGCCAGTCCGCCCGCGACCCGTGCAGCGCCTGCTCCCCCCGCATGCCCCGCGGCCCCAGGACCCGGGGTGCGGTGGGGCCGATCGGGGCCCGCCAGAACAGCCCCCCGTACCCGGCGCCGGGGCGGCCGTTGGTGGCCGGGCTCCCGATGGACAGATCACGGCCGCAGGTGTTGCGCAGGGTGCAGTCCAGGTCCAGCACCCAGGTGGACCCGTCCAGTCCGCGGGCCCGCCAGCGGCGCTCCTCGCGCAGCAGCTCCTCCCGCCCGGGCCCCGTCCAGGACACCTCCTCCACCCACCCGCCCTCCGGGTGGGGGACCGGGCCCCGCGAGCTCTGACGCCCGTGGTTGTCCAGCAGCACCGACCCCCGGTCGGGGGTGAAGGTGCGCCCGCCCCAGAACGTGGTGCCCGAGACGTCGGGCACCGCCACCCCCACCCCCAGGTGGTGGCGGTGGTCCTCGGGGACCACCTCGGTCACCACGACCCCGGCCCGGGTGCGCACCGGGTGCAGGTACGGGCGCGGGGACAGCCGCGGTTCCATGTCGGCCCCGTCGTTCCACACCGCCGCCGCGACGCCGTCGCCGTCGATCCCCATCCTCATCACGGGCCTACCTCCGGGTTCGTCCGCGCCCAGGGGACGTCCAGCTCGCGGAACAGGGACAGGGACTCGGCGGCGCGGGCGACCAGGTCGGAGACGCCGTGCACGGTCCGGTGGACGGCGCCGTCCTCCTCCCACACCCGCTGGTGTTCCAGGCCGATGGGCGCCGGATCGGGTCCGGTGCGCACCGCCTCCACCACGTGCACGAACCCGCGGGTGGCCGCCGGGGGCACCAGCAGCGGGGTCCCGTGGCGCAGGTGGTCGACCAGGTCGGCCACCAGGTGGCGGCGCGGGTGGGTCGTGGTCAGCGGCGCCCTGCCCGGCCGGTGCACGGTGACCCGGTCCAGCGTGTACTCCAGCTCGATCCGGCCGCGCTCGCCGTGCACCACCAGCACCGGCGGAGCGCTGTCGGGCGCGCACAGCGTCACCGCCAGCGCCACCGTCGTGCCCCCGGCGGTGGTCAGCCGCACCGCCGAGGTGTCGTCGCTCTCGATGGGGTGGGCCCGGTACAGGTCCAGCTCGATGTCCGAGGGGGCGTGGGCGCCCTCCCCGGTCAGGGCCAGCGCGGTGGCGGTCGCGTGCGCGAACGGGTTGGTGACCGCCCCGTCCACCACCTCGCGCCCGTCCAGGCGCCGCCGCCCCGCCCAGGGGGCGCGGGCGTAGTACGCCGAGGTGCGCTTCCACGCCCCGGAGCCGCCGATGCCGCGCACCCGCCCCACCGCGCCCTCGGCGATCAGGGCGCGCACCGCGTCCACGGCCGCCGACCCCAGGCTCTGGAACCCGACCTGGCAGGCCAGCCCGGCCGCGTCGACCGCCTCCACCAGCCGGTCCAGCTCGGCCAGGGTGGCGGTGGTGGGCTTCTCCAACAGCACGTGGGAGCCGTGCTCCAGGACGGTCAGGGCCAGCGGCAGGTGGGTGTGGATGGGGGTCACCAGGACGGTGACGCGCGCCCCCGTCCGCTTCAGGGCGGTGGGCAGGTCGTCGAAGAAGGGGACGGGCCCGTGCCCCTCCAGGTCGTCGCCCGGCACGGGCGGCACCCGGTCGCACACCCCCGCCAGGTGCACCGTTCCGGCCTTGGCCAGGGGCAGCAGGGAGCGCAGGTGGGAGCGGCCGTGGCCGTGCAGGCCCACCAGCAGCAGCGGCACCGGCCCGGCGGCGCTCACGCGTCCTTCCCGGCGAGCAGGTCGGCGACGCGCACCGGCGTCCCCGCGGCCATGGAGGCGTTGGCGGCCAGCCCGGTGAGCAGGGCGTTGCCGCCGTCGGCGTGGTCGGGGCGGATGCCGTCGTCCAGCCGGCCCAGCAGGGCGTCGAGCATGGCGGTGTCGCCGCCGCCGTGGCCGCCGGTGCCGACCTCCACCGGGATCTCCTCGGGCTCCTGCCAGTGGCGGCGCAGGAGCAGCCGGGAGACGGTGTCCTCCTTGGGCGCGGGCATGCCGCGCACCGGGTTGTCCTCGGTGCGCCCCGCCACGGTGCGGTCGAACTCCACCATGTCCAGCTCCAGACGGCCCCGGCTGCCGGTGACGGCCAGCCGGTACCCCTCCCAGGGGGCGTAGGCGGTGAGGTGGTAGGTCAGGCGGGCCCCGGTGTCGTAGCGGACCAGGACCGACATGTCGTCCTCGATGGTGATGCCGGGGCCGAACACGTTGAGGTCGCGACGGTAGCCGTCCTCGTGCTCGGCGTCCAGGTACAGGGCGCTCAGGTCGGCGCTGTCGGCCAGGTGCAGGGCGAAGGGGTCGGCGTCGGCGGCCGCGGAGCCGTGGCCGCGCTCGTAGTCGGCGGCCAGGCCGTGCCGCCTCCCGTTCTCGTCGCCGTAGAAGAACAGCCGGCCGGAGGCGAAGACCTCCTCGGGGCGGGCGGCGATCCACCAGTTGACCAGGTCGAAGTGGTGGCTGGCCTTGTGCACGAGCAGGCCGCCGGAGTTGGCCTTGTCGCGGTGCCAGCGGCGGAAGTAGTCGGCGCCGTGGCGCAGGTCCAGCATCCATTCGAAGTGGACCGAGCCGACCTCGCCGATCGCGCCGTCGGCGATGAGCTCGCGGACGCGGCGGTGGACGGGGTTGTAGCGGTAGTTGAAGCCCACGGTGACCCGGCCGCCGGTGCGCTCGCGGGCGTCCTCGATGCGGCGCAGCCCGTCCAGGTCGGTGGTCATGGGCTTCTCGGTGATGACGTCGGCGCCGTGCTCCAGGGCGGCGACGATGTAGTCGGCGTGGGTGTGGTCGACGGTGGCCACGATCACCTCGTCCACGGCCTGCTCGGTGAGCATGCGGGAGAAGGCGTCGGCGGCGTAGGTGGGCACGGGGTCCAGGCCCGCCTCGGCGACGATCCCGTTGTGCACCGCCATGCGGGTGGCGTTGGTGTCGCACAGGGCGACCAGGGCCCCGTGACGGCGGTGGGAGCCGGCCAGGGCCCGGGTGTACATCCGGGCCCGGGAGCCGGTGCCGACGATCGCGTACCTGCGTTGCGTGGTGTGGTTCACACCAGGATGGTAAACGCTTTCCCAAGCGAATCACAATGCCCGGGAGCGATCCCGCGCATGAAACGGGTGGGGCGCACGGGGCGAACAAGGGGATGAAACAGTCACAAAAGAGCAGGTTCTTCCCGAAGAAACCCCTGCCCGGCGGGCGAACCGGAAGGTAACGATCCGGGCGGCGCTTGCCCCGCAAGAGGAAACCGGGCGTTGACACCCATGTAACCCGGTGCTAGAAACTGATCATCCTAGTAGCTGGATAGCGCTTACCAACTCATAACCTGCGTCTTTCCGCAGTGTTCTCGGACACAAGGGGTCATCGGCCCCCGTCCCGCACCCTCCCCGATCAGATTGGCGGTCCGTGACCATGCACCCTGGTACGCGCGTCTCCACCTCACGGTCGGAGACCGCCCCCACAGGAGGCGGATCCCTGTGAGCGCGCTCCTCCAGCGCGGCACCCGCCCGGCGGCGGCGCCTCCGGCCCCCGCCGGCCGCGGCCGCCGCGCCCCCACGGGCGGCACCGGCCGCCGCAAGCGCGAGAACCTCGCCGCGTACGGCTTCCTCGCCCCCTGGTTCGTGGGCCTGGCCCTCATCACCGCCGGCCCCCTGCTGGCCTCGCTGTACTTCTCCTTCACCGACTACAACCTCATCGGCGACTACGACTTCGTGGGCCTGGCCAACTACGAGCGGATGTTCGAGGACGAACGCCTGCACAGCTCCCTGCGGGTCACCTTCGTCTACGTGTTCGTGTCGGTGCCCCTCCAGCTCGCGCTCGCCCTGGCACTGGCGATGGTCCTGGACCGGGGCGTGCGCGGCCTGGCCCTGTACCGGTCGGTGTACTACCTGCCCTCCCTGCTGGGCGGCAGCGTCGCCGTCGCCATCCTGTGGCGTCAGGTGTTCGGAGCCGAGGGCCTGGTCAACCAGGTCCTGGCGGTCTTCGGCATCCAGGGCGAGGGGTGGGTCTCCCACCCCGATTACGCCCTGAGCACCCTGATCGTGCTGAACGTGTGGACGTTCGGCGCACCCATGGTCATCTTCCTGGCCGGGCTGCGCCAGATCCCCGCCATGTACTACGAGGCCGCCGCGGTGGACGGGGCCGGGCCGCTGCACCGCTTCTGGCACATCACGGTCCCCATGCTCACGCCCATCATCTTCTTCAACCTGGTGCTCCAGATCATCAACGCCTTCCAGACCTTCACCCAGGCGTTCATCGTCAGCGGCGGCACCGGCGGCCCCTCCGACTCCACCCTCTTCTACACGCTCTACCTCTACCAACGGGGGTTCGGCGCGTTCGACATGGGCTACGCCTCGGCGATGGCCTGGCTCCTGCTGATGATCATCGGGGGATTCACCGCGGTGAACTTCCTCGCCTCCAAGTTCTGGGTCTTCTATGGCGACTGACACACGGCTCCCCGCCCGCTCCCGCGGCACCGGTGAGCGGAACGAGCGCATCCGGCGTCTGCTCACCCACATCGGCCTGATCGGCTTCGGCCTGATCATGCTCTACCCGCTGCTGTGGATGCTGTCGAGCTCCTTCAAACCCACCGCAGAGATCTTCCGGGAACCGGGGCTGATCCCCTGGAACTTCACCCCGGAGAACTACAGCGAGGGCTGGACCGCCCTCCAGTACCCCTTCCACCACTACCTGCTGAACTCGGCGATCGTGGTGGGCGGGTCCATCATCGGCAACCTCATCGGCTGCTCCATGGCCGCCTACGCCTTCGCCCGCCTGGAGTTCCGCGGCAAGCGGCTCTTCTTCGCGGTCATGCTGGCCACCATCATGCTGCCGATCCACGTGGTGATCGTGCCCCAGTACATCCTGTTCGCGGAACTGGACTGGATCAACACGTTCTACCCGGTCATCGTCCCCAAGCTGCTGGCCACCGACGGGTTCTTCATCTTCCTGATGGTGCAGTTCATCCGCGGCCTGCCCCGGGACCTGGACGAGGCCGCCCGCATCGACGGCTGCGGCCACGTGCGGATCTTCCTGCGCATCATCCTGCCGCTGTCGATGCCCGCCCTGGCCACGACCGCGATCTTCACCTTCATCTGGACCTGGAACGACTTCTTCAGCCAGCTGATCTTCCTCACCCGGCCCGACATGTACACGGTCCCGGTGGCACTGCGCACCTTCGTCGACTCCAGCTCCCAGACCTCCTGGGGCCCCCTGTTCGCCATGTCCGTGGTGGCGCTGGGCCCCGTGTTCGGATTCTTCCTCGCCGGCCAGCGCTACCTCGTCAAGGGCATCGCGACCACCGGCATCAAGTAGCAGAGATCGAGAGGACCGACCCCCTATGTCCCCCGTGAACAAGCGTCGCGCCCGCCGACCACTGGCGCTCGCCGCGACCGCGACCGCCCTGGCCCTGGCCGTCACCGCCTGCGGAGGCGGCGGCTCCGAATCCGAGGACGGCGTCGTCGAACTGCGCTACTCCTGGTGGGGCTCCGACGACCGCCACTCCACGCTCCAGCAGGTCATCGACATCTTCGAGGCCCAGAACCCCGACATCCGGATCGTCGCGGACTACACCGACTGGGGCTCCTACTGGGACAAGCTGGCCACCTCCACCGCGGCCGACGACGCCCCCGACATCATGATGCAGGAGGAGCGCTACCTGCGCGAGTACGGCGACCGCGGCGCCCTGGCCGACCTGTCGCAGCTGGAGGGCCTGGACCTGTCCAAGATCGACCCGCTGGTCGCCGAGAGCGGCGACCTGGACGGCGCCACCTACGGCATCGCCAGCGGCGTCAACGCCTACACGATCCTGGCCGACCCCGAGGCGTTCGAGGCCGCCGGGGTGGAGATGCCCGACGACACCTCCTGGACCTGGGAGGACTACATCGAGCTGTCCGCCGAGATCACCGAGGCCTCCGGCGGCGACATCGTCGGCACCCAGAGCATGGCCTACAACGAGCAGGGCTTCCAGATCTTCGCCCGCCAGCACGGGGAGCGCCTCTACAACGAGGACGGCAGCCTGGGCTTCTCGGAGGAGACCCTCACCGCCTGGTTCGAGATGACCCAGGAGCTGCTGGACAACGGCGGCCAGCCCGAGGCGTCCCAGAGCGTGGAGATCGAGGCCGGCGGCCCCGACCAGTCGGTGCTGGCCACCGGCACCGGCGCCATGGCCCACTTCTGGACCAACCAGCTGGGCGGCCTCACCGAGTCCTCCGGCAGCGAGATCGAACTGCTGCGCTACCCCGGCGAGTCCACCGCCGAGCGCACCGGCATGTTCTTCAAGCCCGCCATGTTCTACTCCGTCTCCGCCGGGTCCGAGCACCCGGAGGAGGCCGCCCGCTTCGTCGACTTCATGCTCAACAGCACCGACGCCGCCGAACTGATCCTGTCGGACCTGGGCCTGCCCGCCAACGTGGACGTGCGCGGCAGCATCCTGAGCTCGCTGCCCCCGGCCGACGAGCGCAGCGCCGTGTTCCTGTCCGAGGTCGAGGACGACATCGTGGACGGCAACCCGCCGCCGCCCATCGGCGCCGGCCAGGTCGTGGAGATCACCAAGCGCGTCACCGACTCGATGGCCTTCGGCGACCTCACCCCGGAGGAGGCCGCGCAGCAGTGGATCTCCGAGGTGGAGACCGCCATCGGCGCCCAGTGACCCGGTGACCCGGGTGTGAACGCGGGGCCGCACCCCTCGGGTGCGGCCCCGCCGCCGTACCCGCCGGGTGCGGCCGTATCACGCCCCCAGGTAGCGCAGCACCGCCCGCACCCGGCGGCTGTGCCCGGTGCCGTGGTCCAGGTCCAACTTGTCGAAGATCGCGTTGACGTGCTTTTCCACCGCGCTCAGCGACACGTGCAACCGCTCCGCGATCGCCGGGTTGTTCCACCCCTGCGCCATCTGCTCCAGCACGTCGCGCTCACGCGGCGTCAACCGGGCCAGCGGATCGGGCCGGGCGTGCGCCAGCAGCCGCCGCACCACCTCCGGGTCGAACGCGGCCCCGCCCGCCGCCACCCGCTCCAGCGCCGCCAGGAACTCGCCCACCTCCGACACCCGGTCCTTGAGCAGGTACCCCACCCCGCCCGGCGAACCGGCCAGGAGCTCGGTGGCGTAACGCCGCTCCACGTACTGCGACAGCACCAGCACCGCCACCCGCGGGTGCCCGGCACGGATGTCCAGCGCCGCCCGCAGCCCCTCGTCGGTGTGCGTGGGCGGCATCCGCACGTCCACCACCGCCGCGTCCGGCCCGTGCCGGGCCACCTCGGCCACCAGCGCTTCGGCGTCCCCGACCGCCGCCGCCACCTCGTGCCCCTCCTCCTCCAGCAGGCGCACCAGTCCCTCCCGCAGCAGGACCGAGTCGTCGGCGATCACCAGACGCATGGACCCTCCACCTTCTTCCGACCTCAGCCGGACAGGACCGCGCGGACCGTGGTCGGCCCGCCCGCGGGACTGTCCACCGACAGTGTGCCGTCCAGCGCCGCGATCCGCCGCGCCAGCCCCGTCAACCCGCCCCCGGCCGGGTCCGCACCGCCCCGGCCGTCGTCCCACACCCGCAGCTCCCAGCCGCCGCCGTCACCGGTCAGGTGCACCGCCACCTGCCCGGCCCCGGAGTGCTTGACCGCGTTGGTGATGGCCTCCCGCGCCACGAAGTACAGCGCCGTGGCCGGCACCCCCGCGGGCGGCGGGTCGGCCGCCACCCGCACCGTCACCGGCAGCGGGCACCGGTCGGCCACCTCCGTCAGCGCCGCCTCCAGCCCCAGGGTGTCCAGCGCGTTGGGGTAGACCCGCCAGGCCACGTCCCGCAGCTCCTCCAGCAGCACCAGCGCCTCGGCGTGGGCGTCGCGCACCAGCGCCGCCGCCCGCTCCGCGTCGCCGCCGCGCCGGGCCCGGCCCAGCAGCATCGACAGCGCCACCACCCGCTGCTGCACCCCGTCGTGCAGGTCGCGCTCGATCCGGCGGCGCTCCTCGTCCACCGCCCGCACCACCTCCGAACGCGTGCGGGTCAGCTCGTCGATGCGCCGCACCATCAGGTCCCGGGTGCTGGGCCCGACCAGGCGGCGGGCCAGCAGCGCCTCCACCGCGGCGACCGCCTCGGTGGCCGCCCACAGCAGCCCGGCGGTGCCCAGGCCGAAGATCGCCCCCATGGACAGCGAGGACACGTGCATCCGGACCCCCGTCATCCGGATGTCCACCGCGGAGGCGCCCCCGGTGAGGGCGTCCCACACCAGGCCGCCCGCGAACAGCACGGCCAGCCCGCCCAGCACGAACAGCAGCAGCGAGGACACCAGCGCCACCGGCAGCCGGGCCAGCAGGTACAGCACCCGGGGGCGCACCCCCGCGTCGGGGTGGACCGCCGACCCGTACCAGCGCGCCAGCCGGCCCAGGTCCCGGTCGGCGATCCGCACCGCCCACCCCGCCGCCGCGGGGCGCAACGGCGGCCACAGCGCCACCGGCACCGCCAGCACCCACAGCACGGTGACCGCGGCCGTCACCTGACCGGCCGACGCCCCCGCCAGGGAACGGACGAACCGCAGCGCCACCGCCGCGACCGGCTCCCACCAACGACCCGCCACCGCGGCCCTTCCCCCGTTCCTCAGGCGTCGCGGCGGGCGAGCACCAGTGCGCCCACCGCCGACGCCGCCGCCGACCAGCACAGGATTACCACGCCCGCGGAGAACGGGCCGATGCCCACCGGCCCCAGCGCCAGGTCGGTGTCCATGAAGGCCGCGCCCGCCACGAACAGCGTCCGCTCGCTCCAGAACACCGACGTGTCGCCGCCCATCATCAGCAGCATCACCGGCAGCCCCACGACCAGAAGGAACAGCGCGGTCAGCGCCCCGGCCACCGACCGCAGCGCCGCACCCGCCCCCAGCGCCGTCACCGCGACCAGCGCGAGGTAGGCGCCCTGGCGCAGCACGGACACGACCGCCGCGCCCGCCTCCAGCGTTCCGTACCCCGCCAGGTAGGGGTGCGACATCACCGCGAAGGCCAGCACCGTCCCGGCCGACGCGGCCACCGCCCCCAGCACGAACGCGAACCCCGCCGTCACGACGGCCTTGGCCGCCAGCAGCCGCCACCGCACCGGGACCGCCTGCAACGAGGCGCGCACCGCCCCGGAGGAGTACTCGGTGGTGACGACCGGCAGCACCAGGCCGATCACCACGAACTGCACCACCCACAAGGTGGCGTAGACCGCCATCTCCGCAGCGGGCACCTGCGCCACCGGCACCGTCCCGTTCTGGGCGTTGGAGACGGTGGAGACGGCCACCGACGGCGCCACCGCGCACATCAGCGCCAACGCCGCCGCGGCACCCCACCAGGTGGTGCGCACCGACCGCAGCCGCACCCACTCGGCGGACACGGCCGCGGCCAGGTCCGACAGCGCACGGCGCGGCCCGGCCGGGCGTTCGACGACGGGGGCGGGGGTCATGGGCGTTCTCCGTCCCGGGCGGTGTACTGCACGGCGTTCTCGGTCAGTTCGCGGTAGGCCTGCTCCAGGGAGGCGTCGCGGGTGCGCAGCTCGTGCACCACCACCCCGGCCCGGTGGGCCAGCTCCCCCACCCGCTCCGTCCCCAGGCCGGTGACCACCAGTTCGGTGGGTCCGGCCCGCTCCACCTCGGCGCCCTCGGCCGCCAGCGCGGTGACCAGGTCCTCGGGGTGGGGGCTGCGCACCACCACGGCCGTCCAGGCGCTGTGCGCCAGCACCTCGGCCAGCGGCGCGTCGGCGATGAGCCGCCCCCGCCCGATCACCACCAGGTGGTCGGCGGTCAGCTGCATCTCGGCCATCAGGTGGCTGGAGACGAACACGGTGCGCCCCTGCCCGGCCAGCTCCCGCATCAGCTCCCGGATCCACCGCACCCCGTCGGGGTCCAGCCCGTTGACGGGCTCGTCGAACAACAGCACACCGGGGTCGCCCAGCAGCGCCGCGGCGATGCCCAGCCGCTGGCTCATGCCCAGCGAGAACGTGCCCGCCCGGCGGCGGGCCGCCCCCTCCAGCCCCACCCGCTCCAGCACGTCGTCCACCCGCCGGTCGGGGATGCGGTGGGTGCGGGCCAGCGCCAGCAGGTGGGCGCGGCCGCTGCGGCCCGGGTGCACGGCGCGGGCGTCCAGCACCGCGCCCACGTGGTGCAGCGGCCGGTCCAGCTCCCGGTAGGGGCGCCCGCCCACCAGCGCCCGCCCCGAGGTGGGGTGGTCCAATCCCAGCACCATGCGCATCGTGGTGCTCTTGCCCGCACCGTTGGGCCCCAGGAACCCGGTGACCCGCCCGGGGCGCACCTCCAGGTCCAGGGAGTCCACGGCGAGCACGTCGCCGTAGCGTTTGGTCAGTCCCCGCAGGGTGATCATGGCCCTCCCGCCATCGCTTCTCGACGGTGTCCATGCTGGTCGCCGCACCCCGGCCCGGACCATGGTGCCGCCCACCGACGAGGGGTGCGGTTTTCCGCAGGACACCGCCGGGGGTCCTCTGGTACGGTCACGGCATGATGCAGCGCGCCCTGAGCACGACGACGCCGGAGATGCCACCGGCGCGCTGACTCCTGCACTCAGCCAAGCCCCGGGGCGCACCGCCCCGGGGCTTCGCGCATCCGGCGGTCCGCCCCCGCACCCTCGGGAGGAACCCGTGACCGCCGTCGACCACCGCCGCCTGGGCCGCGACCTGGACCTGTTCGACACCGACCCGCTCATCGGCGCCGGGCTGCCGTTCTGGCTGCCCGACGGCGCCACCGTCCGCCACACCCTGGAGGAGTACGTGCGCGGCCTGGAACGCGAGGCCGGGTACGTGCACGTGTACTCCCCCGCCCTGGGCAAACGCGCCCTGTACGAGAGGTCCGGGCACTGGTCGCACTACCGCGACGGCATGTTCGGCCCCCTGGACGACGGCGGCGACCAACTGGTGCTGCGCCCGAGCCTGTGCCCGCACCACGCCCTCCTCTACCGGTCCCGCGCCCGCAGCCACCGGGAGCTGCCGCTGCGCGTCGCCGAACTCGGCGACATGTACCGCCACGAGCCCTCCGGGTCGCTGGGCGGCCTCACCCGGGTGCGGGCCATCCGCCTCAACGACGCCCACGTCTTCTGCACCCCCGACCAGGTGGTGGACGAGACCGCGGCCGCCCTGGACCTCATCGGCCGCGCCCACCGGGCCCTGGGCATCACCCCGGTCCGGTACCGGCTGTCCCTGCCCGGCCCGGGCGATCAGGACCGGCGCGGCAAGTACGCGGGCGAGCCCGCCGTGTGGGAACGCGCCACCGGCCTGCTGGTGTCCGCCCTGGAGCAGGCCGGCCTGGACTGGGAGGAGGGGCCCGGCGAGGCCGCGTTCTACGGTCCCAAAATCGATGTGCAGATCGCCGACCCGGCCGGACGCGAGTCCACCCTGTCCACCGTCCAGGTCGACCTGCACCAGCCCGAACGCTTCGACCTGCACTACACCGGCCCCGACGGGGCCCGCCACCGGCCCGTCATGGTGCACCGCAGCGTCATCGGCAGCATCGAACGGGTGGTCGCCCACCTGATCGAGGTGCACCGGGGGGCGTTCCCGGCCTGGCTGGCCCCGCTCCAACTGGTCGCCCTGCCGGTGTCCCCCGGCCAGGAGGAGGCCGCCGCCTCCCTGGCCGACCGCGCCAGGCGGCGCGGACTGCGCGCCGACACCGCCGCCGCGGACCACGGCGCCCTGGGCGCCCGCATCCGCGAGCACCGCCTGGTGCCCTACCAGGCGGTCATCGGCGCCCGCGAGGCCGCCGAGAACACCGTGTCGGTGCGCCTGCGCGACGGCCGCCGCCTGCCCGCCCTGCCGGTGGAGGAGTTCCTGGACCGGGCCGCCGCCCTGGCGGCCGCCCGCACCACCGGCCTCTGGGACGCGTGAGGGTCTCCGGCGCCGGGGGCCGACGATCCCGTTCGGGCCCCCGGCGCCGGAATACGGCGATAGCCTCGACACGTCACCACTGTGCGAGGAGGGAACCGAGGTGTCGGACAGCTGGACCGCGATCGACTTCGAGACCGCCAACCAGGACCGGGGCAGCGCCTGCGCCGTCGGCCTGGTCAAGGTGCGCGACGGAGTGATCGTCGACCGCCACACCACCCTGATCCGCCCGCCCGCCGGGATCGACTTCTTCTCCCACCACAACATCGCCGTCCACGGCATCACCCCCGACGCCGTCGCCGACGCCCCCACCTGGCGGACCGTGCACGCCCGCATCGTGGAGTTCACCGACGGCGACGCCCTGGTCGCCCACAACGCCCCCTTCGACATGGGCGTCATCGCCCAGGCCTGCGCCCGCACCGGCCTGGCCACCCCCGGCTGGGACTACGCCTGCACCCTGGCGCTGTCCCGCCGCACCTGGGCCGAGCTGTCCGACCACCGGCTGCCCACGGTCAGCGCCCACATCGGCCACCGGGTGACCCACCACCACCGGGCCGACGCCGACGCCGAGGCGGCCGCCCGCATCGCCATCGCCGCCATGGAGCGCCACGGCACGGCGTCGCTGGCCGAGCTGGCCCGGGCCGCCGGCGGCGGCCTGCGCCGTCTGGCGCCCGTCGCGGCCGCGGTCCCCGCACCGGCGCCGGTGCGGGAGTCGCCCGCGCAGGACCGGTTCGCCCGCTGGCAGCGCGCCGCCCAGGCCGAACTGCCCGCCCCCTCCCCCGACGCCGACCCGGCCGGCCCCCTGTACGGCAAGGTCGTGTGCGTCTCGGGCGACCTGGAGTCCATGGACAAGCCCGAGGTGTGGCGGCGCATCGCCGAGGCCGGGGGCACCCCCGCCAAGAACGTCACCAAGAAGACCGACGTCCTCGTGATCGGGAGCCACGACGGGGGCGGCAAGACCTCCAAGCACCGCCAGGCCGAGACCTACGCCGAGCGCGGCCAGCGCATCGCCTTCGTCACCGAGGCCGACCTGCTCGTCCGGCTCGGCATGACCACCGGAGCCTGACCCGCACCTGCGGAAAGAAAGGGGGCCGCCCGCACCGCTCGGACGGCCCCGGGCACCGGCCCCTACCGCTGCCGGGGGAAGCGCAGGATCGCCCCGTTCTCCGAGGCGGGCTCCCCGTGCTGTAGCACCTCCACGAACCCGGCGTCGGTCATCGCCGCCGAACGCAGCATGAGCGCGCTGGCGGGCGCCTTGAAGGCCTTCTCCGGGTCGTCCAGATCCCCGGGGTTCGCGGCCACCAGGATCGGCTCGGCGCGCGAGCCCCACAGGTCGGGCTCGTCCTCGCGCTGGGCCCCCAGCAGCAGGGTGCGCACCCGGGCCTCCGACAGCATCGACAGCGTCGGCTCCGTGCCGCGCACGGCCTGGTCGTGCGCCAGCTTGCGCTCGAACTCGTCCAGGACCTCGTCGTGGGAGTCGGCGACGAAGGCGCGCAGCGCCTCCGCGGCGCTCCGGTGCAGCCGCTCCTCCGCGTCGGGGCCGCCGCGGCCGCCCGGGACCACCTGGATCGGGATGGTGAGCTTGCGCCGCTCGTGCATGTTGTCGCGCAGGTAGGCGATGGCCTCGTCGTCGCCGCCGACGAAGATGATCCGGGCGTCCACCTCGGCCACGGCCTCGCGCACGATCTCGGCGAGCCGCGCGGTGTTCTCCCGCCACGTCTCCACGGGGTGGTGCTTGGGGTTGAAGTCGCCGTTGTACCCGCCCCGGCTGCCCGGGCCGCCGCGCCCCATGGTGTCGATGTTGTGCAGGTCATCGCCGGTGAAGTGCTTCTCCGAGACCGGGACGGGGTCGGGCACCCCGTCGTAGGAGTACACCTTCGCCTTGACGCGGTCCAGGGCCACCAGCACGTACGGCAGGTACCGGCCCCGGTCCACCACCAGCGGCAGCGCGTCGGGGACGGACGACCACAGCACCCGGTCCTGGGAGGGCGGCTCGCTCAGCGTGTACTCCCCCAGCAGTCGGCCGTCGGAGGCGTACAGGATCTGGCCGTGGTCGCCGAACGAGCGGGAGCGGCCCTCGCCGACCGCCTCCTCCAGCACGTCCAGGGTGGCCTCGTCGGTGCCCAGATCGGCGAGTTCCTTGCGCAGGTGCCGCCAGCGCAGTTCGATCTTCTTGTCGGCTTCGATGGTGGCCCGGCTGGTGTCCAGGTGCACCGAGGCCACCGGCGCGTCGGTCTCGTACAGCGGTCGCAGAAAACCCAGGTCCATGTATCCGCGGGGCGCGGTCCAGGCCTCGCCCCGCCCACCTCCTTCTCGGGGTCGGCCTGTCGGCCATCCTCAGGTCAGGGTGCTGCCACCGTAACCGCCCACGTCGGGGGCGATGCAAGTCCTTGCCCAACGATGCCCCGACCTTGCCCGAAGCGGGGCATCGGACCCGACGGAACGCGCACGCCCGAAGTCGGGTCCGGACACCGGCGCGTTCCGTAGCGTCGGAGGCGAACGAGAGGACGTGGACCGTGCTGGACCGACCGAACCGGGCGCTGGACCTGGTGGAGCAGGACACCTCGCGGCCGGTGGACGTGGCGGGGATGGCGCGCGGCGCTCACCTCCGAGTACCACCTGCGCCGCCTGTTCACCGCCCTGGCCGGGATGCCCCTGTCGGAGTACGTGCGCAGGCGGCGGCCGACCCTGGCGGCGGTGGAGGTCGTCGCCGGCGCCCACCACCGGCTCCGGGGCGGTGCACCGCCGACAGCGCCCCGACCAGGGCGGCCGCCTCGCGGAACACCGCTCCGCGGCCCGCGGAACCCACCCCCCGCCGGAAAAGAACAAACGTACATGTACATTTGTTCTGGAAACCGGGAGGCGCACCATGGAACGGACCGACCGCGACCCGCCCCGCACCCGCGACCCCGAACGCCGCCGCCGCGCCATCGTCAAGGCCGCCGCCGACCTCATCGTCGGCGGGGGAGCCGCCCGCCTCACCCACCGCCGCGTCGCCGCCCGCGCCCAGGTCTCCCTCGGATCGACCACCTACCACTTCTCCTCCCTGGCCGAACTCAAGACCGCGGCCCTGGAACACCTCACCCGCGAGGGAGAGGTCTGGCTGGAACGGGTGCGCACCACCCTGGCCGACCACGACGGCGACCCGCGCGGCCTGTGCGACCTCATCGCCGACTACCTCGCCGACCGCGCCCAGGTCACCACGGACTTCGCCCTGGCCGCCGCCGCGGCCGACGACCCCGCCCTGCGCCCCCTGGCCCTGATCTGGTTCGACGGGCTGGTCGAGGCCCTGTGCGCCTACACCGACCCCGACACCGCCCGTGCCGTCGCCGTGTTCACCGACGGCGCCCTCATCCACGCCCTCCTGCACGACGCCCCCCTGGACACCGCCGCCCTGTACCGCTCCATCACCGCGCTCCTGAGCGCGGCCCCCAGGAGAACCCCGTGACCGCCCAGCCCCCGCCCGGCACCACCACGCCCCCCGCCCCGACCCGGCGCCGCCGCTGGGCCGGACTGGCCGTGCTCTCGGCCAGCCTGCTCGTGGTCGCCATGGACATGACCGTCCTCAACGTGGCCCTGCCCGACCTGTCCGCCCGCCTGCGCCCCACCGCCGCCCAGCAGCTGTGGATCATCGACGTCTACTCGCTGGTCCTGGCCGGGCTCCTGGTCCCCATGAGCGCCCTGGCCGACCGGTGGGGCCGCCGCCTCGTCCTGCTCGCCGGATTCACCGTGTTCGGCGGCGCCTCCCTGCTGGTCCTGCTCGCCGACACCCCCGCGGCCGTCATCGCCGTGCGGGCCCTGCTCGGCGCGGGCGGCGCGATGATCATGCCGACCACCCTGTCCATGATCCGCAGCCTGTTCCCCGACCCGCGCGAGCGCGCCACCGCCCTGGGCGTGTGGGCGGCCACCTCCTCCCTGGGCATGGCGGTGGGACCCATCCTGGGCGGGCTGCTGCTGGAGCACTTCACCTGGCACGCCGCGTTCCTGGTCAACGTGCCCGTCATGGCCGCCGCCCTGATCGCCGGGCTGCTCCTGCTGCCCGAGGTCCGCGACCCCGCCCCCGGCCCCTGGGACGCCCCGGCCACCGTGCAGGCCGTCGCAGGGATGGTCGGCCTGGTCTGGGCGGTCAAGCACTTCGCGAAGGTCGGCGCCGGAGACCCGGTGGGCTGGGCCGTGCTCGCCGCCGCCCTGGGCGTGCTCACCTGGTTCGTACTGCGCTGCCTGCGCCGCCCCGCCCCCCTGCTGGACGTGCGCCTGTTCGCCCGCCGCCCGTTCACCGCCGGGGTGCTGGCCGCACTGACCTCCATGATGGCCATGGCGGCCCTGCTGCTGCTCGTCGCCCAGTGGCTCCAGCTGGTGCTGATGCTCTCGCCGTTCATGGCCGGGGTGTACCTGACTCCCATGGCGGCGGGCGCGGTCGTCGCCTCACCGCTGGCGCCCTGGGCGGCCGACCGGATCGGGGCGCGCGCCGCCCTGGCCGGCGGACTGGCCGTGGCCGGCACCGGCCTCGCCCTGCTCTTCGCCGCCCCGGCCGCCGTCCCCGTGGTGCTGACGGCGCTGCTGCTGCTCGGCTGCGGGGCGGGGGCGCTCACCATCGCCTCGGCCATCATCATGTCCGGCACCCCCGCCGCCAAGGCGGGCAACGCCGCCGCCATCGAGGAGACCGCCTACGACCTGGGCAACGTCCTGGGGGTGGCGATCCTGGGCTCCATCGCCGCCGTCGTCTACCGCGGCCGCCTGGACACCTCCGGCATCACCGGACCCGCCTCCGCCGAACTGGGCGCCGCCCGAGAATCCCTGGGCGCGGCCCTGGAGATCGCCGAACGCACCCACAGCACCGAACTGGCCTCACGGGCGGGCACGGCGTTCACCGCGTCCCTGTCCCAGACCGGGCTCATCGGCGCGCTCGTGATGTTCACGGCGGCCGCGGCGGTCTTCGCCCTGGTCCCGCGCGACCTGGACCTGCACACCCAGCACCACTGAGGCGCCGGCGGCCCGGGGCACGGGGCTCGGTGCCCGGGGTCAGATGCGGGTCCGGCTCAACCGGGTGCGCGAGCGCTCCAGGAACCGGCGCAGCACCTCGTTGAACCGCTCGGGCCGCTCCAGGTTGGGCAGGTGCCCGGCGCCCTCGATGATCTCCACCACCGAGTCGGGGATGCGCACGTGCATGGCCTCGGTGAAGTCCGGCGGGGTGAACCCGTCCTCCTGCCCCGCCACCAGCAGCGTCGGCGCCGAGATACGGCGCAGCAGCGGCAGGTGGTCGGTGCGCTCGGCGCGGCCCAGCAGCGCCGCCGCCGCACCCTCGGGGGGCGCCGCGTACATCATCGCGCGCACATGGTCGGCCACCGCGGGCAGGGCCCGCACGTTGGCCTCGGTCATCATGCCCACGAGCATCTCGTCGGTGTAGCCGGCCATGCCCTCGGCGCGCAGCCGCGCGGCCACGGCCCGCCGGGAGGCGCGCCCCTGCTCGGTCTCGGCATAGGGGTTGGTCGCGGCCAGGCCGAGGGAGTCCACACGGTCGGGGAAGAGCCGACACAGCTCCAGGGCGATCTGGCCGCCCATCGACAGCCCCACCACCCCCACCGAGTCCAGGCCCAGGTACTCCAGCAGGGCCGCCAGGTCGCGGGCGAAATCGTCCATGGTGGTGACGCCGGGGACGACCGTGGTACGGCCGTACCCGCGCAGGTCCGGCACGATCACCCGGAAACCACGCCCGGCCAGTGCCCTGACCTGCGGCTCCCACAGGGTGTGGTCGAAGGGGTGCCCGTGCACGAACAGCAGCGGATAGCCCACGCCGCGGTCCACATAGTGGATATCGATACCGCGCACGCGGGCTGTGCCCGTTCCGTCACCGTTCACCGGGTTCGTCTGATGTGCCACAAGAAACGATGCTATTCACGTGCGCAAGAGCGTCGATCCGTGGGGGGCCGACCAACAGGCCGCGCAAAGCGAAGAGAAGGGGGCCGCAGGCGGTCCCTCGACGCCTACGGCCCGCGCACACCGCGACCGCCGTCCTCGGGCACGGTGCCCACGTGGTGAAGACCACCACGTCCTCATCGGGGTCCAGGACACCCGACTACTAGGAGGAGACGCCCCGGGCCCCGATCGGGTTCGGTCCCCGCGACGACTTCATCGCAGGAATCATGCCCCCGCCACCTCACCGGTGAAACTTTCCGACCCGGTCCGGTCGTCCCCTGCGCCCCAGGACGCACGCCGCCACGAGATAGGGAGCGGCGAACACCGCGAACGCCCACCCGTGCCCGGTCAGCGCGAACACCGCCGCGTACAGCGGGTAGGCGGCCGTGGTCACCAGATCCGTCCCCAGCCCCGCCACCGAGGTGACGGTGGCCCGGCTCGGCCCGGTGATGCGGTCCTGCAAACGGGCGTCGGCCACCACACAGGCCGCCTGGCACACACCGAAGCCCGCCCCCAGCAGCACCCACCCCGCCGCACCGCCCAGCAGGGCCCCGGCGGCGATCGCCACCGCCGCCGCCCCCAGCAGCACCGCGAACCCACGGGCGGGCAGCCGCGAGGCCGGACCGGCCAGCAGGCCGCCCACGGTCACCCCCGCCCACACCACCGCCAGCGCCGCGGGCACCGCCGCGGGAGCCACCCCGTGGGCGGACGCCAGCTGCGGCACGTGCTCGTCGCGGACCCCCCAGAGGGAGGTGACCACGACCAGCGGCACGATGGCGCGGCGCACCCGCCGGTCGTGCCGGGCCT
>NZ_JASFDV010000027.1 GCF_030766825.1 Nocardiopsis sp. CC223A
CACCGGATCGGTGCGCGGGCCCTTCGGACGTTGCGGGATACGGAAGGGGAAGGCGCCGCCGTCAGACGCGGCGGGCGAGGAGGATGCTGATGTTGTCCTTGCCGCCCGCCTCCATGGCGGCCTGCCACAGGGCGTGGACGGCGGCCTCGTCGCTGCCGGCCTCGGCGATCATCCGCTCCATCTCCTCCGGGAGCACCAGGTCGGAGAGCCCGTCGCTGCACATCAGCCAGGCGCTGGGGTCGGCGGCGTCGTCGCGGCCCACGTGCGGGACCATGCTGCCGCCCGAGCTGCCGCCCAGGGACTGGGTGATGAAGTTGGTGGTGACGGGGCGGCCGTCCTCGGAGGGGGGCAGCGCCGGGGAGTCGTCCTCGGAGAGCTGCAACAGGCGGCGCCCGTCCAGACGGTAGGTGCGGGAGTCGCCGACGTTGAACCAGAAGTTGCCGTCGCTGTTGAGCAGCACGCCCGCGACGGTGGTCCCCATCCCGGCGAACTCCGTGTGCTGGAGCGCGTGGTCCTTGATCTCCTCGTCGATGTTGCTCAGCAGCTGGGCGATCTCGTCCGGCCCGCCGAGCCGCGGCCCCATCTCCGCCATGCGGTGCACGGCGTGCTCGGAGGCGATCTCACCGGCCGCCTGACCGCCGATGCCGTCGGCGACCGCCAGGATGACGGGTTCGCTCACCGGCAGTACGCAGCGGACCGGCGAGGTCATGTTCGCACTGGCGACGGTCAGGGCCCCCATGACGATGGCGTCCTCGTTGGCGGGACGGATAGCGCCCCGGTGCGTGAGGGCCGTGACGATGACTTCCCCACCAGCGACACCCATACGCCCTTCCTCCCGTTTCGTCGGCCGTGGCCGCTGCCCGACACGTGCGCCGGACCCTTGGTCGAATCCCGTTCAACGTCTGGATTCTGCAACCGTACCGAGCCACTGCCGGGGTAGGTCAAAATCCGGGTACATCATGACGGAAAACACCCGGATATGCAGTTCCCGCACGGGATTCGAGTGCCGAAAGTGCTGCCCGGAGTACGTGTTGCTCCGCATTGACAGTAGCGGCCGCGACGGGTGTCCGGCAGGGTCCCCCGCACCCTGCTTTACGGGCGGTCCCGATCGGCCGGTTCCCGATGCCCGGCAGCGGTCGAAAACCCTCGTCCGGTTGTCCGGTGCGGCGGGGTCTGGCACAATGACCGCGTTGGGTGTCTAAGACGCAGACACACACGACCACCACTGTGCATCCACAAGCGGTCACGCACGGTGGCGAACGGTATCTCTTCGAACAGGTCGTCTGGTGTGGTTCCCGTGCGTCTGCCCTTCTCCTTCCCCCCTCTTCTCCTCCTTCCCTGCAACGGGTGTCGTGCACCCGTTCCCCGGGCCGTCGCGCATCCACCGCCGGACGCCCTCCTTCGGCGCGTCCGCCGACGGTGAGCCGACCGCCCTCTCGAAACCATCCGTCCGCCCGGAGGACTCCGACCCCGTTCCGGAGTCCCTCGGGCACCCCAACGGGCACCCGCTCGTGCCCTAGGAGCTCAGCCTCGTGAAGATCGCGATGATCGCCGAACACGCCAACCCCCTGCCCGCCCACCGGGGCGAACCGGCCTGCCCCGCGAGCCTGCACCTGTGCGCCCTCTCCCGCCAACTGGCCAAACGCGGCCACAAGGTCACCGTCTACGTCCGCCGCAGCGACCCGGAGCAGCCCGAGGGGCGCACCCGGATGGCGCGCGGCGTCTCCGTGACCCACCTCGACGCGGGCCCGGCCAGGCCGCTGGACGGGCAGGAGCACGCCGAGCACACCGGCGCGTTCGGAACCGCCCTCGCCGCCGTCCTCGACGAGGACCGCCCCGACGTCCTGCACGCCATCGGCTGGACCAGCGGTCTGGCCGCCCTGCACGCCCAGGCGCACAGCGAGCGCGACCAGAGCTCGATCCCCCTGGTGCAGACCTTCCACTCCCTCAACGCCGGCGAGCAGCGCTCCGGGCTGGACAGCGACCCCCAGCGCGCCCGCATGGAGTCCATCCTGGCGTCCCGCGCCGACCGGGTCCTGGTCGGCTCCACCGACCAGCAGAACGAGCTGGCGCGCCTGGGCGTGCCCCGGCACCACGTGAGCGTCGTGCCGTTCGGCGTGGACACCGACCACTTCACCGTGGAGGGCGGCACCTCCTCCGAGCACTGGCGGTCCTCCCGGGGCGAGCGCCCCCGCCTGGTCGCGGTCACCTCCCCGGACCGCGTCGGCGGCGCCGAGCGCCTCGTGGAGTCCCTGCTGCGGCTCCCCGAGGCCGAGCTGCTGCTGATCTCCGCCGCCTCCCACAGCAACGTCTCCCTCGACGAGAACGCCCGCCGGCTGGAGATCCGGGCCAAGGAGGCGGGCGTCGACGACCGCCTGCACCTGGTCGGCCCGGTGGAACGCAAGGAACTCCCCCGACTGCTGCGTTCGGCGGACGTGTACGTGTCCGCCTCCTCCTACGACCCCTACGGAGGGGCCGTGCTGGAGGCCATGGCGTGCGGCCTGCCCGTGGTGGCCACCGCGACCGGCGCCGTCCCCGGGGCGGTCCTGCACCGCACCAGCGGCGTGCTGATGCGGTTCGGCCACCCCGACGAGGTCGCCCGGTCCGTGCGCTCGGTGCTCGGCACTCCCACCATGAGCACCGCGTACGGCATCGCCGCGGTGGACCGAGCCCGTTCCCGGTTCACCTGGCAACGGATCGCGATCGAGACCGAGATCGCCTACGACCGCGCCCGGCCCCGCCCCGCCGAGCGCGACGAACTCGACGAGGAAGCGGACGGCCTGGTGCTGTCCGCAGCCGCGCACTGACCCTCGTGGCCCGCCTCGCTCCGCGTCCGCGTTACCGGCCCCCCGGTGTCCTCGCCGGGGGGCCGCAGCGGGTACATCTCGGACGGCGGTTCCCGCGCCCGGGCACCGTGACCCCCGACCCGCCGACCACGGATCCATGACCTTCGAACACCAGGGCCTCCTCTTCCGCCGCGACCGGTGGTTCCGCGAGACGGTGGCCGGCCTGCTCCGCTCCGCCGGGGACGCCCGCACCGTCCTCGCCGTCTCCGGTGTGCGCGTCGCCGGGCTGCTGTCCGCGCTGCCGGAGGACGCCCGCGCCCGCGTGCGCACCGTGGACCGCACCCGTTTGTACGCCTCCCCCGGGCTCGCCCTGGCGGCGCTGCACCGGCTGGCGTCGGCGCACCCGGACGGCGTCCTCGTCATCACCGAGCCCCCGGCCGTCCACGGGACCCTGGAGACCCGCGAGTGGCGGCGCTGGGAGTCGGTGCTGTGCACGGCCCTGGCCCCCGCACGGATGCGCCTGGTGTGCGCGCACGACGAGCGCTCGCTGTCGCCCCGGGACCGGGCCGCGGCGCTCGCGACCCACCCGGTGCTCATCGGCGCCGACGGGCCGTACCCGAACCCGTCCTACCAGGGGACCGCCGCGTTCGGCGCACGGACGCGCGCCCCCGAGCCGCTCCCGGTCCACGGGGCCGTCCACCGGTTGGACATCGGCCCGTCGCTGCCGCGGCTGCGCCGGGAGCTGGCCGCGCTGGGCGAGGCCGAGGGTATGGACGCCGACCAGGTGGAGCGCCTGGTGACGGCGGTCAACGAACTGGCCGCGAACGTGCTGGAGCACGGGGCGGGCAAGGGCGGCGTGCGGGTGTGGCGCACCGGCGACCGCTGGGTGTGCGACGTGTCCGACGAGCGCGGCGGGCCGATCGACCCGCTGACCGGGTACCGGCCCTCCGACGGGCTGCGGCCCCGGGGGTACGGGCTGTGGATCACCCGGCAGATCTGCGACTTCCTGGAGATCACCGGCGGCGGCGAGGGGTCGTCGGTGCGCCTGCACTTCCTGGACCGCCGCGCGGAGGACGCCGCGCTCGACGAGGGCCGGCACCTGAGCCCCTGGTAGCCCTCAGTCCCCGAGACCCTCGACGGCCCCGTCCACGGTCTCGATGATCGGGATGACCTGGTCGATCCCGGCGATCATGAACAGCCGCATCACCTGGCGCTGCGGCTCGGCGACCACCAGGCCCACGCCCAGGTCGCGGGCGTGCCGGTAGGCGGCGACCAGGACGCCGATGCACCGGGAGTCGCAGAACCCGACCTTGGTGAGGTCGACGACCACGCCGTGCGGCGGCTCCGGCGACAGGATCCCGTCCAGTGCCTCGGCGAGTGCGGGCGAGGTCACCGCGTCCATCTCCCCCACGGGGGTCACGACGACGATCCCGCCCTCGCGACGGATCGAGATGTCTGATGACGTCACGCTCGCCACTCCTTGCCGCCGTCGGATCGGCCGGTCACGGCATCCGGCCCCTGCCCATCATGGCGTCTTTCGATCACGCTCGGGACTCGCCCGCCGGCCTCCACCCCGTCAGCCCCCGCCCTCGGAGGGCTTGGGTCCCGCGTTCTCGGCGACGAGGTCGCGGGCGACGTCCACGACCCGTTTGCGGTTGCGCTGGGCGACCTCGCGCAGCGCCGCGAAGGCGGTGTCGGCGTCACAGCCCCGGGCGTGCATGATGATGCCCTTGGCCTGGTCGATGACGGTGCGCGCGGACATGGCGCGGCGCATGTGCGCGCTCTGGCGGGCCTCGTCGGTGCGCCGCCCCACGTTGACCAGCGACGCCGCGGCGTGTTCGGCGAGCAGCGCGGTCAGCGGGGCGACCACGCCCTCGTCGAAGGCGTCCGGGCGCACGGAATGCACCCCGAACGTGACCACCCGGTCCGCGTCGGCGCCGTCACCGGGCAGCGGGCTGGGCAGGGTGAGGGAGGAGCGGTCCCCGCACTGCACGGCCATGCTGGTGTAGCGCGGCCAGCGGTGGGACTCGCGCAGCACGTCGCCCACCCGGACCTGGCGCATCTCGCGCACCGCCTCCACGGCCGGGCCCTGGTCGGTGGTGTACTGGTGCTCGAAGGCGGCGGCCAGGTCGGCGTGGGAGGCGCCGTAGTCGGCCACGACGTGGCGCACCGAGCCGTCGGGGCCCACCACCTCCCGCCAGACCACCACGAGCGCGGCCGAGCACCCCGGCACGCCGAGCGCGGCGGCCCGGCCCATCTGGTCCAGGGCGCGTTCGAGGGTGGTGCCCTCGCTGTGCCCCAGCGCGCCGATGTCGCGGGCCAGGCGCTCGATCCACACGATCCGGCCTCCTTGCCTCTTCCAGGACCACGTTAGCCCCGTGCCGCCGCAGGGGGGCACATCCGTTAGCGTCGTGATGGTCATGGCCGACCGCGACGACGGGGAGTGCCCGCGTGCACCTGGCGGAGCTGCAACGAGAGATCACCGCTCTGGGCGAGCGCATCGCGGCCCTGCGCGATACGCACACCATGTACCCGGACGACGGGCAGAGCACGGCCGAGGCCGCGCTCGCCGAGCTGGAGTACGCCGAACGCCTGCTCGGCGAGGCCGGTTCGCAGCTGGCACAGGCGCACGCCGACCCGCCCGAGCAGCGCCGCCAGGGCGACGACGGCGACCGGGCGCTGCTACGGGCCATGTTCACCGAGTTGAGCGTGCCGGTGGTGCTGCTCGACCACGAGGGGTACATCCGGCGGATCAACAACGTCGGCGCGGCCCGGCTGGGCAGCGGTCCCGGCTACCTGACCGGCAAGCCGTTCGTGCACTTCGTGGACCTGCGGCGGCGGGCGGCGATGCGGTCGTGGCTGGCGGCGGTGGTGCGCGGGGACGGCGACGCCGACCTGGAGTCCCGGCTGGCCCAGCGCGGCTGGGCCGAGGACGTGCACCTGACCCTGACCCGGGTGGAGCTGCCCACCGAGCCGAACCCGCTGGTGCTGGTGGCGATGTCGCCGCCGATGAACGGCGGCGAGGAGGAGGGCCCCGCTCCGCTGGAGACGGAGGTGGAGGACCAGGTGGTGGTGCTGGCCGCCCGCCGGCTGGACGTGCTCACCCGGATGACCCGGCTGCTGCTGCGCTCGGCCGGTCCGGGCGGGGCCGGGAAGCCGTTGGCGCTGACCGACGCCGCCGGGCTGCTCGCCGACTCCTACGCCGACTGGGTGATCGTGGACGTGTGCGATCTGCCGGATCCGCGGGCGGCGCGCCGCGCCGTGGTGGCCGGTCCGCCCGACGCGACCGGCGAACAGCGCGAGGAGGTGTCCGGGGCGGCGCCCGAGGACGCCGACATCCCCGGCGAGGTGCTGGGCCGGGGCCAGTCGCTGCTGTTCCCGCTGATCGAGGAGGAGGGCGTGCTGGGCCGCGCCTCCTCCGGGGCGCCGCTGCTGTCGGTGCTCGGCGCCGGTTCGCTGCTGTCGGTGCCGCTGCGCGGCAGCCGGGGCGTGCGCGGGGCGCTCACCCTGATCCGGCGCAGCAACCGGGGCAGCTTCCGTCTGGCCGACCTGGGCCTCATCGAGGAGATCGGCGAGCACATCGGCCTGGCCCTCCCGCCCCGCCCGGAGTAGCCGTGCCCGCTCGGGCCCGCCGCTTCGCCCGCCACCGCCCGCCCGTCACCCACCACCACCCTCAACGGACGGCCTACGGCCCGGGGTCTCCCCGCTCACGGACGACCTACCGGTACAGGCCTCTCCTCGGAGGCCATCACCCCGGCCCTCCAGAACCCCGCCGGCGCCCCCGCAGGATCACTCCTCGGGACCACGAACGGCCTACGGCCCCGGACCTCCCCGCTCACGGACGGCCTACGGGTACGGGCCTCTCCCCGGAGGCCATCACTCCGGCCCTCCAGAACCCCACAGGCGCCCCCGCAGGATCACTCCTCGGGGCCGTGGAGGGTGTCGATGAGGGTGGACAGGCGGGAGAACGCGCGGTCCACCCGGCGCACCCCGTCCACCAGCGGCTGGTCGGCGTCCTGGTAGTCGTCGACGATGCGGCGGCGCAGCTCGGCCAGTTCCGCCTGCACCTGCCCGGAGTGCTGGGCGAGCTGCTCGGCCAGGACCTTGCCGGGCTCGCCGGTCTCCTGGCCCAGGTCGCGCTGGAGGGCGCGGGCCTGCTCGCGCATCTGTGCCTTGAGCTGGTGCAGCTCGACGAACACCTCCACCTTGGAGCGCAGCACCCACGGGTCGAACGGCTTGAGCAGGAAGTCCACCGCGCGCGAGGCGTAACCGCGGAAGACCTGGTGCCGGTCGATCTCCTGGGCGGTCAGGAAGATGATCGGCACGTCCTTGGTCTTCTCGCGCTGCTTGATGTGCGCGGCCGTCTCGAAACCGTCCATCCCCGGCATGACCACGTCCAGCAGGATGACCGCGAAATCCGTGCCCAGCAGGTGCTTGAGCGCCTCCTCGCCGGAGCCGGCGCGGATCAGGTTCTGGTCCAGGGACGTGAGGGCCGCCTCCAGCGCGATGAGGTTCTCGTCGCGGTCGTCCACGAGGAGGATGTTGGCCTTCTGGGTCACGGCGGTCACTCCAGGTCTTCGGTCGGGTCATCGTTGCCGGTGTTCCCCTTGGGGCCGGTGTCATCCCCGAGACTGCTGCGGGTGCTGTCTCCTTCCGCGCCATTGTGCCGGGTTCCGGCGCCCACGGCCGCCGCGGCCCCCGGATCGGTGGCGGACCCGGGTGCGCTGTCGGCCGGGTCGACGGTCAGCCAGTGCCGCATGACGTCCAGCAGGTGGTCCAGGTCCACCGGTTTGGTGACGTAGTCGGTGGCGCCCGCCTCCAGGCTGCGCTCGCGGTCGCCCTGCATGGCCTTGGCCGTCAGCGAGATGATCGGCAGGTCCGCGAACTGGGGCATCTGCCGGATGCGCTCGGTGGTCTGGTTGCCGTCCAGGTCGGGCATCATCACGTCCATGAGGACGAGGGAGATGTCCTCGTTGGCCTCCAGTTTGGCGATGCCCTCGTGGCCGTTGTCGGCGTACAGGACCTCCAGGCCCTGGGCCTCCAGCGCGCTGGTCAGCGCGAACACGTTGCGCACGTCGTCGTCGACGATGAGGACACGGCGCCCGGCCAGCACCGCGCGGCGCTCGGGGTCGGTGCGGGGCTCGCCCTGCCGTTCCGACTCGGGTTCGCCGGAGGCCGCCGGCGACTCCGCGGCGGGTTCGGGCGCCTTGAGCACGGGGACGGAGGGCAGCTCCTCGGTGCCCGGGTCGGTCAGCGCCGCCACCGCGGCGTCGAACTCCTCCGGGGGCATCCCGAAGTCCTCGTCGCGGCCGGACTCCAGCGCGGGCACCGTGTCCAGGCCGGTGTCCTCCCCGGCGCGTTCGGCGGCGTCCTCGGGCAGCCGCACCGGCAGCAGCAGGGTGAAGGTCGACCCCTGGTTGGGGACGCTCTGCACCCGGATCTCGCCGCCGAGCAGGCGGGCGAAGTTGCGGCTGATGGACAGCCCCAGCCCGGTGCCGCCGAACCGGCGGGAGGTGCCGCCGTCGCCCTGGTGGAACGCCTCGAAGATCACCTGGAGCTTGTCCTCCGCGATCCCGATGCCGGTGTCGGCGACGGTGAACGCGATGATCTCCTCGTTCTCGACGAACATCTCCAGGTCGGCGTCGTCCAGCGCCCACGCGGGCTCGATGAGCAGCCGCACCTCGCCCTGCGGGGTGAACTTGACCGCGTTCGACAGCAGGTTGCGCAGGATCTGCTGGAGCCGCTGCTCGTCGGTCCACAGGGTGTCGGGGATGTCCGGGGAGACGTCCACCGCGAACGCCAGCCCCTGGTCGCTGGTGACCGGCCGGAACGTCGCCTCCACGTAGTCGACGAGCTGGTCGATGGAGACCTCGCTGGGCGAGACCTCGGCCCGGCCCGCCTCGACCTTGGACAGGTCGAGGATCTCGTCGATGAGCAGCAGCAGGTCGCTGCCCGCCTTGTGGATGGTCTGGGCGAACTCCACCTGCTTGGGGGTGAGGTTCTGCTCGGCGTTGTCGGCCAGCAGCCGGGCCAGGATCAGCAGGCTGTTGAGCGGCGTGCGCAGCTCGTGCGACATGTTCGCCAGGAACTCCGACTTGTACTTGGAGGAGACCTGGAGCTGGTGTGCGCGCTCCTCCAGGGCGTTGCGGGAGCGCTGGATCTGCTGGTTCTGGAGCTCGATGGCCCGGTTCTGGTTGGCCAGCTGGGTGGCCTTCTGGCGCAGCTCGGCGTTCTTGTTGCGCAGCTCCTCCTGCTGGCGCTGGAGCTCGTTGGAGCGTTCGCGGAGCTGGTTGGTGAGCTGCTGGGACTGCTCCAGCAGGTCCTCGGTGCGCTTGTTGGCCAGGATCGTGTTGATCGTGGTGCCCAGCAGGGCGACCAGCTGGCGCAGGAAGTTCTTGTGGATCTCGCGGAACTCGTCGTAGGAGGCGAACTCCAGGACGCCCAGCGCCCGCTCCTCCGACACGATCGGCAGGATGTACAGGTGGCGGGGCTTGGCGCCGCCCAGGCCGGAGTCGATGGTGACGTACCCGTCGGGGAGGTTGCCGACCTCCATCTCGATCTGCTGGTCCAGGGCCTCCCCGGCCAGGCCGACGCCCTTGCGGATGCGGCGGCGCTCCTCGGAGGGCTCGAACCCGAACCCGGCGTAGAACAGGAACGCCTCCTGGTCGTCCATGTCCTCGGGCAGGTAGCAGGCGGCGTGCTGGGCGTTCATCAGCGGCGTCACCTCGGTCATGATGAGGCGGGCCAGCTCGTGCAGGTCGCGGTGCCCCTGGATGTGGCCGGAGATGCGGGCGAGGTTGGACTTGAGCCAGTCGGCGTCGCGCTGGGTGGCGGTGGTCTCGCGCAGGTTGGACACCATCAGGTTGATGTTGTCCTTGAGCTGTTCCATCTCGCCGCGGGCGTCGACCTGGATGTTGCGGGTCAGGTCGCCCTGGGCGACGGCGTTGGCGACCTCGGCGATGGCGCGCACCTGGGTGGTGAGGTTCCCGGCCAGGCCGTTGACGCTGTCGGTGAGGTGCATCCAGGTGCCCGAGACGCCCTCGACCTTGGCCTGGCCGCCCAGCTGGCCCTGGCTGCCCACCTCGTGGGCCACGCGGGTGACCTCGATGGCGAACGCCGACAGCTGGTCCACCATCGTGTTGACCGTCGTCTTGACCTCCAGGATCTCGCCCTGGGCGTTGACGTCGATCTTCTTCGTGAGGTCGCCCGCCGCGACCGCGGTGGTGACCTCGGAGATGTTGCGCACCTGGGTGGTGAGGTTGTGCGACATCGAGTTGACGTTCTCGGTGAGGTCCTTCCACATGCCCGAGACGCCCTTGACGTCGGCGCGGCCGCCCAGCTTGCCCTCGGTGCCCACCTCACGGGCCACCCGGGTCACCTCGTCGGCGAACGCCGACAGCTGGTCGACCATCACGTTGATGGTCTCCTTGAGCTCCAGGATCTCGCCCTTGGCGTTGACCGTGACCTTCTTGGTGAGGTCGCCGGCCGCGACGGCGCGGGTGACCATGGAGATCTGCCGCACCTGGTAGGTGAGGTTGTTGGCCATGGAGTTGACGTTGTCGGTCAGGTCCTTCCAGACCCCGGACACGTCGCGCACGTGCGCCTGGCCGGCCAGCTTGCCCTCGGTGCCGACCTCGCGGGCCACCCGGGTCACCTCGTCGGCGAACGCGGACAGCTGGTCCACCATCTTGTTGATGGTGTCCTTCAGCTCCATCATCTCGCCCTGGGCGTCCACGGTGATCTTCTTGGTGAGGTCGCCGGCGGCCACCGCCGTCGTCACCTGCGAGATGTTGCGCACCTGGTAGGTGAGGCTGTTGGCCATGGAGTTGACGTTGTCGGTCAGGTCCTTCCAGATGCCCGAGACGCCCTTGACGTTGGCACGGCCGCCGAGCTTGCCCTCGGTGCCCACCTCACGGGCCACCCGGGTCACCTCGTCGGCGAAGGAGTCGAGCTGGTCGACCATGGTGTTCACGGTGTTCTTGAGGGCGAGCATCTCGCCCTGCACGTCGACCTGGACCTTCTGGGTGAGGTCGCCGCGGGCCACCGACGTCGTCACCTGGGAGATGTCCCGCACCTGGTTGGTGAGGTTGTCCGCCATGGAGTTGACGTTGTCGGTCAGGTCCTTCCAGATGCCCTGGACGCCGCGCACGTTGGCGCGGCCGCCCAGCTTGCCCTCGGTGCCCACCTCGCGGGCCACCCGGGTCACCTCGTCACCGAACGTGGAGAGCTGGTCCACCATCGTGTTGACGGTGTCCTTGAGCTCCAGCATCTCGCCCTGGACGTCGATGGTGATCTTCTTGCTGAGGTCGCCGCGGGCGACCGCGGTGGTGACCTCGGAGATGTCGCGCACCTGCACGGTGAGGCGGGAGGCCATCTGGTTGACCGCCTCGGTGACCTCGCGCCAGGCGCCGGAGACGCCCTCGACGCGGGCGCTGCCGCCCAGCTTGCCCTCGGTGCCCACCTCGCGGGCCACCCGGGTGACCTCCTGGGTGAAGCCGCTCATCTGGTCGGCCATCCGGTTGACCGTGGTGGCCAGGCGCAGCAGGTCGCCCTTGAGCTCGCCCCGCCTGCCCTGGGTGGAGGCGCGCAGGGTCAGCTGGCCCGCGGCGACCGCGTCCAGGACCCCGGCGACGTCGGTGACCGGTTCGGCCACCTCGTCCAGGAGGGTGTTGAGGGCGGTGGCGCTCTCCGCCCACGCGCCCCGGGAGGGGTTGACGTTGATGCGTTCGTTGAGCCTGCCCTCGTTGCGGACGACCCCGCCGACCCGCTTGAGCTCGCTGCTGAGCTGTTCGCTGTGGTCGACGACCTCGTTGAACACCGAGGCGATCTCCCTGATCGTCCCGCTGCCGCGTTTGCGCAGGCGCACACTGAAGTCCCCGTCGCGCATCCGGTAGAGCGCGCGCAGGATCTCATCCAGCTGGTCGTCGGCCACCGCACCGACCGCCTCGGGCATCGAACCCCTCCTCCGTGACCCTGGATTCGGCCACCATCGGACTGTGAGCGGACGTATCGACTTACACTAACCGCCCGCGCCGACCCGCACAGGAGGGTTCACGATGTCGATCCCTTCACGGGACGCCCGGGTACGGGGTACCGGGCCGTACGGACCGGCCCGGGTGGCCGGGTCCGCGTATCGTGTCAGTGTCCACACCTCTCCCGAGTCCGTATCCAGCGACGAATCCAGCGATGAAGGACCCGACGGTTTGCCGGCACATGACACCTTGAAGGTCGCTCGACGAGAGTTCCCGCCCGCGCCCGAGACCGCGGCGGCGGCCCGCGAGTTCGTCCACGACACCCTGCTGTCCTGGGGGGTGCCCGACCCGTTCGACGACGTGATCCTGTTGGTCAGCGAACTGGTGACCAACGCGGTCATCCATGCCCGCTCGCCCCTGGAGGTGGCGGTGCGCCGCATGGAGGGCGCCGTCGAGGTGATGGTGACCGACTCCGCGCCCGAGCGCGCGGTGCCCCAGGCAGGCCCCCTCTCCGTGGACGCCTCCCCCTCCCGCGGCGAGGAGCGCAGCGGCGGGCTGGGGCTGGCCCTGGCCTCGGCGATCGCGTCCAGCTGGGGTGTGAGCTACGGGCGCGCCGACAAGGCGGTGTGGTTCCGCATCGACGACGCGGGCGACGGGGTGTCGTCCCTGGAGGCCCCGGCGGCGATACGGCGCACCCCGGGCCGGCCCGCCCGCCCCGCGCCGTGGTCGGCGCTGGACGCCGCGCTGAGCTCCCGGCTGACCCTGCCCCAGCTGCTGGAGCGGACGGTCGAGTACGCCACGACGGCGCTGGGCGGTGACGCCGCCTACATCGCGCTGGCCACCTCCGACGAGACCATGTGGGAGGTGCGCTCCGCGGTGGGGCTCACCTCCGGCGGCGCGCCGTGGCGGCCGCTGCGCATCCGTACCGAGGAGGCGTTCCCGTCGGCGGCGCCCGAACCCGGCCCGGTGATCAACGACGACCTGATGATCGCGCGCGCCCACCGGGGGCGGCTGTCACGGGCCGGGATGCGGTCGCTGGTGACCGCCCCGCTCATCGTGGACGGCCGGGTCACCGGCCTGCTCGGGGTGGCCTCGCGGCGGGCCCGGCACTTCGCCGCGGCCGCCGCCAAGCGGCTCCAGGAGGGCGCCGACCTGATCGCGCTGCCGGTGGAGCGCGCCCGGCTGGCCGAGGTGGAGCTCAACCGGCGGGCCTCGCTCAGCTTCCTGGCCGAGGCCAGCGACCTGCTGGCGGGCACCCTGGACGAACGGATGACGGGTGCGCTGGCCGCGCAGCTGATCACGTCCCGGCTGGGCCGCTGGTGCGCCATCCACACCATCAACGAGCTGGGTGTGCCGCGGCTGACGCACGTCATGCACGGCAACGAGAACTACAACGACGTCCTGCGCGAGCTGCTGGCCGGGGAGCCGCCGCGCGAGCAGCGCGACCCGCATCCGCTGTGGGGCCCGGCCGACTTCACCGACGCGGACGGCGAGGAGATCGACGACGGGCTGGTGCGCGAACTGGTGCGCGGTCCGGCGATCAGCATCCCGCTGGTGGCGCACGGGCGCGAGCTGGGCCGGATGACCATCGGCAAGAACGAGTCGGACGACTTCACCCGCGAGGAGGTGGACGTCTCCGACGACCTGAGCCGCCGGGTGGCCTCCGCGATGGAGAACGCCCGCCTGCACGAGCGGCAGGCCTCCATGAGCGTGGCGCTACAGCGCAGCCTGCTGCCCGCCAAGGAGAAGGAGCCGACGATCCCGCACGTGGACCACGCGGTGTTCTACCGTCCGGCGGACGAGAAGAACGTGGTCGGCGGCGACTTCTACGACGTGTTCGCGGCCAGCGGCCGGTGGTGCTTCGCCATCGGCGACGTGTGCGGGACCGGCCCGGAGGCGGCGGCGGTGACCGGCCTGGCCCGGCACACGCTGCGCGCACTGGCCAAGGAGGGGTTCACCCCCTCGCACATCATGCAGCGGCTGAACATGGCGATCCTGGACGAGAACACCTCGACCCGGTTCCTGACGATGCTGTACGGGGAGATGACCCCGGCCACCGACGGCGGGGGCGGGATGCGGGTGCGCATGGTGTGCGCCGGGCACCCGCTGCCGCTGCGGCTCAACCCCAAGGGTGAAGTGGAGCCGTTCGGCACCTCGCAACCGCTGCTGGGGGCGTTCGAGGACGTCGGGTTCACCACCGAGAACGTGGACATCCGCCCGGGCGAGGTGGTGCTGGCGGTCACCGACGGGGTGACCGAGCGCCGCAGCAACTCCGACATGCTCGGCGACACCGGCCTGGAGCGGATCTTCGCCGGCTGCTCGGGCCTGTCGGCCCAGGCGGTCATCAGCCGCATCGACCGGGAGCTGGAGGAGTACGCCCCCGGCGGCCACACCGACGACACCGCCATGCTGGTCCTGCGCTTCCTGTGACCCCGGGGCCCGCGAGACACCGGCGGGGTTCCGGGAGCCCGCGGTGGACGTCTTCGCGGAAAGGCCCGCGGCCGCCGGGCCGCCCGTACCCGTCGAGAGCGGCGGCGGGCGATGGGTGGGCGAGGACGCCCGCGTAACACCGAAGCCCCCGCCCCCGAAGGACACCGAACCAGGTCACAAGACCACGGCCACCGGGCCGCCCGTACCCGCCGAGAGCGGCGACGGCCGACGAGGGGGCCGGAACGCGGCGGAGGTTCAAAAAATCACAGCCAGCCCATGTCCTGGGCGGTGCGGATGGCGGACATGCGGTTGTCGGCGCCGACCTTGCCGATGGCGTTGGAGAGGTAGTTGCGGACGGTGCCCTCGCTGAGGTGGAGGGTGGCCGCGATGCGGGCGACGGTGGCGCCGTCGGCGGCGGCGCGCAGCACCTCGGACTCGCGTTCGGTGAGGGGGCTCTCACCGCCGACCATGGCGGCGGCGGCCAGGTCGGTGTCGATGTAGCGGCCGCCCTCGTGGACGCGGCGGATCGCCCCGGCGAGCTGGTCGACGGGCGCGTCCTTGGCGAGGAACCCGCGGGCGCCCGCGGACAGGGCGCGGCGCAGGTAGCCGGGCCGGCCGAAGCTGGTGAGGATGACGACGCCGCAGCCGGGGGCGGACTCCTTGAGCCGGGCGGCGACCTCCAGCCCGGTGGCCCCGGGCATCTCGATGTCCAGCACGGCGACGTCGGCGCCGTGTGCGCCGACCGCGTCGGCGACGAGGTCTCCGCGCCCGACCTCGGCGACGACCTCCAGGTCGTCCTCCAGGCTCAGCAGGGCGGCGATCGCCCCCCTGACCAGGTGCTCGTCGTCGGCCAGCACGATCTTTATCAAGGTCGGCCCTTCGGCATGTGTCGGTTCGGTCGCGGCGCGATAGTGTTCCGGACATCTTGGCGCATAGGCCGCAGGGGCCGCCAACTCGGACAGGGGATGTCCTCTTCGGTCGTTCTCCGGCGGAGAACGGACTCGAAACCCCGGTATATCGGGCTCTCACCCTGTTCTAACCCATGCGCCGCATGATGGAGCACATCAGATCGGAACATCGTCCCGCCAGCCGGAGGATGAGTTGAACCCCAACGAACCCACACCAGGTACCGAACCCGATGCCTCGGAGAACCTGCCCGGGACCGGCGCCGCCGGGCCGGTGGGGGACACCTCGGGCGAGCACGGGACCTCCGGTCCGCAGGGGCCGGAGCCCTCCGGTGTCCGGGGAGCGGGGGCCCCCGGACCCGCGGAGGGCACCGGCCCCAGGTTCGCGCCGCACGACGTGCCGCAGGACCGGCCGCCGCGCTGGGCCACCGGCCCCAACGAGGCCGACCGGGTCGCTTTCTCCTTCCCACGCGGGGGCGGGGAAGGAGAGCACCCGGGAGCCCCGGGGCCGGGCCCGGCGCCGCACGCCGCCGCCCAGGGGGGATTCGGGGCGTCCGGCGGGCAGGGGCCGCAGGCCGCCCAGGGGCAGGCTCCGCAGGGACCGCCGCCGCAGGCGCCGTACGGACAGACCCCGCACGGACAGGGGCCCCAGGGTCCCGGCGGGCAGGGCCCCGGCGGGCCGCAGGGGCCGTTCGGTGCCCCGCACTTCCCGGGCGGGCAGCCGCCCTACGGCGGGTACGGCACCGCTCCGGCCGCGCCGCGGCCCGAACGCACGAAGGGCTCGGGCCGGGTCGTCGGCATCGCCGCGGTCACGGCCCTGGTCACCAGCCTCATCGTCGGCCCGGCCGCCGCGCTGGGCACCGCCGCCCTCTTCCCCGACGGCCTGAACGGCCCGGTCAGCTCCCTCACCGGTGAGCAGGGCGGGACCGCCACCGAGGGCGAGGTCGGCGAGGTCGCCGAGAAGGTGCTGCCGAGCGTGGTGTCCATCCAGACCGCCAACGGCGGCGGCAGCGGCGTGGTCATCTCCTCCGACGGGCAGATCCTCACCAACGCGCACGTGGTGGACGCCGCCCAGGGCGGGCCGCTGGAGGTGCTGTTCAACGACGGCACCTCGGCGCCGGCCGAGATCCTGGGCTCGGACCCGGTGTCCGACATCGCCATCGTCCAGGCCCAGGGCACCAGCGGGCTCCAGCCCGCGGTGCTGGGCGACTCCGACCAGGTCGGGGTGGGCGCCGACGTGGTCGCGATCGGCTCCCCCCTGGGGCTGTCCGGCACCGTGACCACGGGTGTGGTCAGCGCGCTGAACCGGCCGGTCAACACCGGGGCCACCGAGAGCGGCAACGGGCAGACCTCGACGGTGATCAACGCGATCCAGACCGATGCGGCGATCAACCCCGGCAACTCGGGCGGGCCGCTGGTGAACATGGCGGGCGAGGTCATCGGCATCAACACCGCGATCGCCGGCCTCTCCCAGGAGAGCGGTTCGGTGGGCCTGGGCTTCGCCATCCCGATCAACCAGGCCAGGCCGATCGCCGAGCAGCTGGTCGCCGAGGGCAGCGCGAGCTACCCGGCGATCGAGGCCACCATCACCAACAGCCCCGACGGCGGCGCCACCGTCGTCGAGGTGACCGAGGGCGGCGCGGCCGACGAGGCCGGGCTGCGCGCGGACGACGTGATCGTGTCCGTCGACGGGACCCAGATCACGACGCCGGACCAGCTCATCGCGGAGATCCGCTCGCACCGTCCGGGCGACGAGATCACGCTGGGCGTGCGTCCCGGCGGCACCGGCCAGGCGCAGGAGGTCACCGTGACCCTGGGCGAGCAGAGCTCGGCCTCGGTCGAGCAGGAGGCCGAGGAGGACTGACCCGGGGGTAGGGGTCCTCCGGCAGGACACGGACACGAGGGACCGCGGAGGCGGGGCCGGACGGCCCCGCCTCCGTCGTGTGTCCGGGCTCCGGTGTGGGGGTGGCACCACCGCGGGGGTCGGGGCGGTGCCACCGCCACCGTGGTGCGCGCCCCCTCGCGCTCGGAGACGGGCGGGGAGTACCGTGCCGAAGGTACCCGTCGGGGCCGCGGCGGGCGGGCGGTCGTGACGGCCCGGTGACCGGTGAAGTCACCGGTCGGCAACGGCGCCGTGATGAAGAGTGCGCAGATGGTCACTCAGGGTATCGTTCCCTGCGTCGTGTGCTCGCCGGTCGCCACTCCGTCACCCGGAGGTCGGCGATGGTCAACGCGGGTGCCCCACACTCGTGCGTACACGGCGGACCCGACGTGCACCGGCTCAGGAGACACCCCGATATGACCACCTCGTTCCTTCCCGAATCCCCTCCGGCGGCCGAGGTCCGGACGGCCGCCGCGGGGCACCGCACGACCGTGCTCATCGGCACGGACACCTACCCGCCCGACGTGAACGGCGCCGCCTACTTCACCGCCCGGCTGGCCCGGGGCCTGGTGCGGCGCGGGGTGGTCGTGCACGTGGTGTGCGCCTCCCCCGACGGGCGCCCGCACGTGGTCGAACGCGACGGGGTGGTCGAGCACCGGCTGCGGTCGATGTCGTCCCTGGTCCACGACAGCGTTCGGCTGGCCCTGCCGCTGGGGGTGCGCGGCCACCTGGACCGGCTGCTGGAACGGCTGCGCCCCGACGCCGTCCACATCCAGAACCACTTCCTCGTCGGTCGGATGCTGGCCGCGGCGGCCCGGGCGCACGGCGTTCCGGTGGTGGCCACCAACCACTTCATGCCGGAGAACCTCTTCGACTACGTGCACGTCCCCGGATCGCTGCGCCCCTACGCCGCCCGGATGGCCTGGCGTGACCTGGGCGCGGTGCTGTCCCGGGTGGACCACGTGACCACGCCGACCCCCGCGGCCGCCCGGCTGCTGTGGGAGCAGGGGTTCACCCGGCCGGTGGAGCCCGTCTCCTGCGGGATAGACCTGGCGCGGTTCCGGCCCGCGGCGGGCGGGGAGCCGGAGCGGAAACGCATCCGGGCCCGGCTGGGCATCCCCGACCGGACGACGGTGGTGTTCGTGGGCCGGCTGGACGAGGAGAAGCGGGCGGACGAGCTGATCCGGGCCGTGGCGCGCACCGCGGCGGACGTCCAGCTGGTGTTGGCCGGGCACGGCGCCTACCGCAGGCGGCTGGAGGACCTGGCCGGGTCCGAGGGGGTGGCCGACCGGGTGGTGTTCCTGGGGTTCGTCGCCCACGAGGACCTGCCGGACGTGTACCGGGCCGCCGACGTGTTCGCGATCGCGGGCATCGCCGAACTCCAGAGCATCGCCACCCTGGAGGCGATGGCCTCCGGGCTGCCGGTGGTGGCCGCCGACGCCATGGCCCTGCCCCACCTGGTGGAGGAGGGCGCCAACGGGTTCCTGTACCCGCCGGGGTCGCCGGAGGCGCTGGCCGCCCGGGTGGACGAGGTGGTCGCCGACGAGACCCGGCGGCGGGCCATGGGCGCGCACAGCAGGGAGATGGCCTCCGCCCACCGGTTGGAGGACTCCCTGGCCCGGTTCGAGCGGATCTACCGGGAGGCGGCCGCCGAGGGCGTGTCCCTGCCCGTGGGCGGGTTCGCCGTCAGGCGGTAGGCGGCGGCCCGGCGGGCGGCGGTGGCGGCGGTGGCGGCGGTGCGGCCGGATCGACCACCGGGAGCGTGAACCCGATGGCGGACCCGCCGCCCTCCCGGTTGCGGGCGAACACGTCGCCGCCGTGGGCGCGGGCGATCTCCCGCACCATGGACAGCCCCAGGCCCGAGCCCGGCAGCCCGCGGGCCGAGGTGGCGCGGTAGAAGCGCTCGAAGATCCGTCCCGTCTCGGCCGGGTCGATGCCCGGCCCCCGGTCCAGCACCTCCACGGTGCCGTTGCGGATGCGGATCTCGATGGGCGCGGAGCCGTCGGGGTCGAACTTGGCCGAGTTCTCCACCGGGTTGGCCATCGCGCGTTCCAGCGCGCCGGGGCGCCCGTGCACGGTGCTGTCGTCCGCGTCCACGATGATCTCCCGGCCGGTGCGCCGCCGGGTGCGGTCCGCCACCTTCCCGGCGACGTCGGCCAGGCGCACCGCGCTCGGCGTCTCGTCCTCGTGGTCGCCGGTGGCCAGCCCCACCAGTTCGTTGACCAGGGCCGTCAGCTCCCGGGTCTCCCCGCGCAGGTCGTCGATGAGGCTGGAGCGCGCCTCCGGTGTGAGCCGGTCGGCCCTGCCCAGCACCTGGATGTTGGTGTAGAGGCTGGTCAGCGGGGTGCGCAGTTCGTGGGCGGCGTCCTGGACCAGGCGCCGCTGCTCCTCCTGGGAACGGGCCAGCCGGGCCAGCATCGCGTTGAAGGCGTCGCCGAGCCGGTCCACCTCGTCGTGCCCGCCCTCCCCCGCGGGGGTGTCGCGCCGCCCGGCCAACGGGTCGAGGCGGCCGGTGGAGCTGACGTATTCGGCGGTGTCGGTGAGCCGGACCAGGCGCCCGGTGGTGCGGTGGCCGATCAGCCAGCCCACGCAGGCCGCGCACAGGGCGACGAGCAGGCCCACCCACAGGATCTGGGTGGCCAGGCGGTCGAGCATCCGCTCGGTGGGCGACATCTGCTGGATGACCTGGAGGGCGCCCGCCCCCTCGCCCAGGGAGACCGTCGCCACCCGGTAGGCCTGGCCGTTCACGGCCTGTTCGCGGACGGCCACGTCACCGGGCTCGTCGGCCAGGACCATCTCCATGTCCTCGTCGGCGGGGGCGAAGAGCACCACCTCGGAGGCGGCCGCCACCTCGACCTGGCGGCGGCCGTCCGGGGTCAGCAGGTGGATCTGGAGGTCCTTGCCGGCCAGGATCGGGCTGCGGACCGTGGCGCTCGCGGCGCTCTGGCTCTCCCGCAGGGAGACGATCTGGTCGGACAGGGCGGTGACGACCCGGTCGAACTCGTCGCGGACGTCGGCGCGGATCAGCGCGGCCGCCGTGGTGTAGGCCAGGGTGCCGACCAGGGCGATGGTGACCGCCACGACCAGCGCGAACATCACGGCGAACCGGGTGCCCAGGCGCCATCCGCTCGGGTACAGGAGCATGCGGAGGGAGGTCCGGCCCTCGGACACGGCGCTCACCCCTGCGGGCGCAGCGTGTACCCGACGCCGCGCACGGTCTGGATGAGCGGCGGCCCGCCGTCCTCCAGCTTGCGGCGCAGGTAGCTGATGTAGACCGCGAGGTTCTTGGACTCCGGGCCGAAGTCGTAGCCCCAGATGCGGTCGTAGATGGTGGCGTGGTCCAGCACGATGCCCGCGTTGCGGACCAGCAGTTCGAGCAGGTCGAACTCGGTCTTGGACAGCTCGATCTCGCGGTCGCCCCGCCACACCCGGCGGGCGCGCGGGTCCAGGCCGAGTTCGCCGACGCGCAGCGTCCCCTCCTCCGGGTCCCCCGGGACCGGGGCGGCGCGGCGCAGCAGCGCGCGCAGCCGGGCCAGCAGTTCGTCCAGCTCGAAGGGCTTGGCGAGGTAGTCGTCGGCGCCCGCGTCCAGGCCCGCCACCCGGTCGGGGGTCTCCACGCGGGCGGTGAGCATGAGGATCGGGGTGCGGTCGTGCTCGGCCCGCAGCACCCGGGCCACGCCCAGCCCGTCCACGCCCGGCATCATCACGTCGAGGATGAGCAGGTCGACGGGGTCGGAGTGGACGGCGGCGAGCGCCTGGACCCCGTCGGCGACGGTCCGGACCGTGTAGCCCTCCAGCTGGAGTGCGCGCTCCAGTGACTCCCTGATGGCGCGGTCGTCGTCGGCGACCAGCACGGTGGCGGTGGTGGCGTCCATGGGCTTCATGCTGCCGTATCCGGGTGAGAGGCCGGTAAGAGGCGGTTCGGGCGCGCGTCAGAGCCGCGGCGGTGTCCGCCGGCGGTCAGGCGGGCGGGGTGAAGGCACGGGTGCGGGTGAGCCCCGCGGCCCGGCCCTTGCCCGCGATGACCAGGGCCATCTTGCGGGACGCCTCGTCCAGCATCTCCTCGCCGAGCATGACGGCGCCGCGTCGCTCCACCCCGGTGGCGTGGGCGTAGGCGTCCAGGATGAGCTCGGCGTGGTCGTAGTCCTCCTGGGAGGGTGCGAAGGCCTCGTTGGCGGCCTCGACCTGGAGCGGGTGCAGCACCCACTTGCCGTCGAAGCCCAGGGCCGCGGTGCGCCCGGCGGCGCGGCGGAACGCGTCCACGTCGCGGATCTGGAGGTAGGGGCCGTCGACGGCCTGGAGCCCGTGGGCGCGGGCGGCGGTGAGGATGCGCATGAGGACGTAGTGGTAGGCGTCGCCGGTGTCGTAGCCCGGCGGCTGCTCGCCCACGACCAGGGTCTTCATGTTGAGGGAGGCCATGAAGTCGGCCGGCCCGTACACCAGGGTCTCCAGGCGCGGGGAGGCGGCGGCGATCTCCTCCACCCGGGTCAGCCCCCCGGCGTCCTCGATCTGGGCCTCGATGCCGATCCGGCCCACCGGCAGGCCGACGGCGCGCTCGATCTGGGTGAGGAGGGTGTCCAGCCACTGGACGTCGCGGGCGGCCGTGACCTTGGGCAGCACCAGGGCGTCCAGGTTCGCGCCCGCGCCCTCCACCACCTCGATGACGTCCCGGTAGGCCCAGGCGGTGGTGGCGTCGTTGACCCGGACGGTGCGGACCTTCTCCCCCCAGCCGCCGTCGTTCAGGGCGGCGACCACGGTGGCGCGGGCGGTCTCCTTCTCGGCGGGGGCGACCGCGTCCTCCAGGTCGAGGAAGAAGGCGTCGACGTCCAGGCCGCGCGCTTTCTCCACGAACCGGGGGTTGGACCCCGGCACCGCGAGCACCGACCGTCGCGCCCTGAGCCCGCCCATGCCACTCCCCCTGTCGTCCGACACGTCCCACGTGGTGCGGGGCCCATCATGGCATCCCCGCGTGCATAGAGTGGGACGGGGCCCGCGGGTCCCCAGAACCGGGAGGAGCCGCCGATGTCCACCACGTCGTACCCGACCAGCGCCCACTGGGGCAGCTACCGGGTCCTGGTCCGCGACGACCGGGTGGTGGGGGTGCGGCCGGACCCGGACGACCCGGCACCGTCCCCCGTCATGGAGAACACCCCGGGCGCCCAGCACCACGCGTCGCGGGTGGCCCGGCCCGCCGTGCGGCGGCGCTGGCTGGAGCACGGGCCCGGGCCCGACCCGCGCCGGGGCGATCCCGACGACGAGTACGTCGAGGTGGGCTGGGACCGGGTGCTGGACCTGCTCGCCGCGGAGCTGGACCGGGTGCGCACCGCCCACGGGAACGCGGCGATCTACGGCGGGTCCTACGGCTGGGGCAGCTCCGGGCGGGTGCACCACGCGCAGAGCCAGCTGCACCGGTTCCTCAACGGCATCGGCGGGTACACGCGCTCGCGGACGACCTACAGCCACGGCGCGGTGGAGACCCTGTTCCCGCGCATCATCGGCACCCCGGCCGCCAACCGGCTGCTGCACCGGGCCCCCTCGTGGGAGGTGATCCGGGAGCACACCGACCTGGTGGTGACCTTCGGCGGGCTGCGGGTCTCCAACATGTGGATGGCCTCGGGCGGGCGGGCCGCGCAGACCGCCGGGCCGTCGATGCGGGCGGCCGCCGACGCGGGGGTGGGGTTCGTGTCGCTGTCGCCGCTGCGCGACGACACCCCCGACGACGTCAAGGCCGAGTGGGTGCCGCTGCGGCCGGGCACCGACACGGCGGTGCTGCTGGCGCTCATGCACGTGCTGTTCACCGAGGGCCTGGCCGACCTCGCGTTCCTGGACCGGTACACCGAGGGCGCCGACGTGGTGCGCTCCTACGTGCTGGGCGGGCGCGACGAGCGCGGGGACCGCCCCGGCCTGCCCCGCACCCCCGAGTGGGCGGAGCGGATCAGCGGGGTGCCCGCGGCCGACATCCGGGAGCTGGCCCGGCGGATGGCGCGGGGGCGGACCCTGGTCAACGTGGGCTGGTCGGTGCAGCGCGCCCGGTACGGCGAGCAGCCGCTGTGGGCGGGGCTGGCGCTGGCCTGCTGCCTGGGACAGGTGGGCCTGCCGGGCGGCGGGTTCGCGTCGGGGTACGGGTCGATGGGCAACTACGGCGGCGGGTCGACGCCGCTGGGGCTGCCGGTGATGCCGCAGGGCGACAACGCGGTCAAGGACTTCATCCCGGTGGCGCGGGTGTCGGACATGCTGCTGCACCCGGGCGAGGCGTACCACTACGACGGCCAGGAGCGGCGCTACCCGGACATCCGGCTCGTCTACTGGGCGGGCGGCAACCCGTTCCACCACCACCAGGACCTGGCCCGGCTGACCCGGGCGTTCGGGCGGCCGGAGACCGTGGTGGTGCACGAGACGCACTGGACGGCGACGGCCCGGCACGCCGACATCGTCATCCCGTCCACCACCGTGCTGGAGCGCGACGACCTCACCGCCAGCCGGGGCGACCTCAGCCTGCGGGCGATGCCGCGGGCGGTGCCGCCGCACGGGGAGGCGCGCGACGAGTACGACACCTACGCCGACCTGGCCGAGCGCCTGGGCGTGCGGGAGGCGTTCACCGAGGGGCGCACCTCCGCCGACTGGATGCGGGAGATCTACCGGCGGTGGCGCTCGCTGGTGACGCGGCGCGGCCTCCAGGCGCCGGAGTTCGACGCGTTCTGGGCGGCGGGCCGGGTGGAGATGCCGGGCCGGGTCGAGGACGAGGCGCTGCTGGGGGATTTCCGCGCCGACCCGGAGAAGAACGCGCTGCGCACGCCGAGCGGGCGGATCGAGCTGTACTCGGAGACGATCGCGTCGTTCGGGTACGAGGACTGCCCGGGGCACCCGGTGTGGCTGCCGGGGCCGGTGCTGTCGGACCGGGGCGGGGAGTTCCCGCTGGTGCTGGTGGCCAACCAGCCGACCGGCCGCCTGCACGGCCAGCAGGACATGGGGGCGCACAGCATGCGCCAGAAGATCGACGGCCGCGCCCCGGTGCGCCTGCACCCGGCCGACGCCGCCGCCCTGCGGATCACCGACGGCGATCTCGTGCGCGTGGTCGGCCCGCGCGGCTCCTGCCTGGCCGGCGCGGTGCTCAGCGACGCCCTGCTGCCGGGGGTGGTCCAGCTGTCGACGGGTGCCTGGTACGACCCGTCCTCGACCGAGGCCACCTGTGTCCACGGCAACCCGAACGCCCTCATCTCCGACGAGGGCACCTCGTCGCTGAGCCAGGGCTGCACGGGCCAGCTCGCCCGCGTCCGCGTGGAGCGCTTCGAGGGCACCCCGCCGCCGGTCCGCGCCTTCGACCCGCCGCGGGGGACGACCCCGGCCTGACGGCCGGGCGGGGGCGCCCGAGCCCTGCCCGACCCCTGCGGGAGGCGACGTACGGACCGGCGCACGAGGGGAGAACGGGGCCGCGACCCCCGGCCGCCCTCCGCCCGGCCCCCGCGGGTCAGCCGCGCACGTGCAGGCCGAAACCCGTGCGGCCCGCGGGCTCCAGCCCCTCCTTCAGGTGCAGCGAGGGGATCTCGTAGTCGCCGAAGTTCTGCCGACGGAACGGGATCGGCTCCGTCGTCTCCAGGGTGAGCAGGCGCTGCTCCCAGGCCTTGGCGGCGTCGGCGTAGTCCGCCTCGGTCATCCGGTCGGTGCCGTGGAGCACGAACGGCGGCAGCGGCTCGATGCCCGGGTAGTAGAGGATGCCGTGGTGGATCGGGAACAGCAGGTCGTCGATGGGGCCGTTGATCCCGCGGGCGGCGTAGTGCGACTCCGGGCCGCCGACCGTCACCGACACCAGGGCCCTGCGGCCCGCCAGCGTGCCCTCGCCGAAGCGCTCGCCGTACCTGGTGTCGCTGTGCTCGCCGACCCCGTAGGCGAAGTGGTAGGTGAACACCCGGTCCACCCACCCCTTGAGGATCGCGGGCATGGTGTACCACCACAGCGGGAACTGGAGGATGATCATGTCGGCCCACAGGAGCTTCTCCTGCTCGGCGCGGACGTCCGCGGTGAGCTCCCCGGCGTCGAAGGCCAGGCCCGAGTCCCGGGCGACCCTGAGCGGCCGCGACGCGTGCGGGCCGTAGTCCGCGGCGTCCACGGCGGCCTTCCAGTCCATGGCGTAGAGATCGCTCACCCGCACCTCGTGCCCGGCGGCCTCCAGGGTGGTCACCGCGAGGTCCTTCAGCGAACCGTTGAGCGACCGCGGCTCGGGGTGGGCGTAGACGATCAGCGTCTTCATGGGGACTCCTTCGGGTCGGATGCCTCCGATTCTGGGAGCCGCGGCGCCCGGTGTTCAGGGGCGCCGCTTCCGTCGGACCGGACTTCCTGGTAACGACAGGGCCACCCTCGCGGGTACCGTCGCGGCGATACTGGGGGCATGGACGATCTCGCGGGTTTCCTCAGGACCCGGCGCTCCCGGGTCGACCCGGCGGGCCTGGGCATTGCGACCGACAGCCGCCGACGGGTGGCGGGACTGCGCCGGGAGGAGGTCGCGCACCTGTCCGGGGTCAGCGTCGACTACTACGTGCGGCTGGAGCAGGGCCGCGCGACACAGCCCTCCGAGCAGGTGCTCGACGCGCTCGCCCGGGTCCTGGGCCTGGACGGGACCGAGCGCGGGCACCTGTACCGCCTGGCCCGGCAGCCGCGCCGCCGCGCGAAGGCGCCGAGCGGGCGGCGGGTGCGGCCGGAGCTGCTGCGGGTCCTGGACCTGGTCGTCGGCGCACCCGCGCTGGTCATGAACCACCGCATGGACGTGCTCGCCGGGAACCGGCTGACGGAGCTCCTCTACGGTCGGCCGCTGCGGGGGCTGAACACCGCCCGGCACATCTTCCTGGAGGAGGACGAGCGCGGCCTGTACGCGGAATGGGAGACCTGCACCCTCGACGCGGTCGGCCACCTGCGCCTGGCCGCGGGCCGGTACCCCGACGACCCCCGCCTGTCCTCACTGGTGGGGGAACTGGCGGTGGGCAGCGAGCGGTTCCGCCGGCTCTGGGCACGGGCGGACGTGCGCGCCCGCACCCACGGCGTCAAGGCGTACCGGCACCCGCTGGTGGGGCTGCTGGAGCTGCACCAGGAGAACTTCTCGCTGCCGGACGAGTCCGGCATGGAGCTGCTGGTGCTGTCCGCCGCACCCGGCAGCCCCACCGAGGACGGGCTGCGCCTGCTCGCGAGCCTGGACACGGACGGTGGTGCGGCGCGTTCCGCGGAGCGGGCCCGGGACCGCGGGTGATCCGGCGGCGCCGGTCCGCGGGCGGGAACCGCCCCCGGCGCCCGGACGCGGCGGACGGGAGGTGCGGGACCACGCCGGGCATCGGTGCCGTGAGCCGAAGCGGCAGGCCCCCCTCACCGCGCCCCCACCCGTACAGGCAGGACGGCCCGGCATCCCACCGGTCCGCCCGAAGCACGGACCCGCACCGGGCATCGGTGCCGGAAGCCGAAACGACAGGCCCCTCACCGCGCCCCCACCCGTACAGGCAGAACGACCCGGCATCCCACCGGTCTACCCGGCGACCGTGTACAGCGCGAACCCGAACACCCCGGCCACCCAGGTCCACAGCAGGCAGAACGCCGCGTGGGCGAGGGTGCGCAGCGGGTCGCCCCGCCAGAGGGAGGGCGAGAAGTAGGCGAACTGGAACAGCCAGCGCAGCGACCAGAACACGGTCTCGGCGGCCAGCACGGCGGTACCCAGACGCCCGCCGGACAGGAGGTCGGGCGCCAGCAGCAGCGGAAGGGCGCCCAGCAGCACGCAGGTCGCGCCGATGAAGAAGAAGTGCGCTCCCGCGACCTGTCGGGCCGGGTCGGCCATCCGCGCGACCTGGGACGGCCAGTCGATCAGCCTCGGCAGCACCAGGTGGAACACCCCGAGCGCGACCAGGACCGCCCCCACCGCGTGCAGCTGGCCCTGGACCGAGAAGAGCGCGCCGGTCACCGTGGCGGCCTCACGAAGACGAACACCGTGACCAGACCGGCCAGCCGCCGTTCCGAAACCGGGCGCAGACCGGCGTCGTGCGCGGTCCGCAGCCACCGCGACCGGGGCATGAAGTGTTCGGCCCCGGGGCCGTAGACGGCGATGTTGGCGAGGTCGCGGCAGTGTTCGACCAGCACGAGCGCGCCGCCGGGACGCAGGACGCGCGCCACCTCCCCGAAGGCCGCCGACCGGTCCGCCGCGCGTCGCAGCTCGTGCAGGGCGAAGGGGGCGATGACGGTGTCCGTCGAGGCGTCCCGTGCGGGGAGCGCATACGGCGTGCACGCCACCGTTCCCGGCCGGGGCGGCACCCTGCGGCGGGCGCGGCGCAGCGACGGCTCCACGACCGGGAGCGCGTCGTACAGGTCCGCGACGGTCTGCTCGCACCCGGGGTGCCGTGCGCCGATGGGTCCGCTCGCCTCGTCCAGGCCCGACGACACCACCAGGTGGCGCCCCGGGCCGTCGGGGTGCCCGGCCGCGGCCAGGGCGGGGGCGAGCCAGGTCCAGTCGTGCAGGGGTGAGCGGTCGTAGACGGCGTGGGAGGCCGCGAGCGAGGCAGCGGTCCACCACGCGCCCGCACCTGCGGCCGTCAGGGCGGCGGCGCGCGGGACCCCCCGCAGGCGCCGCCCCGCCAGTGCCCCGCCGACGGCCACGGCGGTGCCCGCGAGGTACATGGGCCAGTTGTAGGCGATGACGTGGTGCGCCCCGGAGGGGGCCGGTCGGCGGCTCATCCCCGCGCTCCCGCCGGGGTCACGAGTCGGCCGGGGTGCCATCCGTAGTCCACGTCCGCGACGTGGAAGGCGTTGGCCAGGACGGGTTCGGTCCCGTGGAAGGGGCCGTGGCGGAAGAACGTCAGCCGCTCCACGTCCACCGCCACCGGGCGCGGCTCCCAGCTCGTCCGCAGTGCCTTGACCACCAGCACGCCGCCGCTGCGCGGGTCGTGTTCAAAGGTGTAGGGCAGCGGCCCGGCGAAGCGGCGCGCGTCCCGCAGGGTGGCGAAGGGGGACCCGTCCGGGAGGGGTGCCGTGCCTGTGTCCAGCGCCGCGCCGACCCGGAGGTCGGCCCGCCCGTCGGGCGAGCGCACCGCGACCTCCAACCGGTCACCGACCCGGCGCGTACCGAGGGTCGCGCGCTCGTACCCGTAGCGGGTCAGGAGCGTGCCCGCCGCGGCCAGCAGAGGGCTCGACGTCTGGCTGCGCAGGATGCGCAGGCCACGCAGGGTGCGCGTCCCGTCCGTCGCGGTGCGCTCCACCGGGAGGCGGGCGAAGACGCGGTAGCCGGTCATCACCTGGTCGGCCCCCAGGGACGGGGCCAGGAAGGCCGGGCGCAGCGCGCGCAGTGACACCGCGGCGACCGCGGCGAACCCGTGTTCGGTGCCGTCGGGGGCGCGGTAGGTGTCCAGCTCCAGGCCCGGGGTGAGCAGGGGGCGCAGAACATGCGGGGGGAAGGCGTAGGTGAGCACCAGCGAGTCGGTGAAGTGCGCGCGCATCGGCAGGGGGTGCTGCCGGATTCTCATCGGGGACCTCCGACGGTCGTGACGTACAGGCTTCCCCACAGGGGGCAGCGTTCCGCGGCCGTTCGTGCGGCCGCGGCCGTCCCGGGCGCACCTCCCATGCTGCGCAGCACCGCGGTCCCGCCCGGCCGGACCGCTCGTTCGACGGCGGTGCGCAGCCGTCGGCGGTAGGCGGGGCCGGGCCCGTCCAGGACGTTGGACAGGGTCACCGCGTCGTAGCTGCGGGCGGGTACCGACTCCAGGTGTTCGGCGGCGTCGCCGAGCAGCCACCGCACCGGTCCGGGGCCCGGGGCGATGGGGTCCGCGGCCCGGTCGGCCAGCAGCGCCGCGAGGAGCGGGTTGTCGGTGTTCGGGTGGTGGGCGACGACGCGGGCGATCCGGGCGCGCAGCGCGGCGTCGAAGCGGGGCGGGACGACGTGGCGGAAACCGGGGGCGAGGGCCGCGGCGAGCACCCCGACGGGTCGGAGGGCCGTTCCCATGAGCAGTCGCAGACCGGGGCCGTCCAGGCGGGTGCGCCACCACGAGGACTGGACGCGGGGGTCGTCCAGGTCGAGGAAGGCGTCCAGGGAGGCGGGATGCCATGCGGGCAGGGCGAGGGCGGCGGCGCGGCGGCCCGCCGCGAGCATCCGCTCGGCGCTCCCGGTGACGGCGGGCGTCTCCCCGGCGAGGCGGGCGCGGGCGTAGGCGAGCTGGACGGGGTTGACGTCGATCGCCGTGACGTCGTACCCGGCTCGGGAGAGGGCGGCGGCGGTGTCCCCGGCCGAGGCGATGCACAGGACACGTGCGGGTGCTGCGGGGAAGGCCCGAACCTCCACGCGCGGGTCCTCGTACATGCGGCCGAAGAGGAGTCGTGGCCCGTGCCCGGGCAGGGCCAGGATGCGGCCCGCGGACCAGGGGTTATGGGTCATGTGCGCGCCCCGGAGTGGCGGGCGGCGACCACCCAGGCCAGCGCGACGATCGCCAGGTTGGCGGTCAGCATACGGCCGGGTTCGTCGATGTTGCCGGGCGAGGCCAGGAGGCCACCGGCGTTGAAGAGGGCGATGAGCGCGGTCTGCACTGAGGCGGCCGCGTACGGCCGCCACCCCCACAGGACCCAGAGGCCGATAGCGGCCTCCGCCAGGCCGATTCCCAGCAGGAGCGGTGTGACCAGGGTGTCGGGGAGGAGGGGGAGGTCGGCGATGATCGCCCGGTGGTCGGCGCGGCCCGGCCAGACCTTGCACCAGAGGCCTTCGTAGAACCAGACCAGTGACAGGGCCGCCGCCGGGGCGAGGATTCGGACGTCCCTGGGGGGAGGGGTCATGGATTCATGGAATCACCTGTTGCGCGGAGGGCGCCTCCGGGGTCCGCTCGACGGTGCCCGGGACGGTGCGGGGTCGGCCCACCTGCGGGGATCGACTGAGACCTCGGCCCTGTCCGCCGACGGGCTCGGAGCGGCTCATAGTGCGGAGGCCCATCCCCGCATGCGCGGGGAGCAGATTCAGCCGCCGCTGTTCTGGAAGGACAAGCGGGGACCATCCCCGCATGCGCGGGGAGCAGCAGGCCGCCCTGGTCGGCGAGGTCGGCGGCGAGGGACCATCCCCGCATGCGCGGGGAGCAGTTCTACGGCCCGTACTACCCCGAGGACCGTGAGGGACCATCCCCGCATGCGCGGGGAGCAGCTCACATCGCCCTCCCCCACCTACCCACATCAGGGACCATCCCCGCATGCGCGGGGAGCAGTCACCGGTGACGCGACCGCTGCGGCGATCGTGGGGACCATCCCCGCATGCGCGGGGAGCAGACTCGATGACCTGCACGGATTACGACGTCAACCAGCCAATTTCATGACTTCTCAAGAAGCGGACATTCCACCCGGAGATGTGCAGCTCACTGTAGTGCCCAGGTCCGCGGCCAACAGCCGGTTCGCCACTCACGTTTTCCGAGCCAGGGGTCACGGCACCCTCAGATCGGGTTCCCGTCGGAGGTCCACAACGGGTACTCAGGGGCACGCAACCACACGGTGCGGTCGCCGGTCGCTCGGTCGACGCTGAGCCCGAAGGCGCCAATCCCGGGAGACCCCTCATCCCGCCACCGGGCGAGCCCTGCGGTGAACTCCGCGAACATGCGGCGAGAACCTCCTTCCTCGACCCGGCCGTCCGCATGGAGGTGCAGCCACGATGCGCACCGGGTCGAAGCCACCCACACGTACGGTTCCACCGCCCCGGGTTCCATCCGCAGGCCGAAGAACCAGTCCGGCACCAATAGCGAAAGCAGCACCGACATCTCCCCGTCGAACCACGACTTCCGGGGGTCCCCGTCGACCTGCTCCACAGCACCGACCACTGCACCAGGACCGGAAGGTGCGCGAGCGGGTCCCCGTTGGCCGCGTGCCCACATGAAGGCGAGCGCCCCCTCGAACCGCCCCGACAACCGCTCACCCTCGTCGTCCAGAACTGCGAGCAGCCCTCCGGGGAGCCCGGGCGACGGCGCCCACGGGGTGACGATCCGTCCCAGCGGCCGAAGCACCTCCATCCAGGACAACGGAATCTCCGCAACCGTGCAGGTCGCAATGATGCGGTCATGGCCCGCCCCCGAAGAAGACGACAGGTTCTCCCCATCTCCGGTAAGCAGGCCTGGGCGGTATCCGGCGACCGCCAGTGCGGTTCGGGCCTTCACGGCCACACGGTGGTCGATCTCGATCGTGACCACCCGCCCCTCCCCCAGGAGTTCGGACAGGAGAGCGGCGTTGTAGCCGGTACCGGTGCCGACCTCCAGTACCCGGTGACCGGAGCCGAGTTCGGCAGCGGCCAGCATGCGGGCCATGATCGCGGGCGCACTGCTGGAGGAGGTGGGGATGCCCATCGTCCCGGTCCCCTCGGCACCGTCGTCGTACTGGGTGGTCAGGGCCTGATCGCTGTAGGCGGTCCGCAGCCAACCGTCGGGGTCGGCGCCCCGGTCGTACCGGGTGCCGTCGATGGTCCAGTAGACGTCGGGAAGGAAGAGGTGCCGGGGAACGGACGTGAACAGGTCGGCGATCCGACCCGGAACGCCTTCGGCTTGGAGATCGGCGGCAAGGGCCCGGGCGAGGGGGCGGTGGTCGCGGGTCATGTCCTCGGTCTTCCCACTCACCGCCCGACCTTCCCGGTGCCACCGCACCCGGTGCAGGCGACCCAACGGGCGAGGTCCTTGCCTTTGCTACTGCCGTCGTTGGTGACCCACTTGCCGCCTTGGCCGTTGCACATGGAGCAGTCCGACTGCTCGGCGTTCGGCGTGAGGGCGGGTGCGGGTGCGGCGAGAGCTGAAGTCATCGTGGATCTCCGAAGTTGCGCTGTGATCTGTCAGCGACCCGCGTGCCCGGGAGGGCTGGTGGGGTCCCGGGCGCGCGGGGGCCTGAGGACTGGGGTCGTCAGTGGTCGTCGTCGTTTCCATTGCCGAGGACGGAGCGTTGCCAGGCGAGGAATTCGCCCTGGCGGCGGACGGCGTTCTTCTCCTCCTCGGTGAGGTCGTCGGGGATCGGGTCCTCGGCCGGGTCGTACTCGGGGTTGTCCATGTCCTACTCCCTGGTCTGCTCGGTCTCGGTGGTGTGGTGGCGGGCCAGCAGTTCGCGCAGGGCGGCGTGGTCGGGAGCTGCCAGGCGTTCGTGCGGGTCGCCGGGGCCGGTCCAGCCCAGGGGCCGGTAGGCGACCACTTCGGTGCCGCCGTCGGGGGTGGGCTCCAGGGTGAGGACCCAGCGGCCGTGGATGAGGTCGTCCAGCATCCGCACCCTCGGGTCCGGGATGTCGGCGGGTTCGGTGGTCACAGGTCCTCCAGGGGGCTGCGCCACACCAGCGGGTGCGGGTGGGGGTCGCGGCCGGAGGTGACCGCGACCCGGGTGGTGTGGCCGTGGGTGGCGGCGTAGACGGCGCGGCCTTCCAGGGTGGGTCCGAGGTAGCGCAGCGGCACCTGGTGGGTGTGGGCCCAGAACCCGAGGGTCTGGACCGAGGGGAACTCGCGGATATCGCAGACCCGGCGCATCAGGCGGCCCTCCCCAGGTGCCACTTGGCCATGCGGGCGGCGGCCATGGCGTCCTTCCACAGGCCGTCGCGGTCGGCGGTCAGGTGGGTGGTGGTGCGGAACGCGGCCGTGCGCGCCCGCAACCGCGCCGCCGCCCGGCTCCTCCTGGTCGGGGTCGGCTTCGGCCGGGTGCGGGAGCGGGTGCCTGCGCGCAGGGCCTGGATACGGGGCCGGGACGCCAGGGCGGCGGAGAACCCCGAGGCGGGTACCGACTCCGCGACCGCGTCCGCGATCGGGGTCGGTTCCGAGGCCGGGGGCGTGGGGGTGGTCGGGGGCTCGGACCGCTGGTCCGGGCTGGTGCGGGGTGTCGGAACCCGGAACGGGGCGGGGGTCGTGCCGTTGGTGCCGCTCGGGGCCGGAAGTGAGGGAGAGGTCGGTGCCGGGGGCGGGGTGGTCTGGGAGATCCACTGGCGTACCGCCAGGGTCAGCGGGGCGAGGTCGCGGCCCGGGTGGGTGACGTACATGCGGGCCCGGCTGGCCCGGTGGGGCCGTCGCCAGCGGAGGGCCTCGGAGGCCAGCCAACGGGCGGCCACGAGTTCGGAGCAGTTCAGGTAGCGGTATCGCGCCATACGCGCACACCTCCGGTAGAGGCGCCGGGTGGGAAGCCCGGCAGGGAATCGAACGTGCCCCTATCCTCAAACATGTATTCCAGGTTTTCAAGAGAACGCAGGAATCCAGTCCCTGTATTCCATGTTTGTCCGTTTTTCTTGCCCCAGCCATACGATCAAGGGGCACCGGCACACCAGGAGCAGCAGATGAGCGAGCGATACTCCCCCACCGTGCGCCGACGGCGACTCTCCGAAGAGCTCCGCCGACTGCGCCACGACGCACGCATGACCCTCGACGACGTCGTCAGAGCCACCGAGTGGTCGCGTGGGAAGCTGGGCAACATCGAGAGCGGGGAGAGACAGCGCCCCCAGGTCGCCGAGATCCGCACCCTCCTCGACGCCTACGGTGTGACCGACCACGACACCCGCGAAGCCGTCCTCGACCTGTGCCGCCAATCCCGCGAGCGCGGCTGGTGGGTGCGCTACCGCGACGTGCTCTCCAGCAAGTTCGTCGGATTCGAGGCCGAGGCCAGCACCATCTGCAACTGGGAATTGGCCGTGGTCCCGGGCCTGCTCCAGGTGCCCGCGTACACCGAACTGATCACCCGGACCGCGCTCGTCCGCGACCCCAAGGACGTGGCCCGCGTGGTCGACGCCCGGATCGAGCGGCAGCGTGTGATGTTCGAGGACCCACAGCCTCCGGACATCTGGTTCGTTTTCGACGAGACCGCCCTGATCCGCCTGCGCCACCACCCCGAGGTGCTGCGCGCTCAGATCTCACACCTCGTCGAGATCGCCGCCGACCCCAGGATCACCATCCAGATCGTCCCGTACGACCGTCTCCACCCGGGCACCGGCGGACCCTTCGTGATCATGGACTTCCCGAACACCGTCGACCCCTCGGTGGTCTACCTGGAGACCGACACCGATGGCCTCTACCTGGAAGAGGCCGAAGAGGTCACCCGCTACCGCCGCCTGTTCGACCACCTGCGCCTCGCGGCACTGCTGCCCGAGGAGACCCTTGCCCACCTACGAGAAATGACCATCTGACATGGACACCCGTTCAGTTCCCACGATCCCTGCCGAGCTGTTCCGCAAGAGCAGCTACTCACAGCCGCAGAACTGCGTGGAGGTCGCCGACCTCCCCGCCGGGTCCGCCGTCCGGGACACCCAGAACCGCGAGGCCGGGCACCTGATGTTCGCCCAGCGCGAGTGGTCCGGCCTGATCGCATCCGTGCGCTTCGACGGGTAGGACGAACAGGAGGCCCCGACCATGCGGTCGGGGCCTCCCGCGTTCAATTCCCGGGCTCACCGTATCCCGGAGGGAGCGGACGGGGAAGGTTCCGCAGCCCGGTGGCCGTAGGGGGCAGGGCGGGTATAGACGGCCGGAGGTGGGGGACGAAGCAGGGATGACGATGCACAGTGACAGCACCCATGCCCTTACCTTCCACAAGTCCAGCTACAGCGCCAACGAGGCCGCGTGCGTCGAGGTGTCGGAGGGAGCAGAGACCCTGGTGCGCGATACCCAGAACCGGGAGCGGGGGCACCTCACCTTCACCGGCCGCGAGTGGGAGGCCGCCGTCCGGGTACTTCGCCACGAGGGCTAGCCCAGACGCGCAGGAGCCCCCGGCCGAGCGGCCGGGGCCTCCTGCATTCGTCCGGGGCCCGGCCCACGGCTCGGCGGGTGGCGAGCTCCCGATCTGCGATCGGACCAGCTTTTCTGTCGGGGCACACGCACTGGAACAGGCCTTGCCGCGGCCACCTGAGGATCTGCCCGGTGTAAGCACCCAGACGAATGGCCCGGTGCGCCAACAGGGTGTGACGAACAGGTGGCGGGGCATTGCTCCGGGGGACAGCCGATGGTGATCCGCAGACCCAGTGGAGAAACCCCGATACTCGCGAACAGCATCCCTTCTCTACGTTTCCGGAAGCCCGGCTACAGCAGCGGGCAGGGGCAGAACTTCGTCGAGGTTGCGGACCTGCCCACCGGCAGCGCGGCCGTTCGCGACTCCGAGCGTCCCGGGGCGGGGCACCTCACCTTCTCCGCCGCCGAATGGTCCGCTCTCCTGCGGGCGGACGAGCACACCTGACCGGGAGGAACCGCCATGGACACAACGACTCTGCACGACATCGCCGCCATGCCCGACCCTCTGGACAGAGCCCGGGCGGCATCGGCGGCCATGACCACTTTGCAGGGGCAGAGCGTCGAACTGTCCCGTATCCGCAGGGCCGCGATCATCGAGGCGCAACAGGGCGGCATGCTCCAGGAGGACATCGCCCGCCACCTGGGCGTCTCCCCCGGCCGGGTCTCCCAGATGAAGAAGGCCGGTGCCTCCGGACCCGACCACAAGGCCCCCACCGGCCCCACCGAGCCGAGACCGCGCGTACTCGTCCAGCGAGCGCTACCGACTCCGCCCAGCACACGGGGTTCCAAGTCGCTCTACCTCACGGAAGCCGAACAACAGGGGCTCACCCCGGAGCGGAAGATGTTGTTCGTCGGGCAGGAGCCCGCGAACGAACACGTCGCCCTGGGCCTTCGGGTCGAGCCCGGCGAGAACGTGATCGCCCGCCGCAAGATGTTCTGGGCCAACGGCGTCCCGGTCCGGATCTCGACCTCCTACTTCCGCGTGGACGTCGGCGAGAACACCCGGCTGGACGGTGAGGGCTTCGTGCTGCCCACCCTCCAGGCCGCCATCGAGGATCTGGGCCACCGGTTCGACCATGCCGTCGAGACGCTGACCGCGCGCCCGGCGACCCCCTACGAAGCCGACCTGCTGGACATCCCCGGTGAGTGGGTCGTGCAGGTGCTGCGCGTCGGCTATTCCACCGACGACGTCCCCGTCCACGCCCTGGAGACGATCTGCGCGGCGTCCCGCCACACCTTTCCGATCGGCCAGGCCGTCGGCAGCGACCAGTTCTGAGCCGGGAGAGCGACACCCGGGAGGCCCCGTCCGACCGGTCGGGGCCTCCCGTAGCGACAGGTCTCCGTTGATCACCCTGCCCGCCCCCGTCTAGGGTTCCGGGCATGAAGATCAGACCGGGCGACTCCACCGACCTCCCCACCGTCCTCGGCATGCTCGACTCCGCCGTCGAATGGCTCGTGTCGAACAACCGCACCGGACAGTGGGGCACCGAGTCCTGGTCCTCCCGGCCCAAGTCCGTCGAGCGGATCCGGACGATGCTCACCGACGCCGAACCCTGGATCGCCGAGATCGACGGCGAGCCCGCGGGCACCCTCGTCCTCGACACCGCCCCCGGTCCCGAGGTTCCGCCCGCCGACGAGCCCGAGGTGTACGTCCGCCTGCTGGTCACCGACCGCCGCTTCGCCGGACGCGGCGTCGGTTCCGCCCTCCTGGAGCACGCCGCCGAGGAGACCCGCCGCCGCAACGTCTCCCTGCTGCGCGTCGACTGCTTCGCGGGCAACGAGGGCCGCCTGGTCGCCTACTACACCCGCCAGGGCTTCACCCCCACCGACACCTTCACCGTCGGCGACTGGCACGGTCAGGTCCTCGCCAGGCGCGTCGGCTGAGCAGGGCACCGGGGCTCAGTATTCGAGCTCTGGCCGCAGCGGTCCGCCCACCCGGTGCAGGTGGCCCAATACCTCGGCGTAGGAGCGCAGCAGCCCCGTCTCGTAGTACTCCAGCCCGAACCGCTCGCACGCCGCCCGTACCAGCGGCTGGGCCCGGCGCAGGTTGGGCCGGGGCATCGACGGGAACAGGTGGTGCTCGATCTGGTAGTTCAGCCCGCCCATCACCAGGTCGACCACCGGCCCGCCCCGGATGTTCCGCGAGGTGAGGACCTGGCGGCGCAGGAACCCCGTCTTCGTCCCCTCCGCCACCACCGGCATCCCCTTGTGGTTCGGGGCGAAGGAGCACCCCATGTACAGCCCGAACACCCCCTGGTTCACCAGCACGAAGCACAGCGCCTGCAACGGTGTGAGCGTCACCAGCACGACCGCCAGGTACCCGCCGAAGTGCACCGCCAGCAGCGTCCCCTCCACGATCCGGGTCCGCAGCGGCAGGTCGGTGCGCCGCACGACCCCGGCCGCCGAGGCGAAGTGCAGGTGGAAGGCCTCCAGGAGCAGCATCGGGAAGAACAGCCAGGCCTGGCTCCGGGCCAGCCACCGCCCCGGCCCGCGGCGGCGCAGCAGGGCCTGCTCGCGGCTGAACGCCAGGGCCGCCCCCGCGATGTCGGGGTCCCGGCCCTCGTGGTTGGGGTGTGCGTGGTGGCGGTCGTGCTTGTCGACCCACCACCCGTACGCCAGCCCCACCAGCAGGTCCCCGTGGATCCACCCGATGATCCGGTTGGCCCGCTCGCCCTCGGCGATCTGCCCGTGCCCGGCGTCGTGGCCGATGAAGGCCGTCTGGGTGAAGAGCAGGCCGAGCACCACCGCCGTGACCAGCTGCCACCAGGACGGTCCGATCAGCACGAAGGCCGTCCAGGTCGCCAGCAGCAGGGACAGGGTGACGGTGATCCGCACCGCGTAGTGGCCCCGGCGCCTGCGCAGCAGCCCGTGTTCGCTCACCTCACGGGACAGGACCGCGAAGTCGCTCCCCCGGCGTCGTTCGGGGAGGACCCCGTCGGTTCGGGTCATCGGGCCATCGCCTCCCCCACCGTCGCGTGGACGGGCGGGAGTCCGTGCGTTCCGGTGAGCTCCATGAGCCTGGCGACCGGCTCCGGTGGCGCGGCCAGGCGCAGGTCTGTCCCCGCCCGCTCGGCCCGGGCCCGGACCTCGGCCAGGAGGGAGAGCCCGGCCGCCCCGAAGAAGGTCACCCCGGACAGGTCGACGACCACCCGGTCGCCGCGCTCGCGCAGCACCGCGAATAGCCGTGTCCGGTACTCGGGGACCGTCACCAGGTCGATCTCCCCGGAGAGCCGGACGAGTGTCCCGCCGGGGTGCCTCCGCCACGACACCGCGCCGCGGCGTGAGACGCGCACGGACCCCTCGTCCTTTTCGTAGAGTCCGCCGCCCTCGGACTCCCAGTCCGTTTCCGGGGGCGTGCGGGGCGGCGGCGCGATCAGGGAGGCCACGTCCATGATCTCGGCGGCCTGTTTCGTGTTCGTGGACAGGATGGCCAGGTCGAGCGCGGACCAGGCGGCGAACGCCGCCACCCCGGGCGGTACGACCAGCAGGCGGGTGCGCGCACCGTTGTCGCCGACCGCGACCAGGAGGTCGGGCGGCGTCTCCAGCGACCAGGAGAGGCGGACCGCGCGGCCGGCCACCGCGAGGAGTGCGGGTCGGCGGGACCAGCCGACCACACCCAGTTCGAGCAGGTGGACGGGGCCCCGCCGGTCGTCGATGGCCAGGATGAGCCCGGGCAGCTCGGCCACCGGGTCGCCGGACCTGGGCCACCAGCCGCCGTCCAGGACGGCGCCGTGGTGCGGGATGGGGTTGAGCCTCAGCCGGGGGACCGATGGAGGGGTGTCGGAGATGACGGGCGGATGTGAGGTGAAGGAGGCCATGGCGAACTGCTCGGCGATCCCCGGGCCGGGAGAGCCCTGCTCGTCCCGGTCCGGCTGGGAGCGCGGCACGAAGAGCGCACCGCGCGCGGCGGAAGAGGGCGCAGGTTCCAGACCTGCGCCGAAAGGCATGGCGGCACGGAACGGTGGTTCCGGATCCTGTCCCGGCGCCACACCCTCGCCCCGGCGGACCGGGCTCTCTCGGAACGGGGTGTCTCCCCCGTTCCCTTCCAGACTACTTCCCCGGCTTCCGGCGCACAGGGGTGCGCACACCCCTCCCCCGCCCTCTCGGCGGACGGGGACCGGCCCTCCTCGCCGGAATTCAGGACAGGATTCGGACCGGTCGCCGTAGTGGTCACCATGGAGACCATTCCGATCACGGAGGCCGAGGCGAAGATCGCCGAGTCGGCCGACCGCGCCCAACGCGAACACGCCGACCACATGTTCACCGAGAACGGCCGCCCGGCCGTCGTGATGATGTCGGTGACCCGGTACGAGTCCCTGATGGAGACTCCGAGCATCCTCGCCGACGGAGAAACACGTGCGGATCTCCGGGAGGCCGCCGAATCCGAGGAGTTCACCAACGAGGAGGACATGGCCGTACTGATGGAACGGCGGCTCGGCAAGGATTCCGCAGCGTGAGGGTCGTCTGCAAGAGCCCGGCGAAACGGGCCCTGGCGGAAGAACCCCCCGAGGCGCTGTCGGTGGCCGCGTACGAGTTCGTCAACGGCCCGCTGCGGGAGAACCCGTGGCGCGTCGGCGAACCCCTGGAGGAGCCGTTCGCCGGCCTGCACACGGCACGCCGGGGGACCTACCGGATCATTCACAGGATCCGGCCTGACAAGGATCTGGCCGAGATCCGCTCGATCCGCCACCGGCGGGACGTCCACCGGGCCTGACGGTCAGCGGACCAGCAGGCGGTCGACGGACTTCGGGAGCAGCAGGCCCGCGAGCCCCACGGCCGCGTAGACGACCTGGCCGGGGGCGAGCATGCCCAGCACCGCCCCGCTGTTGCCGGTCGGCGAGCGCAGGAAGTCGCGCATGTGCGGGTGGGCGCGCGGGACGCCGTTGCCCGCCACCAGCAGGAGCAGCACCGCTCCCAGCAGGATCACCGCCCACACCGCGTCGAACACCGACAGGCCTCCGAACCAGGTCTGGAACCGCTCCAGGGCCAGCAGCGCGTAGCCCGGCTCGCCCGTCGGAACGCGCGACGCGGGCACCGGGACCACGGCGACCGCCACCGCGGCCGCGCCCGCCATCGCCGTGACCCCGCCGGTGGCCGCCAGTCCCAAACGCCGCGCCAGTTCCCGGGCGGTCCGGGTCAGCTCCCGCTGCGACGGGTGGTGCCGCCACGGCCGCCCCGCCGACCGGGCCTCCCCCATCGCGTTCGCCCGCCGCTGCCGCAGGAACCGCCAGGTGTCCCCCAGCACCGCCGGTCCGCGCCGCGCCGCGATGGTGCACGCCGCCAGCTCGTGCACGATCATCGCCAGCGTGGTCGCCAGCGTGACCGGCAGTTCCGCCCAGGCCAGCGCCGCCCGGCGGAACCCCGTCGCGATGTCCCCCGGCACCCGCACCCGCGTCGCCACCGCACGCCCGCGCGCCCGCCTGCGCAACCCCGCCAGCGGCGGCAGTCCCGGCAGCGGCGGGGTGCTCTCCGCCGCCGTCGCGATGAGCCGGTAGTCCAGCGCCACCGCGCACAGCACCAGCACCACCAGGAAGAACGGCGTCAGCACGCCCCCGCCGAGCAGCCCCAGCACCACACCGGACGCCGGGTGCAGCGCCGCCCCCGCCAGGACCGCGTTCAGGTTCAGGTGCTCCAGGAACGCCAGCAGCACCGCCAGCGGCGGCAGCACCCACGGCCACCGCCCCCGCCCCACGACCGCCAGGCCCAGTGCGGCCCCGACGAGTCCGCTGGTCACCGCGTGCCCGGAGAACGCCGCGACCACGGCCCCGGTCCCCCGGTCCACGACCTCGCTGCCGCCCGGCAGGAACCACCCGCCGCCCCCGGATCCGCCCACCGCGAGCGCGGTGACCAGGTGCTCGGCCAATTGGAACCCCGCCCCCGACGCCGCCGCCAACAGGGCGAAGTCCACCGCCGCCAGCCGCCGGGTCCGGCGCGGCGCCACCAGCGGCAGCAGGAGCAGCGGCAGCAGCTTGCCGACCTCCTCCACCGTCACCGCCACGTAGGTGTACGGCACCACGTCGTAGGTGTCGGCGCCCAGCGCCCCCGCGACCGCCCGCTCGGCCAGGCCCATCGGCCACAGCAGCAGCGCCCCCAGTGCCGCGACCCGCAGCAGGGAGGCGAAGGCCACCGTTCGGGACCGCGCGAGCAGCGCCAGCTGGAACAGCACGGCGAAGAGCGTGACCACCGCCGGCAGGACCGGTGCCGCCACGGCGGAGACCGCCGCCGGGGCGATGGCCGCCACCGCCAGCGCCGTCCAGCCCGCGACCCCGCGCAGCGCCCGCAGGCCGCGGGCGGCCCGCCCGCCCCGCAGCCGGTCGGCCCCGGCGGCGACACGTTCGTAGAGGTCGGGGCCCGGGGCGCGCTTCGGGCCCGTGTCGGCGCACCGGTACAGCGCCGCCGCCCGCACCAGGTCCGGTGTCTTCTCGGCCTCCGCCCGGGAGGCGAAGTGCGCCCGCGCCTGGGGGATGTCCGCCCCCACCAGCTCGCGCACGAAGTCCGCCGGGCCCGCCGCCACCGTCAGGTCGTCGGCGGTGATGAGCACCGCCGCCGAGAAGTCCTCCACGCACACCAGGAAGTCGGTGGGGTCGGGCCCCCAGCCGCGCACCAGGTCGATGAGGGTGTCGGTGTGCAGCGGGATCTCGGTGACGGGCTCGTAGGAGAACTCGGGCCGGGTCCGGCACACCAGCAGCCGCTCCACCCCCATGGACCGCCCCGCCGCGATGACGGCGCGCACGAGGTTGCGGTCGCGCGGCACGAGGAACGGCGTGGTGACCTTGCCGTCGGCCCGGATCCACTGCGGGTCCAGCTCGGTCGCTCCGGCGCACACGCGCAGGACCAGGTCCCGCGCGAGCATGGCCTGTTCTTCCATCTGGGGATCCTCGGCCGTCGGGGGGTGAACAGGTCGGGGCCGGTCCGCCCGCGGGGTTCGCGTCCCGGGGCGTTCCGGCCCGACCGAGCATAACGGCGGGACCCCGGCCCGTCAGGGGGCGGGCTCGGACGACGCGGAGGGCCCCCGGGCGGCGGAGGGCCCGTACGGCTCGGGATCCCCGTCGGCCGCAGGGGGCTCTGCGGCCCCGGGCGGCACGGAGGCTCCGGTCCCGGGCGAAGCAGGGGCCGCGGTACCGGGCTCCCGGGCGGGCCGGGGGCCGGCCCCGAAGGCGTCGGCGGACAGCTGTGCGAAGTGCCGAAGGCCCGGCAGGTCCAGGGCCCAGCCGGTGAACGCCCAGCCCAGGTTCAGGTGGTCCAGCACCCTGGCCAGGGCGGACACCCCGCTCCAGCGCACGCCTTCGGGGTTCTCGTAGGTGAGCCGGTACAGGACCTCGGGGTGTTCGTGCGCGTCCCGGATCTTGAGCGCCACCGGCGACCGCGCCTCGATCCACGCCCGCAGGCCCTGGCACAGCGAGCAGTCGGCGGCCACGTACAGGGTCCCGGCGGCCCGGTGCGGCCAGGGCCGCCACCGGGGCAGCCAGGCCCGCACCCCGGAGCGGTAGCGGTCCCATTCCGGGCCGAAGGACTCGCGCAGCCGCTCGCCCTCGTGCCAGGACGCGAACCCGGCGCCGTAGGCGAACGCGACCACGGACCCGTACAGCAGCCGGGGGTCGGCGAACACCGCCGCCAGGACCAGGTAGACGGCGACGATGGTGGTCTGCATGGGGTTGCTCAGGTAGGCGTAGGGGCCGCTGGTGACCAGTCTCCGCGGCGGGTCGTAGGGCAGCGGGGTGCCGCCGCCGACCCGGGCGAACTCGCGGGCGGCGGCCAGCCCGGGCAGGGCGGCGAACCCCAGGAGCTGGAGGGCCACCGGGATCCCGCCGGGCGCGGCGACCCCGTCGCCGGGCAGGATGCCCAGGGCGGCGATCGGGAGCACCACCATCAGCCCGAAGGAGAGCACGGCCTGCGCCCACATGCGCGCCCGGACGGCCTGGCCCCGGCGGGTCCAGTGGGCCAGCATCAGCGCGGGGATCAGGCACAGCGCCGACCCCGCGAACTCGCCGAGCAGCCATGTGCCGTGGAGGACGACGACGGGTTCGGCCAGCGGCATGGCGATGATGTCCGCCCACACCAGCAGCGCGGTGAGCAGCGGCACCGGCAGGAACCGGAGCAGCACCGCGGGCAGGGCGCCCCACAGCAGCGCCCAGGCGAGCAGCAGGTCGACGGGGATGCCCGCCCACACGGCGCCCTCGGCGTGGAAGGACCACCAGCCCGCGTGAAGGGCGTAGAGGTTGAGCGGGATGAGGGTGAGCAGTGCCCAGGCGGTGGAGACGATCATGGCGGCGGTCTCGCGCGGCCGGGGCGGCCGCCACAGGCACAGTCCCACGAGCGGCAGGACGGGGAAGCACAGGCCGACGCCGCGGACGATGAGGGCGGGGAGTTCGGGGTTCACCGCCCGGCCTCCGCGTCCGCCCGGCCGCCCGCCTCCGCGCCGGTGGTGAAGGTCCGTGCGAGGTAGGTCGCGGCCAGATCGGTGGTGTAGGCCTGGATCGGGCCGAAGTACCAGGACGGCTCGTAGGTGCGGTCGTAGTCGATGGTCCAGTCCATGCGAGTGCCGTCCCCGTCGGCGGTCCAGGTGGCGGTGGCGCGGTGCATGTCCATCCACTTGGCGAACGCGGCGTCCTCGGTGACCTCGAACACGACCCGGCCGCCGTCGGCGCGGACCTCGCTCTCGACGACCTCCAGCTCCATGTGGCGGGGGGTGGGCTCCGAACCGACCCGGAGGGTGGTGCGCGGGGTGAACTCGATGCGGCGGGTGGCACCGACCTCCAGGCCGGTGCCGGTGGCGGCGACCGGCTCGGGGAAGGGGACGGCGCGCAGGAACACGGCCTCGAAGGGGCCGTAGGCGGGCGGGGCGGCCAGGGCCGCGGCGACCTCGGCCGGTGCGGCGCCGGTGGACGCCGAGCCGTCGCCCTGGTCGGCACGGGGCAGGAAGGAGGTCCCGGCGACGCCCTCCAGGGTGAGGGCGAACAGCAGCGGGACCGCGAAGAGGGCCTGCTGGGAGCCGCGCCCGCCGCGGGCGATGGCGGTGGCGATCGCGGCGACGAGGGCGACCACCCCGTAGAGCAGCGGCGCCGCGATCACCAGGCACACCATGCCCTCGCCGAGGATGACGGCGGACATGGCGAGGACCACGGTGAGGGCCGTCATGGAGACGCCCATGGCGCTCCGGGGCCGGGCGGTGAACACCACGAGCAGCGCGATGCCGGCGGGCAGGCCCAGATAGAAGAGCGAGGTCTGGTCGAGCCCTCCCCAGTGGGTCAGCCGGAAGGTGACGACGACTGCCAGCAGCACCAGGACCAGGGCCGCGAGCAGCCAGCGGGATCCGCTGGCCAGGGGGTTCTCGGACACGGAGATCTCCTTCATCATTCGGTTGAATCAACCGGTTTAATCACTCGATTAAACCGTATGATGAAGAAGATCGGAAGCGGCGAAGGGGCGAGGGCATGGCCAAGAGCGGCGGCACGGGGCGGCGGAACAGCGAGGAGACCCGGGAGAGGCTGGTCTCCGCGGCCGCGGAGACACTGCGCGAAGAGGGCTACGCCGGGGCGTCGGCCCGGGCCATCGCCGCACGGGCCGAGGCCAACTCGGCGCTGGTCTTCTACCACTTCGGCGGCGTGGACCAGCTGCTGCTGGCCGCGCTGGACCGGTCCAGCGCCGAGCGCATGGCCATGTACCGGGAGCTCACCGCGCCCGCGCGCACCCTGGAGGAGCTGGTGGAGGCGGCCGTCCGCATCTACCGCACCGACCTGGAGCGCGGCTACATCACCGAGTTCTCCGAGCTGGTCGCGGCGGCGGTCACCAAGCCCGAGCTGCGCGACGAGATCCGCGACCGCGCCGAGCCGTGGATCGCGTTCATCGAGCAGGAGTGGGAGCGGGTGCTGGGCGGCTCGCCGCTGGCCCGGCTGCTGCCCGCCCGGGAGGTGGCCTACGGGGCGATCACGTTCTACCTGGGGGTCAACCTGTTCTCGGTACTGGACGAGGACCACTCGCGCACCGAGGCGGTGTTCGAGCTGGGAGGGCGGCTGGCCCCGCGGGCGAAGCTGCTCACCCTGCGCCTGCCGCGCCGGGGACGGGGCCCCGCGGAACCCGCGGAGGAGGCCGAGGAGGCGGGCGGGGTCGCCGGTGCCGACGCGGCGGGGTGACCCGGGGCGAGGCGCCCGACGGGGAGGAGCGTCCCGGGGAGCGACTGCGGCTGCGGGCACGACCGGACGGCCCGGCGACCGGGAGCGGTGAACGGCCGGGACTCCCCCGAAAAAGCAGGGAGGGCCGAAGGCCCCGGGCCGCCCGGGGAAGGGCGGGCAGCGGTGGCGAAACGGTCGGCCGGGGCTTGCGCCCGAGGCCCGGTCGGCCGAAAGGCCGAGAAGAAGGACCATCCGGAAGGCCGAGGTCCGCGACGCCGGCGAACCATAGGGTGGAACCCACAGTCGAGTACGGGAGAGCCGATGACGCACGGGATCGACGACATCGAGGTGGCCCCGGGGATCGTCTTCCCCGACACCTCCGACGGGCGCACCCACGTGGCGGGCGCGATCATCGCCGCCCCGGACGGGCGGATCTTCGCCCAGCGGCGGTCCCCGCACCGCAAGGTGTTCCCGCACTGCTGGGACATCGTCGGCGGGCACGTCGAACCCGGCGAGACCATGCTGGCCGGCCTGGTCCGCGAGGTCGAGGAGGAGACCGGCTGGCGGCTGCGCCGGGTGGAGGCCGAGCTGTTCCGGATCGACTGGGACCCGGGCGACGGGGTGACCCGGCACGAGGTGGACTACCTGGTGCGGGTGGACGGCGACCTGGATTCGCCACGGCTGGAGGTCGGCAAGCACACCGAGTTCATGTGGGTGGACGAGGCGAAGGTGCCGCTGCTGCGCGACGCGCGCGACCCGGGCGACTACTTCATCACCGACATCGTCAAACTCGGCCTGGACGCCGCCCGACCACGGTGACCGGGGGGGCGGGTGCGGTTCGGGGAGTGATGGGTCCGGCCACCGTCCGGGGCCGCGGTCACCGCACCCACCGCACGTATCCGGGGCGGTCCGCCGACCACTCCACGTCGACGAAGCGCTCGGCGCGTACGCGCTCCACGTCCTCACAGGGGATGTCCAGTGCGGTGCTGTAGGGCAGGTCGGCGACCGTGTAGTGCAGGTCGGCCTCGCCCTGGCAGCCGCCCCGCACATCCCGTTCCCAGACCTCGGAGACCAGGGCCGTCCCGGCCTCGGTGGCGGCCATCGCCCGGTGCCCCTGGTACAGGTGCCAAGCCCGGCCGCCCGCCGCTCCCCCGCCCGCCACGAGCAGGGCGCAGACCAGGAGCGCCGACGAGACCCGTGCGGGGAGCGTGCGCGCGGGGGCCGGGACCGAGCGGACGGGCGCGCGGTCGGCGTAGTGCAGCAGGGCCCGCACCGCCAGGAACCCTCCTGCCGGCAGCAGCAGCCAGGCGCAGGTGAGGAACGCGAGTGCCGCCGAGTCGGGGAGATGCCCGATGCCCACGGCGGCGCGGAGGATGCCCGGCACGGCGAGGAGGATTCCGGCCACCGTGCACAGGAGCGCGGGGACGGCCCGTGCCAGGACCGGCCGCCACAGGGCGGCGCCCCGGTCCCGGTCCCGGTCGGGGCGGGAGCGGCGGCGACGGCGGCTCGGGGCCGAGCGGCGGCGTCTCCGGTTCCAGGCCGCGCGCAGTCCCCCGGGCCCCCAGACCGCGGGGACGGCGAGGCAGGCGAGGACCGCGAGCACGAGGAAGGGCCACGGGGAGACGTGGTCGCTCAGCACCGCCGCCTCGGGCAGGGAGGGCACGTGCCGGACGGTGACGTCCACGGGGTCGCCGGGCGTGTGGACGCCGTGGGCCAAGGCTTCGACCGGCTCGGCCGCACCGGTGTCGACCAGGACCACTGGGATTCCGTCGCGGATCTCCTCGATGCGCGCGGGCGCGGGGACGAAAGCGAACCAGCGCACCGCCCACGGCGCACTCCACTCGGAGAAAGCGGCCAGGAGAAAGGCGGCGAAGGGTGTCCCCAGCAGCCAGGACCGGTCGGCGCGGGGAGGCGGCCTGCGACTCACCGGACGCCCTCCACACGGACCAGGCTCGGGTCGTCGGCGTCCCAGGCCACCCGGGCCTCGTCGCCGGGGGTGAGGTCGAAGCCCACGTCGTCCGTGGTCTGGGTGTAGCGCAGGCCGTCCACCTCGTACTCCAGGGCGACCTTGTCGTCGCAGTACCGGCCGTTGCCGATCATGTCCCCGCAGCCCACGGCGAGCACCGTCGCCGTGCCCTTCTCCGGGGTGTCCACGTCGGTCTCCATCGACACGAGTACCAGCAGCACCAGCGGGGCGCCGACGAAGAACACACCGTACAGCCCCAGGTACGTCCCGGAGCCGAACAGCTTCGGCTGGACCGGTTCCGTTGCTCCGGGGGCGCGTTCCAGGTACCGGCCCAGGCCGTGGACCAGCATGTCCAGTCCGGTCGGGAGCAGGGCCGCGCCGATCAGCCCGAGGGCCACGAACAGGTCGAAGTCGCTCCAGGAGTCGATGGAGGCCAACGCGCCGGTGATCAGGGCCAGCCCGCAGGCCGTGACGACGAAGCCGCAGACCAGCCACAGGGTGACGGCGAGGTTCAGCGTGCCCTCCGGCGGGCGGCCGAGTTCGCGGGCCCGGACCCGCGCGCGGTACAGGACGGCGCGCGGGCCGTGCGGGTGGCGCAACACCAGCCAGACGACGACCGGGATCAGGGGGACCATGAACAGGATCGGCGGGATCCACAGGGAGCCGTCCAGCATCGCCTCCGTCGGCCGGTCGGTCAGGTAGCGGACCGTGACCTCCCGGGGATCGTCGCGCAGGTGGTCGCCGCGGGCGGTGGTGGTGACCTCGGTACCGTCCGCCGTCGTGAAGGCGACGACGGGCCGTCCCCGATCGATCTCCAGGACGGTGCCGGTGGCGGTCGCGGAGGCCGTCGTGTAGTGCAGCCGGGTGAGGGCGTCGGCAACCCCGAAGGAGAGCAGGAGCGCGGCCGCGATGCCGACGAACGGCATGACGACGAAGATCCGGGTCAGGGTGCGTGCGGGGTGGCGGGCGCCGCCGTCCGCGGCCGGGGTGTCGGTGTTCAGTCGTCAGTCTCCTGCCACTCCCGTGCCTGCCGGTCGGCACGCGCCTGCGCTTGTGCTCGCGCCCTACGATGCGGCCGCTCAGGGACCCTGCGCGGCCGGTGACGGATCTTCCTGCACCTTGTCACCGGGCGGCCTCGCGCGGGGTGGCGGGATACACCGGGGGAACGGGGCACGGGCGCGACTCCGAGCCATGTCCAGTTCGTCCCTTTCATGGACGCATCGGGTACCGGAACGGTTTCCCTCCGGTTCGGAAACCCGTGGGGGTTCAGAGGAACCGCAAGGCCACCAGGCCCGCGCAGATCCAGACGAAGCACAGGTCCAGCGGGAACGCGCGCTCCCAGGCGGGGCGGCGGCCCTCGATCCCGTCGGCGGCCGGGCGGGTGCGGGCGACGAAGTCGCGCACCCGGGCGGCGATCCGGTGGCGGTGGCCCGGGGTGCGCGCCCAGGTGGTGGAGGAGACCCCTGTGCCGTCGGTGAGGCGCACGGTGATGCCTCGGTCCCCTGATTCGACGCCGGCCACCCGATCAACGGGGACGACCGTGGTCCGGCGGCCCCCGTACAGGTAGAGATGGGTCCCGTCCAGGACGATGCGCGGGAGCAGCAGCCCCTGGGCGACCGCGCCGGCAGCGGCGGCCAGGACGACGATCGCCGCAACGGCGGGCCAGCCGCCGGCAGCGGCGGCGAGCACCACCGTGGCTGCGGCCAGGAGGGCGAGCAGGACGGCCCCCGCCATCCGGCGGCCGCGGTCGGCGAGGGTGCGCGAGGACAGCGGACGGGGCTCTCGGCGGCCGGTCGGACCGCGGCCGGAGCGCAGGCGTCGCAGCCTCCGGTCAACGGAGGGAGAACCGCACGCCACCACGGCCGCGGGCGCGGCCACGGCCGGGTACCCGGTCGTCAGCCCGAGGACACACATGGCCGCCACTGCCAGGTAGATGCGCACGCAGGAGCGCGGCAGGGGGACTGTCCGCAGCAGGAGGGCGGCCATCCCCTCCACCGGTTCTCCGGCGACGGCGCGGTCCTTGCGGATGATCCACGCTTCCAGGGCCAGGGCCGCCAAGAGCCCGAGAAGGAAGAGCGCGGCACCGATCAGGGTGACGGCGAGGGACATGAGGGGTGTCCGTCCGGCCGGTCGACAGGGGATCCCATCATGTCAGGCGGTGCCCGCCTCCCGGATGGCCAGGAGGGCGGCGGGGATGCCGTCGAGGAGGTCGGAGGCGCTGATGGGCGCGCCCCTGTGGACCAGGGTGGCGGCGCGTCCGTGCAGGTGGGCGCCGCAGGCGGCGGCCTCCGTGGCGGGCAGGCCCACGGCCATCAGGGCACCGATGATCCCCGACAGCACGTCGCCGGAGCCCGCGGTGGCCAGCAGCGGAGTTCCCGTGATGTTGGCGACGACCGGTGAGCCCGGGTGGGCGACGAGGGTCGTCGAGCCCTTGAGCAGCACCGTGCAGTCCAGTTCGCGCGCCGCCCGGGTGACGTGTTCCAGGCGGTGCGCCTCCACCGCTTCGCGCTCGGTGCCCAGCAGTCGGGCCAGTTCGCCCGCGTGCGGGGTCAGCAGGGTCGACGCCGTGCGCTCGCGCACCAGGTCCAGCAGGGGGCCGCGGGCCAGGACCGTGATGGCGTCGGCGTCCGCGAGGACCGGCAGGTCGCTCTCCAACACCACGTGGAGCTCGTCGGCGTTGCCCGGGCGGATGCCGCGCCCCGGCCCGATGACCACCGCGGCCGCCCGGCCCGGGTCCAGCCGGGTGCTGCTCAGCGGGTCGACGGCCTCGGCGACGACCTCGGGCCAGCGGGCGAGCACCTGGTCCACCGCGGCCTGGCACCCCGCGTAGCGGACCATGCCCGCGCCGGTGCGCAGCGCCCCGCCCACGGTGAGGACGGCGGCGCCCCGGTAGGGGGCCGAGCCCGCGCGGACGGCGAGGACGCCGCGGCGGTACTTGTCGGATTCCGGCCCCGGGACGGGGAGCAGTGCGGCGACGTCGGTGTCGTCGAAGGACAGCAGGGCCGGGCCCGGCAGCTCGGGCCGCAGGCCGATGTCCACCAGACGGACGCGCCCCGCGTGGGACGCTCCCGGGTCGACGAGCAGCCCCGGCTTGTAGGTGCCGAACGTGACGGTGGCGTCGGCGCGGACGGCGGCCCCGGCCACCTCGCCGGTGTCGGCGTCCACCCCGCTGGGCAGGTCGACGGCGACCACCGGCGCGGGGGCGTTGGCGGCCAGGACCGCCAGGGTGGCGAAGGGGGGCCGCAGCCCGCCGCGGCCGCCGATGCCGAGCAGGCCGTCGATGATCAGGTCGGCGTCGAACAGGGCGTCCTCGGCGGATGCCGGGGGGACGACGCGCCCGCCCGCGGACCGCAGTGCGGACAGTCCGCCCTCGTGGGTGCGGCCCCCGGCCGGGACCGCGCGGACGGCGGCACCCCGGGCGGCCAGGGCGGCGCCCGCGTAGAGGGCGTCGCCGCCGTTGTCCCCCGCGCCGACGAGCAGCACGATCCGGGACCCGTACACGCGCGGGAGGAGACGGGCGCACTCCACTGCGAGACCGGTGGCGGCGCGGCGCATCAGCGCCCCCTCCGGCAGCCGGGCCATGAGCGCGTCCTCGGCCTCGCGGACGACGTCGGCGGTGTGTGCGTAGCGCACGGGCGGACCTCCCGGGAAGGTGACGGAAGCACCATCGTGCCGTATGGGAGCGGTGGGGCGCTGGGGGCGCCACGCGGGGGATCTTCCGGTCGGATATCACCATTCCGATACACAGCGGAGTGCCTCCTTGACACAATGAGATCATGCCTCGACCGAGCAAGTACGTCTCCCGGGCCGATCTCGGGTGGGGTCCCTCGCCCGCCGGGCGCGCCGACCCCAAGAGCGGCCTGGTCGTCCACTACGACAGCGTCGACCAGGACCTCGCGAACAGGGGCCACTCGGCCTGCGTCGCCTACTGGAACAGCACCCGCCGCTTCCACACCGGCCCGAGCAGGGGCTGGGCGGACATCGGCTACTGCGTCGACGAGGAGACGCAGATCCTCACCGAGGACGGGTGGCGCCCCTTCGACGCCATCGCACCCGGCGACCTCGTCCTGGCCCTGGACCACACCACCGGCCTGTCCGGCTGGCAGCCCCTGCTGGCGGTGAACGTCTTCCCCGCGGCGCCGCGCGAGCTCCTCCTCATGGACGGGCACGGACACTCGTCCCTGACCACCCCGGGCCACCGCTGGCCGGTGGAGCGCAGGACCGGCAGGCCCGGCCGCGACCCGCGTCCCGGCAGCGGGTTCGCGCCCGCCTGGACGACCAGCGAGGAGCTGACCGTCCGCGACCGGATCCGCACCGCCGCCCCCTGCGCGGACCTGCCCGTGCAGGCCAAGTGGCCCGACGCCCTGGTGGAGCTGGTGGCCTGGGCGTGGTCGGTGCCCGGACCGGGAACGGTGATCCGGCGCCCGCTGCGGCGCGGCACCGAGGACGCCGCCCGGGTGCGCGGCGTACTGCACGGCCTGTTCGGCGCCGCGGCCGCGGACTCCCCGGACGCGGTGACCTGGTGGGAGGAGCACACCTCGACGGAGGCGGTGTTCCGGCTGTCGGCGGGCGCCGACGGGGCGCTGGCCGAGCAGATGCCGGCCCGGGTGCCCTCGCACACGTTCCTGAGGTCGTTGACCCGCGCGCAGCTCGACCTGTTCATGCGGGTCACCATGACCGCGGCCGGGAAGGACGACCGGTTCCTGGACCGGCCGGACGAGGCGGGCGCCGAGGCGTTCCGGTTCGCCGCGGTCCTGGCCGGGCGGACGGCGTCGGTGCGCGTTGTCCCGCTCGGGGGGTGGCGGGTGGAGCTGTCCCCGGAGCAGACGTTCAGCCCCCGGGCGGTGGCGGCGCGCACGGAGGGGTTCGCGTTCGAATTCATCCGCCACGAGGGCCCGGTGTGGTGTCCCACCACTCCGTACGGCACCTGGCTGGCCCGGCGGGCGGGCACCGCGTACTTCACCGGGAACTCGTTCATGGCCTGCGCGCACGGCCACGTGCTGGAGGGGCGCGGGCTGTACCGCGTCCAGGCCGCCCAGCCCGGCGGGAACTCCTCGCACTACAGCGTCACGCTGGCCACCGGGCCGGGGGACCCCGTCACCCCGGCGCAGGTCGAGGCGGTCCGGCAGTTGCGGCAGTGGCTGATGGAGCCGGACACCTCGATCTCCGGGAAGGTCCTGGGGCACCGGGACTTCATCGCCACCTCCTGTCCGGGTGAGAAGGCCTACCGGATGGTCCGGGACGGCACCTTCACCAGGCCTCCGAGCGGATCCGAAGGAGACGACATGCCCAGGCACCGCAGGTTCGAGAAGGACGACGCCCAGGAACTGGCCCCGGGCACGTGGACGTCCCTGAAGTTCGACCGGCGCCACGACGGGCGCACCGGGGAGCTGTACTCGCTGGTGGGCGTGGACGAGCCGGACGGCGCCCTGTACGACCTGTCGGTGGGGGTGACCATCGCCGACCTGGCCCCGGGCACGGAGGTGCAGCTGCGCGCCTCCGAGTACGAGTCCGACGGGGACGGCGGCTGGCGGCCGGCCCGCAACCGGCCCAACGACTCACCGCTGCACGGCCGCGGCAACGGGCATTTCACCTACTCCTGGAAGAGCAACCTGGCCGCGGGCCGCCGGGTGCGGATCCGGCTGGTCCAGTACGGCGGCGCCCCCGCACGGATCACGTCGGCCACCGCCGAGGTGTTCTTCTGGCCCAGGTGACCGCGGGACACGGCTGCGCCCGGTGATTGATCGGTGGTCCCCGGGGCCGGATGCTGGACGTGACCGGCGACCGGCCCCGAGGAGTCCGCATGCCCGACCACCACCGCTTCACGAAGGACACCCGCGTCACCCTGGCCCCGGCGACCTGGTACGACATCGTGTTCGACCGCCGCGACGACGGGACGACGGACATCCGGGCGCTGGCGCAGGCGGGGTACTACGACCTGTCGGTGGGGGTGACCCTGATGGGGATCACACCGGGCACGGAGGTGCAGCTGCGCGCGGTGGAGTTCGACGCGGGCGGCGGAGCGCTCTCCGAGCGCCCGGCGGGCAGCGCCGTGCACGCCATCGGCCGGGGCCGGTTCGCGTACTCGTGGAAGGGCGCGGTGCCCGAGGGGGGCTGGGCGGGGGCGCGGGTGATCCAGTTCGGCCAGGCCGACGCCCACCTGGTGGCCGCCGAGGCCGACGTCTTCACCTGGCCCACCTGAACGGACCCCGGGTGCCCCCGCCCACCCGTCGCCCGCCACCACCCTCAACGGACGGCCTGCGGCCGACGGTCCTTTCTCCAGGGGTCGGAGGCACCCGGGGCGGGGGTACTAGAGCCGGTTCCAGGCCTCGGTGAGGACCTTGCGCAGGATCGACTCGATCTCCACGAAGTGCTCCGGGCCGCAGGTGAGCGGCGGGGAGAGCTGGATGACCGGCTCGCCGCGGTCGTCGGCGCGGCAGATGAGCCCGGCGTCGAACAGCGCGCCCGACAGGAAGCCCTTGAGGAGGCGGTGCGACTCCTCGTCGCTGAACGTCTCCCTGGTCTCCTTGTCCTTCACCAACTCGATGCCGTAGAAGTACCCGTCGCCGCGCACGTCGCCGACGATCGGCAGGTCCAGCAGCTTCTCCAGGGTCGCCCGGAACATCGGCGCGTTCCGGCGCACGTTGTCGAGGATGCCCTCGCTCTCGAACAGGTCGAGGTTGGCCAGTGCCGCGGCGGCCGCCACCGGGTGGCCGGCGAAGGTGATGCCGTGCAGGAAGGAGGAGCCCTTCTCCCTGAACGGCTCCATGAGCTTCTCGCGGGCGATCATGCCGCCGAGCGGGACGTACCCGCTGGTGGCGCCCTTGGCGAAGGTGATGATGTCCGGCACGTAGTCGTACCTGGTGGCGCCGAAGTACTCGCCCAGGCGACCGAAGGCGCAGATGACCTCGTCGGACACCATGAGCACGCCGTACCGGTCGCAGATCTCGCGGACCCGCTGGAGGTAGCCGGGCGGCGGCGGGAAGCAGCCGCCGGAGTTCTGGACGGGCTCCACGTAGACGGCGGCGATGGTCTCCGGGTCGTTCTGGACGATCGCCTCCTCGATCTGGTCGGCGGCCCAGCGGCCGAACGCCTCGATGTCGTCGCCGTGCTGCGGTGCCCGGTAGAAGTTGGTGTTCGGCACCTGGAGGGTGCTGGGGACCAGCGGCTCGAACGGGGTCTTGATGCCCTGGAGGCCGGTGATGGACAGGGCGCCCATGCTGGTGCCGTGGTAGGCGATGCGCCGGCTGATCACCTTGTGGCGGGTGGGTTCGCCGATCGCCTTGAAGTACTGGCGGGCCAGCTTCCAGGCGGACTCCACGGCCTCGGAGCCGCTGGTGGTGAAGAAGACGCGGTTCAGGTCGCCGGGCGCCAGGGAGGCGATCCGCTCGGCGAGCTCGACGGCCTTGGGGTGCGCGTACGTCCAGATGGGGAAGTACGCCAGTTCGCGGGCCTGCTCGGCGATGGCGTCGGCGATCTCGGTGCGGCCGTGGCCGACCTGGCTGACGAAGAGTCCGGCCAGTCCGTCGAGGTACCGCTTGCCCTTGTCGTCGTAGACGTACACGCCCTCGCCGCGGCTGATGACGGGGACATCGGCGTCGTTGTAGGCGGCCATCTCCGTGAAGTGCATCCACAGGTGGTCCTTGGCCGCCTGCTGGAGGTGCTCAGGACTCATGTGCGCTGCCACTTGGTGCTCCAAGCTCGTCGGGTAACGCGGGGACCACGCTCGGGTCGACCCGGGGGGTCACACGTGCACGACCCTCTCAATAGAAATAGTCGCACTGTTCCACGTTCTGTCAAGTATCCGTTGAGAAACCTAATCTTTACAACGGAATCCATTGGAAGACCTTGATCTCACCGTTGCCGGATGGCAGTGTGGCAGATCACAGCGCTATGCGCGCGCATCAACAGACAGTCGGCGCACCGACACGCCCGACCGAACCGGGAGCAGAGCACCGTGACCCAAGACCTGCGCAACTTCGTCAACGGCGAGTACGTGGACACGGCCGACGGAATCCGCAGCGACCTCGTCGACCCGGCCACCGGCAAGGTCTTCGCCACCGCCCCGGTCTCCGCCGCCGAGGATGTCGACGCGGCGTTCCGGGCCGCCCGCACCGCCTTCGAGAAGGGCTGGCGCGACTGGACCCCGGCCGAGCGGCAGATCGCCCTCAACAAGTTCGCGGACCGGGTGGAGGAACGCGCGGACGAGCTCGTCGCCGCCGAGGTCCGCAACTGTGGCAAGCCCGTGGAGCTCACCAAGAGCGAGGAGATCGCGCAGGTGCTGGACGCCCTGCGCTTCTTCGCCGGGGCCACCCGCAACCTGGAGGGCCGCGCCGCCGGGGAGTACCTCGCCGACCACACCTCCTGGATCCGCCGCGAGCCCATCGGCGTCGTCGGCCAGATCACCCCGTGGAACTACCCGATGGCGATGGCGGCCTGGAAGATCGGCCCCGCCCTGGCCGCGGGCAACACCATCGTCCTCAAGCCCTCCGACACCACCCCGGTCTCCACCCTGCTGCTGGCGGAGATCGCCGCCGAGTTCCTGCCGCCGGGCGTGTTCAACGTGGTGGCGGGCGACCGCGACACCGGCCGCGCCCTGGTCGAGCACCCGGTCCCGGGCCTGATCTCCCTCACCGGCTCCACCCGGGCCGGGTACGAGGTGGCGCAGTCCGGCTCCAAGGACCTCAAGCGCCTGCACCTGGAGCTGGGCGGCAAGGCCCCGGTCATCGTGTTCGACGACGCCGACATCGAGCGGGCCGCCGCGGGCATCGCCGAGGCCGGGTACTTCAACGCCGGCCAGGACTGCACCGCCGCCACCCGGGTGCTGGCCGCGCCGGGAATCCACGACGACCTGGCCGCCGCCCTGGCCGAGCAGGCCCGCAACACCGTCACCGGCCCGCCGAGCAACGCCGACGCCGCGTTCGGACCGGTCAACAACGCGAACCAGCTGGCCCGGGTGAGCGGCTTCCTGGACCGGGCGCCCGACCACGCCGAGGTGCTGGCGGGCGGCTCCCGGGTCGGCGACGAGGGCTACTTCTACGCCCCGACCGTCGTCTCGGGCCTGCGCCAGGGCGACGAGCTGGTCACCGACGAGATCTTCGGCCCGGTCATCACCGTGCAAAGGTTCACCGACGAGGACACCGCGGTCACGTGGGCCAACTCGGTGGAGTACGGCCTGGCCTCCAGTGTGTGGACCAGGGACCACGCCCGGGCCCTGCGGGTCTCGCGCCGCCTCGACTTCGGGTGCGTGTGGATCAACACCCACATCCCGATCACCGCGGAGATGCCGCACGGCGGCTTCAAGCACTCGGGGTACGGCAAGGACCTGTCCATGTACTCCTTCGACGAGTACACCCGCGTCAAGCACGTCATGAGCTACATCGGCGAGTGACACGCCCCGGCCGGTACGCCCCCGGGCGGACCGGCCGCCTCCCGGTACGGCAACGAGCAAGCGACAGGACCACCCCCATCATGGCCACTACCAGCACCACAGCACCGGAGACGTCAGACGTGGAGACCGCAGCCGCGCGGCAGCCCGCGATCAGCCTGGAGGGGGTGTTCAAGTCCTTCCGCTCCGGATCGGAGACCGTGAACGCCGTCGACGGCGTCGACCTGGCCATCGAGCAGGGCGAGTTCTTCTCCCTCCTGGGCCCCTCCGGCTGCGGCAAGACCACCACCATGCGGATGATCGCGGGGTTCGAGGAGCCCACCCGGGGCGTCGTCCGGCTCAACGGCCGGGACGTCACCGGGGTGCCCGCCAACCGCCGCGACGTCAACATGGTCTTCCAGAGCTACGCCCTGTTCCCGCACATGAACGTCGCGGACAACGTCGCCTTCGGCCTCAAGCGCAAGGGCGTGGCCAAGGGCGAGATCGGGCGACGCGTCGGCGAGATGCTCGAACTGGTCGAACTCGGGCACCGGGCCAAGCACCGCCCGGCCCAGCTCTCCGGCGGCCAGCAGCAGCGGGTCGCCCTGGCCCGCGCCCTGGTCAACCAGCCCGCCGCCCTGCTGCTCGACGAGCCCCTGGGCGCCCTGGACCTCAAGCTCCGCCAGGCGATGCAGGTGGAGCTCAAGCGCATCCAGCGCGAGGTCGGCATCACCTTCGTCTACGTCACCCACGACCAGGGGGAGGCGCTGACCATGTCCGACCGCATCGCGGTGATGAACCACGGCCGGGTCGAGCAGCTGGGCACCCCGGCGCAGGTGTACGAGCGGCCGGCCACCCGGTTCGTGGCCGACTTCATCGGCACCAGCAACCTCGTCAAGGGCACGGTGCTCGGAGAGTCCGGCGGAGTGTGGCGGGTGGAGGTCGCCGACGGCGCCACCGCCCTGCTCGCGGACCTGCCCGAGGCGCTGGCCGCCCAGGGGCCGGGCGCGGTCGGCTCCGCGGTGTACCTGACCGTGCGCCCGGAGAAGATCGGCATCGGCGCCGAGCGGCCGGGCGAGGGTGTCAGCGCCGTCCCGGGCACCGTCACCGAGACCGTCTACCTGGGGTCGGCCACCCACTACCAGGTGGACATCGGCGGCGGCGAGTCCGTCACCGTGTACCTACAGAACTCCTCCGACTCCGCCCTGGCCGCCGGCCGCGGCGACCACGTGTGGCTGTCCTGGCCCGCCCACCACTCCTACCCGCTGCTGGCCTGATCCCTCCGGCCCGTCCACGCACCAGGCGCCGGCACCGACCGGCGCAGTCGGCCACGAATCCCCCGCTGTCCCCGGCGGACCATCGGAAGACCAAGGAACGACCAATGAACAACCGCTCGCGCGCCGGTATCGACCCCGCACTCCTCCGCGGCCTCACCCGGGCACGCCGCAGCCCGCTCGGGCTGCCGGGCCTGACCCGGCGGCGCACCCTCCAGGCCGGCGGGGCGGCGGCCGCCGCCCTCGCCCTGTCCGCCTGCGGTGTCGGCGGCCAGCAGCGCGACCCCGCCGCCGACGCGAACTTCTGGGAGGGCAAGGAGCGCACCGGAAACCTGCGCTGGGCCAACTGGCCGCTGTACATGGACTCCGAGCGCACCCAGATCCAGCAGTTCACCGAGGCCACCGGCATCGAGGTCGAGTACAAGGAGGACGTGCAGGAGGCGGCCTCGTTCTTCGGGCAGATCCAGCCCAAGCTCGCCAACGAGGACGACCTCGGCTACGACCTGATCGTGCTGCCCAACGGGTTCGAGCTGGCCAAGCTCATCGAACTGGGCTACCTGATCCAGCTCGACCACACGCAGCTGCCGAACTTCGCCGAGTACGCGGGCGAGATCTACAAGAACAGCACCTTCGACCCGGGCAACAGGTACACGGTCCCCTACGCCTCCGGCATCACCGGCATCGCGTACAACCCCGAGTTCATCGACCGGGAGATCACCAGCATCCAGGACCTGTGGGACCCGGCGTTCGAGGGCAAGGTCGGCATGTTCTCCGACCCCCAGGAGATCGCCAACTTCGGCCTGCTGGCCACCGGCGTCACCCCGGCGGACTCCACCTCCGCGGACTGGGAGGCGGCCGCCGACAAGCTCCGCGAGCAGCGCGACTCCGGCATCGTGCGCGCCTACTACGACCAGGACTTCATCCAGCCGCTGACCAACGGCGACCTGTGGATCACCATGGCCTGGTCCGGTGACATCTACCAGCAGAACTCCGAGGAGGGGACGAACCTGAAGTTCGTCATCCCCGAGGAGGGCGCCACCCTGTGGACCGACAACCTCATGATCCCGTACACCACACAGGCCCCGGTGGACGCGATCGAGCTGATGAACTTCCTGTACGAGCCGGAGATCGCCACCGGCCTGGCAGAGTACATCTCCTACATCCCGCCGGTCCCCTACGCCCAGGAGGTCATGCTGGAGTGGGCCGAGGCCGAGGGGGACAACGAGCGGGGCGACGCGCTGCGTGAGATGGCCGAGAGCCCGCTGGTCTTCCCCACCGAGGAGAACTACCAGAACCTGCACAACTTCGTGGTCCTGCCGACCGAGGAGCAGGACGGCTTCTCGTCCCTGTTCCAGGCCGTCACGCAGAGCTGACGCCGAGCGATCCCGAGTCTCCCATGAGAAACCGCAAGCTGACACCCTATGTGCTGGTGCTCCCGGCGTGGACCTGGCTGGCGCTGTTCTTCGTGGTCCCCATCGGCGGGATGCTGTCGCTGTCGCTGACCACGGGCAACGTGATCACCGGCTTCCAGCAGACCTTCGAGGTGGGCAACTACGCCGACGCCATCGGGACCTACTGGGAGCAGATCCTGCGCTCCCTGTTGTACGGCGGCTGCGCCACCCTGGTGTGCATCGCCATCGGATACCCGATGGCCTACTGGATCGCCTTCAGGGGTGGTGCCTACAAGTCCACGTACCTGCTGCTGCTCCTGCTGCCGTTCTTCGTCTCGTTCGTGCTGCGGACGATCTCGTGGCGGTTCTTCCTGTCCGACAACGGCGTGGTGCTGGGGGCCTTCAAGGACCTGGGGCTGCTCCCGGAGGGGTTCGCGGTGCTCAACACCGCTCCCGCCGTGATCCTGGGGCTGGCCTACAACTTCCTGCCGTTCATGGTGCTGCCGATCTACGCTGTGCTGGAGCGGATGGACCCGCACCTGGTGGAGGCGGCGCACGACCTGTACTCGGACCGGCTGCGGGCCTTCGTGCACGTGATCCTGCCGGTGTCGCTGCCCGGCGTGTTCGCGGGCGTGCTGATGACGTTCATCCCGACCAGCGCCGACTACGTCAACGCGTCGGTTCTGGGCGGCACGCACAACACGATGATCGGCAACGTCATCCAGACCCAGTACCTGGTCAACAACAACTACCCGATCGCCGCGTCGATCACCTTCGTGCTCATGGGGCTGCTGCTCATCGGTATCTTCAGCTACGCCAGGGCCCTGGGCACCGAACGGGTCATGGAGGTGCACACGTCGTGAGCGCCACGTTCGACACCGAGGACCGCACCGCCACCGGACCGCGGCCCCCCGAGGCCAGGGTCCGGCGCAGGATCGACTGGGGCCGCTGGTACACCTGGGCCGTGCTGGCCTGGCTGTTCGCACCGATCCTGTTCATGATCGCGTTCAGCTTCAACGACCCGGCCGGGCGGCACAACATCACCTGGCAGGGGTTCACCCTCAAGTGGTACGCGAACGCGTTCGCCTACCCCGACCTCAACCAGGCGATGTTCAACTCGGTGACCATCGCGCTGCTGACGATGGTCATCGCCGGGGTGCTGGGCACCCTGCTGGGCATGGCGCTGGGGCGGTACACCTTCCGCGGCAAACAGCTCACCAACCTGGTGATGTTCGCGGCGATCAGCGCACCCGAGGTGGTCCTGGGGGCCGCCCTGCTGTCCACGTTCCTGATGCTGAACATCACCACCGGCTACTGGACGACGGTCATCGCGCACGTGATGTTCTGCGTGTCGTTCGTCGCCATCACGGTGCGGGCCCGGGTGATCACCCTGGACCCGAGCCTGGAGGAGGCCGCCCGCGACCTGGGCGCCGGACCGTGGCAGACGTTCCGGCTGGTGACGCTGCCGATGCTGTTCCCCGCGGTGATGGCGGGCGGGCTGCTGGCGTTCGCCCTGTCGATCGACGACTACATCATCACCACGTTCGTGAGCGGCGACGTGAACACGTTCCCCCTGTGGATCTGGGGCGCCACGCGCGTCGGAATCCCCCCGCAGGTGAACGTCATGGGCACGCTGTTGTTCGCGGTCGGGCTCACCATGGCCGTCATCAACATCATCGCGGCCAGGCGCCGGGCCTGACGCCCGCCCCCGGGGCACCGGACGGGCGCGCGTCGCCCGGCCGGTGCCCCGATCCGTATCCGAATCCCTTTCCCACCACCTAAGAAAAGTGTGTGATACCCATGGCCGATGCGTTCACCGCAGGGGCCTCCGAGGCGCTGAAGGGCGCCCTCCCCCGGGTCTTCTGGCTCGATCCCGACGTGCCCGGGCACGATGTGCCCGAGGCGGCCCCGGCGCTGTCGGGTGACGTCTTCGCCGACCTGGCCGTGGTCGGCGGCGGGTTCAGCGGGCTGTGGACGGCGCTCATCGCCAAGGAGCGCGACCCCGACCGGGACGTGGTCCTGGTGGAGGCGCGCACCGCGGGGTGGGCGGCCTCCGGGCGCAACGGGGGGTTCTGCGCCGCCAGCCTCACCCACGGGTACGACAACGGCGCCGAGCGGTGGCCGGAGGAGATCGCGGAGCTGGAGCGCCAGGGGTACGCCAACCTGGACGCCATCGGCGAGGCGGTGGAGAGGTACGGGATCGACTGCGAGTTCGAGCGCACCGGTGAGCTGCTGGTGGCCACCGCCCCCTGGCAGGCAGAGGGGTTCGCGGAGTCCGCCGCGGCGATGGCCGCCCTGGGGCACCGGGCCGAGGTGTGGGACGCCGAGCGGACCCGCGCCGAGATCGGCTCCCCCACCTACCAGGGCGCGCTGTACGAGCCCGACGGGGTGGCGATGCTGCACCCCGCCAAGCTGGCCTGGGGGTTGCGGGAGGCGTGCCTGCGGCTGGGGGTGCGGATCTTCGAGAACACCCCCGTGCGGGCGATCCGGTCCACCCCGGCGGGGCTGCGGCTGGAGTCGCGCGGCGGGTCGGTGCACGCGCCGAAGGTCGCCTGGGGCACCGGGGCGTTCCCCGGACCGCTGCGGCGGCTCAAGCACTACCTGGCCCCGGTGTACGACTACGCGCTGATGACCGAGCCCCTGAGCGACGCGCAGATGGAGTCGCTGGGGTGGAAGGGGCGCCAGGGGGTGGGGGATGCGGCGAACTTCTTCCACTACTACCGGCTGACCTCGGACGACCGGATCCTGTGGGGCGGGTACGACGTCGTCCACCATTACGGCGGGAAGGTGCGGCCGGAGTACGACCAGCGGCCGGAGACGTTCCGGACGCTCGCCGAGCACTTCTTCGAGACGTTCCCGCAGCTGGCGGGGGTGCGCTTCACCCACTCCTGGGGCGGCGTGATCGACACGTGCAGCCGGTTCTCGGCGTTCTTCGGGACCGGGTACGGGGGCAGGCTGGCCTACGCGGCCGGGTACACCGGGCTGGGTGTGGGGGCGACGCGGTTCGGCGCCCAGGTGATGCTGGACCGGCTCGACGGGCTGGACACGGAGCGGACCCGGCTGCGGATGGTGCGGGAGAAGCCGCTGCCGTTCCCGCCCGAGCCGGTGCGCTCGATCGGTATCGACCTGACGCTGCGGGCCACCGCGGCCGCCGACCGCAACGACGGCAGGCGCAACCTGTGGCTGCGGACCCTGGACGCACTGGGCATGGGCTTCGACAGCTGACGTTGTGCGGCGGTCCGTGCGGCGTGTCGGGAAAAGGATCGGCAGAGCGGGGTAAGGGATTGCCCGGGGCGGCGCGGCGTACGCGCCGCTCCCCCGCGGTGGGACAGGATGGGTCCGGTCACGGGATGTCTCCCGTGCCCTCCCCCGCAGACCACCGCGCGGCCGCCCACCGGCCCGACACATGAAGGCTGCGCGGTGTCGGTCCGCTCCGGCCCGGGTGCGCCCGGGCCGGAGCGCCGGGTGGCCGGCGCTCGGCGGGATTCCGCAGGCCCGGAGGCGGCGCCTTCGGGGAGAAGCCGGCGGCCGCAGGCCCTCCGTCGGGACGACGGCGGGCGACGGGCGGTCCGGTCACGTCCCCGGGAGTGGTGTGATTTTCGCGCGGGTGCGTCCTTGCAGTTCATCGCGATGGTCGGCCGAAGCCGGGCAGGCCACCGCGTACCGGCGGCCCGCTGACCGGGATGAAGAAGCCGCCGGAGGCGGCGGCGCACCGATCCGCCCGACACCGCTGACGCTCATCCGTGGGAACAGGGCCGGAAAAGTCACACCACTCGATGGGACACCACCGGCGGTCCGGAGCGGGCACCGTCAGTAGCCGCGCCAGGCGCCCTGGTGGTAGGCGATGATGCGCGGGTGCATGAGCGTGGACGCCTCCACCCCCGCGTCCTCACGGCGGTCCCGCGGGAAGACCTGGGCGGCGTCCAGCAGTGCCTCGTCCAGGAAGCGCAGCGGCGGCGCGTCCTCGGGGATGTCCAGCGCGGGGGCGCCCCGCAGGGACGTCAGGTAGAAGCCCCAGTTCCCGAACGAGGGCACGTCCACGTTGTAGGGGGTGCCCGACAGGCCCGCCTCCTCCAGGGAGCGGCCCACGCTCCAGTAGGCCTCCGGGGCGAAGAACGGCGACCCGGCCTGCACCACCATCCGCCCGTCGTCGGCCAGGGAGTGGCGGGCCAGGGAGTAGAACTCCACCGAGTACAGCTTGGACGGGCCCACGTCCTGGCCGTCGGGCAGGTCGGCGACGATCACGTCGAAGTCGCCGCGGTGCTCGCGCAGCCACTGGAAGGCGTCGGTGTTGACCACCTCCACCCGCGGGTCCCGGAAGGAGTCGCCGTTGAGTTCGGTGATGACCGGCTCGCTGGAGGCCAGCTCGATCACCGCCGGGTCCAGGTCCACCAGGGTCACCGACTCCACGTCGTCGTAGGCGAGGATCTCGCGCAGCGCCAGCCCGTCGCCGCCGCCCAGCACCAGGACGTCCCGGCGCGGACCGTCCATCGCCGGGTGGACCAGCGACTCGTGGTAGCGGTACTCGTCCAGGGTGGAGAACTGGAGATCGCCGTTGAGGAACAGCCGCACGTCCCGGCCGTCGATCGAGCGGGTGAGCACGATCTCCTGGTAGGCGGAGCGCTCCGCGTGCACGATCGGGTCCCGGTACATGGCCTGGCGGGCGTCCACCTCGAACCGGTCGGCGTACAGGTACGCCAGGCCCAGGAACGCGAGGATGGCGACCAGGCCCACGGTGAGCCCGGCGTAGGCGCGGCGGGACAGCTCGGCGCGGAACAGCCACAGCACCACGGCCACGCCCACCACCGCGTTCAGCGCGCCCACCGCCAGCGCCCCCTTGGGCAGACCCAGCAGCGGCAGCAGCAGGAACGGGAACGCCAGGCCGCCGATGAGGCCGCCCACGTAGTCGGCGGCGAAGAGGTCGGCGACCGCCTCCGATGCCTCCTGTCTGCGGATGCGCTGGATGAGCGTCATCAGCAGGGGGATCTCCATGCCGATGAGCACGCCGATGGCGAACGCCAGGAGCACCAGGGCGGGCTGGTAGGCGGAGAACCACGCGAACGCCCCGTACAGCAGCAGCACCGACAGGCCGCCGACCAGCGACAGCAGGCCCTCGATGACCGCGAACGACACGGCCGGGCTGCCCTGGAACCGCTTGGACAGCAGCGACCCGACGCCCATGGCGAACACCATCACCGACAGGACCACCGACGCCTGGGTGATGGTGTCGCCCAGCAGGTAGCTGCCGATGGCGACCAGGGCCAGCTCGTACACCAGGCCGCAGGCGGCGCACACGAACACCGCGGTGAGCACGAGGAACCGGGCCACCCGCGGCGGTACCGGGAGTCGGGGCCGCTGCGGGGCCGGTGACTCGATCACGATGGGGTGCTGCTTTCTCTACGGGTGAGGGCGGACGGGCCCGCGACGGGGCTCGGCGCCCTCAGGTGAGGGCGGCGGCGACGACCGCGGCGATCGCCAGGTGGGCGGAGGCGCTCACCCAGGTCGCCGGGTGCGGTTCGGGGTTGCTGATCATGTGGGCGATCTTGGCCGGGATGATCAGGTCGATGAGCACGAACGACAGGGCCATGACGCCCAGGCCGATCAGCCCGTACACCGCGGTGGACAGCAGGCCGGCGCCCAGGCCGATCTCGGAGTCGCTGGAGAGGATGGCCGTGGTGACGATGACGGCCACGCCCAGGGTGTTGGCCGACACCAGGATCACCGCGTTGAGGTTGCGGTCCTCCCAGATGAGCTTGTGCAGCTTGCCCGGGGTGAGGATGTCGATGAGCAGGTAGCCGACCGCGAGGATGACCACGCCGACCCCGGCGTAGGCGAGGGCCGCGAGGCTGTTGAAGAGGATCTCGTTCATGGTCCGGTCTCGTTAGGGGATGGGGTTGTGGTCGGGCGGGCGGTCACTTGCCGAAGCCGGTGCCGCCGCCGCGGAAGCCGCTTCCGGAGCTGCTGGAGCCGCTGGAGCCGCCCCGGTAGCCGTCGTCGTACCTACTGCTGGACCCGCCGAAGAAGAAGAAACCGCCTCCGCCGGAGGAGCCCGAGGACGACCGCTCGCACTCGTCGTCGTCATAGGCGGGGTCGGAGACGTAGTCGTCGTCGGGGCAGTAGGTGTTGTTGGAGGAACCGCTGCTGCATGCCGCCAACAGGATGAGCAGCAGCACGATGACGCCGATCACCACGAACACGGTGACCACGGTCTTGTTGTTGTCCTCCGGCTCTGCGTGGCCGTGCTGGTAGGTCATCCGGTCTCTCCGCACGGGTGGGCGGACACGGTGGAGTGGGTGGTCACGAGTTCTCCGCTCTGGGGGTAGACATGCCAGGTGCGCCAGTGGAGCGGACCCCCGTCGCCGCGTGTGCCGTCGGAGGCCAGGTGCAGCGCGGTCACGGCCAAGGGGTCGCCGGGGAAGGCGACGAGGAGGCCGCCGGGGTCGTCGGCGACCTCGCGGTGGAGATCCCCCACCCGGTGGGCAAGACCGGTGCGGGTGAGGGTCTCCACCTGCGAGTCGAACCGGTACCGGCCCGGCCCGTGGGGGCGCTCGGCGCTGCCCGGCAGGGCGCCGTCCACCCCCGGCAGGCAGGCCACGGTCTCCACCAGGACGCCCGCCGCCGAGGTGACGACGACCTGGTGGGAGGCGCCGAGCACGCGCAGTTCGACACCGGTGCCGCCGATCCGCAGGGAGCGGACGGCGAGGGGGTCGATCAACGGGTGCCCGAGCGCCCAGACCAGGTCGTCGGCCCGGGTGTCGACGAAGGGCGCGCTGATGCCGACTCGCATGCGGTGGATCAGCTCCCCGGGTAGATGGTGAAGGTGCCCTCGGCGACCTTGGTGCCGGTGCTGACCTCCCAGGGGCCGTGGTCGAAGCGCTCGAAGGAGAGCAGGCTGCCGTCCGCGGCCTCGTAGTCGGCGTAGTCGAAGCCGCCCTGGGACTTGAGGCCGGTGGTGCCCTCGGAGCGGTAGGAGCCGCTGCCCTTCTCCTCCAGGTGGTACGTGGTGCCCTCCAGCTCGATCTTCTTGCCGTGGGGGGTCAGGTCCAGGTCGGGGCGGCCGGTCCACAGCGCCATTTCCAGGTCGGGGTCCTCCTCGGTGGAGAGCCAGCGCTTGCCGCCCTCGACCTCAAGGAAGTGCTCGGCCCAGACGTAGCCGCCCTGGGACAGGCGCAGGGTGCCGCGGATCCAGGTGCGTTCGGTGCCCCAGTCGATCATGTCCCCGGCCTTGAGGGTCCGGGGGTCGCCGAAGGCGCTGTCGCCCTTGGCCGCGAAGGGGTCGTGGGGGGCGGGCGGGGACGTGGGCGCGGGCGGGGTGCTGCGCCGCGCGGCGCGCACGGCGAGGGCGATGGCGGCGACCGCCACCGCGAGGGCGGCGATCACCAGGAGCACGATTTCGATGGCCACTGTTCCTCTTTCGCGTGGGGGGAGCCTCGTCATCGGCCCGCACCCCGGGCCGGGCAATCCTACTGGCTGGTCAGACGTATGCCACGGCCGGGAGGTTCCGGGCGAATTTGTACTTATGCGGACATACCAAAAGGCCGTCCGTGTGTGCACACGGACGGCCTCCGGAACGCCTGCCGGGCCGGGCTAGTCCGCGGCGGGGTCGCCGGTCTCGACGGGCAGGGTGTCGTCGCCGCCCCACAGGCTCCAGGAGCCGGGGTAGAGGCGGGGGGCGGTGTAGCCCGCGTGCTCCAGGGCGAGCAGGTCGTGGCAGGCGGTGACGCCGGACCCGCAGTAGGCGGTGATGGTGACGGCGTCGTCGGCACCCAGGGCGGCGAAGCGCTTGCGCAGTTCCTCCGGGGCGGCCAGCAGGCCGTCGGGGCCGAGGTTGCCGGTCCACTCGGCACTGCGGGCACCGGGGACGTGGCCGGGGCGGGCGTCCACCGGCGCGGGCTGCTCACCGGTGTAGCGGCCGTACGCGCGGGCGTCGATGACCAGTTGGCCGGGCTCGCCCGCGGCGGCCCGGACGGTGTCGGTGTGCACGACCCGGTCGGCGGGCCAGTGCTGGGGGGTGCGGTGCGCGGGCTCGGGGGTGTGCTCCCCCTCCTCCAGCGGCCCGGTCCAGGACCCGAGACCGCCGTCGAGGAACGCGGCGGGGGTGCCCAGGACGCGGAGCATCCACACCAGGCGGGCGGCGACGGACCCGCCGGCGTCGTCATAGACGACCACCCGGGAGTGGTCGCCGATGCCCAGGCGGCCCAGGGTGCGGGCGAAGTCGGCGGCGGCGGGCAGCGGGTGCCGCCCGCCCTCGGGGCTCGCCGGGGCGGCCAGGTCGGCGTCCACGTCGGCGAACACCGCTCCGGGGAGGTGTCCGGCGAGGTAGGCGTCGCGGCCGGAGCGGCCGTCCAGGTACCACCGGGAGTCGACCACGACCACACGGTCGAGGTTCTCTTGGAGCCAGTCGGCCGAGACGGCCACCGGCAGGGGAAGGGGCTCTGACATGACCCCAGGGTAGCGGTGGGATCACGACCGGGTCACGGGCCGGGTGGGCTCAGTCGCGGTCGAGCCGGTGCACGTGCAGGATCCACCACAGGCCCAGGGCGGGCAGGACCAGCGGGATGAAGAAGTAGCCGCTGCCGAACCCGGACCAGACGGTGTCGTCGGGGAAGACCTCGGGCAGGAGCAGGCTCACGGCGCCCACGACCAGGACGCCGACCATCTCGACGCTGCACGAGACCAGGGCGACGCGCCGGGAGGTCCGCCCCGCGCGGGCCAGGCCGACGGCGGCCACGAGGTAGATCACCCCGGCGAGCACCGACAGCAGGTAGGCGGCCGGCGCCTCGTCGAACCCGGTGGCCAGCTGGTAGACGCCGCGGGCGGTGGCGGCGAGGGCGAACACGCCGTAGACGGCGACCAGCAGGCGGCCGGGGCCGGTGCGCAGGGTCCGGGCGGCCTCGGAGGCCGGGGCGGTGTCAGGCAACGGGGCTCCAGAGCTGTTCGAGGCGGACGAACAGGACGGGCAGGATCAGGCAGGCGAACGCGATGACGGCGGGGCCCCACTTGCTGCGCTCCATGAACCCCCACACGGCGCAGGCGGGCGGCAGCAGGACCACGGTGGCCAGGTAGGAGATGAACATGGCCGTCTCCGCGGGCCGTTCCCCGCCCGCCATGGCCACGACGGTGGCCACGGCCTGGCCGATCACCAGGAGCCACAGGACCCCCATGCCGATCAGGTGCGGGACGAGCATGGGCCGGTCGCGGAAGGTCGACACGAGGCACCACCCGGCCATCGCCAGGGAAGCCGTCTGAATGGTCATGGTCAGCCACTCGACCATGGCGCCTCCTCTCGCCGGTCCCGTCCGCCCAGGTCGGCGGCGCGTTCTACGACACACGGTAGTACGACCGGCGGACCGCGCGGCACGGCCCTCCCCCGAACGGCTTCCGGGTGGGAGCCGGTTCCGCTACGGTGCGGGCATGAGCGCAGTCCGCGATGACACCGCGATGAAGCCCTCGGGGATCTGCCGGGCGGGGCGGCACCGCTGGCGGCACGATCCGCCGGGCGGCAGGCGCCGGATGTGCGTGCGCTGCCGGTCCATGTCGATGATCAACTACCCCTGCGGCACCGACTGCCTGGAGTGCCACCCCGAGGAGGAGGCCTAGGGTCTCCGCTGCCGAGGGTTCCCGCCTTCCGAGGGGCACCGCGGGCAGAACAGGGCTGCGGCCGCCGGGCCGTCCCGTGCGGGCGGTGGCGGGGGCGGGGGACGGGCGGGCCGAAGCCGAGGCGGAGGTTCGAGGGAACGCGGCCTAGATCCTCTTGGTGAGGGGCAGCAGCAGGGCGTCGCGGACCTTGTTCCACTCCACCGCGGCCAGGCCGCCGACGCCCATGTCCTCCACGACCGCGCCGATGGAGCGCAGGTCGTACTCGTCGCCGAGCTCGCGGTCCCCGTCCCGCTGCTCGTGGACGAGTGCGGTGACGTAGCGGCGCAGCTCGTCGGAGCCGACGGCGGCCGCCGCCCGGGCCGCCTCGTGCCAGCGGGCGTCGTGCGGGATCCAGGAGGCCACGACCTCCGTGGGGGTGGGGTGGTAATCCGTGCGCATAGGCGAAAGTTACCAAGGCCCGATCGCTCCCATCAGGGCTTCCGCGACGAAGGACACGGGACTCTTGTGCGAACCTTCAGGTGCTCGACGTCATCCGATGTGGGGGTGCCGGTAGGGTCACAGGGCGCTTCGCCACCCTCCGCCCGCGGGCAGGCCGCGCACCCTCCATCCCAT
>NZ_JASFDV010000028.1 GCF_030766825.1 Nocardiopsis sp. CC223A
CAGTCCGGTCGAGGTGTCGCCGCTGGAGTACTCGGTGGCCCGGCGCACCGATGAGGTGTCGGCGCCCGTCCTGCATGGTCTTTCGGGGGCCGAGGTGCTGCGCCGCCGCAACGACGGTGAACTGCTGGTGTTGGTGCACAACAAGTGGCGGTTGCGGGTCATCGAGCGTGATCATCCGTCGTTGTTCATGGAACCGTTGCTGGCCGGCGGCGTCATCGAGGACGAGGAATACTGACCTGATACCGCGGCCCGTCCCGGGGCGCCGTGTCGCGCCGCGACACGGCCGTGAGCGCGCGCACCGGACCCGCCATCACCGAGGAGCCCCGCTGACCTCCGCGTCCTCCATCACGAACACACCCGCTGCGGACACATCCGCCACCGCCCGGATCGTGGTGGCGTCCGCCCTGGTCCTCGCGCTGAGCGGTCCCGGCCAGACCGCGGGCATCGCCGTCTTCGTCGACCACGTCATCACCGACCTGGGCGTCGGCCGCTCCGCCGTCTCGCTGGCCTACATGGTCGGCACCCTGGCCGGGGCCCTGACCCTGCCGTGGATCGGCAGGGCGGTGGACCGCTTCGGGGTCCGCCGGGTCCTGGCGCTGGTGGCCCTGGGTTTCGGGGCCTTCCTCGGGCTGCTGGCCTGCGCCCAAGAGCTCGTCGGGCTGACGGCCGGGTTCGTCGGTGTGCGGGCCCTGGGCCAGGGCGGTATGAGCATGATCTCGACCACCGCGGTCGCGCTCTCGGTCACCCGCAACCGGGGGGTGCTGCTGGGGTTGACGAGTTCGCTCGGCGCGGCCGGGATCTCGCTCTTCCCGCTGCTCGCCGAGCGGGTGATCACGGTGCTGGGCTGGCGCTACACCTTCCTGGCGGAGGGTCTGCTGATCTGGGCCGTGGTGCTCCCCCTGGCCTGGTGGGGCCTGCGCGGGGTCGCCCGCCCCGCCCGGGAGGAGTCCGGCCCCGCGGACGGGGTGCGGCAGGGGGCGGAGGGACCGTTCCGGCCGTTGCGGGCCATCGTGCGGACCTCGATGTTCTGGGCGCTGGCAGGTGCCATAGCGTGCAGCGGCCTGGTCGCCACCGCCGTGTTCTTCCACCAGGTCTCGCTGCTGGGGGAGCAGGGGCTCACCCCGGTCCAGGCCGCGGCGAACTTCCTGCCCCAGACCCTGGCGGGGCTGGCCGCGGCGCTGCTGTTCGGGTCGGCCGCCGACCGGTTCTCCCCCAAGGCGCTGATGTGCGCGGCCATGGCGATGCACGGCCTGGCCCTGGCCGCGCTGCCGTTCGTCGCACCGGGCTGGGGGGCGCTCCTCTACGGCACGGCACTGGGCGCGGCGGCCTCGGGGGCCCGTGCGGTGGAGAGTGCGGCCCTTCCCTTCTACTTCGGGACGGCGAGCCTGGGAACCCTGCGCGGCCTGACCCAGGCCGTCGCGGTCGCCTCCACCGCGGTCGGCCCCATCCTGCTGTCCCTGGCCCACGGCCGGGCGGGCTCCTACCTGCCCGGCGTCATGGCCCTGGCACTGCTGTGCACTTGTGTGGCGGTCGCCGTGTGCTTCGCCCGCACACCGCGGTTCCCCGCCGACTGAACGCCCCAACGCCCACGGCCACCTGGGACGGACACCGATGTGAACATCCGATGGCCACACCCAAGAAATCACTTTGGGTTATCCGCCGGAAATGCGGCTGTCACCCATACCACACGAATGACCTGGATGAATCCCGCGAATGTCCCCGTTGTGATAGTTGCCTCAGTCGCTCTACGTGACTCGAACCCTCACGTAAGGGTAAGTTCGTTCCAGGTCGTTCCCCGCGCCTGAACGCGGGACGGCCGTCTGCTTCCCGACCTGCCCCAGGGGCACGGTCGGGTCTGCGGCGACGAGGCCGTGCCCGGGGCGCCACGAGCGCCGAACCGGACCAGGAATCCGAGCACACAGCGGCTGTGCGAGCCGCGGGCGCGTTCGTTCGCGCCGTCGCCGAACACCTGACCCGAACACCGCGGTCCTTGCTGTGGGCTGCCCGAAACCTGATGGGTTCCATGAATCTGCCCGTGAAGAATCCCCGGTCGCTGAAGTCCCGGATCCCGGCCGCGGCGCAACTGCGCGCGGACGTGCTCGCCGGACTCGTCGTCGCGCTGGCACTGATCCCCGAGGCCATCGCGTTCTCCCTCATCGCCGGGGTCGACCCCCGCGTGGGCCTGTACGCGTCCTTCGTCATGGCGGTCTCGATCGCCTTCCTGGGCGGGCGTCCGGCGATGATCTCCGCCGCCACCGGCGCCATGGCCCTGGTGGCCGCCCCGCTGTCCATCGAGTACGGCGTCGACCACCTGATCGCCGCCACCCTGCTGGCCGGGCTGATCCAGATCGGGCTGGGCCTGGCCGGGGTGGCCAAGCTGATGCGGTTCGTGCCGCCCAGCGTGATGACCGGGTTCATCAACGCCCTGGCCATCCTCATCTTCCTGTCCCAGATGCCCTACCTGGCCGACTTCGACATCCCCGTGTACGTGATGGTCGCCATCGGCCTGGGCATCATCTTCGGCCTCCCCTACCTGACCAAGGCCGTGCCCGCGCCGCTGGTCGCGATCGTCGTGCTCACCGTCGCGACGATCTCCATGGGGATCTCCACCCGCACCGTGGGCGACGAGGGCGAACTGCCCGACGCCTTCCCCGTCCCGCTGATCCCGGACGTGCCCTTCACCCTGGACACCCTGGTCCTCATCGCACCCTACGCCCTCACCCTGGCCCTGGTCGGCCTCATGGAGTCGCTGATGACCGCCAAGGTCGTCGACGACCGCACCGAGACCACCTCGAACCACGGTCGCGAGGCCCGCGGCCAGGGCATGGCCAACATCCTCGTCGGGCTGTTCGGCGGCATGGCGGGCTGCGCGATGATCGGGCAGACCATGATCAACGTCTCCTCCGGCGCCCGCACCCGCGTCTCCACCTTCCTGGCCGGCCTGTTCCTGATCATCCTGTGCGTGGGGCTGGGCGACATCGTCGGCCTCATCCCCATGGCCGCCCTGGTCGCGGTGATGATCTTCGTGTCCGCGGTGACCTTCGACTGGCACAGCATCGCCCCGGCCACGCTCAGGCGCATGCCCTGGAGCGAGACCCTGGTCATGGTCATCACGGTGGTCGTCGTCGTGATCACCCACAACCTCGCGCTGGGTGTGATCGCCGGGGTCGTCGTGTCGATGATGCTGTTCGCCAGCAAGGCCGCCATGCAGGCCGACATCACCAGCGTCCTGGACCCCGAGGGCGGCACCCGGGTGTACTCGGTCAACGGCGAGGTCTTCTTCGCCTCCAGCGGTGAGCTGGTCAACCGGTTCGACTACACCGAGCAGGGTCTGAAGAAGGTCGTGGTGGACATGTCCGGCGCCCACGTCTGGGACTCCTCCGCCGTCGCCGCACTGGACCGCGTCAGCGAGCACTTCCGCGGGCACGGGGTCGAGGTCGAGGTCACCGGCCTCAACGAGTCCAGCAGCAAGCTCCACAACGAGCTGACGGGCACTCTGACCGGCGGTCACTGACACCGGGGCATCGCGGGCGGGGGTCGTCGGAGGTTCCGGCGGCCCCCGCCGCTCTGCGGCAACGTGAACGGCGCGGTGTTCACGGGGCGATGGAGCGCAGGACCTCCAGGGTCCGGGACCATTCCTCGATGCAGCGGTTCAGCGCCTCGCGGTCGGTCGCCGCCACCGACCTCTTCCGCTCGCGCACGTCGATCACCCGGTCCATCCAGCACTGCTTCTCCTGTTCGTCCCGGGCCTCGTCGTGCAGGGCGACGTAGCGTCCGGTGAGCTCGTCGCCCACGGCGACGAACGTCCTCTGGAGCAGTGAGAGGTCCGCGCTGCGGCGGTGGGCCACGGTGGCCACATCCCATCGTGTCGGCGGAGTCCGGGCGGCGGTGGCGGCCGACCTCTCCGCCGGGACGGGCGCATTCCGACCAGGGGAGGAGAAGGGCGACGGACCGGCACAATATTACTCTTACGTTAGGGTAATCATGTGTTCCGAGGCCGACTCCTGTGCGCAGGGGTGCCGAAGAGCCGCCGGTGCCGAGGGAGGGGTCGATACCCGGTCCGGAGGCGGCCGGCCCTTCCCGAAGTCGACGAGTAGGAGGCGGCATGGCTGCCCGTTTCGAGGAACTGGCCTGGCGCGCGACGCCACTGGGCGAGCTCAGCCTGCGCCGCCGGTACGATCCCCTCGTCCGGAAGGACGTCTACGAGATCAAACTCGACGACGACTTCCTGATGTCGAGCCTGTTCACCGCGGCCGAGATCGCCCTGGCCCGACTGGCCCTGGCCGAACCGGCCGGGAAGGAGGGCCTGCGCGTCCTGGTGGGCGGCCTGGGGCTGGGGTACACCGCCCAGGCGGTGCTCGACTCCCCGGACGTGGCCGAACTCGTCGTCGTCGACGCTCTGGCCGAGGTCATCGACTGGCACCGCGAGGGGCTGATCCCCTCCGGCGCCGCACTGGTCGCCGACTCCCGGTGCCGCCTGGCGCACGGCGACTTCTTCGCCCTGGTCGGCGGCGGCTCGGCGGCCGGCCCGCAGGTGGGAGCGGAGCCCTTCGACGCCGTCATCGTCGACATCGACCACTCTCCGCGCCACCTGCTCCATCCCGGCCACGCGGACCTGTACACCGCCGCCGGACTGCGCCGCCTGTCCGAGCGCCTCCTCGTGCCGGGCGGGGTCTTCGCCCTGTGGTCCAACGACGCGCCGGACGGGGAGTTCACCTCGCTGCTGGCCGAGGTCTTCCCCGAGGTCCGTGCCGAAGTGGTCCGCTTCCCCAACCCCCTACAGGGGCGCGAGGCCGCCAACACGGTCTACCTCGCCACCTCGTGACCGGCCGCTCCGGGCGGATGCCTCCCGGCCAACGGGCGGGTCAGAGGGCCACGGGCCCGTAGGAGCCGAGCGCGTCCACGATCCGGGCCTCCACCCGCGCGGCCGGGTGCCCCACCTCCTCGCGCACCGGGCCGGTGCCGGCGTCCCGGCCGGAGACCGGCTCCTGGACGCGGTCCAGGGCACGGCTGGTCTCGGAGTGCTCGCGGGGCGGCCTGCGCCCCGTACCCGTCGAGGTCGTGTCCGCGCCGGGTGCGGGTGCTCCCCGGCCCGGCGCCGGACCGGTCCCGTCCGGTCGCGCGAACGGTGATCCGGGTACCGGGTGTCAGGCGATTCCCAGCAGCCGTTCGACCCCCGGCCACGCCCCGTCCAGGAGTGCGGGGTCGTTGCGCACCCGGGCCAGCAGCACCGTGCCCTCGATCTGCGCGACCAGTGTCGCGGCCAGTGCGTGCTCCGCCCCGTCCCCGCCGAGGAGTCCCGCCCCGCGGCCCTGGGCGATCAGGTCGGCGACCATGGCGATCTGCTCCTCGAACACCGCGGCCAGCCGCTCGCGCACCTCGGGTTCCCGGCCGCTCACCTCCAGGGCCAGGTTGCCGTACAGGCAGCCGTGGATCGTCCCGGAGTCGCGGTGGTCGGCGCGCTGGACGCCCATCAGGTGCTCGACCAGTGTCCGCAGCCGCTCCAGGGGGTCGTCGGCGCCGTCCAGCGCCTCCTTCAGGGCCCGCCGCTCCTGCGCCCAGTGCTCCTCCACCGTCTCCACGGTCAGGGCCTGCTTGGAGTCGAAGAAGTGGTAGAAGCTCCCCTTCTTGACGCCCGCCTCGGAGCAGATCTCGGCCACTCCGAGGGCGGTGTACCCGCGGGTGCGCATGAGCCTTCGGGAGGAGTCGAGGATCCGGTCCCTGGCGTCGCTGGTACGTCCCATGGGCAGAGGGTATACGAACGGTCAACTATCGGTGGAATCCGCTGGCCCGGCGGGCCGTTGCAAAATAGTTGACCGGTCGTCTATGGTGGTTCCGCCGGGACGCCCCCGGCCCATTAGACCCCGGAGAGGGAACGATTCCCCATGCCCCACGTCCGCGTCGCCGTCGCCTTCCACAGCGGCTTCGGCCACACCGCCCGCCAGGCCGAGGCCGTCGCCCGCGGAGCCGGTCTCACCGACGGGGCCCAGGCCTCGCTGCACGACGTCACCGACCTCGACGACCGGCTCTGGCCCGCGCTCGACACCGCCGACGCCATCGTCTTCGGCGCCCCCACCTACATGGGCGCCCCCTCCGCCGCCTTCCAGGCCTTCGCCGAGGCCACCTCCCCCATCTGGCAGCGCAGGGGGTGGCAGGACAAGCTCGCCGCCGGGTTCACCAATTCCGCCGGCACCAACGGCAACAAGGACAACGCCCTCGGCGCGCTCATGGTGCTCGCCGCCCAACACGGCATGGTCTGGGTGCCGCTCGTCCTGCTCCCCGGCGGTGAGTACCTGAGCGGGGGAGGCCGCGACGACCTCAACCGGCTCGGCGGGTCCACCGGGGCGATGGCCCAGTCCTCCGCCGACCTGGGCGCGGACCGCGCCCCCGCGGACAGCGACCTGCGCACCGCCGAGCACCTGGGCGCCAGGGTGGCGCAGGCGGCGCTGCGGTTCGAGCACGGGCGCGCGGCGGTGGCGGTGTGAGGACCGCGCGCAGGCCCGGGGCCCGCCTCACCGGCGTCCTCGGCATCCGCTATCCCGTCGTCCAGGGCCCCTTCGGCGGCGGTCTGTCCTCGGTCGGGCTGACCGCCGCGGTCTCCGGGGCCGGCGGCCTGGGATCCTACGGTGTCCACGCCATGGCGCCCGAGGACATCGGCCCCCTGGTGGGGCGGATCAGGGCCGCCACGTCGGAGCCCTTCGCCGTCAACCTGTGGGTGCCGCGGGCCGAGGAGGAGCGCCCCGTCCCCGACGCCGCGGTCCTGGCCGTCCACACCGACCGCCTGGCCGCCCACTACGCCGAGTTCGGCCTCACCCCGCCGGATCTCGAAGCGGCCAACGCGCACCCGGACTTCGACGCCCAGCTCGACGCCGTTCTCGCGGCCCGGCCACCGGTGATCAGTGTCGTCATGGGGCCGCCGCCCCGACGACTGGTCGAGGCCGCCCGGAGCGCCGGGGCGGTCGTCGTCGGCACCGCCACGACGGTGGCCGAGGCGGTGGTGCTGGAGGAGGCCGGATGCGACGTCGTCGTGGCGTCGGGCAGTGACGCGGGAGGACACCGCGGTTCCTTCCTGGCACCCGTGCGCGAGTCGCTGGTCGGCACGTTCTCGCTGGTCCCCCAGGTGCGCGATGCCGTGTCCGCGTCCGTCCCCGTGGTCGCCGCGGGCGGGATCGCCGACGGGCGCGGAGTCGCCGCGGCCCTGACCCTGGGCGCCGACGGCGTCCAGGTGGGGACCGGCTTCCTCCGGACCCCGGAGTCCGGCGCGAGTCCGGTGCACCGGGAGGCGCTCGCCTCGGAGCAGGCGCGGACCACCGTGCTGACCCGGCTCTTCTCCGGACGCCCGGCCCGGGGGATCGCCAACGCGCTGGTGCGTGGACTGGCCGACGCGGAGGACCGGGTCCCGCCCTATCCCGGGCAGAACAACCTGATGCTGCCGATCCGGGCGCGGGCCGCGGACTCGGGGCGGGCGGACCGGCTCAACCTGTGGTCGGGCCAGTCGGCCCTGCTCGCCTCCGGTGAGGGCGCCGGAGAGTACCTGTCCGCGCTGGTCGCCGGAGCCGGAGAGGTGCTCGGAACCCAGTTGTGAGGTCACCGGGCCCGCCGCTGGGCGGCGGGCCCGGGGGCTGCGCACCGGACCGGACCCGGTTCAGGGGGTGGGGTCGTACTGCTCGCCGGTCATCGGGTTGGTGGCCAGCCCGGTGGCGGGGTCGTAGTCGACGTCCATGCCCAGGTCCGGGTCGTGCAGCAGCCCCGTCTCGGGGTTGCGCGGCAGCCCGGAGGCGGCGTCGATCTCCCAGCCGGTCACCGGGTCGGTCCGCGGGGCCTGCTCCTGCTCCCCGGCCTCCTCGGAAGGAGCGGCCGAGGGGTCCGCGGAGGGCGCGTCCGACGGCGCGGCCTCGGTCTCCTCCTGCTCCGGCGCCTGCTCCTCGGCGATGACCTCGCCGCGTCCCGCCTGCGACTCCGCGCCGCCCTGCGGGTCGAGCACGCCCCAGCTCACCAGGGCCAGGATGACGATGCCCAGGCCCACCCGGTAGTAGACGAACGGCATGAAGCTGTGCGTGGAGATGAACTTCATCAGCCAGGCGATCACCGCGAACCCGATCACGCCCGCGATGACCGTGCCCACGATGGTGGCACCCCATCCGGCGTACTCGTTGTCGCCGATGTCGGTCAGCTTGTACAGGCCCGCGCCGAACACGGCGGGCAGGGCCAGCAGGAAGGCGTACTCGGCCGCGTCCTTGCGGTTGAAGCCCATCAGCATCCCGCCGGTGATGGTGCCGCCGGAGCGGGAGACCCCGGGGATCAGGGCCAGGGCCTGGAAGAGGCCGAAGCCCAGGCCGCGCGGGATGTTGAGGTCATCCAGCGTGCGGTGCCTACGGGAGTAGCGGTCCGCCACACCCAGGAAGACGCCGAAGATGATGAGGTTGAGCGCGACCAGGCGCAGGTCCCGGAAGACGCCGTCGATCTGGTCCTCCAGCAGCAGCCCCAGCACCACGATCGGGATCGAGCCGAGGATGACGTACCAGCCCATGCGGGCGTTGACGTCGCCGCGCAGGCCGCGGTCGAACAGCGACCTGGTCCAGGTGGAAAGGATCGCCCAGATCCGTTGGCGGAAGTAGATGACGACGGCCAGTTCGGTCCCGATCTGGCTGACGGCGGTGAAGGCGGCTCCGGGATCGGGCCAGCCGAAGAACGCGGACACCACGCGCAGGTGCCCGCTGGAGGAGATCGGGAGGAATTCGGTCAGGCCTTGGACCAGGCCGAGAACGATGGCTTCGAGAATGGACACGGCAGGGTCTGCTCCGGGTTGTCACGGTGGCGTCGCCGGGTGGGAAACCAGGGGGTGACCGGGGTACACCGGGACGTGTCCCCGGGGGGAACGGGACCGGGAACGGCTCCGGGGGGTGCGGCGCCGTTCGCGTCCGTGGTGGACCGGGGGCGGCGGGCGAGGACCCGGAGCCCTGGTCAGAGGCAAGAATAGTGTGCCCCGGGAGGGACGGCGGACACGGGGCGCGGGGAGCCGGGGTGCCGCCCGCCCCGCGGTTCCCGGACCGGGCGGGGGCTCTGCCGTCCGCCCCGGCCGGCACCGTGCTCACCGGGGCCCGGGCGCGCTCGTTCTGCCGGGGTGGATCGTGCCGGTGGGCTGTGCCGTTGCGGTCCGGTTCGCGCGCGCCGATCCCTGACCGCGGCCCGTCGCCCCCGCCCCGCTACGCGGGGTCCCGGCCGTCCGACCCGGCGGCGGACCCGGCCTCCGGGATGGGGTGTCGGCCGACGAGCCCTTCGCGGGCGTCCTCCGTCACGATCCGCTCCGCCGCCTCCGCGTCCCGGTCCCGCAGGGCGCGGACCAGGGCGCGGTGGTAGGTGTAGCGGTCCAGGGCGGACAGGTCCCCGGCGGAGACGTGCTCCAGCAGGCGGGTGCGGTGCTCGGCCCTGGAGAAGACGCGCGTCTGTTCCACGAGCCCCACCAGGACGGGGTTGTTCGCGCAGGTGTCCACCGTGTCGTTGAACTGCTGCACGGTGTCGAGCAGGGCGCCGATGTAGTCGTCGACGGAGCGCCCCTGGGAGCTGCGCCGCTGGATGAGGATCAGCAGGTCGTCGGCCTCGTCGAGGATGCCGTCGAGCCGGTCCAGCTGGGCGTCGGAGGCGTGGCGCGCGGCGAAGCGGGCGACCAGGCCGCGCAGTGCGCCCTCGACTTCGGCCAGGTCCTGGACCGCGGTGTCCTCCAGGGCCGAGACGATGGTGGTGCGGGGTCCGACGCGGTCGAGCAGACCTTCCCGCTCCAGCCGCCGGATGGCGTCGCGCACCGGGGTCGGGCTCACGGACAGGCGTTCGGCGAGCCCGCGTTCGGTGATCTTCTCCCCGGGGCCGAGCTCCCCCGACCTGATGGCGTCGCGCACCGCCCTGTAGGTGCGATCGGCCAGCGTCTCGGTGGTCAAGGTGCGCAACTGCCTGCCGGTCATGCCCCGACGATAGCGGACTCCGAATCTCCGCACGCCGTTTTGTCATTTTTGACAAACTTGAAATATCAAAACTGGAATCGGCGTGGCCGGGCCCCGCCGTCCCGCCGAGCGGATGGGGCGGCGCCGGGCCTGTCGCGCACCGCCGTGCAGGTCGGCGCGATCGCCGCCGCGGGTGTCATCGGCCCGGTCCTCGGGGGGTGCCCGCCGGTGCCGGGTTCCCCATCCTCGACCGGATCATCGCGGGACCGGCCGCGGCGGCGCTACCGCCGACCGCCCCCGCCCCCGCGCTCGGCCGCCGCCGACCCCCCGTCGGGGTGGAGGGCGCCGAGGATGAGCGAGAGTCCGAAGGCGAAGTCCTCGTCGGGGTCGTAGTCCCCGGCCCCGGCCTGGGCGGCGATGACCTCGGCCAGGTGGGGGTGGGCCCGGCCCAGGGGGCCGTCCAGGATGCCACCCGCGACCTCGGCCAGGCCCTCGCGATCGGTGAAGGGCAGGCTCAGCTCCTGCATGACGAACCCGTACACGTAGCTGTCGATCACGGACACCGCGCGCATGGCCAGGGTCACGGAGAAGCCCTGGGACCGCAGGATGCCCAGGACGGTGTCGTGGTGGCGCAGCGTCGCCGGGCCGGGGTCGGTACGGGAGTCCAGCAGGCCGACCGCCCAGGGGTGGCGGCGCAGCGCGGCGCGGGCGGAGGCGGCCCGGTCGCGCACGGCGGACCGCCAGTCCGCGGCGGGGTCGGGGAGGTCGATCTCGGCGAACACCGCGTCGACCATCCCGTCGAGGAGGGCCTCCCGGTTGGCCACGTGGTTGTAGAGCGACATCGCCTCGACGCCCAGTCGACCCGCGACGGCCCGCATGGTGACCCCGGCCTCGCCCTTGTCGTCGGCCAGGGCGATCGCGGCGGTGACCACCCGCTCCCGGCTCAGTTGGGGGCGCTTGGGGCGTCCGCGTCCGGCCATGGTCCTCCTCGGGTCTTGCCGAAACTTACGAGGTAAGTATAACGTTACTTACGTCGTAAGTCAGTGCAGCTGTTCAAAGGAGTTCAGGACCATGCGGAAGGTGTGCATCATCGGCGCCTCGGGCAAGCTCGGGCGGTACATGGTCGGCCACGCGCTGGACCGCGGATACGAGGTCGTGGGCGTCTGCCGCGAGCGCAGCGTCCCCAAACTCGCGGACTTCGCCGACCGGATCACGATTGTCCCCGGGGACACGAACGACCGGGAGGTGATCCGGCGGGCGGTCGCCGGATGCGACGGGGTGCTGACCGTGCTGGTGCCCTGGGGCGTGCGGCAGTACTCGTCGGGCACGGCGCAGGCGGTGCTCGACCTCGCCGAACCCGACGCGCGGCTGGTCTTCTCCTGCGGCTGGCACGTCGCCCGGGACGAACACGACCGGTACTCCAGGAAGTTCAGGGCCACCGTGCGCGTGGTCACCGTGCTGGCCCGCCTCCTGCGCGCCGTCGAGATCGACGACCAGGTGGAGGCCGGCCGCCGGATCTTCGCCAGCGACCGGCGGTGGACCCTGGTCCGGGGGAGCGACCTGGAGGAGGGCGAGAGCCAGGGGCTGCCCGTGTGGAGCCGCCACGTCGGGGACCCGGTGCTGGAGAGCAACCTGACCCGCCGGGTGGACTTCGCGCTGTTCATGGTGGAGGCGCTCACCGACGACACCCTCGTCCGTGAGGCGCCCGCCATCGTCGGCCGCCTGTCGCCCAGCGCCCTGGCGCACGCCGCCGACGGCGGCGCCTCCGCCGCGGAAGAGACCCCCTAGATCCCGGCGCCCGCGCCGCACCCACGGGAACGGACACCATGACCGACCAAGCCCTCGCGCCCCGTTCCGGCGGACGCGCCCTCGCCCCCGACCTCGCCCGCGGGGTCATGCTCCTGTCCATCGCCCTGGCCAACGTGCCATGGTTCCTCTACGGCGCGGCGACCTCCGGCGTCAGCGCCCACCGCACCGGCGCCACCGGCCTCGACGCCCTGTGGCAGACCGTCGCGATCGTCGCGATCGACGGGCGGAGCTACCCGTTGTTCGCCTTCCTCTTCGGATACGGCATCTGGCAGCTCTACACCCGGCAGCGGGAGAGGGCGCCGGACGAGGCGTCGGCGCTCCGCCTGCTCCGGTCGCGCCACCTCTGGATGATCGCCTTCGGCGCTGTCCATGCCGCGCTGCTCTGGTACGGGGACGTCCTGGGCGCCTACGGCCTCGTCGGACTCCTCGTGGCCTGGCTCTTCCTCCGCCGCGCGAGCAGGACCCTCGTGGCGTGGGCCGTCGGGCTCGCCTGCCTGCTCGGCCTCGCGGCCGCGGCCGTGACGGCGGCGGGGGCCCTCGTCCCGGGGCAGGGCTCCGGCCTGCCCTCGGGGGCGGTGCCGCAGCTCGCCGAGATCACGCCGTACGCCGCGTCCGTCCTGCCCCGGCTCCAGACGTGGGCCGTCGTGACCGTGGGGCAGGGGGTGCTCGGACTCGTGGTGCCGATCGCGGTCCTCGTCGCGATCGTCTGCGCGCGGCACCGGGTGCTGGAGGACCCGGGGGCGCACCGGCCGCTGCTGGTGCGCACGGCGGTCCTCGGCATCGCCGCCGGGTGGGCCGGGGCCGTCCCGTCCGCCCTGGTCCACCACGGCCTGTGGGACCTGCCCGAGTGGGCGCCGCTCCTGCTCAACGGGTTCACCGGGCTGTTCGCCGCGCTCGGCTACGCGGCGCTGATCGCCCTCGCCGCGGCACGGATCGCGGCCTTCCGGGGCCCCGGCCCGCTCGCGTTCGCGCTGACGGCCGTGGGCAAGAGGTCCCTGTCCTGCTACCTGTTCCAGTCGGTGGTCTTCGCGCCCGTGCTGTGCGCCTGGGGCCTGGGGCTCGGCGGCGTCCTCACGCAGTGGCAGGCCGCACTGCTGGCGGTCGTGACCTGGTCCGTCTCGGTGGGCCTGGCAACGGCCCTGGAACGGGCGGGGCGGCGCGGCCCTGCGGAGTGGCTGCTGCGTGTCCTGGCCTACCGTGACAGGAACCCGTCCGCGACCCCCATGGCGCCCTGACCTCCCGGCAACGGCCCTGGAACGGGCGGGGCGGCGCGGCCCTGCGGAGTGGCTGTTGCGTGTCCTGGCCTACCGTGACAGGAACCCGTCCGCGACCCCCATGGCGCCCTGACCTCCCACCGGGGGGAGGTCAGGGCGTGTCCGCCGTCCCCCCGCCGACGGCGAACGCCTCCCCGGACGGTGTCCCACCGAGTGGTGCGACTCCGTTCGGCTCCAGAGCCCCAGAGGTGACGACGCGCTGGTCGGCGATTCGTTCTTGTGGGAACAACCGCGTTGTTCCCACACCACTCCACGGGACATGACGCCTCCCCGGCGGCGTGTACGGCCGCCGGGGAGGACGGACATCCATCCGCCGGTCCCCGCCTACCCCTTGGATTCGAGGCGGCCCAGCGGGGAACCCTCCAGGGCCGCGCACTCCCGCTTCCAGGAGTCGGGCTCCACACCGAGCGCGTCGTGCAGGTAGGCGGTGGTCAGGTGCCGGATCAGGGCGACCCGCTCCGGGGACTCGTCGGTCGTCTCCGCCGCGCCGTACCCCGACACCCCGCCCAGGGAGTGATGCGCGCCGAACAGCGTCAACAGGCTCTTGCGCCCCGGGCTCAGGTGGTACGCGTCGGTCCACCAGTCCGGCCCCCGCACGGAGAGCTGTGAGTGGTCGTCGTCCCCCGCCACGACCAGGGCGGGCGCGGTCATCCCGGTGAAGTCCGGGTTCATGAACGGGAGGTGCTCGGCGGCGAACGGTGTGAGCGCGTCACCACCGCGTCCGGCCGCGGCGAGCAGCACGCCCGCCTTGACACGCGGGTCGGCCAGGTCCTCTCCCGGCACGCCGCCGGAGTCCAGTACCCGCGCGCCCAGCAGGGTCCCGACGGTCTGGGCTCCCCAGGAGTGGCCCGCGGCGGCGATGCGGTCGCGGTCCAACCGCCCGGTCGGGCCGGGGACGGCGGCCTCCAGAACGTCGAGGTGGTCGAGGATCCGGCCGAGGTCGGCCACGCGGATGCGCCAGATCTCCGGTGTGCGGGGGTCGTCGGGGGCGAGCCCGAGTCTCCGGGAGTCGAGGTGGGTGGGCTGGACCACGGCGAACCCGTTCGCGGCCCAGTGGTCGGCCAGCGGCGCGTAGCCGTCCATCGACTCCCCGAACCCGTGCGAGAAGACGACGACCGGCAGGGGGCCGGTGCCCGTAGCGGGTGCGGACACGCGGACGTGCAGGTCCGCGCCGCGTTCGGGGGCGGGCAGGACGACGGGTCGGATGGAGATGACCGGGGTCGGGTCGCTCATGGGGATTCCCTTCGGCGGGCACGGCGGAGACGGTGCGGTCCGTGCCACAATGAACAAGCGGAACGATGCTCCGATTGAATATACGGAACATCGCTCCGTTTAACAAGGCTGCACGGGAAAGGAGCGGGGAACGGTGACGGATCAGGAACAGGGGGGCGGCGCACCGCGCAAGCGGGCCGACGCCCGGCGCAACGAGCAGGTCCTGCTGGACGCCGCGGCCGCCGTCTTCGTCGAGTCCGGCGTCGACGCCCCCGTGCGCGCGATCGCCGCCCGCGCGGGCGTCGGCATGGGCACCGTCTACCGCCACTTCCCGACCCGGGCCGACCTGGTCACCGCCGTCTACCGCCACCAGATCGAGGCCTGCGCCGAGGCCGGGCCCCGACTGCTGGCCACCTCGGACACCCCCTACGACGCGCTGGTGGAGTGGTCCGGGCTCTTCGTGGGGTTCCTGGTCACCAAGCACGGCCTCGCCGCCGCCATGCAGGGCGACAGCGCCGGATTCCAGGCCCTGCACGCCTCCTTCCTGGACCGGCTCGTGCCCGTCTGCGGGGAGATCCTCCGCGCCGCGGAGGACGCCGGGCAGATCACCGCCGGGATCGGCGGGTACCAGCTGATGCGCGCCATCGGCAACCTCTGCGCCGGTGCCGAGTCCGACCCCGGCTACGACGCCGAGCGCATGGTCGGCGTGCTCCTGGCCGGCCTGCGCGGGGACCGGCGGCGGTCCGACCCGGGTGTGCGTGGGTGATGGAGGGTCCGTCGGCCCGCGGTCCGGAGCGCCCCCGGGCGCCGTGGAGCCGCACATCCCGCGCCGCCGAACGCCCCTCGCGGTCGGCCGGGGGAGGTCAGTGGTCCGACCCGGGTGTGCGTGGGTGATGGAGGGTCCGTCGGCCCGCGGTCCGGAGCGCCCCCGGGCGCCGTGGAGCCGCACATCCCGCGCCGCCGAACGCCCCTCGCGGTCGGCCGGGGGAGGTCAGCCGTCCGTCTCCGGCACGGGGGCCCACGAGTCCAGCTGCTCGGCGTCGATCTCGTAGAGGGCCCCGGTCCCCGCCCGCACCAGCGGAACGGAGGAGGCCACCACGGCGTCCGGGTACACGTCGACCCGGGTGAAGGCCGAACCCGCCAACCCGCGGGTGGCGTTCTTCGGGGCGAGCGTGTCACCGGAGTAGGCGAGCGCCCCCGAGATCCACGCCGGGATCCCGGCGAAGGCCCCGGCGGCCGGGTGGTGGGCGTGCCCGGACAGCACCATGCGCACGTCGCTGCCGCGCAGGACGTCGGCGAGCTTCTCGGGGGAGCGCAGCCCCAGCGGGTCCATCAGGGGGAGCGGCGAGGGGATCGGGGAGTGGTGCAGGCCCAGGACCGTGCCCTCGGGAGCCGGCGAGGCCAGCTCCTCGCGCAGCCACTCCAGCTGTTCCTCCCCGAGTTCGCCGTGGTGGTGGCCGGGCACCGTGCTGTCCAGGACGACGATCCGCAGACCGCCGATCCGGTGGACGTAGTACAGGGGCGCGTCGGAGCCGGGTTCGTCCAGCAGGCCCGCGCGCAGCGCCCCGCGTTCGTCGTGGTTGCCCATCATGTACAGGGCCGGGACGCCCAGGCGCTCGGCCACGGGTTCAACCGCCTCGCGCAGGATCTCGTAGGAGCGCGGGTCGCCCGCGTCGGCGAGGTCGCCGGACAGCAACAGGGCGGAGAGGGGGATCCCCGCCTCCTCGACGGATCGCAGCGCCGTCGCCAGGTGGTCGACCGTGTCCTGGCCGTGCAGGGGCTCGCCCGCGCCGACGATGTGGACATCGCTGAGCTGGATGATGGTGTGAACGGGAGAGGGCATGGGACCACCGCCGTGGATTCTCGTTCCGTGAGATCAGCCGTTCATGGCATCTCGTTGCACACCTCAGCGTCGGCGACCCCGGTGAACGCCGGATGACGGTGGCCCGGCGGCGGGCGAATGCGCGTCGACCCCCGTGTGGCCGTTTCCCGGACACCGACGAAGATCACGGGTCCCGGGCCCCGGCGCCGTCGAAGGCGACACCCGGAAGCATCCCGGCGGCGGATGCGTCTGCGCAGGTCACGAACCTGGCACCGGAGGTGTTCCGGTGCGGTCGCAGCGGACGGAAGGGAAAACACCTGGAACCGCTGCCGGCACGGGCCCTCCCCGGCGAGACGGCGCCGGCCGCGTTCGGGCTCACCGCCGCGCTGCCGGTGGCGGTGGCCGCGGTCGTGTTCGTCGTCGCCGCGGTGATCGGCATCATCGCCTCCCGGACCGACGGCGGCATGAAGGCCGTGTGGCCGGTCTTCGCGGTCATCGCCCCCTTCATCGGGTCCGTCCTGTGGTTCCCCGTGGGCCGCGACCGCGTCCCCGCGTGACCGTCCCACGCCGAACGGCCCGGACACGCCCCGCGGGGGCGGCGCGTCCGGGCCGTTCGGCGTCCCGGGTCAGCCGCGGTCCGCGGCGCCGACCGCCGGCTCCCGCGCGGGGCCCGGCTCCTGCCCGTCCGACCGGATGTGCAGGTGGCGGGTCTCCAGGGCGGCGCCCTCCACGTCGATGTCGGGCAGCAGCCGGTCCAGCCACCCGGGCAGCCACCAGGCGGCGTCACCGGCCAGGTGCATGAGCGCGGGGACCAGCACCATCCGCACCACGAACGCGTCGATGAGCACACCGAAGGCCAGGGCGAACCCGATCGAGCTGATCATCACCGAGTGCGAGAACACGAACCCGCCGAACACCGAGATCATGATGATCGCCGCGGCCGTCACCACCGAGCGCCCCGCCCGGAAGCCCTGCACCACGGCGGTGCGGGAGGGCGCGCCGTGCACGTACGCCTCGCGCATGCCCGTCCCGATGAACAGCATGTAGTCCATCGCCAGGCCGAACAGGATCCCGGCCAGGATCGTCGGCAGGAAGTTCAGCACCGGCCCGCTGTTCTCCGGGCCGATGAGGCCGCCCAGCCACCCCCACTGGTAGACGGCCACCACGCCGCCGAGCGAGGCGAAGAACGACAGGATGAACCCGAGTGTGGCCACGACCGGCACGAACACCGATCGGAACACCAGCAGCAGGATCACCAGGGACATGCCCACGACCACGGTCAGGTAGGTCGGCAGCGCGTCGTTGAGGGTCTCGGAGATGTCGATGTTCCCGCTGGCCACGCCCGCGACGCCGAGTGTTCCGGTGCCCTTGATCGGCTCCAGTCCGCGCAGGTCGTGGACGAGCTGCTCGGTGGACTCGCTGGTGGGGCCCTCGACCGGGACCACCTGGAAGGCGGCGTGGGTGAAGTCGTCGGAGAACGCGATCGGCGCCACGGCCGCCACGTCGTCGAAGGCGTGGATCGCCTCGGCGACCGTGACCTGGTCCAGCTCGGCGTTCGACTCGGCGGCCTCGTCGTCCGGGCCGCCGGTGAGCTGCGCGATCACCAGCAGGGTGCCGTTGGCGCCCTCGCCGAACTCCTCCTCCACGATCGTGTAGGCCCGGTACTGGGTGGAGTCGGTGGACTCCGAGGAGCCGTCGGGCATGCCCAGCCGCAGTTCGAGGGCGGGCAGGGCGACGACCACCAGGGCGGCCACCGCGACCGCGGCCCGCAGCAGCGCCCGGCCGGTCGACATCGGCCGCACCGGCTCCGCCGCGGTCGCCCCGCCGGAGTCCCGCTCGGCGAGGCGGGCGCGCTCGCGGCGGGACAGGATGCGCTCGCCCCGCAGCGACAGCAGCGCCGGGACCAGGGTGACCGCGACGACCACCGCGACGGCGATGGCCACGGCGCCCATGGTGCCCATGAGCCCGAGGAACCCGATACCGGTCAGGTTCAGTCCCAGCAGCGCGATGAGCACGGTCGTCCCGGCGAAGACCACGGCGTTGCCCGCGGTCCCGTTGGCCAGGCCGATGGACTCCCCGACCTCCACGCCCTGCTTGAGCTGGCGGCGGTGGCGGTTGATGATGAACAGCGCGTAGTCGATGCCCACGGCCAGACCCAGCATCAGCCCCAGGATCGGGGTCACCGACGCCATCTCCAGCACCCCCGACAGCGACATCGCGATCAGGGTGGCGATACCGACGCCGACCAGCGCGGTCAGCAGCGGCAGGCCCGCGCCGACCAGGGTGCCCAGCATGATCACCAGGACCACGGCGGCCACGACCACGCCGACCACCTCGGCCGGGCCGAACAGGGCGGGCAGGCTCTGGGCCAGGTCGCTGTTGAAGTCCACGGTGGTACCGGGGACCGGCTCGTCCTCGAAGACCGCCATCACGGCGTCGCGGGTCTCCTGGGAGACGTCCATCTGCTCCGCGGTGAACGAGACCATGACCTGGGCGGTGTCGCCGTCCTCGGATACCAGGCCGGTGCCGGAGGACATCTCCAGGAGGGCCTCGCCGCCCTCGATCCTCTCCATACCGGCGTCGATCTCGGCCTGTTGGCCGTCCAGGACCTCCTCGGACTGCTCCAGTGTCCCGGCGGCCTCGGCCGCCTCCCGGCCCGCGTCGAGTTCCGCCTGGCCGGCCTCGATCTCCTCGCGGTTCTCTTCGAGCTCCCGGACCCCCTCGGCGCGCTCGGCCTCGGTGGCGAACGGGTCGACCACGTCCGCGACCCCGGGGACCTCGGCGGCCTGCTCGGCGCGGTCGACGATCGCCTCGCGCTGTTCCTGGGTGAACGCCGAGCCGTCATCGGTCCGGTAGACGACGGCCCCCGAGCCGCCTGCCAGGTCGGAGAACTCCGCTGCACGGAGCTGATTCACCTCGTCGGTGGGCGTGCCGGGGATGGAGAAGCCGCCCTCCAGTTCCCCGGAGAAGAGGAGGAAAGCGGCGCCGGACGCCGCGAGCAGTGCCAGCCAGACGGCGATGACGGTGCGGGCGCGGTGCGCGCACGCCCGTCCGAGTCTGTAGAGGAGTTCAGCCATGGGTGTGCCTTCACAAAGGGAGAGTGGGGCCGGTGGGGAGCGCGGACGCGCTCAGGCCGTGCCGACCGAGCCGTAGCCGTCACGGGTGACGGTGAGGATGCGCTCCAGGAGTTCGGACCAGACCCGGCGGGAGTCGTCGTCCACGACCCCTCCGGTGATCCGCTCCCAGTGCTCCACGACGACCGAGCCACCGCCGATGATCGCGCCGCACATGAGGTCGACCGTGAGCGGGTCGGCCTGCGGGTGGCGGCGCATCACGAGTGCCGACAACCGCGTGCCCACGTCGGTCATCGCCCGCTCGAACAGGGCGGCCCGGCCGGCCGAGGGCGTGCCGTCCCCCCGTTCGACGAAGTGCTTGAGCCGGGTGATGGGGGTGAGCAGGTCGGTGCCGCGGATGGCGTCGGCCATGGAGTCGAAGATGTTGGCCGCGTCGTCGTCGCCGTCCGGCGCCGCGTCGAGGTTGGCGCCGATCCCGTCGACGATCTCCTCCAGCATGCGGCCGAACACCTCCAGGAGGACGTCGTCCAGGGAGCGGAAGTGGTTGAACACGGTCCGCCTGGAGACGTCGGCGCGCTCGGCGAGCTGGTCGACGGTGAAGCCGGTGTCCCTGCGCTCGGCCGTCAGCGCGGCCGCGGCGTCGATGATGGCCCGGCGGTGGCGGGACTTCAGGGCCTCGCGCCGGTCGGTTGCGGGTGGAATGGGCCGATCGTTCACGGTTTCACACTAGGCATCTGGGTGCACTGAGTGCAACGACGCACTGAGTGCACCATGTCACATTGCCGCAGCGTCGGTGCCGGGCCCTGGCCTGCGGTGCGAACGGGACGCGAGCCGGAGGAGGGCGCGATGGGGGCCAAGGCGGGCCTGCTGATGTACGCGGACGGGGACGCCGCGGAACCGGTGCGGCGCCTGCACCGTTACCGGGTCGGGGGTCCCGCCGACCCGGTAACGCAGAGCGGCAGGACGGGCTCCACCGGGCCGTGAGCCCGACGGGGCCGCCGCGCATCCCCGCAGGGGCCCGGACGGCTCCCCGGTCGAATTCGACGGTCCCTGAACCCGTGACGTGCTTCCCCTCGTCCTTTTCCGGGTGAATTGATTTCACCGGAAAAGCGTGCCGGAGACATGCATCGCGGATCGCGATGACTCCCATGAAAAGAATGCATTGGACGCCCGGGATTCGCGCGCCGATTATGAATGCATGACGAATTCCCTGTCCATCCCCCGTGACAAGGCGGACGGTCGCGCATCCCGCCTCTTCCCGGCCCTCCCGGTCATGGCCGTGGCCGCGGGACTGTCCGTGGCGGGCAACTACTTCGCCCAGCCGCTGCTGGGCCTGCTCCGCGTCGAGCTGGGCATGACGACGACCGCCGCGGGCCTCACCGTCGCCGCGGCCCAGGTCGGCTACGCGGTCGGCCTGGGTCTGCTGGTCCCCCTCGGCGACCGCTACGCGCGGCGCGGCCTGGCCGCGACGCTGCTGGCCGCGACCGGCCTGTTGCTGGCCCTGGCGGGCACGGTGCCCACCGGATGGCTGCTCCTGGCCGCCACCGGCCTGGCCGCCGTCACCTCGGTCGGCGCCCAGGTCCTGGTCCCCTTCGCCGCCGAGCTCGCCCCGCCGCACCGACGGGCCCGCGACATCGGCATCGTCATGGCCGGGGTCCTCGCCGGGGGCCTGATCGGCCGCGCCGTCTCCGGGGTACTGGCCGAGCTCGCCGGCTGGCGGGCCGTCTACTGGGTCACCGCCGTCCTGCTGCTGGTCGTCGCCGCCGTCGTGTGGCGGGTCCTGCCCGGAGGCGGGGGCGACCGCGGCGAGGCCACCCGCCCGCTGCGCCTGTGGCGGTCCACCGCCGCGCTGCTCGTCGACCTGCCCGCGCTGCGCCGCCCCATCACGACCGCCGCGCTGGCGATGGCCTCCTTCACCGTCCACCTGACCGCCGTGACCCTGCTCCTGGCCGACAGCCCCTACGAGTGGACGCCCGCGGCCATCGGGCTCGTCGGCCTCATCGGCGTGGTCGGGCCTTTGGCCATGCCGTTGGCCGGGCGCCTGGTCGACCGCGGCCACCCGCGCGCCGTGCTGGTCACCGGCCTGCTGCTGGCGGCGGCGGGGTGGACCGTGATGCTCCCCGCCCAGAACGGCGGGATCGCCTGGCTGCTCGTGGGCCTGGTCCTGCTCAACGCGGGCCAGACGGCGGTGCTCAACGCCTCCCAGACCACCGCCTACGAGCTGCGGCCGCACGCGCGCAGCCGGATCAACGCCGTGTTCATGACGCTGTTCTTCGCCGGGGGAGCCGTGGGCGGGGCGCTCGTCCCCATGGTCTGGGCGAGCGCCCACTGGACCGGGGCCTGCCTGCTGGGGGTCGGCCTGGTCGCCCTGGGCCTGCTCACCGCCCTCGCCCCGCGACGCCGGGGCTGAGCCCCATGGCCGCCGCAGGCAGGCCCCGCGGCGGCCGTACGCTACCGCCATGGAACTCCAGCAGATGCGCTATGTGCTCGCCATCGCCGAGACCAACAGCTTCACCCGGGCCGCCGAACGCTGCCTGGTCGCCCAGTCCGCGCTCAGCCACCAGGTCGCGCGGCTGGAGCGGGAGCTGGGGGCCAGGCTCTTCGAGCGCACCAGCCGCCGGGTGCGGCTGACCGCGGCCGGGGCGGCCTTCCTCCCCGAGGCCCGCCGCTGCCTGGAGGCCGCCGAGCGCGCGGCGGCGGAGGTCGCCGCCGCCGTCGGCGAGGTGCGCGGTCCGCTGGAGGTGGGCCTCATCCCCACCGTCGCCGCGGTCGACGTCCCCCGTGCCCTGCGCGACTTCCGCCGCAGGTACCCGCAGGTGCGCATCGGCCTGCGGGTGGGCGCCAGCGACGACCTCGTCGAACAGGTCAAGGGGGGCGAGATCGAGGTGGCCTTCCTGGGGCTGCCCACCACCGCCCGCCCCCAGGGCGTCAACGTCCGCGAACTCGGCCGGGACCGGCACGTCGCCGTGGTCGCCCCCGACCACCCGCTGGCCGAGGAGACGGCGGTGAGCCTGGAACGGCTGGTCGACGAGGTCTTCGTGGACATGCCCGCCGGAACGGCCGGGCGGGTCCAGTCCGACCAGGCCTTCGAGGCCGCGGGCCTGGACCGCGACGTCGCGTTCGAGGTGAGCTCCGCCGAGTTCATGGCCAGGCTGGTCGGGGAGGGCCTGGGGGTGGCGCTGCTCCCCGCCGCCTACGTGCCGCAGCTGACCGGGGTGACCACCCTGGAGGTCACCGACGCGACCGGCCGCGTGGAGTACGTCGTCTGGGCGCGGACCGGGACCACACCCGCGGCCCGCGCCTTCCTCGACATCATCGACACCCCCGGTGCGGCCGCGGGCTGAACCCGCGGCCGCACCGGGGAGGCCCGCGGCCGCCGGGGTCACGCCTCCAGGGTCAGCAGCCCCGGGTGCCGGTCCCGCAGCGCGGCGAGGTCGGCCCGGAACCCCTTGTCGTTGATCCAGGCGTACATCTTGGCCACCTCGGGGCTCTGCGCCCGCAGCTCGGCGTCGGGCAGCCGCTCGAAGCGGGTCGGGACGCCGTCGGCCGCGGCGAACAGCTCGGCGATCCGTCGCACCGGGAGCTCGTCCCCGGCGATGTCGATCCGCCGGCCGTCGAACCCGTCGGGCTCGGCGAACACCGACGCGGTGATCCGCCCGATGTCGGCCAGCGCGATCAGCTGCATCGGGGTGTCCGCGTCCAGGGCGACCGGCACGACCCGTTCCCCCGCGGCGTCCGGCCCCGGCGCCGGCAGCGCGTACCGCCAGTTCTCCATGAAGTACACCGGGCGCAGCACCGTGGCCGGGACACCGGCGGACTCCACGTACGCCTCGATCTCCGCCTTGCTGTCGAAGTGCGCCACCCCCGACCCGTGCCCGGCGGCCGCGGCCGAGCTGTAGACCAGGTGGGCGCCCGCGTCCGTTGCCGCGTCGGCGACGTTGCGGCCCCGCCCGATCTCCGTCGCGGGGTCGGGGGCGGCCAGGTCGCACGGCTGGACGCTGAAGACCCCGTCCACGCCCCGGGCCGCCGCGCGCAGCGACTCCGGGTCGTCGAGGTCGCCGGTGACCGGTACGGCGCCCAGCGCCGCGAGCGCGCGGGCCGCCGGGACCCCCGGATCGCGGACCAGGGCGCGCACCCCCCATCCGCGTTCGAGCAGGGCGCGGGCGACGGCGCCGCCCTGGCCGCCGGTCGCACCCGTCACCAGAACGGTTCTCTTCTCCTGCACGCCGATTCCCCTTCGCCTTTTATGAATTTCCGGAACCAGCATCTCCGGGTGCGGCGGTGGGCGTCCAATATCCGTTTTTCATTCCAGCGATCGAGAAAACAGATGGCCGGCCGCGGACTCCCCGGGACAGGGTCCGGTTCGGTAGCGTGGGCCCCCGCCGCACCCCCAGGAGAGCCCATGCCCGCCTCGCCCGCACCGGTCCGCAACTGGGCCGGGAACCTCACCTACGCCAGCCCCCGCATCCACCGGCCCGCCGACCTCGACGCCCTGCGCGCCCTGGTCCGCGACACCCCGCGGATTCGGGCGCTGGGCAGCGGCCACTCCTTCAACCGGGTCGCCGACTCCGACCACGACCTGGTGCGCCTGGACGGCCTCCCCCAGGAGACCTCGGTGGACCGGGAGACCGCCACCGTCACCGTCTCCGCGGGGACCCGCTACGCCGAACTCGCCGCGGAGCTGCACCGGCAGGGGTTCGCCCTGGCCAACCTGGCCTCGCTGCCGCACATCTCGGTGGCCGGGTCCTGCGCCACCGGCACCCACGGGTCCGGTGACCGGCTGCGCTGCTTGGCCGCGGCCGTGTGCGGACTCGAACTCCTGGGGCCGGACGGGGAGACCGTGCGGCTGGGCCGGGTCACCGACCCGGAGGTGTTCCCGGGCGCGGTGGTGGCCCTGGGCGCCCTCGGCGTCGTCACCCGGCTCACCCTGGAGGTCGAACCGGCCTTCGCGGTGTCCCAGCGGGTCCGGACCGACGTGCCGCTCGCGGAGGTCGCCGCCGACTTCGGCGCGGTGTTCGGCTCCGCGTACAGCGTCAGCCTGTTCACCGACTGGAGCGGTGACACCGGCCGGGTCTGGCTCAAGCACCGCACGGGGGAACCGGAGGGGGCCTGGGCGGGCGGGCTCCCCGCGGACACCCCGCAGCACCCGGTGCCGGGGATGCCCGCCGGGCCCGCCACCGAGCAGCTGGGCGCGGTCGGCCCCTGGTTCGAGCGGCTGCCGCACTTCCGGCCGGAGTTCGCACCGAGCGCGGGAGAGGAGTTGCAGTCCGAGTTCTACCTGCCGCGGGCGGCGGCCGCCGAGGGCTTCGCCGCCCTGCGCGGCCTGGGGGCGCGGATCGCCCCGGTGCTGCACATCTCCGAGGTGCGCACGGTGCGCGCCGACGACCTGTGGCTGAGCCCGGCGCATGGGCGCGACTCGGTGGCCTTCCACTTCACCTGGCGGCGGGACCCGGAGGCGGTGGCCCCGGTGCTGGCGGCGGTGGAGGAGCGGCTGGCCCCGCTGGGGGCGCGGCCGCACTGGGGCAAGCTCAGCACCCTGCCCCCGGCGGACGTCGCCGCCTCCTACGAACGGGCCGCGGACTTCGCCGGGCTGTTGGAGCGGTTCGATCCGCGGGGGAAGTTCCGCAGCGCGTTCACGGACGCGTACTTCCCCCGGGGCTGAGCGCGCGGACCCTCAGCCGCCGATGCGGACGCGGCGGGACTCCCCGTCGGACAGGAACGCCGACAGCTCCTCCGCCCCTTCCGCGACGGCGTCCCGCTCCGCCGCGGTGAGCGGGCGCAGCGGGGCGACGGACACGGTGTCGTCCCCGTTCGTCCAGGTCGCGGTGACACGGCCGTCCACCAGCACCACGCGCTCACCGGCCACGGACAGGCCGCGGTGCTCGTCGTCGATGATCCGGCCGCGGTATTGGTAGCCCAGGACGGCGTTGTCGAACGCGGGCAGGAACCGCACCGGCGCGGGGGTGTCGGGGTCGGGCAGCGGGGCGCCGGGCAGGTCCAGCAGCTCACGGCCGTTCGTGTCGCGGAAGGACACCAGTTCGCCGCGGACCGCGGCCACCGCGGCGGGCAGCCCGGCCACGCCGCACCAGGCGCGCAGGTCGCTGGATGTGGCGGGGCCGTAGGCGGCGAGGTAGCGCCGGACGAGTTCCCGGCCGACCGGGTCGGTGCCGTCGGGATCGTGCGGGCCGGGCTCGCGGCCGGTCCAGTCCGACAGCAGGGCGATGCGCACCCCGCCCCTGGTGCGCCACAGCCCGCGCGGCGGGGTCTGCACGACCGGGATCAGGGCGGAGACCAGCATCTCGCCCAGCGCCCGGCGGGGCACGCCGGGCCAGCGGCCGGCCACGGCATCGACGAGTTCGGCCGTGGTGCGGGGTTCGCCGTCGGCCAGCACCGCCCGGCCGGCGGCGTCCAGCTCGTCCAGGTCCACGCCGTCGAGCTCCCGCCGGTAGACCCCGGTGACCTTCTGGCGCAGCATGGCGTCGAACCGGGAGCGCCAGGCCAGCACGTCCGCGGCGGCCATCAGGTGGACGGTGCGGCGCATGAGGTGGACCCGGACCACACGGCGCTCGGTCAGCAGGTCCGACAGCGTCGACGCCTCGAAGCCGCGCAGCCGGTTCCACAGGCCGACGAACGGTTCCTGCGGCTCCTGGGCCTGGAGCCCGCACAGGTGGGAGACCAGGTCCAGGGCGGGCCGGCCGGAGGGTTCGAGCAGGGCCTGCCGGGCGAGCGCGGCGCGGTTGAGCGCCCGGTCGTCCAGAACGGTCATGACGTGTACCTCCGTGCGTCCCTCCCGGCCCGCGCCGGGACGCCGCGTCCCCCACGGCCCGGGACCACTCTCGCACCGGAAGAGGCCGGGTTCCGTCCTCTACCCGCAAGCCTCGATGGTGTCCCCCCGAGTGGTGCGACTCCGTTCGACTCCAGAGCCCCGGAGGCGACGACGCGCTGGTCGGCGATTCGTGTCTGTTCGAACAACCGTTGTTCCCACACCACTCCACGGGACATGACCCAAGCCTCTGCTCACAAGAACCAGGGTCCTTGTTCGCGGGGATCGGGCCCGGAGGCGGGACTCGCCGGGCGTCAGGGCGTGCCGGGGGTCGGGCGGGCGGAGTCCCACCACTCCAGGACGCGCAGGGCGTGGAAGGTGAGCCCCCTGGACGGCTCGCCCGGCGGGGCGTCCACCTCGAACCACACCCGGCCCTCGTACCGCAGCCGCTGGTGCCAGGTGCCGTCGGCGTCGCGGGCGGCGCGGATCAGCTCCACCGCCTCCGCCAACCGCGGGTCGGGCGCAATGCCCTCGTGCAGGGACGCCGCGCGGAAGTGGTCGGCCGCCCTGAGCACGCTGTAGTGCCAGCGGAACGGGTAGGCGAGGTGCGTCGCCCAGGGCGTGTGCGGCTCGCCGGTGGACAGCCGTCGGAACAGGCGGCGTTCGAGCAGGTACTCCTGTGCCGCGTGCCGGGCCCCGCGCAGGGCTTCGGTCCCGCCGGTGCGGACCTCGTGGTCGAGGACGCCCTCCAGGGAGTTGAGCGTGGAGTGGAACGAGGAGCGGGTCGCCCCCTCCACCCAGTCGCAGTTCCAGCCGCCGTCGGCGAGCCGGTGCTCCACGAACCAGTCGGCGATCGGCGACACGTCGGCGCCCAGCCAGGCGCCGTTGGCGAGCGTGTAGCCGTTGATGCAGGCGTCGACCTCGCCGCCCCAGTACGGCAGGTCGTCGTACTCCCAGCGGGCGTTGCGCTCCAGCAGGCCCGCGGTGTCCGGCCGCAGCGCGTCGGGCTCCACACCCCATTCGCGCAGGGCCTTGAGCGACCACGTGGTGGCCGTCCAGGGCTGCCCCGGCTCGTCCGGGGAGACGTCCGCGGGGAAGAAGGCGCCGCCCGCCCACCGGCCGTCGGGGTCCTGGCGGCCGAGCAGGGCCGCGCCGAAGCCCTCGTGCGGGACCCGGGCGCGGGTGGCCCGCCACACCTCCTCCGGGGCGTGCGCGAGGTCGCGCTCCACCCGCCAGCGCAGGCTCGGGTCGGAGTCGAGCAGCCATTCCAGGACACGGTTCTCCACCATGGCGGGAGGTTACCCCGGGGTGGTGACGGACGGCTCAGGGGCGCAGGAGGTGGTCCCCGGCGAGCACGATCGCCTCGTGGTGGGTGCGGCCCGGGTGGTCCACGGCGACGAAGTGGCGGCCGATCGCGAGCGCGAACGCCAGGGTGCAGCGCGCCTCGACCTCGTCGGGGTCCTCGACGAAGTCCCCGAACATCGAGCGCAGGAAGTCCATCCGCACGTTGTCGACCCGGCGCAGCCGCTCGGCGACCCCCGGATCCTGGCGGGCCCACTCGCGGACGGCGAGGTCGATCCGGTGCAGCTCGTCGGTGAAGGTCAGCAGGCCGGCGCGGCGGATCTTCTCGGCGGGGCTCCCGCCCTCGGCCTCGACCCGGGCGAGGACGTCTCCGGTGGACCGGCGCTCCCACTCGTCGAGGAGCTCGGCGAGCAGTGCGGGCCGGCCGTCGAAGTAACCGTAGAAACCGCCCTTGGTCACGCCGAGCTCGGCGGCCAGGGCCTCGACCCGGACGGCGTCCGGGCCGCCCCGGGCCAGGGCGTCGAGTCCCGCCTCGATCCAGCGGTTGCGCGGGGTCCTGGCTGAGGGAGGCATTTCACCGGCCCCCGGGTGTCGTGCTCATGTTCTATACGCTATCGTACAAATGAGATATACGGCTGCGTATAGAACGGGGGGCCGCCATGGCCCGGCGTACGATCTCCGACTACACCGACCACCCCTGGCGCATCCACGACCTGGCCCCGGACTTCGAGGTCGAGGACGTGTGGGCGTTCCGCACCCCCGGTGCCGGCCCCGGTGACTTCCGAGCCGTGGTGAAGGCGATCCGCGCGTCCGGCGGGATCCAACGGATGCCCCTGGCGGCGCGGTTCCTGTTCGCCGTCCGGTGGCGGCTCGGCGGGCTCCTGGGCTGGGACGACCCGGCGTCGGGCACGGGAGGGCGGGTCCCCTCGCTGCGCGACCGCCTGCCCGGGGACCTGCTCGCCGCGCCGCGGGAGGAGGACCGGGACGGCGTACCCCTGAAGGCGGTCTACGAGACCGATACCGAGGCCGTCAGCGAACTGGCGAACCGAACCGTGCACACCTTGATGCACCTGGGCTGGGCGCGCGGGGCCGACGGCGACTTCGAGCTGCTGATGACCGTCCTCGTCAAACCCAACGGCCGGTTCGGGCGGCTCTACATGGCGGCCATCGCGCCCTTCCGGCACCTCATCGTCTACCCGGCGCTGACCCGCGGCTGGGAACGGGCCTGGGCCGACCGGAACGGGGCGTCGGCATGACCGGGCGGACGGCACAGGGGCAGGGCATGGACGCGGGACGGAACGTGCGGACCGGAAGGGCGCCGCTGCGCTGGGGGAGCGGCATCATGATCGTGCTGGGCGTCGGACACCTGACCCTGCTCGCGCTCATGGACGGCGCCGCCATCGCTGCCTGGGCGGAGCGGGGCCTGTGGGCGGCCGTCCCGCTCGACCTCGCGGGCGGCGCGGAGCCGACGGCGGCGCAGTTGCAGAACTCGCTCACCTTCTGGGCCGGTCCGGGGAGCTTCTCCGTCCCCCTGGTCCTGCTGGGCGCCCTGGTCTGGCACCTGGCCGGACGCGGGGTGCCGGTCCCCGCCTGGGTGGGCTGGGGGACCGCGGCATGGTGCGTCGTCGGCGGCGTCCTGCTCGTGCCGTCCCCCTACTTCCTGGGCGCCGTGGCGGGCCTGCTCATCGTCCTCGGAGCGCGGCGGGCCCGGCTCAGGGAGTCCGGGACCGTGTGACCAGCCCCGGGTCGGCCGCACGGGCGGCGGCCGACCCGGGCCGTCCGGGAACCGGCTGCGGGTACGACCTCGTTGATCCTTCCGAGGGAGCCGGGTCCCGGGTCGTGAGGCGGCCCCCGCCGCTCCCCGGGAAGGGCGCGATGGTCTTCAGATACCTCCTCTCGGTGCTCGGTACCGGATGTCCCAAGGTGGACACCGTGCTGGACGACCCCCACCGGCGGCCCGGCGAACTCCTCCAGGGGCGTCTGGAGCTGGTCGGCGGCGAGTTGGACTGGGAGGTCGCCGAGGTGGCGCACGTCCTCGTCGCCCGGTTCGGCGACGGCGAGGAGTCGGAGTTCGCCCGGGTGCCCCTCATCGGCGCGATGACCCTGGACGCGGAGCGGCGGATGGTCGTGCCGTTCGCCTACCAGGTCCCCTGGGCGGCACCGGTGACCCGCCTGGGCGGCGCCGACCTGGCCGGGGTCGAGTTGGGCCTGCGCACCGACGTGGTCATCGACGACGCCCTCGACGAGGGCGACCTGGACCCGGTGCACGTCCACCCGCTGCCGCTGCACGAGCGCCTGCTGGAGGGGATGGACCGCGCCGGGTTCGAGCGGCGCGGCGCGTCCGCCGCCCGGGGCGGCCTGCCCGGCGCCCGCGGTCGGGCGCGGTTCCACCAGGCCCTGCGGTACACGGACGGTGACGTCGACGTGGACCTGCTGCTGTCCACCGCGGAGGAGGGCGTGGCGGTCGCGTTCGCGGTGCCCGGGAAGCTGGCGGAGTACGCGGCGGGCCGGGCCGAACCCCGCTGGTTCCTGGCCGGCCACGAGGACGCCGACCGGGAGGACTGGCCGCGGCGCGTGCGCGAGTGGGTCGGGTACACCCTGGACCACGACGGCGGCGGGGCGGCGTACGTGCGGGAGGGCGGCGCGGGCGGGTGAGCCCGTCGGTGCCCTCCGGCATGACCGCGGACATGGGATACGCGGGCACGGAAGAGGGCGCCTGCCGGCGGCTGATCGACGAGGGCCGCGCCGCAGCCCCCGGACCGGGCCCCGACGGCGACCACCTGGCGGGCTTCCTCGTCGCGCGGCCGTCGAACGGCCCGGTGGCCGAGGCCGCCGGATGCGCCGAGCGGCTCTCCGAGGCCCTGTACCGGCTGGACCGGCGCGAGTACGGGGAGGAGCCGTCCTCCGACGCGTTCCTGTGCACCCGCGCCGCGGTCGTCGCCGCCGACCGGGCGGCCTACGAGGAGGTGCCGGCCGACCCGGTGCTCTTCGGCCCCTGCGCCGAGGAGCCGATCCGGGCCGAGCCGCTGTTCTACGTTCCGGACCGCGCCTACGGGAACGTCATCGGCCGGGAGCGGCAGCGCGACACCCGGTACCCCGAGGAGCCGATCTGGGCCGAGCCGCTGCTCTACGTTCCGGACCGCGCCTACGGGAACGTCACCGGCCGGGAGCGGCAGCGCGACACCCGGTACTCCTACGAGTCCCACTCCAACCGCGAGGGCCGGGCGGAGAAGGCCTGAGGCCGGACCGCCGCGGGGCCGGTGACCAGGGCGACCGCCGTGGTGCCCGGGCTCCCTATCCTGGGGGCCATGGCAGACAACGCCGGCCGGACGCCGTTGAGCGGGGAACTCGCCCAGCGGGTGGTCGATCTCATCGCACCGACGATCAGCCACAACGTCAACGTGATGGACGAGCACGGCACGATCATCGCCTGCCTGGACCCCGAGCGCCGCGGCACCCTGCACCGGGGCGCCCAGCGGGTCATCGCCGAGGGGCGGCCCGTCCTCATCACCTCGCCCGAACCCGGCACCTCCGACCGGCCCGGCGCCAACGAGCCGCTGGTCGTCGACGGCGAACTGCGCGGCGTCGTCGGCATCACCGGCGACCCCCGGGAGGTCGCCCCGCTGGCCCGGGTGGTGGCGCTGACCGTGCAACTGCTCATCGCGCAGGAGGACGAACAGGACGCCGCCACCCGCCGCCACACCGAGGCCCGCGACCTCATCGCCGCCCTCACCTCGGGCACCGCCTCGGCGGAGTCCGCGCGGGCCCGGTTGGCCGCCGCCGGGCTGGCCCCACCCTGGTCGCTGGCGCTGTGGACGGCCGGGACGCCCCGGCCGGACGCGGCCGCCGCCCCGCCGCCGCTGGCCGACACCGCCGTGGCCCGGTTCAACACCGATGCCGGCCACCGGTCCGCGGTGCTGCACGGCGCCCTGTGGCTGGTGGGCTCGGGGGCGGCGCCCGACCTCCCGATGCCCGCGGACGTCCGGCACACCGCCACCGAGCCCACCGACGACGTCGAGCTGCTGCTGGCCCACGCCGGGGAGGCGCGGGCACTGTGCCGCTACGCCGGACTCATCCCCGGCCTGGGGGACACCGAGCCGTGGTCGCGCGACATCGCCGTGGCCGTCGCCCACCTGCCCCGGCGCAGCCTGGCGCACCTGGCCGGGCGGGCGTCGGCGCTGAGCGAGGCGCAGCGGCGCACCCTGCTGGCGGTGGCGTCGACCACCTCCATGCAGGCGGCGGCGGACTCGGTGTACGTCCACCGCAACACGCTGCTCCAGCGGGTGGAGCGGATCCGCGCGGCCACGGGCGCGGACATCCGCCGCGCCGACCACCTGGCCGCGCTGCACATGGCGCTCTACGCGCGTGAAGCCCTGTGCGTTTCGCACACACCCTGAACAAGAACTCACAGGAAGTCTGGGCGAGACGCCGTCGAATCGCACGGGGTTTCTTCTTAGGCTCTCCGACATGTCCAACGTGTTGCACGTACATGACCAGGGCCTTCCCGTCCGTGTCGCCGTCGTCCCGGACTCCTTCAAGGGCAGCGCCCGGGCCGTGGACGTGGCGGCGGCCATGGAGCGGGGCGTCCGCGACGCCTTCGGCGCGGCGGGCATCGAGGCGACCGTCCACACCCTGCCTTTCGCGGACGGGGGAGAGGGGACCCTCGACGCGCTCCTGGGCGCCTGGGGTGCCGAGGCGCTCACGGTGGACACCACCGACGCCCTCGGCCGACCGGTGCGGGCCCGCTACGGCCTGTCCCCGGACGGCCGGACCGGGGTCGTCGAGGCGGCCGAGGCCAACGGCCTGCCCCTGGTCTCCGACGTCCCCCCGCGCCCGCTGACCGCCACCACCCGGGGCATCGGCCCCCTGGTCACCGCACTGCTGGACGCCGGGGTCGAGGAGATCCTCCTGTGCATCGGGGGCTCGGCCACCACCGACGGCGGCACCGGCCTGCTCCGCGCGCTCGGCGCGCGCCTGCTGGACCGGGACGGCGCGGAGCTCCCCGACGGAGGCGGGAGCCTCACCGCACTGGACCGACTGGACACCTCCGGGCTCGATCCGCGCGCCCGGGCCGTGCGCTGGCGCATCGCCTGCGACGTCACCAACCCCCTCGTCGGCGACCGGGGGGCCGCCGCGGTCTTCGGCCCGCAGAAGGGCGCCGGCCCCGACGACGTGCGCGTTCTGGACGCCGGACTGGGCCGCCTGGCCGACGTCCTCGCGCAGGCCACCGGTGAGGACGTCCGCGACCGCCCGGGCCTGGGCGCGGCGGGCGGCCTGCCCGCCCCGCTCACGGCGCTGCTGGGCGCCGAGGCCGTCCCCGGGTCCCGCATGGTCGCCGACGCCCTGGACGCCGAACGCCTGATGGCCGACGCCGACCTCGTCCTCACCGGGGAGGGCCGGTTCGACGGCCAGTCCCTGGGCGGCAAGGTCGTCGACGCGGTCCGCCGCCTCGCCCCGCCCGGGCGCCCCGTCGTGGTCATCGCCGGAGACGTCTCGGTCACCCCCGAGGAACTCCGGCGGTCGGGCGTCACCGCCGCCTTCTCCACCGCCCGGGGGCCCCGGTCCCTGGAACGGATGAGCGAGGAGGTCCTCGCCGACATCGAGTGGACGACCTCCAACTGCTGCCGGCTCCTCGCCCACCACTTCGCATCCCCGCACACCTAAGGAACACCGACCTTGACCTCGTTGCTCATCCTCCTCGTCCTGGTGGCGGCCATCGTGCTCGTCACCGCGCGCTGGAAGGTCAGCCCCTTCCTCGCGCTCACCGGCGCCGCCCTCATCGGGGCCTTCGCCTACCGCATCCCGCTGGGCGAGGTCGTCACCACCGTGACCACCGCCTTCGGCAACACCCTGGGCAACATCGGCCTGGTGATCCTGTTCGGCACCATGATCGGCGTGATCCTGGAGCGCTCCGGCGCCGCGATCGCGATGGCCGAGGCACTGATCAAGGTGCTCGGCACCCGCTTCCCGAACCTGACGATGTCCCTCATCGGCTACATCGTCTCCATCCCGGTGTTCTGCGACTCCGGCTACGTCATCCTCAACTCGCTGCGCAAGGCCGTGACCCTGCGCACCGGCGTGTCCACCCTGGCCACCTCGATCGCGCTGATGACCGGCCTGTACGCCACGCACACCCTGGTCCCGCCGACCCCGGGCCCGCTGGCCGCCGCCGAGAACCTCGGCGCCTCCGACGACCTGGGCATGATCATCGCCCTCGGCCTGCCGGTGGCCGCCGTCGCCGCCGTCGCCGGCCTGATCTTCGCGAGCACCTTCTCCCGCAAGGAGTTCACGCCGCTGCCCGCGGAGAGCGACGACGACCTCATCGAGCAGTCCTACGAGGAACTGCGCGCGAGCTACGGCCGACTGCCCGGCGCCTTCGTGTCGTTCCTGCCGATCGTGGTCCCGCTGGCGCTGATCTGCACCTCCTCGATCGTCAAGCTGCCGGGCCGCCCGATCGGCGAGGGGGCCGCCTTCGACGTCCTCGGCTTCCTGGGCACCCCGGTCGTCGCGCTCATCATCGGCCTGGCCGTCGCCGTGCCGCTGCTGCGCGGGCACGGCAGGCTGGAGCGCTTCAACGACCACGTCCAGGAGTCGATCCGGGTCTGCGCCCCGATCCTGCTCATCACCGGCGCGGGCGCCGCCTTCGGCGCGGTGCTGGCCGCCTCCCCGCTGACCGGCTTCCTGTCGGACAACCTCAGCGGCCTGGGCCTGGGGCTGGCGGTGCCGTTCCTGATCGCCGCCGCGCTCAAGACCGCACAGGGCTCGTCCACGGTGTCGATCGTCAGCACCTCGGCCCTGATCGCGCCGATGCTGGGCTCCCTCGGACTCGACTCCCCGGAGGGCATGATCCTGAGTGTGCTGGCGACCGGCGCGGGGGCGATGGTCGTCTCGCACGCCAACGACTCCTACTTCTGGGTGGTCTCCCAACTGAGCCGGATCCCGGTGGCGACCGCCTACCGGACCCTCAGCGTGGCGACCGCCATCGAGGGCACCGCTGCCTTCGCGACCATCTGGACGATCGGTCTCTTCCTGCTCTGACCCCCGCGTCCCGGACACGCCGGGCCCCGCCCCGCCGCGGGGGCGGGGCGGGACCCGGGAGGGGTTACGGCTTCGTGGTGACCTCGCCCAGGTCGGACAGGGCGGCGGCGATGTCGGCGCCGCCGCCGTTCAGGGTCGCGTCGAGGAAGGCCAGGCAGGCCGCCTCGGTGATCCGGGCGGTCTCCTCCCGGCCCGGGGACCCCACCAGGGACGGGAGCGGCGGCAGCAGGAACGGGGAGTCGCTGAATCCCAGGTGCGCCGTCCCCGGCACGGTGAGCGCGTACCCGGGTCCGGCAGAGGCCGCGAAGGCCGCGTCCAGCTCCCGGGCATAGCGGGTGTCGCCCTGCGCGCCACCGGTCCCGGCCGCGGCCACCAGGGCCGGCAGCGGCTGCGGCAGGGACGCGTCCGCGGACAGCCGCGGCAGACCGTCCAGGTTCACGACCGCGTGGTGGCGCGGGTCGTCCGCGGCCGCGAGCAGGGCGGCCGCCCCGCCCGGGGAGTGCCCCGCCACGGCCACCCGCTCGGGGTCGGCCAGTCCGGCCAGCGGGCCGTCGTCCGCCTCCAGCAGCCGGACCAGCGCCAGGTCCAGGTCGGCGGCGCGGATGTCCGCCCAGCCCCGGGCCAGCCGGTCGTCCTGTGCCGGATCACCGGTGGCCGTCAGTGCCCCGTGCACCTCGGTACCGTCGTCGAGGACCACCACCGCCGAGTCGCAGGGGTGGTCCAGCGCCACCACCACGTAGCCGTGGGAGGCCAGGCCCTCCGCCCACACCGTGTTCTGGGTGCGGACCCCGCCCAGACCGGGGGAGAAGAGCACCACCGGGTGCGGGCCCGCGGCGGGCTCGGCGTCGGGGACCGCACGGGCGCGGGCGGCGGCAGCAGGACGAGCAGCAGCAGGGCGGTAGCGCCCACGAGCAGGGCCTCCGACCAGGTCATGGACGTCCTCCAGGGCCGTGCCGGACGCGCCGGCGGCATGGTCGCGATGACACTACGGGCCGGCGCGGGGGGCGGCACATCGCCCGCGAGGAGGTGGTGGGAGACGGCATCCCCGACGAAGGTCGACCGGGCGGCGGCCCCCGCGCACTCCCGGCGGCCGGTTTCCCGCCCGCGCCGTGGCGTTCCCCGATCCCGGTGCGCGGCACTGGTGTACTCGCAGTCACCGGCCGACCGGCGGCCGACGACGGAGGAGGAGCGACCATGGAGTTCGCCGAGCACCAGCAGGAGATCCTGCGCAAGCCCGCGTTCGGGCACGTGGCCACCCTGGGACCGGACGGGGGGCCGCAGGTCAGCCCGGTATGGATCGACTGGGACGGGGAGTTCCTGAGCTTCAGCCAGACCACCACCCGGCAGAAGCTCAAGAACCTCACCCGGGACGGGAGGGTGTCGGTCTCCGTCCTCGACCCCGACAACCCCTACCTGTACGTGGAGGTGCGCGGAGTGGTCGACCGGGTGGACGAGGACCCGGACAAGTCCTTCATCGACCGGCTGGCCCACAAGTACCTCGGTACCCCGTATCCCTGGCACAGTGACGAGGAGAGGCGTGTGGTCGTCCGAGTCCGCCCCGAGCGGTTCGTCGGACGCTGACCGGACACGCGGTCCGCTGGACCGCGCGGTGGGCGCCGGACCGGGGAGAGGAGCGCGACAGGTGACCGGGGAACGGAGGGAGGAGGAGCGGATGGGGCTGCGCGAGCGCAAGAAGGCGGCCACACGGCGCGCCCTCCGGGAGGCCGCCGTGCGGCTCACGCTCGAACACGGTCTTGAGAACGTCACCGTGGAGGAGATCGCCGCCGCCGTCGGGGTCTCCACCCGGACCTTCTTCAACTACTTCGGGACGAAGGAGGAAGCCCTCTTGGGCGAGCCTCCCGGGACGGTCGACGAGAGCGCCACCCGGGAGTTCGCCGCGGGCGGCCCCACCGGGGACTTCACCGACGACCTCGTCGGGCTGCTCATCGCGTTCCTCCTCGACACCGACGACCTCCCCGCCCAGCGGGAGGAGATGCGGCTGCGCAAGCGGCTGATGGACCGGGAGCCCCAGCTCGTCCCCGGGGTGCTGGCCCGGTTCCACGACATGGAGCAGGTGGTGGCGGGGGCGATCGCCGAGCGCCTGGGCGAGCCGCCCGAGTCGGACCGGCCCCAGCTGGCCGCCGTGACCGCGATGGCCGTCATGCGGCACACCATGCGCCACCTGCGCTACTCCGAGGAGGAGGACGTCGAGGGCATCCGCGCCCGGGTCCGCGCCGCGTTCCGCGTCCTGGGCGAGGTGTACGGGCGCCGCTGAGCCGGGCCCGCCGCGGCCGCCGTTCGTCGTACCCGGCCCGTAGTGTGCTCCATGACTCACCGGGTGAGGGGAACGGCGGGAACGCCGGCGGCGTCGAACTATCGGCGCACCCCACCGGGGTCGCGTCCGGGCCCCGTCAGGGGCGTCGGGGGGATGTCAGGGACGCTCCAGGGCTCTCCCCGATGGGCAACGACACCGCGGGCGGGCAGGCTGAGGACATGAACGAGAAACTCCAGGGCAAGCGCTTCCGACGCAGCAACGACAACCGCTTCCTCGCCGGTGTGTGCGGCGGTATCGCCGACTACCTCGGCATCGACGCCAACATCGTCCGCCTCGTGTTCGTGGTCCTCACCGTGCTCGGCTTCAGCGGCGTCTTCGTGTACATCCTCGCGCTGCTGATCATGCCGGCCGAGGGCGAGCAGTACTCGCTGCTCGAACAGATCATCCGCAACTTCCAGGGAAGGCCGGGACAGAACTGATGTGGAGCCTCAGAGCACACCCGGGGTGGGAACGACGCGACCTCCGGACACAGCGACCCGACCACGAGGCCGAGGAGGAGCGTGAGAACTCCGGTGAGCGCTGTGCCGACACCGCGGGCCGCCGGCCCCGACCCTAGGACGTGTCCGGCGGATCATCCCGGGACGGGGCCGACGGCCCCGTGGACGGCGCGGTGACCGGCGGTGGAGGGTGAGACCGGGCCCGTGATCAGGCCGGGGCATCGGTCTCCTGCATCCTGCGCGTGACCTCGTCGCTCATTCGCGACCAGGGCAGGACCAGCAGCAGCGCGAACACGATGCCCAGCACACCCGCGCCCACCACGACCGTTCCGGTGCCGAAGAACTCGGCGAAGAAGCCGCCCGCGAGGATGCCCAGCCCCTGGGAGACCTGGAGGCCTGCGGCGACCAGGCCGAAGGCCCGCGCCCGGCCGTCCGGCGGCACGCACAGCACGAACGCGGCGTTGGCGACGAACTGGTAGGAGGCGGTGGCTCCGGACACCGCCAGCGCGACCACCATCAGCCACAGCGGCGGGTCGAACAGCCACACCAGCAGCGGGACCGACGCCAGCACGGCCAGCGGACCCAGCAGCCGGAGCCGGGTCACCGGCGGCACCAGGCGGGTCAGGACCAGCCCGCCCACGAGGGCGCCGATCGACGAGCCCGCCATGACGACACCGGCCGCGGTCTCGCCGCCGCCCGCCTCCGCCGCCAGCGGGGTCGCCAACCCGTAGGGGACCATGTAGAGCCCGGCCAGCCAGGCCATCAGTGCGAGCGTGCGCAGCCGGGGGTCGCCGAAGACCAGCCTGGCCCCTCCGGCGATCAACGCCGCGTAGCCGCCGCCCTCCTCCTTCTCCGCGCGCTCGGGCGCGGGCCGCGCCTTGACCCCGAACCGCACGATGAGCGCGGTCACGACGAACAGCGCCCCGTTGCACATCACGGTGGCGTGCGCTCCGAACAGGCCCGAGGTGAAGCCGCCGGCCATGAAGCCCACCAGGATCCCGACCTGGGCGGTGAGCTGGATGATGGCCGTGCTGGCGACGTAGCGCTCGCCCTGGATGATCTCCGACAGCATGGCGGCGCGCGCCGCGGCGAAGGGGAGCGCGGGCAGGACCGAACAGAACAGCAGCGCCCAGACCGCCCACAGCGGCAGTCCCGGGATGCCGATGGAGACGATGAGCACGGCGCGCACCAGGTCGCAGACGACCATCACCCGGCGGCGGGGGAAGAGGTCGGCCAGTCCGGACAGGAACGGTCCGGCGATGAGCGGGGGAAGGAAGCCGAGGGCGATGGTGAATCCCGCGGCCAGCGGAGAACCGGTGATCTGGTAGACGAGAATGCTCGCGGCGATGTTGAGAAGGTTGGTGCCGATGGTGGCGATGGTGTGGGCCGACCAGATGGCGCGGAACTCCCCGATCGCCATGACCTCGCGGTAGCTACTGCGCCAAGCGTCCTTCTGCGGGGGGGACGGGGGCTCGTGGCCCTCGTTGTCAGGTGTCTTGTCGAGGCGCGGATTGGCCATCCGGCACTCCCTTACTGTTACAGGGTTGAAATCACGCTGTGTCGTGTCCCAATGACCAACCGTCCCGGAACGTAGGCTTTCTCGCAAGGCGCTGCAAGGAATTCGTGTCTGATTCGTTGCTGGGGGTAATGGGTCGTCGGGTCACGGGATCTCGCCCCTATCGGTACTCCGACCCGGCTGTGCGGTTCACCGTGGAAATGCTGGAGGTGAAAGGGATCCGGGGGCGGGCGCCGGTGGTCCGCGGTCCCGGGCCCGTGTACGAAGAGCCGCGGGGGTGGGACCCGGTTCCCCGGGGGGTGGGGGTTTCGGGCGGTCGCACAACGCCCATTAGGACGACCGTGATCAGCCCCAGCCCAGCTCGTGCAGGCGTTCGTCGTCGATACCGAAATGGTGCGCGATCTCGTGGACCACCGTGATCAGGACTTCCTCCACGACATCCTCCCTGGTCTCACAGATCGCACAGATGCCGAGCCGGTAGATGAAGATCTGGTCCGGCAGCACGCCGAAGTAGGAATCCCCCCGTTCGGTCAGCGGAATGCCCTCGTAGAGGCCGAGCAGTCCGTCCGGCGACTCGTCCTGGACGGTGATCACCACGTTGTCCATGAGGCCCGCCAGCTCCGGAGGGATCTCGTCCAGAGCGTCGGCGACCAGTTCCTCGAACTCCCTGCGCGTCAGTTCCACCACAACCGCCATTGTGCCGTCCGGGCGCCGCGCCGCCGACCCGGCGGGGGAGAGCGGGATCGACATAACACTCTGGTCGGGAGGAAACGTTGGGAACGGTCCCCGTCGGCGGCATGATGGGGGGGTGTTGTCTTGGGAAGCGATCCGCGCGTACGACTTCCGCGGTGCCGCCCGGCGGCTCCGCCAGACCCCGTCCCGGATACGTGCCGGCCGGGCCTGGCGCTGGAGCTGCGTCGTCGTCGCGGGCCTGGTCGGCGGATGGCTCGGCCTGGCGCTGGCCGGCCAGGTCGTCACCCCGATCGGCCCCGCCGACGTCACCCTGAGCCTCAGCCCCCAGTGGCGGGGGGAAACCGTCGTCAACGTGGCCCCCCTGGGACAGCTCGCCTTCGACACCCACAGCGCGCCGCTGCGGCTGGAGGCGACCATCTCCGACATCCGGCTCTCCGCCGCCCAGGAGATGTTCGCCGACCCCGACGCCATCAACCGGATGGCCGCCGGGATCGGCTCCGACCTGCGCGAGGGAGTCATCGCCCTGGTGGTCCGGTCGGTGCTCGCCGCGGCACTGGGCGCGGCCGTCATGGGTCTGCTGCTGTTCCGCAGCGTGTGGCGGGCGCTGGCCGGGTCCGGGGTCTGCCTGGCCGTCCTGGCCGGGTCCGGGGCGGCCGCCGGGTACACCTTCAACCCGAGCGCCATCGCCGAGCCCCGCTACACCGGCCTCATCGCGGGCGCGCCCCAGGTCGTCGGCAGCGCCGAGGAGGTCGTGGGACGGTTCAACGAGTACCAGGAGCAGCTCGCCGGACTGGTCGGCAACGTCGCGATGATCTACGAGGCGACCTCGGGCCTGCCGGTGTACGAGGAGGACGAGTCCGTCATCCGGGTGCTGCACGTGTCCGACATCCAGCTCAACCCGGCGTCGTGGAGCATCATCCGCACCCTGCGGGAGCAGTACGCCGTCGACTTCATCGTGGACTCGGGCGACCTCACCGACCGGGGCAGCGCCGCCGAGGACGTGTTCGCCGACGAGATCGGCGGGCTCGACGTCCCCTACGTGTGGGTGCGCGGGCAGCACGACTCCATGGGCACCCAGCGCGCGGTGGCGGCCCAGCCCAACGCCGTGGTGCTGGACGGGGAGGTCCGCGAGGTCGGCGGGCTCACCCTGTACGGGGCGGGGGACCCCCGGTACACGCCCGACGCGACCCGGCTCAACCCGACGGCCGCAGGGGTGGCCGCGCTCGGCGAGGAGCAGGCGGCGGAGGTCGCCGGGGGCCGGGAGGAGGTCGACCTCGCCCTCCTGCACACGCGGACGCAGGCGGCGGCGTTCGACGGGGTCGTCCCGCTGGTGCTCACCGGCGGCGACCACCTGCGCTCCACCCGGCTCACCGAACAGGGCACCCGGTTCCTCGGCCAGGGCTCCACCGGCGGCGCCGGACTGCGTGGCCTTGATCACGGCCAGGGTCGACCGACCCCCTACCAGGCCTCGGTGCTGTACTTCGACTCCGAGACCGGGCGGCTACAGGCCCGCGACGACATCGATCTGGGCGGGCTCGGGCTGACCTCGGCCCAGGTCGAACGGCATATCGAGGCCGACCCCGACCGCCCGGTGGGCGAGCCCGAACCGGACGCCGACGAGGAGTCCGAGGGCGGCGGGGGCGACCGCTGAGCGGCCCGGACGGGCGGTGCGGCCGCAGGTCGGGGCGCTTTCGCCGGAGCGGGCGAATCGCTTTGGTGTTGGTGGGAATCTCCCCTATGCTGGACCTGTCACACGGGCCCCCATCGTCTAGCGGCCTAGGACGCCGCCCTTTCAAGGCGGTAGCGCGGGTTCGAATCCCGTTGGGGGTACGAGGCGGTTCGACCACTGTCGGATGTCTGGCAGAATGGAACCGCGGACGCGGACCGGGGAGCCCCGGGAAGCGATCGATATCAGGTCCTGTGGAGCAGTTAGGAGTGCTCGCCACCCTGTCAAGGTGGAGGCCGCGGGTTCAAATCCCGTCAGGACCGCACTCGCCGAACTCTCGGCGGTACGGCTAGGTAGCTCAGTTGGTACGAGCGTCCGCCTGAAAAGCGGAAGGTCGGCGGTTCGACCCCGCCCCTAGCCACAATCTCAAGACATGCAAAAAGGGCCCGTCACCTGCACAAACAGGTGACGGGCCCTTTTGGTGCCTCGGTGGGCGGCGGCGGGTGCCGGTGGGCGCCCACGGCCAATACACGGCCACGTTCACGAGGGTCATCGCCGACTGCGCTGAATGCGTGCAGAAGTTCCGGAGGGCTCAGTAGCGGCGGCGGGTCCCGGGGTGTTCGGGTGCGGTCACGGGTCACGATGGTCGGAGCCGGTCCCGGGCGCGGTGGGAAGCGGCCGCCGGCCGGCCGCTTCCGCCCGCCCCTCCACGACCGGGGACGCGTCCAGGAGAGCGGGGAACGGTCCATGGCCACGGACGAGGAGCACCGGCGGACCCGGCAAGGGGAGACGGCGCCCGGGGGCGCGAGCGCGGTTCGACGGCCCCGGCGGCCGGTCCGGCGCCGCGACGACCGGCACCAGTGGGAGAAGGACCGCGCCCGCACCACCCGGGAGGAGCGGCTCGCCACCGGTGCCACCGAACGCGATACCGGCCTGGGCAGGGACGACCTCGTGTTCAGCGCGGCCTACCGCCGGGTGGCGGCCGACGCCGGGCTCGCCCGGGCCCTCGGCGTCCCCGAGGGCACCGATCTCCTGGAGCGCCGGTACCGGACCCGGCACCGGGACGAGCACGCCCCCTTCGACCTGGTGCGCTCCTACCTGGTGGTGGACATGATCAGGGGCGAACCCGACCTGCTGGACGAGGCGAAGGAGCCGTGGCCGGGCGGCACGCAGAGCCAGCTGCACGCCGTCGGCATCGAACTCGACCGGGTCGAGGAGCGGGTCACCGCGCGGCCCGCGACGGAGGAGGAGGCCGACGAACTCGGCCTCGGCCCGGGCGTCCCGGTCATGGTGGTACAGAAGACCTCGATCGACACGCGGGAGCGTGTTGTGGACTGGTCCGAGATCGTCCTTCCCGGGGACCGCGCCGAAGCGGTCTTCACGACCCGATTGGAGCGCTGGTAGCCGATGCCCGGACTGATCTCCGTCATCACGGCGGTGCACGCCCCCGGGGCCGGTTTCCTGCCGGACGCCTACCGGTCCCTCGCGGAGCAGCGGCTGCCCGACGGGTGGGACTGGCAGTGGGTCGTCCAGGAGGACGGGGAGACGGACGCGGTCGGGCCCCGCCTGCCGGACGACGACCGGGTGAGCTTCGGGCAGGGGAGGCGGGGGCGGGCCGGCATGGCGCGCACGATGGGGCTCAGCCGCGCGGAGGGCGGTCTCGTCAAGGTCCTGGACGCCGACGACCGGTTGACCCCGGGGGCGCTCGCCCGGGACATCGAGGCCCTCACGTCGAACGCGGGGATCGCGTGGACCGCCTCGCGTGTGCTCGACCTCCTGCCGGACGGTACGACCAGGGGCTTCGACGACGACCCCGAGGAGGGGCCGATCGAGCGCGGCGCCGTCCTGGACTACTGGAAGGCGCACGACTTCCGGGCGCAGGTCCATCCGGCCACCCTGTGCGTCCGCCGGGAGCCGTTGCTCGCCCTGGGCGGCTGGATGGCCCTGCCCGCCTCGGAGGACACCGGGCTCCTGCTCGCCCTCGACGCGGTGAGCCGCGGCTGGTTCACCGCCGAGCCCGGCCTGCTCTACCGCAAGTGGCCCGGACAGGTGACCGCGGCGCCCGCGCACGAGGACGGGGCCGAACGCGCCGCCCGCATGGCCGTGGTCCGGGCCCGGGCGGAGGCGCTCGCCCTGACCGGCTGGGAGTACCACCGCCCCGCCGGGTGACGGCCGTCCGGGACCGGCTTCGGGGACCGCGCGGGGGTGTGGGATTCTCTCCCCTTCGCGAGTGGTCGGAGGAAGGGACCGGGATGGGCGAGAGATCGGCCTACGACGAGATCGACGCGCTGCGGGAGCGGCTGAGGAAGCTGGAGGCCAGGTCCTTCCAGGAGCGGCAGCAGGACAACCGGGCACGGGTGGCCTCCCTTGGGCTGGCGGTCGGGGCGACCGCGGTGTTCCTGTCCCCGGCACTGCCCTGGCTGCGGGACACCGGTCCCCACGGGCTCCGGATCTCCGACGAGGGGGAGATCTCCCTGGACGCCCTCGGCTCCGCCACCGGGTGGGAGCTGTGGGGCGCCGCGCTCGACGCGGAGCGCTGGGGGCTGCTGCTCGGGTTCCTGGTCCTGGCGTTCGCCTTCCTGACGGCCGTATGGGCGGTGTTCGCGCTGGGGAGCGACGAGGCCGCGGTGGGGAACCGGGTACTGCTCACCGCGCAGATCGCCGCGGCCGTGCCGCCCGTGCTGTTCCTCTTCTTCTGGACGTACGCCCCGGAGGACGACGGCCCCGCCGCCGGGCCCGGGGTGTTCGCGGCCGTCGCCGCCTGCGTCCTGATCATCCTCGCCGCCCGGCGGGGCAAGGACCTCTAGCCCATCAGGCCGTGCTCCCGGGCCCAGGCGGCGACCTCCACGCGGTTGCGCAGGCCGTTGCGGATCATCGCCTGGTCGTCGGCCACCGGCGCGCGGATGGTCATCGGCTCCTCCGGCACGACGGCGACCACGGACCGGCCGCCCCCGCCGCGGGGGAGCGGGGGCGGGAGCGGCGGTCGTCAGTCCCGGGCGGGTGCGGCGGCGGGCTCGCCCCCGTGGCCGATCACACCGTCGTCCTCACCGGAGAAGAACCGGCGGCCGTACACGAGCAGGCACAGGACGATGCCCGCGGCGAAGCCCCAGGCGGCGCCGTTGAGCGCCAGGACGGCGCCGGTGACACCGGCGATACCGAGGTCGGTCCTGCTGCGCGCTTCGAGGATCCCGACCTTGACGCTCACGAACCCCTGGATGATGAGGGTGAGGGCGAGCGCCACGCCGAGGACGGGTTCCACGAGCGACACGATCGGCAGCAGCCACAGGCCGGTGTTGGTGCCCCAGCGGAACGAACCGGCACCGCTGAAGATCGACTGCATCGCGTCGCGGCCCTTCTTGTACCGCTCGGAGATGGCCACGTGCATCGCGGCCCACAGCGGACCGCACATGGTGACGTCCGGGCCGATCACGCCCATGACGGCGTTGCGGGCGCCGAAGATCATGTGGGCGCGGTTCGGGTTGTAGCGGACCTTCTCGTCGGTGCGCACCTCGGCGGCCTCGTCGAGGACGGCGCGCGCCTGGAGCACGTCGCCGAAGACCACGATGTAGGCCGCGGCCACGGTGGGGATCACGGTGACCAGCATCGTCAGCGGGGGCAGGCCCACACCGAAGACGGTGTACTGCGTCCACAGGGTGACGAAGTCGGGGGTCGCGAAACCCCACTCCAGGGTCGGCCAGGGCGCCTCGCCGAACAGCGGGGCGATGACGACGGCGAGCAGGATGCACGGCAGGATGCCCAGGCTCCCGATCAGCCGCAGCACCCGGCTGCGCTGCTGTGCCGCGGCGAAGCCCTTGGAGTAGAGCAGGACGAAGGCCAGCCCCACGGCGATCGAGATGGTCCAGGGGAACGTCTCGAACCGGCCGCCCTCGGCGAACACGCTCTGGACGGCGGCGAAGCCCGCGCCCACGACGATGCCCGCCCGCAGGGCGTTCGGGATGAACCGGACCACCTTCGCCGCCAGTCCGGTCACCCCCAGGGTGATCGACAGCGCGGCGAGCACGAGTTGGAAGGCGATGAGCGCCTGGACCCGTTCGGGGCCCTCGGGGAACTGCTGGCAGTACACCATGAGCAGGGGGATGGCCGGCGTGATCCAGCCCGGGACCACGGGGTCGCCCAGCAGGTGGTGGAGCAGGTAGAGCACACCGTTGAGGACGACCACGGCGAGCGCGGCCTCGAAGGGCATCCCGAGCAGCTCGATCAGCAGCGGGATCGCGGACAGGTCGACCGCGCACATGACCAGGCCCTGTGTGTAGTCCTGCCACTGGAACCTGTAGTGGACGAACGGCAGACGGACCTCGAACGGGCCCGCCTTCCAATGGGGGGAGGCCGCGTCCGGGCCGGGGGATCTCTTACTCATGGTTCGGTGCTTTCGTATGGCCCGGGCGCGGCGGTGCCCGGGGCGTCTTCTACACGGATCGCCGGGTCACTCGTCGAAGACGATGACCTGGCGTACGGCCTTTCCGTCGGCGAGCTCGTCCATGGCCTCGTTGATCTCGTCCAGGCGGATCCGGCGGCTGATGAGCCGTTCCACGGGCAGGCGGCCCTCACGCCACCACTGGGCGAAGGTCGGGATGTCCCGGGCCGGGACGGCCGAGCCCAGGTAGGAACCGATCACGGTGCGCGCCTCGGCGGTCATGGTGAGCGGGGAGAGCCGCGCCGTCGCGTCCGGGCCGGGGAGGCCGACGGTCACCGTGCGGCCGCCCGGGGCCGTGGCGGCGAACGCGGTCTCGAAGGCGCTCGGGTGCCCGGCGCACTCGATGACGTGGGAGGCCCTGATGCCCTGCCCGATCACCTCGGCCGGGGTGTGGGCGCGGGTGGCGCCCAGCTCCCGTGCCAGTGCCAGCTTCTCGGGGACCGTGTCGACGGCGATGACGTCGCCGGTGACCTGTGCCGCGGCGGCCAGCAGCGCTGCCATGCCGACACCGCCCAGGCCCACGACCATGACGCTCTCGCCCTCCCCGGCACGCACCGCGTTGAGCAGCGCGCCGCCGCCGGTGAGCACGGCGCAGCCGAGCACCGCCGCGACCTCGGCGGGGACGTCGTCGTCCACGGGGACGACGGAGGCGCGGTCCACCACGGTGTGCGTCGCGAAGCCGGAGACGCCCAGGTGGTGGTGGACGGCCGCGCCGTCGCGGGTGAGGCGTCGGCCGCCGTTCAGCAGTCGTCCCTCGTTGTTGGCCGTGCTGCCCGGCCCGCAGGGGAGGCGCCCGTCGGTGCGGCAGCCGTCGCAGTCACCGCAGCGGGGGAGGAAGGCCATGACGACGCGGCGGCCCACGGCCAGGTCGGTCACCTCGGAGCCGACGGCCTCGACCCGGCCGGCGGCCTCGTGGCCGAGGAGCATCGGGACCGGGCGGACGCGGTTGCCGTCGAGCACCGACAGGTCGGAGTGGCACACCCCGGCCGCCTCGATCCGCACCCGGACCTCGGTCGGCCCCGGCTCGCCCAGTTCCACCGGGGTCACGCTGATGGGGGCCGAGTCGGCGTACGGCCGCGGCAGCCCGATCCGCTCCAGCACCGCTCCGGTGATCCGCATCCTCGTCCGTCCTCTCTCGTGTGGTCCGCATGCGCCTCAAGACGAGCGGAAGCCCGGTCGGAACCGACACATGCGGTTTGACCAGGCAACTTACTGAAAGTTAACGTGCCGGTGATGTGGCACACGATGTGCTGGAGACCATTGATCCACCTACCATGTGTGCATGGAGCACACCATGCGGCGTTCCCGTGAGGACCTTCTGCGGGTCCTCCTCGACACGGCCACCGACCTCACCGCACTGCGCGACGTGGAGGCGGTGCTCCAGGCGATCGTGCGCCGCACACGCGCCATCGTCGGCGCGGACATGGCGTACATCAGCCTCAACGACCCCGAGCGCGGCGACACCTACATCCGCCAGTCCGACGGCGTCACCACGCCCGCCTACCGGGCTCTGCGCATACCGCTCGGAGTCGGGGTGCTGGGGCAGGTGGCCACCGGCCTGGCGCCCTTCCAGACCTCCGCCTATCTGGACGACCCCGCGGTCGTGCACGATCCGGAGGTGGACGAGATCGTGCGGGCCGAGGCGGTCGAGACGATCATGGGCGCGCCGCTCACGGTGGCCGGCCGGGTGATCGGCGCGCTCATCGTGGCCGAGCGCCGGTCCCGCCGGTTCGAGCCGGAGGAGGTCAGCTGCGTGGAGTCGATCGCCAAGCAGGCGGCGGTCGCGATCGACAACTCGCTGCGCTTCGAGGAGGTGGCCCGCCAGGCCGAGCTCCTCAACGTGGAGCACCGGCGCAGCGCCGCCGAGCTGCAACTGGCCACCCGGATCGTGGAGCTGGACCGCAGACTCCTGGACGCGGTGATGGTCTCGCCGGACGTCGGGCGCGTCCTCGCCATCGGCCGCGGAGCCCTCGACGACGACCTGTACCTGCGGGACGCCTCCGGCGCGCCGTCCGCCGCGACCGCGGACCCGGCCGACCCCGTACCCGAGCCCGGGACCTCCGTCGCCGTCACCGCGGCGGCCGAGACCCTGGGCAGTCTGCACACGGCCTCGGTCCTGGGCTCGGACGGCAGGGCGCTGCTGGAGAGGGTCGCCGTCCACGTCGCCCTGGCCCTGCTCTTCAGCCGGGCGGAGGAGGACGCCGACCTGCGCGGCCAGGACGAGCTGATCGACGACCTCCTCTCCGGAGCCGACCTCCCGCACGACCGGATGGAGCGGCGGATGCGCCGCTGGGGCCTGCACACCGACGACCGCCTGTGGTGTGTCGCCCTGGACGTGCCCGCCGCGCAGGTGCGGCGGTACCGGCAGGTCCTGCGCTCGGCCGTCGGCCGGACGGTGATGACCGCGCACTCGGACCACCTGTGCCTGGTGACCGCCTCACCCGACTGGGAGGGCAGGCTGCGCGCGGCGTCCGCCGAACGGGGCCGACCGCTGCGGGCCGGTGCGGCCGGGCCGGTCACGGCGCTGGGGGACCTGCCCGACGCGCACCGGCGGGCCTCGCTCGCGCTCGGGTCGCTCATCACCCTCGACCGGGACGGGGTGCTCGACGGCGACCGTCTGGGCATGGTCCACGCGCTCCTCGACCTGGCCCGTACCGGTGGCCTCCCGGAGTCGCTCACCCGCGGCGTCGACCCACTGCTGGCCTACGACGACGAGCGGGACACCGACCTGACCCGCACCGCCTTCTACTACCTGGAGACCGACGGCAGCGTCGCCCGGGTGGCCGAGCTGCTGCACCTGCACCGCAACACCGTGAGGCAGCGGCTCACCCGGATCGGCGCCCTCCTCGGACCGGGCTGGGACGCCTCGCCGCGCCGCCTGGAGACGCACCTGGCACTCCAGGTGCGCGACGCCCAGGTCGGCCTGCGCCGCCCCGGCGGCCCGGAACGGGGGACGGCTCCGGGGTCCGCGTCGCCCGGCTGACCCTGGCCCGTCCCCGTTCCGGCCGCCCTTCCGTCGGCCGGAGACGGCGCGAATCGTGGGGTGCGTGTCGTTGACGCCATCGTGGGCACGGCGGCACGCTTGAACGCATGAGACGCGTCGTCTTCGTCGTCTACGACGGCTTCCAATCGCTCGACCTCACCGGCCCCTACGAGGTCCTCCGCCACACGGGCCGGTACGACTGCCGGGTGGTCGCGCCCGCCGCGGGCCCCGTGCGGACGTCGAGCGGCCTCCCCCTGCACGCCGGGTACGGGCTCGGGGACCTGGACCCGCGGGGCACCGACACCCTGTTGGTCGTGGGCGGCGCCGGGGTCGACTCCGCCCGGCTCGACCCCGCACTGGTGGGGTGGATCGCGGCGGCCGCCCCCCAGGCGCGGCGGGTGGCGTCGGTGTGCAGCGGGGTGTTCCTGTTGGCGGCGGCGGGGCTCGTCCGGGGGCGCCGGGTCACCACCCACTGGAAGCGCCGCGAACAGCTCGTCCGCGAGCACCCGGAGGCGACCGTGGACTGCGACCCCATCTTCATCGCCGACGGGAACGTGTGGACCTCCGCCGGCGTCACGGCCGGGATGGACCTCGCCCTGGCCCTGGTGGAGGAGGACCACGGGTCCGAGGCGGCGCACGAGGTGGCACGGGAACTGGTGATGTTCCTGCGCCGTCCGGGAAGCCAGTCGCAGTTCAGCGTCCCCCTGTGGTCGGTCCGCCCGCGGACCGACCCGATCCGCGAGGCCGTCCACGCGGTCCACGCCGACCCCGGTGCCGACCACTCGGTGGCCCGGCTCGCCGCCACCGCCGGGCTCAGCCCGCGCCACCTACAGCGGCGGTTCACCGCTGAGCTGGGGGAGCCGCCGTCCTCCTACGTCGAGCGGGTGCGCATCGAGGCGGTCCGGCGGGCGCTGGCCGAGGGCGGCGAGCCCGTCGACGCCCTCGCCCGGCGCTTCGGCCTGGGGACCGCGGAGACCCTGCGCCGGGCCTTCCACCGCCGGGTCGGGGTCGCCCCGTCCGACTACCGCAGCAGGTTCCGAGCAACGAAGGAGTACGCATGACCACCTACGGCATCCTGGTCTTCGACCGGGTCGAGGAGCTCGACTTCGCCGGCCCCTGGGAAGTGCTGGCCACCTCGGCCCTGGTGCGGGACCGCGGCGACCGCGTCCTGCTCATCGGGGAGACCGGAGACGTGGTCCGGTGCGCCAAGGGCCTGCGGGTCCTGCCGGACCACGCCTTCGGCGAACACCCCCCGCTGGACGTTCTGGTCGTGCCGGGCGGGGAGGGGGCGCGCACGACGGCGTCGGAGAGCCCCGCCGTGACCGGCTGGGTGGCCCGGACCGCGGCCGCGGCGGACTGGACGGCGTCGGTGTGCACGGGCGCCCACCTCCTGCACGCGGCGGGCCCCGCGCGCGGGCGGCGTGTGGCCACGCACCGTTCCTGGGAGGACGGGCTGGAGGCCCGCGGTGACGTGACCGTGGTCCGCGACGCCCGGTACGTGGTCGACGGGAACCTGGTGACGAGCCAGGGCGTGTCCGCCGGGATCGACATGTCGCTGTGGCTGGTGGGAAGGCTGTACGGGCGCGGGCACGCGCGTACGGTGAGCGGGCTGATCCAGTACGAGCCGGCCCCGCCCTACCTCGCCGACGAGCCCTCGGTCCCCGCCGGGGCGGGCGCCTCCTGACGTCCGCCCCGCCCGGACGCCCGGGCGGGGCGGGAATCGCGTTGCGCGGGCAGCGGCCGTTCCGGCAGGCCGGCCGCCATGGACGAGGACGGCGCGGGCAGGGGGCTGGACCCCGACGGAACGATCGCCCGTGAGGGCTCCCTCGACCGGGTGGCACCGGTGTTCGCCCCGGTGGTCGCGGCGGCCCGGGAGCAGGTCACCGCGGCCTACGGGGACGCTCTGCACGGCGCCTACCTGTACGGCAGCATCCCGCGCGGGACGGCCCGGCCGGGCCGCTCCGACCTGGACCTGATGCTGGTGTTCCACGAGGCGCCCACCGACGCCGACCGGGCGGCGGCCCGGCGGATCGAGCGGGACCTGGACACCGCCTCCGAGCAGATCGACGGGGCGGGCATCCTGCTGGACGACGCGGCGGCGGTCCTCGCCGACCCGAACGACTCCGGCTTCTTCGTCGCCTGCCTGTGCACGCCGCTGCCGGGGGCCGACCTCGCCGACGGACTGCCCGCGTACCGCCCCACCTCCCTGCCGGCCCGGGAGACCAACGGCGACCTGCACCTGTTCCCCGAACGCTGGCGGGCGGCCGCCGACCGCGGCGACGACCTGCGCGCCGTGGTGCGCCGGGCCGCGCGCAAGACCGTCCGCAGCGCGTTCTGCCCGGTCATGCCGCGCTGGGGCGGCTGGACCAGCGACCTCGTGCGGTCGGCGGAGGTCGTCGCCCGCTACCACCCGGAGTGGGCCGCCGACCTGCGGCGCACCGCCGCCGCTGCCACGGACCCGGTGCCGGACCGGGAACTGCTGGGGATGATCACCGACGAGCCGGCACCGCGTGTCGCCGAGGAGTACCGCCGGGCCCACGGGGTGAAGGCGCCGAGGTGACGAGGTGACCGGGGCCACGGCCGACGGGTGTTTCTTCGAGTAGTGTCCGGTTCCGTGAGCCACGTGACCGTTTCCGACGGAACCCGCATCTGGTACGACGTCCTCGGTGAGGGCGACCCGCTCCTGCTCTTCAACGGCCAGGCCCTCGACCACGAGATGTGGGACGGGCCGCACGCCGCCCTGGCCGAACGTCACCGGGTGATCCGGACGGACTTCCGCGGCACCGGCGGCAGCGACGCCCCGCTCGACCCCCCGTACACGCTGGACCTGTTCGTCGAGGACGCCCTGGCGGTGCTGGACGCACTGGGCATCGGGCGCACCCACGTCTACGGGTTCTCGATGGGCGGCAAGGTCGCCCAGCGGATGGCGGCCACCGCCCCCGAGCGCGTGGGCGCCCTGGTCCTGGGCGCCACCGCCCCGGGCGGCCCGAACGAGGTGGAGCGGCCCCGCGAGTCCACCCTGGCGCTGCGCCAGGCGAGCACGGCCGCGGGCGCGCAGAAGATTGGCCCGCTGTTCTACACCCCGCAGTGGGCGGACGCGCACCCGGACACCGTCGCCCGCATCCTGCCGCGCGGCCCGCTGCGCGCCCAGCGCCTGCACTTCGGGGCGAGCTCGGGCTACGACGGCTGGGACCTGCTCCCGGACGTCCAGGCGCCGACGCTGGTCGTGCACGGCGAGGACGACGAGCTCACCCCGGTCGGCAACGCCGCTCTGCTGGCCGGACGCATCCCGGACGCCCGCCTACTCGTGTTGCCCGGCCTGCGCCACGGCTACCTGCACGAGGGCGGGTCCAAGGCCACCCGCGAGGTCCTCGACTTCCTCGCCGCGCACCCGCTCTAGCGGACCGCCGCAGCGGCGGTCCCGGAGCGGCGGCGCAGGAAGAGCTCGGCGACGACGAGGTTGGGCACCCAGCACAGCCACGCGATCGCCGGGTAGACCATGGCGAAGAGCTCCTCCCCGTCGGCGTCCGGCCCCGCCAGAGGCGCGAGGGCGACCAGTGACAGGGGGAGCAGCAGCCGCAGTGTCACCCCGGCCAGGGTCAGGGAGAACACGCGCACCGCCCACGCCCGGTGGTCGGCGACGCGCCCCCGCCGGATCGCCCGCCACCCGGCGGCGGCCGTGGCGAACCACAGCACGGACAGCAGGGCGAAGCCCGTCTGGGCGACGGGCCCGTACGTGCTCATCACCGCGAGCACCAGTCCGGACGCCGCGCCGGGGAACACCCCCGCGAAGAGGTGGATCCGGCCGATCACCCGGTGGGCGCCCCGGCGCCGCAGCGCGGGCCACAGCTGGAGCGGCGCGGTGAGCAGCGCCAGTACCGAGGTGCCGACGTGCAGGACCAGGACCGGGTAGTGCAGGCCGAAGTCGCGCAGCCCGACCCGGGCGTCGGCGGGGTCGAGGCCGACATAGGCGGCGACGGAGACCAGGGCGACCAGCGCGCACAGGGCGGTCACGCCGACGAGGGCCGCGGTGCGCGGACGGTGCGCGGGCGCGGAGGGGACGGGGGGTGAGGGCGGCATCGGGCTCTCCAGGAGTGTGAAGGATGCTTCGCCTCCACTGTCGCCGCGGGCGCTCCGCGGCGGTATGGGGATTCACCCGGAGGGACCCGGCCTGTTCAGGACATCCGGCGGCCCCGTCCCCTGAGAGCCCCTGGGGGTCCTCGGGGACGCCGCGTCCTATGGTCGCGCCGCCGTCCGCCCGCGGATCGCGGCGGCGGCCGCGGCCAGGACGGCCTCCTCCTCCGGCGCCAGGTTGGGGTCGGCCGCGCGCAGGTCCACCGCCGCCTCCAGCAGCCGCGCCGGGTCGCCGCCGGTGTGCTCCAGGAAGGCGGCCAGGCCCGCGCCGGCCAGGGCGGACACCGGCTCCGGGAACGTGTCCGCCAGCGACACCTGGGCGAGGATCAGCGCCGACATCGCCACGTCCAGGTCGGCCTCGCCCGTCCGGGCGTTGGTCCAGTCGATGAGCACCGGTCCCGCGCCGGTGAGCACGATGTTGTCCGGGTGCAGGTCCAGGTGCAGCAGCGCTCCCGCGCCGCCGGGCGCGGGCAGTGAGTGCAGCCGCCCCTGGAGGTCCGCCATGATGCGGGCGGCCTCCTCCGCGGTGACCTCCCCGGCCAACGCCGCGTGCAGCAGGGACGGGCCGTGCAGCCGCTCCATGACCAGGTCGGGTCCCTCGACGGAGTGCACGCGCGGGGCCGGGAACCCGTGCGCCGCCACATGCTCCATCACCGCGGCCTCGGCCGCCGGGGAGCGCCCGTCGCGGTTGCGGCGCAGCACCCGCTCCCCGTCCAGGGCGAAGACGTCGGCGTCGCGGCCGGAGGCCAGGGGGGTCGTGCGGTCCACGGGCGGTCCTCAGAGGGTGTCGGGGGGCGGCGGCATGTCGCTGCGCAGCCGGTCCAGCAGGCGCCGGTCCTTCTTGGTGGGGCGGCCCGCGCCCCGGTCGCGGCGGATCACCGGGATCGTCGCCTGCGGCGGGAGCTCGGGGGTGTTGTCCACGTAGCAGCGGGTCGCGATCGGCGCGCCCACCCGCTTCTCCAGCACGTGCCCCACCTCCACGATCCGGGTGGTGCCGTGCAGCCGCAGCCGCACCTCGTCGCCGGCCTTCACCGGGGAGGCGGGCTTGGCCGGGCGGTCGTTGACCCGTACGTGGCCGCCCCGGCAGGCCTGGGCCGCGTCGGAGCGGGTCTTGGTGAGGCGGACGGCCCACAGCCAGCGGTCGACCCGGGTGCTGTCGGGACCGGACGGAAGGGGTGCTGCGTCGCTCACGCGCGGGGCTCCTCTGGGCTGTTCGGGGACGTTCGGGGCGTCGTGGATCACTTTACGGGGACGACGGTACGAACCACTCCGAAGTCACGCTAGAGTTGTACCTGCAACGAGGTCCTGTGGAGCAGTTAGGAGTGCTCGCCACCCTGTCAAGGTGGAGGCCGCGGGTTCAAATCCCGTCAGGACCGCACATGAAGGCCCGGTGTCCCAGGACGCCGGGCCTTCGCCGTTGTCCGGGAGGGAACACGATGACGTACCGGTACGCGACCGAGCGCACCGACCACTCGGCGCTGGCGAGCGGCCACGTGCTCCGCTCGGCGCCCGGCTTCCCGGGGTTCCCGGTGCGCCTGGCCGACGAACTCTTCCAGCGGGCCGCGGTGCACACCGGCCTCCCGGCCGTGCGGCTGTGGGACCCCTGCTGCGGAAGCGGTTACCTGGCCACCGTCCTGGGCCTGCTGCACCGCGAGCGGATCGCCTCGGTGCGCGCCACCGACATCGACCCCGATGCGGTGGACCTGGCCGAACGCAACCTGCGGCTGCTGACCGCGGAGGGGTTGGCCGAACGCGAGGAGGAGCTGCGCCGGTCGGCCCGCGACTTCGGCCGCCCCTCCTTCGTGGAGCGGGCCGAGGACACCCGGGAACTGGCGCGGGGCCTGGCCCGGGCCGGGGGCGACCTGCCGCACGAGGCGGCCGTCGCCGACGTGTTCTCCGATCGGGACCCGGTGGCCGCCGACCTGGTCGTCACCGACGTCCCCTACGGCGGGATGACCGACTGGGCGGGCCGGGTCCCCGGGTCGGACCCGGTGGGCGGCCTGCTCGCCTCCCTCGGCCGGGCCCTGCCCCCCGAAGCCGTCATCGTCGTGACGGCCCGCACGCGCCGGGTCCCCCTGCCCGAGGGCGTGCGCGCCCTGGAGCGGGTCAGGGTCGGCGTCCGGGCGGCGGCCCTGGTGCGCGCTCGGGATGTCGCCTGAGCCCGGGGCGGTCCGTCGCCCGGCAGATCACGCCCGGCACCAGCGGCGGGAGGTACCCGCCCGATCCGCCGGCCGTACCCACCGGGCCGGTCACGGTGCCCGCCCGGGACGGCTCCACCGGCTTGGCGACCAGCGCGAACACGCCGCCGTGGCCGGGGCGAGGCCGTCGCCCGCCGTACCGGAACGCGTCTCCTGCCGCCCGGCTTCCGCTCGTACGGCGACTTCTCGTCTTCCCGCACCGATCTCGGTGATTCGCATGGATCTGCCGCGATTGTCACCCGGACCGGTGTGGGATACGTGACTTTCCGTGCGGAACAGGCATATTCATTAACGGAATGTGGTGGCCGCCGGGCGCGGGCTGTCGAACGGGGGTTCATGTTCATGGCGGCAAAGGGCGAAGCCGGTGAATCGCTGTTCCGCGCAGGCCGAGCGGGCGGAGCGGATCGCCCGGGAGTTCACCGACACCGCCGAGGCCGGCGGGGCCGCGCCATGATCATCCCGGGCGCGGGCACCGACCGGTGGTTCCACGGTGAGAACGCCTACCGGGCCTTCCCGGGCCTGCTCTGCCCACCGGCTGCCAGGGTGCCGACGGCGGCGGGTGGGCGCACTACGCGGGCCGGGAGGAGCGCCGCACCGCCACGGGCCGGGCGGCCTACGCCTCCGGCATGGACCGGTCGCGCCCGCCCCGGTCCACGGCCGGGACCGCCTGGCCGGCCCGACGGGCCCGTCCCGCCCCGTGCAGGCGACCACGACACCGACGGCGGAGGCGGCCCCGGCCGCCCCGTGTGAGGGGGTTGCGATGAGCACCACCACCGACAAGACCGGAACCGGGACCGCCACGGCGCCCGGGCGGGAGGGCGCGGACTGGCTCGGCGCCGACCGGTCCGCCCGGCGGGTGCACCGCAGGGCGGTCACCCACCAGGCGGCGTCCGTCCTGCTCGGCTACCCCGACCAGGCGTTCTTCGAACGGCTGCCGCTGGTGGCCAGGGCGGTCGCGGAGCTGCCCCGCGGGACCGTGCGCGAAGCCCTCCAGGAGTTCTGCGACCACGCCTGCCGCACACCCGAACCGGAACTGTGCGCCCACTACGTCGACGTGTTCGACCCGCGCCGACACCGGACGCTGCACATGACCTACTACACCGACGGGGACACCCGGCGGCACGGCCGCCCCCTGGCCGAGATCAAGGCGGTCTACCGGGAGGCGGGCCGGGAGGTCCTGCCCGGTGAGCCGCCCGACCACCTGGCCGTGCTGCTGGAGTTCGCCGCACGCGGCCCGGGTACCCGGGGTGAGGAGCTGCTGCTGCGGTTCCGTCCGGGGCTGGACCTGCTGGCCCGGGCCCTGGCGGAGTACGGGACGCCGTACGCGCGGGTGGTGGACGCGGTCCGCCTGACCCTGCCGCCGCAGCGTGCGGCCGACCGCGAGGCGGTGGACCGGCCGATCGTGCAGGGGCCGCCCGTGAAGGACGTCGGGCCGGAGCCCTACGGGGTGTGCGACCCGCTCCCGATGGCGGGGACGGATTCCGCGGCGGAGGGCTGCGGCTGCGGTCCGGTGCCGCGGCCGCGCGCCGAGGACGCCGGGCGGGAGACCCGGTGAGCGGGTGCGACCGGGCCGCCCTGGCCGGGTGGGACGTCGCCGGGTCGGCGTGCTCGGAGGGGGCCGCCGATCCCTGCGCGGGCGGGCGCTCCGGGGGCTGATCCGGGGCGCCGGGGCCGCGGTCGCCGTGGGCGGTCGCGGCCCCGGCGCAGGCCCGGGGGAGAAGCGGGGTGTGTGCGGGGGGTGCGGGTGGGAAAGTGGCATTCGTGAGGTGTGCGCACCGGGCGCGCACGAACGAGGGAGAGCCATGGACCTGACGGTCGTCGACGTGCCGGACCGTTCGCGGTACGAGGTCAGCGTCGATGGGAAGGTGGTCGGTTTCTCGGCCTACCACCGCTTGGAGGACGGGGTGCTGGCGCTTCCGCACGTGGAGGTGGACCCCGTCCACCAGGGGCACGGGGTGGCGGCCGAACTCATGCGCCGGTCGTTGGACGACGTGCGGGCCAAGGGGCTGAAGGTCATGCCGGTCTGCCCCTACGCGCAGGCGTACATCGCCAAGAACAAGCAGTACGCCGACCTCGTGCAGTGAGCGGGATCGCCCACTCGGTAGGGGATGCCGGGTGAGGGGGACATGTGTGCGCTTTCGTGATTTTCCGTTCATGTGATTGCATCCGTGTTCTTTCGGTCACGGCGAATGACCGCTAGTGTTCTGGGTCACAGTGGCGGTCATTGTGTTCGAGAGGGAGCCCCCCATGTCCATCGTCTCCATCGAGCCCGCCACCGCCGAGCGGTGGGACGACCTGGAGAACCTGTTCGGGCCGACCGGAGCCTACGGGCACTGCTGGTGCACCTTCTTCCGCAGGCGGGCCAAGGACTACACGGAGAGCACCACGTGCGAGCGGTCCAAGCGGGGTGCGGACAACAAGGAGGAGCTGCGCAGGCTCACGCTCGACGGCCGGATTCCGGGCCTGCTCGCCTACGACGAGGAGGGCCCCTGCGGCTGGGTGTCCGTGGCGCCCCGGGGCGACTACATCCGGTTGTCCCGCTCCCGGACGCTGCGTCCCGCCGACCCCGGCGAACCGGGGGTGTGGTCCCTGGTGTGCTTCTGGCTGCCGCCGCGGCGCCGCCGCCGCGGGATGGGCGGCCGTCTGCTGGACGGGGCGATCGAGTACGCCCGGGCGCAGGGGGCACGGGTGCTGGAGGCCTACCCGGTGGACACGGCCGGGGGGCGCGCGCCCAGCGCCGAGGTGTACGCCGGGACGGTCGAGATGTTCCGGCGGGCCGGGTTCGCGCTGACGGACCACCACACCAGTGAGCGGGTCATCGCCCGGTTGGAGCTGAAGCAGGAGTAGGGCCGGGAGGCCTGCGCGGGGGCTCACCGTGCCCGGCGGTCCCCGTGTTCCTTGTCCGAGCGGTACCCCCCTGGGGTAATGTGCGGGGAGGCGCGTTCATCAGGGGCGGGTCCGCTTGACGGCGTCATACCCCCTAGGGGTATAGTCGGTCGTGTTGGGACAGTCACACGTCACTACAGGAGGCGAAATGGCCACCACGACCACCGCTGTTTACACCGTTGACGGTATGAGCTGCGGTCACTGCGTCAACTCCGTCACCCAGGAGGTCGGCGCGGTCGCCGGCGTCACCGACGTCCAGGTGGACCTGGGCGCCAAGAAGGTGACCGTGACCGGTGAGGGCACCGTGGACGACGCCGCGGTGCGCGCCGCCATCGACGAGGCCGGCTACGAGGTCCGCGGCTGAAAGACCGGCGGCGGCCGGGGCCGGCCCCCGGGTCGGCCCCGAGCTGTTCCGGTGGCGGCGGGAGCGGCACCGAGGATGAGCGCACCCGTTGAGCCGGCGATCGGTGGTATGACCTGCGCCGCCTGTGCCGACCGCGTCGAGAAGCGCCCCGACGAAAGGGACGGCGTCACCGTCACCGTCGACCACGCCACCGAGAAGGCCGGAGTCTCCTTCTGCGCGCTGTTCCCGGGCACCGCGGGCGATCCGGGCATGACGCACCCCTTCGAGCTCACCATCGCCCGCACCGACGGCTCCGCCGGCATCTACCTGGAGGTCGCCGCCGGGGTCACCGCCTTCATCCTGGCCGGACGCTACTTCGAGGCCCGCTCCGAACGGCGGGCGGGCGCCGCCCTGCGCGCGCTCATGGAGTCGGGCGCCAAGGACGCCACCGTGCTGCGCGGCGGTGCCGAGCAGCCGACCCCCATCGCCGACCTGGCCGTGTCCGGCGTGTTCGTGGTCACCGACAGCCTACGACTGCGCCGCTTCGGCCGTTGGACCGCGGCGCCCGCCGTCCGAACCGGCGGCACCGCCGTGGCCGGGACCGGTCACGGCCACATCACTCCAGGTCACCGGGGGAGCAGAGGGCACAGCAGGGATCAGGTCTCGCACCGGCGGGATCCCGGACGCTAGTGTGAGCCCGCACACCCTCAGGGGTTCCGGGCCGGGTACGTCCGGGACCACCGTGCCCAGGCCGCGTCACCCCACCTCCCGAGGTCGCCGTGTCTTCAGGATGCCCCCACGCCGCGCTGTACCAGAGCGAACCGCACCCCGACCCGTACGGCGCGTACGCGAAGATGCGCGCGGACCACGGGCCGGTGATCCCCGCCGAACTCTCGCCCGGGGTACACGGCTGGGTCGTCACCGACTACACCACCCTGATCTCCTGGTCGCGGGACACGACCACGTTCACACACGACGCCCGGCTGTGGCGGGACTTCACCGAGGGCCGGGTCGGCCCCGACAACCCGCTGCTGCCGATGATGGCGCCCCGCGCCAACGCCCTGTTCGTGGACGGGGCTGAGCACCAGCGGTTGCGCCGGGCGATCACCGACGCCCTGGGCGCGGTCACCTCCGCGAGCCTGGCCGCCGTCACCACCCGCTACGCCGACCGGCTCATCGACGAGTTCTGCGCACGCGGCCGGGCCGACCTGCTCAACGAGTACGCGCGGATGCTGCCGCTGCTGGTCATGAACGACCTGTTCGGCATGGACGAGGGCCAGGGGCTGCGGTTCGTCGCCGCCATGCGCAACCTGTGGGCCGGGGTGGACGCCGAGCGCTCCAACGCCGAGGCAGAGCGGGCGCTGTCGGAGGTGGTGGACGCCAAGCACCGCGAACCCGGGGACGACCTCACCAGCCGCCTGATCCGGCACCGCGCCGGGCTCTCGGACGAGGAGGTCATCATGCAGCTCCTCCTCATCATCGCGGCCGCCAACGAGCCCACCGCCGCGCTCATCGACTCCGCCCTGCGGGCCGTCCTGACCGACCCGGCCCTGCGCGTCCCCGGCGGTCCCTCCCCGGCGGCGCTGAACGACCTGGTGGAGCGGGTGCTGTGGCGCGATCCGCCGATCACCAACTACCCGGTGATCTACCCGCGCGTCGACGTCCCGCTGGACGGCGGCCGTGTCATCGAGGCCGGGTCGCCCATCCTGCTCGCCTTCGCCGCCGCCAACCACTTCTTCCAGAAGGACAACGCGGAGCAGGTGTCCGACGGTGCCAACCGCGCCCACGTGGCGTGGGGCGCGGGCCCCCACCGCTGCCCGGCCCGGGACGAGGCGACCACGATCGCCACCATCGCCACCCGCCGGATCCTGGAGCGGCTGTCCGACCCGGCACTGGCCGTCCCCCCGGAACAGCTGCGCTGGAGGCTGGCCACCCTGTCCTGGGCCCCGGTGTCCCTCCCGGTCCGCTTCACCCCGCAGACACCCGCCGCCCCCGAATCCGAACCCGGACCGGGGCCCGACCCCGCCGCCCCCGAACCCGCCCGGGGCGGTGCCGTGTCGTCCCTGTCGAACCTCCTGAAGAGGCTGCTGCGCCGGTCATGACCGGACCCCCGCACCCCGTCCTCCCCCGCCCCGACCCCCGTGGAAGGATCCGCGTTGGAACCCGTCCGTCTCGCGCCCGGAAACCTCAGAGCCCAGACCGCCCACCTGCGTGAACTCGGCCCCGTCGTGCCCGTCGTGCTGCCCGGCGACGTCACCGCCTGGGCGGCCACCACCCACGCCGCCGTCACCGAGGCCCTGGCCCATCCCGGGGTCCAGAAGGACAAACGGCACTGGCGGGCGTTCAACGCCGGGGAGATCCCGCCGGACTGGCCGCTGATCTCCTGGATCATCGCCGAGAACATGCTGACCAGCGACGGTGAGCAGCACACCCGGCTGCGCAAACTGGTCTCCCAGGCCTTCACCCCGCGCCGCGTCGAGCACCTGCGGTCGGGTGTCGTCGGCATCGTCGAGGGCCTGCTGGACGGGATGGCCGCCGAAGCGGAGCGCACCGGCGGGGTGGTGGACCTCAAACCGCACTTCGCCCAGCCGCTGCCGACGACGGTCATCAGCGACCTGTTCGGGGTGTCCCGGCAGGACCGGGGCGAGCTGCACCGGCTGGTCGGGGTGTTCTTCGACCAGAGCATCACCCCCGAGGCCGCCATGGCCACGTTCTTCGAGCTGTGGACGCTGTTGACCGCCCTGGTCGCCGCCAAGCGCGCCGCACCCGGCGACGACCTCACCTCCGCGCTCATCGCCGCCCGCGACGAGCAGGACCGGCTCAGCGAGGACGAGCTGATCTGGAGCCTGGTGCTCATCATCAGCGCGGGCTACGAGACCACGGTGAACCTCATCACCAACGCCGTCCGCGCCCTGCTCACCCACCGGGACCAGCTCAAGCTGCTGGACTCGGGCGAGGTCGAGTGGTCCACCGCGGTCGAGGAGGTGATGCGCTGGGACGGGCCGGGCGGGTTCGTGCCGATGCGTTACACCACCGGGGAGGTCGAACTGGCCGGGGTGCGGATCCCGGCGGGCGAGCCCCTGTTGCTGGGCTACGGGTCCGCGGGCCGCGACCCCGAGCGCCACGGCGACACCGCGCACCTGTTCGACATCACCCGGGAGGACACCTCCCACCTGGGCTTCTCCCGCGGTAGGCACTACTGCCTGGGGGCGAACCTGGCCCGGATGGAGGTGAACGAGGCGCTGCCGCGCCTGTTCGAGCGCTTCCCCGGCCTGGAACTCGCGGTCCCGGTGGAGGACCTGCCGCCGCTGCCGTCCATCATCGTCTCGGGGGTGGAGAGCCTGCCGGTGCGCCTGGGCTGACACGCCCGGGCCGCGGTCCCGCCGAACCGGCGTCCTGTGGGGCGCCGCGGCGGGATCGTCGCACGTCAGGGCGATTTGCGAGGTTATGTCACCTCAAGGGGAGGAGACCACTACCCCCGGGAGGAGGGTCGTGCGCCCTTCGGGGAACCTAGAATTCTCTCTCGGTCCCCAGCCACCCGACTTTCTCCCACACACGCCCCGCCTTCTCCCCCCGTACGCCCTTCCCCGTAGAGGATCGCGCGCCCATGAACAGTTCGGATGCCGACTCCGGTCGACTCCTGGCCAACCGGTACCGCCTGGACGAGGTCATCGGCGCAGGCGGCATGGGCCGGGTCTGGAAGGGCAGTGACACCCTCCTGGACCGGCCGGTCGCGGTCAAGGAGCTGACGACCCCGCCGAACCTGCCCGCGCACGAGGTGGAGGTCCTGCGCACCCGCATGCTCCGCGAGGCGCGCAGCGCCGCCCAGCTCAGCCACCCGTCGATCATCACCGTGTTCGACGTGGCCGAGGAGGACGGCCGTCCCTGGATCGTCATGCAGCTGGTCAGCGGGTCCTCCCTGGGCGACGTCATCCGCGAGGGCGGGGTGCTGCCGGTGGCGCGGGTCGCCGACATCGGCGAGCAGATGGCGGCCGGCCTGTCGGAGGCGCACGCGAGCGGCATCGTCCACCGCGACGTCAAACCCGGCAACGTGCTCATCGACGACAAGGGCCGGGCGGTGCTCACCGACTTCGGCATCGCCCACCTGGACGGCTCCACCCACCTGACCAGCACCGGGCTGCTCATCGGCTCGCCCAGCTACCTGGCTCCGGAGATCGCCCACGGGCACTCCGCGACCCCCGCCTCGGACGTGTGGTCCCTGGGCATCACCCTGTTCCAGGCATTGGAGGGCACCCTGCCCTTCGACCGGCCCACTCCGGTGGCGACGCTGACCGCGATCGTCACCCAGGAGCTGCCGGCCCCCGTCAACGCCGGACCGCTGGCCCCGCTGCTGCGGGAGCTGTGCGCCAAGAAGCCGGAGGAGCGGCCCGACATCGACACGGTCCGGGCCCGGCTGCGGGAGGTCCGGGACCGCGCCGGGGCGGCCGCGGGGGCCGCCCCGGTGGCGCCGACCCTCACCGCCACGGTGCCGACCGAGGAGCCGGAGGCCGAGCAGGCGGTCATGGCGGCCGCACCGGCGCCCGCCCCGGAACCGGACACCCCGCCTCCCGCGGCCGTCGCGCCCCGCACCGCCGAACGGGACCGGTCCCGGCGGCGCAACCTGCTGGTGGTCGCCGCCGCCCTGGTCGTCCTGGTGGTCGCCGCCGGGGCGACGCTCTACATCAGCATGAACCGGAACGGCGAACCCGACGCCGGTCTGGTCTCCCAGAACCAGGCCGGGGCCGCTCCGCCGGAGGAGGAGTCGGAGGCGCCCGCCGACGAGGGCGGCGAGGACGGCGAGGACGGCGGCGGCGCCCCCGAGGAGGAGGCCCCGGAGGAGCCCGCGGAGCAGGACGAGGACCCCTGGGCGGACGGGCTGGCGGTCCACGAGGACTCCAGCGGCTTCACCGTGGAGTACCCGGACGGCTGGACCCTGCGCAGGGAGGGGAACATGGTCTACTTCGACAATCCCGACGGCGGCTACCTGCTCGTCGACCAGACCGACGACCCCGGTCCGGACGCCGCACAGGACTGGCGCGACTTCGCGCCGGTCGGCAGCGGCAACTTCCCCGGCTACGAGCTGATCGGCATCGAGGAGGTCGAGGACGACTGGACCGACGCCTACATCACCGCCGCCGACTGGGAGTTCACCTACGACGGCCGGGGCGGGCGCATGCACGCCGTCAACCGCGGCTTCCACACCGAGGAGAAGGGCTACGCGCTCTTCCTGGTGGCCGACAACGAGCATGCCGACATGAACCGGGAGCTGCTGGACCGGCTCTCGGAGACCTTCGTCCCCGCGGCCTGAGGCACCGCACGCGCCGCGGTCCGACGGCGGGCGGGGCGCCGGGGAGGCTACCCGTCCTGGACGAGGCGGGCGTCGTGCACCAGCAGCGCCACCTGGACCCGGTTGTTCAGCCCCAGCTTGGTGAGGATGCTCGACACGTGCGTCTTGACCGTCGGCACGCTCAGGAACAGCGAGGACGCGATGTCGGCGTTGGACCGGCCCTGGCCCACCGCCACCGCCACCTCCAGCTCCCGGGCGTTGAGCGAGGCCAGCCGCCCGCGCGCCCGGTCGGCCCGGGCGTCCGCGTCGTTGTCGCCGACCCGCTCCACCAGCCGCTGCGTCACCGTGGGGGACAGCACCGACATGCCCCGCGCCACCTGGCGCACCGACTCCACGATCTCCGCCGGCGGGGTGTCCTTGAGCAGGAACCCCGCAGCCCCCGCCCGCAGCGCCCGCAGCACGTGCTCGTCGGCGTCGAACGTGGTCAGCACCAGCACCTCCGGCGGGTCCTCCAGCGCCCGCAGCCGCTCGGTCGCGGTCAGCCCGTCCACCGTCGGCATCCGGATGTCCATGAGGACCACGTCGGGGGAGTACCGCTCCACCAGGTCCAGGACCCTGCCGCCGTCCTCCGCCTCGGCCAGGACCTTGATGTCCGGTGCCCCGCCCATCATCATCACCAGCCCCACCCGGACCAGTGCGTCGTCGTCGACGATGACCACGCCGATGTCCCGGGGGTCGCGCTGCGCCTCGCTCATGTCGGCCACGGTAGCCAAGCGGACAGGCGCCAGCCACCTTCGGGCGTGCGGCCGTGCTCCAGCCGGCCCGACAGCAGCGACACCCGCTCGGTGAGGCCCACCAACCCCTGGCCGTCGGAGTCGTCGCTCCGCGGCCCCTGCGGGGCCGGGGCGCGGCCGTTGCGCACCTCCACGGTCAGTCCCTCCCCGGGGGCGCCCCGCACCGACACGCGGGTGTCCGCGCCCGGGGCGTGCTTGCGCACGTTCGTCAGTCCCTCCTGCACGATCCGGTAGGCGGTGCGCCCCGTCCGCTCCGGGACGGTCCCGTCGTAGTCCTCGGTGAACGCCACCCGCGCCCCGGCCCTGTCGGCCTCCGCCACCAGCTGGCGCAGGTCCGCCATGGTCGGCTGGGGCAGCTCGCCCACCGGGGCGCGCAGCACCCCGATCACCTCGCGCAGGTCCTGTAGGGCCTGGTGGGCGCTCTCCCGGATCACCTTCGCCGAGCGCGCGACCTCCTCCGGCGACGCGTCCGGCCGGTACTCCAGGGCGCCCGCGTGCACGCTCAGCAGCGACAGCCGGTGCCCGAGCACGTCGTGGATCTCCCGGGCCATGGCCTCGCGCACCTGGTGCTGGGCGTGCTCGGCGCGCAGCTGCGCCTCCGTCTCGGCGTGCACCGCCCGCTCACGCAGGGAGTCCACCAGCTCCCGGCGGTGGTGGATGCTCAGCCCCCAGCCGATGACCGCACCCTGGACGGCCACACTCAGCAGGAAGGCGACCAGGGCGGGCAGGTGGGGGTCGGGCAGCACCAGCGACTTCAGGCCCACCGAGGCGATGCCCAGACCGAAGACCAGCAGGCTCACCTTGGGCGGCCGGTGCAGGGCCAGTGAGAACAGGGCGATGAGCAGCGCGCCCGAGACCAGGTCCGTCACGACCGAGAGCGCGATGAGGGACACCGCGATCTGGACCGGCCAGCGGCGCCGCCACCACAGGGACGTGCAGGCCGCCAGGGTCGCCAGCCGCTCGGCCGTCTCCCACCAGGTGGGGTGGCCGGGCACGGTGATCACGGGGACGTCACCGCTCGACGGTCCCGGCGGCGGGAAGTCCAGGAGCGTCATGGCCGCGAAGACGAGGGCGAGCAGGAACATGGACAGGTCCACGATCCAGTCGCGCACATCCCGTTCGTACGGCCCGGTGGCGGTGTTCATAGCAGCGTGAGTCTACGTTCCGGCAGGCCGGGGCGGTCCCCCGGCGCACGCGGACGATACCGATGGCGGTGGACTTCGCTACTTCGGTCTCCGCCCGCGCGGTTCGTGTCCACTTCCGTCGCGGCCGTGGGTACCGTGGAGGCGATGAGCACTCTGGTGACCGGAGCCACCGGCATGGTGGGCCGACGCGTCCTGACCGAGTTGAAGCGGCGCGGCCTGCCCGCCGCCGGTGCCTCGCGCACCGCTGAAAGGCGGCTGGACTGGACCGACACCTCCAACTGGGCGGAGGTGCTCGCGGGGACCTCGCGTGTCTTCGTGGTGACCCCGGTGGGCATGGCCCTGGGGCACCGGGTGGCCGCCTTCCTGGAGCGCGCCGCCGAGGCGGGGGTGGAGCGGGCCGTGGTGATGTCGGCGATGGGCACCGAGCACGCGCCCTCCGACTCCGACCAGCGGGCGGCCGAGTTCAAGGCCAAGGAGCTGTTCGACCGGGTGACGGTGCTGCGCCCCAACTGGCTGTTCCAGGACTTCACCGAGGGCACTTTCGCCAACCTGGCCCGGTCCCGCAACGGACGGCTGGAGCTGCCGGTCAAGCGGCGCACCGAGATCAGCTTCGTGGACGCCCGCGACGTGGCGGCCACCGCCGTGGAGTCGCTCGTGGGCGACCACGGCGGCAAGGAGTACACCCTCACCGGCCCGCAGGCGCTGACCGTGGGCGGTGTCGTGCGCTGGACCAAGGGAACCGATAGCCCGGTGTGGCGGTTCAAGCCGGTGGACGAGTCGCGCTTCTACTTCCGGGCCTCCGACCGCGGTTGGGGGGAGCGCTACATCGACACCCTCAACGAGCGCTTCGCCGCCGCCGTCCGCGGCCGCGCCGCCGATGTCACCGACGACGTCCGCGCCGCTCTGGGCCGCGAGCCCATCCCGCTGGCCCGCTTCGCCCGCGAGTCCACCCTCTGACCGGGCCCGGACAGGGGGACGCCCGGCCCCCCACTTTCGCGGAGCGGGGGCCGGGCGTCCGGTCCGTGGGCTACTTCTTGAGCAGCTGGCGGGCCATCACCAGGCGCTGGATCTGGTTGGTGCCCTCGTAGATCTGGGTGATCTTGGCATCGCGCATCATGCGCTCCAGCGGGAAGTCCTTGACGTAACCCGCGCCGCCCAGCAGCTGCACGGCGTCGGTGGTGATCTCCATGGCGGCGTCGGAGGCGTAGCACTTGGCCGCGGCGCCGAAGAAGGACAGGTCGTCGTCGCCGCGCTCGGACTTGGCGGCGGCCACGTAGACCATCTGGCGGGCGGTCTCCAGCTTCATGGCCATGTCGGCCAGCATGAACTGGACGCCCTGGAAGTCCGCGACGGCCTTGCCGAACTGCTTGCGCTCCTTGACGTAGGCGACCGCGTGGTCCAGGGCGCCCTGGGCGATGCCGACGGCCTGCGCGCCGATGGTGACCCGGGTGTGGTCCAGGGTGCGCAGCGCGATCTTCAGGCCCTCGCCCGGCTCACCGACGATCCGGTCGCCCGGGATGCGGACGTTGTCGAAGAACAGCTCGCGGGTGGGGGAGCCCTTGATGCCGAGCTTGCGCTCGGGCTCGCCCAGGGTGAAGCCCTCGTCGTCGGCGTGCAGCACGAACGCGGTGATGTTGCGTCCGCGCGGGCCCTCGGGGTCGGTGACCGCCAGGACGGTGTAGTACTTGCTGACGCCCGCGTTGGTGATCCACGACTTCTGGCCGTTGATCACCCAGTCGTCGCCGTCGCGCACGGCCTGGGTGCGCATGCCCGCGGTGTCGGAGCCGGCCTCGCGCTCGGACAGGCCGTAGGAGAACATCGCCTCACCGGAGGCGACCTCGGGCAGGTAACGGCGCTTGACGTCCTCGGAGGCGCCCAGGATGACCGGCATCGTGCCGAGCTTGTTGACCGCCGGGATCAGCGAGGAGGAGGCGCAGACGCGGGCGACCTCTTCGATGACGATGCAGGTGGCCAGCGCGTCGGCGCCCACACCGTCGTACTCCTCCGCGATGTGCGGGGCGTGGAAGTCGGTGGCGACCAGGGCATCGAGGGCGTCCCGGGGGAAAACGCTCTGCTCGTCGACCTCGGCCGCGTGCGGGGCGATCTTGTCCTCGGAGACGGCGCGCACGGCCGCGCGCAGCTCCTCGTGCTCCTCGGTGGTCTTGAACAGGTCGAAGTCGCTCATCTGCGTTCCTCCGCGGGAGGTACGCCCTCCCCCGATCGATGGCACTGGGTGCCTTTGGTTGGCATTCAGTGTCAGAATAGGGGGTGGACGGTGCGAAGTACACCATCGGGCGTCGGATACCTTTCGGGGGGCGTGCCAGGGGAGGGGAACGATGGTCCGTGAGCGATCGGTCGCCAAGGGGGCGTCCGCGCGCGTGCCCACCCGCGACGTGGTGCTGGCCGCCGTCCGCCTGTTCACCGAGAACGGCTTCGAGGCCACCACGATGGACGACATCGCGGCCGCCGGAGGGGTGAGCCGGCGCAGCCTGTTCCGCCGGTTCGGCACCAAGGAGGACATCCTCTTCGCCGAGCACGACGAACTGTTCGCCGAGGTCTCCCGGCATTTGGAGACCGCTTCCGGCGAGCCCCTGGACGTGGTGTTCGCCGCCGCCCGCCTGGTGCTGCGGGACTACCTGCGCGACCCCGAGGTCACCGTCCCCCGCTACCGCCTGGTCCGCGTCCACCCCCGGTTGCGCGACCGCGAGGTGGCGATGACCGCCCGCTACCAGTCCGCGTTCAGCCGCTACCTGGCCGCCCGTGAAGGCGAGGGCGGTCCCGAGGAGCGGTCGCTGGCCGCCGGAGTGGCCGCCGCCGCCCTCATCTCCGCGCACAACCACGTGCTCCGCGGCTGGCTGCGCGACCCCGGGCAGGACACCCGCGGGGTCTGGGAACGCTACGACGCCGCCATGGAGTTCGTCCGCCGTGCCGCCGGTCCGATACTGCACCCGGGCGAGGCTCCGGCCCGGGACCGGGTCATGGTCGCCGTCTACCCCGCCGACCTGGGCCGGGAGGAGCTGGTGCGCCGGCTGAGCGCCGCCGTGGACGAGGCCGGGGCCCGGGGCTGACCGGTGGCCCGGGCGTGCCCGGGGCGGCGTAGGCTGGAACGGTTGGAGAGCGGGAGAGAACCAAGAGGCGAGCGCGCATGAGTGTGGACACGGCGGGTGCTACCCGGCACGG
>NZ_JASFDV010000029.1 GCF_030766825.1 Nocardiopsis sp. CC223A
CGGGGCCTCCGGCCGCGCCGAACTGCTGCGCGCCTCCGCCCTGGCCCGTGCCGCCCGGCTGCCCCGCCTGTCCGCCGCCTGCGTCGCCGTGGCGGCCGGAGCACGCGACCACCCCACCCCCGACTTCGACCTGTCCGCCTACACCGCCTCCCTCACCGCCCTGCTCGACCTGGCCTGGCGGCTGGGCGGCGGCCCCGAGGGCGGGCGCCCCGCCCCCACCCGGGCCGACGTCGGAGTCGGACGGCGCGCCTACACCGAGATCGGGTCGCTGCGCCTGTACGGCCTGGGCTGCGAACGCGTCGTCACGGCCTCGGGGTACGCGGGCGTGGTCACCCATCTGGTGTCGTTCTCCGACGGCGCGGCACGGACATGGAGCGTCTCCGACATCGCGCCCGGCGGCCCGGAGCGGGCGGCCGCCGCGCACGGCGCCCGGGTCTCCTTCGGCGGAACCGCCCTGAGCCACCGCGACCTGGGGCGGACCGCCCTCGTCGCCCAACGGGTGGGCGCCAGCGCCGACGGCCGGCTCAGCGGGACGTCGGCCACCACGGCCGCCACCGCCGACGCCCCGCCCTGGGACGAGGGGCCCCTGGCGGTGCTGTGGGAGCGCCCGGCGGCCGAACAGATCGCGGACGCGCTGGCGGCCCTGGCGGTACCGACCCGCCGCAGCGGCGCCGACCTGGTCTTCGCCGAGTTCACCGTGGTCGGGCCGCACCCGGAGGGCGCGGCGGTGACCGCGGACGGCCGTGCCCACGTCCTGGTCGCCGACGGCGCCCGGGACCCGCTGCGGGCCCGCAACCTGGCCCGCATCGCCCGGGACCCGGGGACGGTGCTACGGGTCATGGCCCGCCCGGTCCTGGAACACCCCGGCGCTCTGGTGCCGATCACCGTCGGCGACCTGTCGGACCTGCCGCAGGCCCGCCGCGGTCGTGCCGACCTGTCACTGGACACCCTGCGCTGGGCGGACCCGGAGCCGGTCGTGCCGCCGCCCGCGTTCCCGCCGCCGCCCGCCCCCGACCCGGGGACGGCGGTCCTGGCCCGCGTGCTGAGCCGCCTGGCCGAGGCCGGCCGGGAGGCCGTCCCCGCCGATCCCGGTTCGCGGTTGCGCGAGCGCCACCTGCCGACCGGCGCCGACCTGCTCACGGAACTGGCGGCGGCCGCCCGTGAACGGGTGCGCACGGCGACGGGGGAGTCGGCGGTGCCGCCTCCGGACCGGCTCGCGCTGGCCTGGCTGGCCGCCTCGACCTACCTCACCGCGGTCCGCCACCGCCTGCACACCCTCGCCTGGGGTCTGTGACCCGTCCCCGCCGGGGACGGGCCGCACGCCGGCCCGGCGGACACCGCCGCCGGGCCGGCCGGGGTCAGGGGCGGCGCCAGGCGAGGACGGCGGCCCAGACGGCGGCGCCGGTCAGGACCAGCGCCAGCGGCACGTGCGCCTGGAGCGGGCCGTAGGTGCCCAGCGCGGCCTGGGGGAAGCCCAGCAGGAACGCCAGCCCGCTGACCAGCATCAGCGTCCGGGGGACCCCGCCGCCGCGGCCCGCCGAGTTCCAGTACCAGAGCGCCGCCGCCAGCTGGAGCACCGCCATCGCGTGCACCCCGAACGCCCCGTAGTAGTGCAGGGGCAGGGCGGCCTCGTTGAACGTCACCAGCTGGCCCGCCGTCGCCCCCTCCCACAGGATCGCGGCCAGGTGGGCCAGTGCGGCGAAGCGCAGCACCCACAGTCGTGTCGGTATCGCGGTGGTCGTGGTGGTGTCCATGGCGGGCCTCTTCGTCTGTGCTCGGTACGGCCGACCCGGCCATTGTCCCCCGCGGGGCGGCCCCGGTCTGCCTACAAGACGACACGGACGCCACATGTCGCCGACCGGCTTCGGGCCCTTCTCCGGCCGCGAATCCCGCTACGATCGGTGCCCATGTCCCGTCTCGACAGCAAGGCCGTGCTCCAGGGCCGCCGCTCCCGCCATTCGATCACCCTGATCCTGGGTATCACCGTCAGCCTCGTCTGCATGGCGGGCATGCTCGTCTACCTGTGGCTGCTGGCCCTGGCGGGCGGCGCGGCCGCGGGCATCGACGGCGCCACCGGGTTCGTCGTCGCACTCGTCGCCGCGGTCATCCCGGCCGGCATCCTGGTCCCGCTCATCCTCATGCTCGACCGCCTGGAGCCCGAGCCCGGCTGGGTGCTCTTCTTCGCGTTCGTCTGGGGTGCGGGCGTGGCCGTGGTTGCGGCCCTGCTGCTCAACACCTGGGGGTTCGCGGCGATCACCGTCCCGCTGTTCGGGCAGGAGGTGGGCGACTTCCTGGGCACCTCGGTGGTGGCACCCCTGGTCGAGGAGAGCGCCAAGGGCATGGTGCTGCTGATCCTGTTGTGGCGGCGCCGCAACGAGATCGACACGTTCACCGACGGCGTCGTCTACGCGGGCATGGTGGCGACCGGGTTCGCCTTCACCGAGAACATCCTGTACTTCCTCAGCGCCTTCTTCGACGGGACCCTGGTCGCCACGTTCGCGATCCGCGGTATCGTCGCCCCCTTCGGACACCCGCTCTACACCGCGATGATCGGTATCGGCGTCGCCTACGCGGCCATGCGGCCGGGCTTCCTGCGCCTGTTCGCGCCGATCGTCGGCTGGGTGTTCGCGGTGGTGCTGCACGGCATGTGGAACGCCTCCACCTACTTCGGCTGGACCGGGCTGGGCCTGGCCTACCTCGTGCTGTTCGTCGTGCTGGTGGGGGTCCTGGCGCTGGCCGCCCACGACCGCCGCGGCCAGGTACAGGCGATCGCCCACTACCTGCCGCCCTACATCCCCACCGGGCTGGTCTCCCCGGCCGACATCACCATGCTCAGCACGCTCAAGGAGCGCCGTCGGGCCCGTGAGTGGGCGGCGCGCAACGCGGGGGCCAAGGGCCGTGAGGCGATGCGCGAATACCAGCTCGCGGCGACCGAGCTGGCGCTGCTGCACAAGAAGCTGGACGCGGGGGTGCGCCGGGAGGACTGGAAGGTCCGCCGGGACGCGTTCCTGGCCCTGATGCATGTGTCACGGGACGCGTTCCTGGGCCGTGTCCCCCAGCCGGTGGCCCCGGGCTGGGCCGAGCGGCCCACGGACTCGGGCTTCCTGCGCCGTGCGGACTTCGCCCACGTCATCGCCCAGACACGGGCTCAGCAGGAGTACTCTCCGCGGCACGGTCGGTGAGGGCGGACTCCCCGCCCGCCGGGACCAGGCGGGTGGTGGCGAAGTACAGCCGGGAGATCGCGATCCAGGTCAGTGCCGAGCCCAGCACGTGCAGGACGACCAGGCCCTCGGGCAGGGCCAGGGCGTACTGCACGTAGCCCACGACCGCCTGGCCGACCACGACGGCGACCAGCAGCAGCGAACCGACCTTGGCGGACCGCCCCGCCCCGGTGCGGAACGCCAGCACGGCGGCCAGGACCGCGCAGGCCAGCGTCAGCCAGGCCAGCGCCGAGTGGAGCTTGGTGACGGTCTCCAGCACGAAGCCCCAACGCGGCGCGGCGGCGTCGCCGCCGTGCGGGCCGGTGCCGGTGACCACGGTCCCGGCGATCAGCAGCAGGAAGCCGATGACGACGAGGCCGATGCTCAGGGTGTGCAGCATCGGGTTCACGCAGACCCGCGGTGTGCCCTCGGGCTCGCGGGAGCGCACGTACAGCGCCACCGTGATGAAGACCATCACCATGGACAGCAGGAAGTGCGCGGCCACGGACGCGGGGTGCAGGTCGGTCCACACGGTGATGCCGCCGACCACGCCCTGGCCCAGAACGCCGAAGGGGATGATCGCGGCCAGGCGCACCAGGTCGCGGCGGCGCGGCCGGGCCCGCAGGAAGGCCACGAACGTGATGACGGCCACCGCCAGCACGATGAAGGTCAGCGTCCGGTTGCCGAACTCGATGGCGGCGTTGAGCGCGGCGTGCCCGGTGTCGACGGGCACGAAGCTGTCGGGCGTGCACCTGGGCCACTCCGAGCAGCCCAGGCCCGAGGAGGTCACGCGCACGGTGGCGCCCGTGACGGCGATGCCCGCGTTGACGGCGATGTTGCCCAGGGACCACAGGCGCAGGGACTTCGCGGTGGGGTTCCAGATGCTGCGGGCCAGCAGGATCAGGGCCAGCACACCGGTGGCCGCGACGGCGATCTGCCATCCCCACAGGGGGACGCCGAGCAGGGCGATGTCCTCCGCCGCGAGCGGGGCGGGGGTGATCGCGGCGGACGCCGCGGAGACCGGGGAATCAGACATACGACAGAGCGTAGTACACGGGCCCGGGGGCCGTGACCCGACCCCGCCGACCGGTGCGACCTGCACCGACAGGGGGCCGTCCGCAGGCGGCAGGGCGCGCCGCGGCGTGTTCGCCCCCGGTCGTACCCGGTCGGCCGCCGCCCGCGCCTACCCGGACCGCTCCGCGGCGCCCGACGCGGACGTGCGGGTGGACCCCGCGCTGGCGAGGATGACACAGCCCACCGCCAGCCACTGCCAGACGGTGAGCAGTTCGCCCAGCAGGAGCAGGCCGACCAGGGCGGCGGCGGCTGGTTGCAGGCTCATCAGCACGCCGAACACCCGCGGCGGCATCCGGCGCAGGGCGTTCAGCTCCAGCGTGTAGGGGACCACCGACGACAGCACGCCCACCGCCAGGCCGAACAGCAGCACCCGCCAGTCCAGCAGCGCGGCACCGCCCTGGGCGATGCCCGCCGGGGCCATCAGCAGCGCCCCCACCACTCCGGCGATCGCCAGCCCGGACGCCCCGTCGAACCGCTGGCCGGTGGCCGCGCTGAGCAGGATGTACCCGGCCCAGGACACCGCGGCCAGCACCGCGAACAGGATGCCGAGCGGGTCGAGGGAGCCCGACTCCAGGCCCAGGGCGGCCACGCCCAGCCCGGCCAGGCCCGCCCACAGCAGGTCGACCCGGCGGCGCGAGCCCAGGACCGCGATGGCCAGCGGGCCCAGGTACTCGATGGTCACCGCGATGCCCAGGGGGATGCGTGCGAACGCCTGGTAGATGAAGAAGTTCATCATCGCCAGCGCCACGCCGTAGCCGACCACCACCAGCCAGTCGCCGCGCGTGTACGCCTTCCAGGCGGGGCGCACCACCAGGCCGAGCAGCAGGGCGGCGGTCAGCAACCGCAGCCAGACCACGGCGGCGGGCGGCAGCACGTCGAACAGGTTCTTGGCCACTCCGGCGCCGGTCTGCACCGAGACGATGCCGATGAGCACCAGCCACACGGGTGGTACCGCGTCCGCCGCGGTGCGCAGGGAGAACGGTGCCTTCGGAGTGGTCGGGGTGCCCATGGTCATTCATCCTATGTTTTGTGGCTCGTGCTCCGGGCGCCCCTCCACCTCCGTGGACTCCACGCCGTCCGAGACCCGGGCGGGGAAGACCGCCGCCAGCAGCATCAGACCCCAGGCGGCCATGGACACCGACGGCTGGAGCAGCGTCATCACCAGCCCGTACACCGTTCGCTCCGCCTGGTCGACGATCGCCTGCACCCCGATCCACAGGAACGGCAGCGCCGCCGCCAGCAGGTTCACCGCCAGCGCCGCCCAGATCAGTCCGGAGCGGCCCGGCCGCCGCCATAGCAGCAGTGCCCCGCCGGCCACGAACAGGAACACGGGCGGGCCGAGCAGACGCACGGCCATGAACCAGGGCACTCCGAGGGCTTCCATACGGGGACTTTATCGAGAGCGCCCCACGCTCCCCGATTTATGGGGGAACGTGAACGAAAGGTGCGAAACGGTATGACATGCTTCCTGATGGACCGTCCCCCGCCCACTGGAGCCTGTTCCCCATGTCCCGATCCCGCCGTCGCGCCGTCCCCCGAGCCGCAACGGAACGGTACATACCCCGCTGGCCGATGCTCGCCGGCGCCACCGCCCTGGTCCTCGCCGCCGCCATCGTCGGCTACGTGGGCGGTCTGTTCACCGCCCCCGACGACGCGCGGGCCGATGAGAGCGTGATCGCCGTCTCGGGTGTCCTGGTACAGCCCGGGGCGCCGGAGGAATCCCCCGAGCCCTCCCCGGAACCCTCCGAGGAACCGACCCACCCCGCGGGGATCGACCCCGAGACCGTCTACGTCCTACAGAACGTGCACGGCGACCGCGCCCTGGACGTCGTCCAGGCCGCCACCCACAACGGCGCCCCCGTCCACCTGTGGGACCGGCACGACCAGGGCAACCAGCAGTGGCGGTTCAACCCCGTCGAGGGCGGGTTCTACGAGATCGAGGGCGTGGGCAGCGGCAAGGTCCTGGAGGTCCCCACCGACGCCGCGGCTCCGCCGGTGGCCACCCTGCTCACCAGTACCGGGGCGAGCAACCAGCACTGGACCGTCGTCGACGTGGGCGGTGGCGTCGTCCGCCTGGTCAACCGGGCCACCGGCCAGGCCCTGGAGGGCCAGGGCGGCGCCCCGGACAACGGGACCCCCGTCATCCAGGCCCCCGACGGCGGGCACGCCTTCCAGCAGTGGCGGCTCGTCCCCCTGAGCTGAACCGCCCGGCCGCCGGTCAGGGCAGCAGCAGCTCGTGTACCGTCTTCCAGCAGGTCTCGTCGGCGGCGTTCAACAGCCCCAGCACGTCCCGGCCCTGGTCGGGCCGGTAGGGCGTCCCGTCCGGCCGCCGCGACACCCCGCCCGCCTCGGCCAGCAGCAGCGCGCCGGGGGCGTGGTCCCAGGGCAGGGTCCGGTGGAACAGCAGGAAGTCCTGGGCGCCCTCGCACAGCAGCGGGTAGTCGACGGCACAGCAGTGCGCGCCGGCTCCCACGCGGGCGAACCGCGGCACCGACGCCTCCACACGCCGCTTCGCCGCCGGATCCAGGAAACGGGTGAGCACCGAGCCGCGCAGCCGCCCGGGGTCGGTCGGCGCCGGATCCCGGTGCAGCCGCGTCCCGTCGCGCCAGGCGCCCGCACCGCGTTCGGCGGTGTACACGCGGTCCCACTCGGGCTGCACGATCCACGCCGCGACGGTCTCCCCGCCGTGCACCAGGGCCGCCATCACCCCGTACTCGCGGCGGCCCTCGACGAAGTTGCGGGTCCCGTCCAGCGGGTCCACCAGCCACACCACCGGTTCGGTGCGCAGCGCGTCCACCAGCGCGGGGTCGGCGGCCACCGCCTCCTCGCCCACCACCGGCGCGTCGAGCAGCCCTCGCAGCCGGGCCGTGATGACCCGCTCGGCCTCCTGATCGACGACGGTGACCAGCTCGCCCGGGGTCTTCTCCATGACCTCGCCCTCGGACAGCGAACGGGCCCGGGGCAGGACCACCTCGCGGGCCACATCGCGCAGGATTCCGGTCACCGCGTCCATGTCGATCATGCCCGCCATCCTAGGACCGGGCCCCGACACGCCTGATACCCTGGCCCCGTGTTCCACCCCTGTGCGTAGACCGGCACCGGACCGCCGCACCCTCCGTGCCCGCGGTTCCTCCGGTGTCCGTGCACATCCGCGGCGCCCGTGCGCCGCCGCCCCCTGAGGGAACACACCCGTGTCATCGCCCCACCGGGCCGACTCCTACCGTGCCGTCCTGCGCACGCCCGGAGCGGTCCGCTTCTTCGCGCCCGCCATGCTCGGGCGCCTGTCCTTCGGCCTACTGGGCCTGGCCCTGATCCTGTCCGTCACCGCCGCGGCCGACTCCTACGCGGTGGTCGGCGCGGCCACCGCCGCCTACGGCGCCACCGCCACCGCCCTGGCCCCGGCCCGCGCCCGCCTCATCGACCGCCACGGCATGCCCCGCACGCTGGTCCCGATGGCGGTCCTGGCCGCCGCCGGCCTGCTCGCCCTGGCCTGGCTGACCTGGCGGCCGGGCGCCCCCGCCTGGTCCCTGGTCGCGCTACCCGCCCTCGTCGGGTCGGTGATCCCGCCGCTGGGGCCGGTCACCCGCACCCTGTGGAGCCGTCTCCTCGCCGATCGCGACGGCCTGCGGCAGCGGGCCTACAGCCTGGACTCGGTCGTGGAGGAGGCGGTCTTCCTCGCCGGTCCGCTGCTGCTGGGCGCCCTGCTCCCGTTCGCGCCGCCCGCGGTCGGCCTGGCCGGGGCCGCACTCCTGCTGGTGACCGGGGTCGTGCTGCTGGTGGGCACACCCCTGGCCCGGCGGGGTGCGTGGGAGATCCAGGACCCGGCCCCGGACGGCGGCCCGGCGCCCTGGCGGGCCCTGGCGCCCGCGATGGCGATGGCGGCGGCGCTGGGCCTGACCCTGGGCGCGGCCGGCATGGTCCACGTCGCCTTCGCCGAACGGCACGGCGACGCCGCCCTGCTGGTGCGGTTCGAGATCGCGCAGACCGCGGGCGGGATCATCGGCGGGCTGGTCTACGGCGCCGTGCTGTGGCGGCGGGGGCCGCAGCCCCGCCTCATCGGGCTCGGCCTGGGCGTCGGGGCGGCGACGCTCCTCGCCGCGACCGTGTCCGGGCCGCTCGCACTGTGCGCGGTGCTCTTCGCCGCGAGCGCGGCGGCCACTCCGGCGATCACCACCGCCTACCTGGCGGCCGACGCGGCGGCGGGTCCGGGGCGGGCCACCCGGGCGGGCACCTGGGTCAACACCGCCTTCAACGCCGGGGCGTCCTCGGGCGGTGCGGCGGCGGGCGTGCTCGCCACCCTGGTCGCACCCGCCCAGGCCTACCCGGTGGCGGCCCTGCCCCTGCTGGTCGTGCCCCTGCTGGTCGCCGGGGCCGCGGTGCTCACTCCCAGCGGAAGAGGCGGGCGGCCAGCGCTCCGCCGACCACGGCCCACACCAGGAGGACCGCGAACACCCCCGGAGAGGGAAGGGAGCCGTCCGTCAACACCGTCCGCAGACCCTCGCTGAGCGCGGTGATCGGCAGCGCCGAGGACACCGCCTCCAACGGGCCGGGGAACGCGCTGACGGGGAAGAGCACCCCGCCCAGCCCCAGCAGCAGGATGTAGACCAGGTTGGCGGCGGCCAGCGTGGCCTCGGCCCGCAGCGTCCCGGCCATCAGCAGCGCCAGCGAACTGAACGCGGCGGTCGCCAGCAGCACCAGGGCGGCCGCCGCGACCGCACCGCCGAACGACGCCGCCGGGGTCCAGCCCAGCGCCAGCGCCACGGCGCACAGCACGGCGATCTGGATGACCTGCACGCCCAGTACGGCCAGCGTCTTGGCGGCCAGCAGCCCGAACCGGGACAGCGGGGTGGCGCCCAGCCGCTTGAGCACCCCGTACCGGCGCTCGAACCCGGTGCCGATGGCCAGCCCGGTGAACGACGTCGACATGATCGCCAGCGCCAGGACACCCGGGGTGAGCGCGTCCACCCGGGGGCCCTCGCCGACGTCCAGGACGGAGGTGAGGCTGAAGCCGACCAGCAACAGCACGGGGATGACCATGGTCAGCAGGAACTGCTCGCCGTGGCGCAGCATCACCCGCAGTTCCATCCCGGCCTGCGCGCAGACCATCCGCCACATCGGCGCGGCGCCGGGGGCGGGGACGAACGGGGAGGCGCCGCCGTCCGCCGGGCGCGCCGCGCCCGGCGCGGGCGCGGCGGTGCTGGAGATGTGCTCGCTCATGATTCGCGCAGTTCCCTGCCGGTGAGTTCGAGGAAGACGTCTTCGAGGGTACGCCGTCGCACGCGCAGATCCTCGGCCAGGACACCGGCGGACGCGCACCAGGCGGTCACCGTGGCGAGGAACTCCGGGCCCAGCGCCTCGGGATCGTCGGTGCCGATCACGTATTCGCGTCGGCCGCCCGCACCGCGCGCGGAGGCGATCCGGGTCCCGGCGGGCAGTGCGTCGCGCAGCGCGTCGGCGTCGATGGGGGCGTCGGTGCAGAAGCACACCTCGCGGCGGCCCCCGGCCAGTTCGGCGGGGGTGCCCTCGGCCACGACGGCGCCGCGGTCGATGATGACCACGTGGTCGGCGAGGCGCTCGGCCTCCTCCATGTGGTGCGTGGTGAGGATGACGGCCACGCCCGCACCGCGCAGTTCGGCGACCAGGTCCCAGGTGGCCATCCGCGCCTGGGGGTCCAGGCCCGCGGTGGGCTCGTCGAGGAAGACCAGTTCGGGTCGGCCGATCACGGCGCAGGCCAGCGACAGGCGCTGCTGCTGCCCGCCGGACAGGCGGCGGAACGGGGTGCGCGACACCGAGGTCAGGCCCAGCCGCTCCAGCAGCAGGTCCGGGGACACGGGGGAGGTGTGGAAGGAGGCCATCAGGCGCAGCCACTCGGCCGCGCGGGCCCCGGTGGGCACCCCGCCGGACTGGGGCATGACCCCGACCCGGGGCTTGAGGGCGTCGGCGTCGGAGACCGGGTCCAGGCCCAGGACCCGCACGCTGCCGCCGTCGGCGCGGCGGAAGCCCTCGCAGATCTCGATGGTGCTGGTCTTGCCCGCACCGTTGGGTCCGAGCAGGGCGGTCACCGCGCCCCGGCGCGCCCGGAAGGTGAGGCCGGAGACGGCGGTGGTGGCGCCGTAGCGCTTGACCAGGTCGACGACCTCGACGGCGGCTGTGTCCATGGGCCCAGAGTCTACGTGCGCCCGCGCGAGGCCCTTCACCGCCCCGCGCGCACCGGTGGCGGCGGGGGTGGCGGCCCGCCCGGCGGGAGGGGCTGCGCATTGTCCATATCTCGGGACGGTTGTCTCACTTTTCGAGACGATCGGTCGAAGGTAGGATGACCTGCGCTTTTCCGCTCGGGGTTTCGCCACGGTGAACTCCCAGTTAGGCAAGCCTGACCTTCGTGACGAAAGGCATGAAAGCGGGTTTGCCACGGCGGACTGATTTACGCCACACTGATGTTGTCAAAAACAGGAGTCGCCGTCGAGGGGAGGGGACCGTCGTGCCCGACGCCACCAACGTACCCCGCCCCCTGGCCGGGCCCGAGCGCGGAGCCGAGACCGGCACGCGCGCGCGTGTGGCCCGGCTCATCCTGGAGCAGGGGCCGATCACCGCCTCCGCCCTGGGGGAGCGGCTCGGCCTGACCCCGGCGGCCATCCGCCGCCACCTCGACAACCTGACGAGCGAGGGCATGGTCGAGGCCCGCGACGCCCGACCCCCGGGAGGCCGACGCGGCAGGGGGCGCCCCGCGCGTGTCTTCGCCATCACCGAGGCCGGTCGCGACGCCTTCGTCCACGCCTACGACGACCTCGCCACCAGCGCGCTCCGCTTCCTCGCGGAGACCGCCGGTCCCGAAGCGGTCGGGGAGTTCGCCCGCAGTCAGGTCGCCGACCTGGAGAGGCGCTACGAGCCGCTGCTCGCCGCTGTTCCACCCGAACAGCGCGTCCGGCTGCTGGCCGAGGCCCTGTCCAACGACGGTTACGCCGCCACCGCCGGCCGGGCACCGGCCCCCGGAGGCGGCGACCAGTTGTGCCAGCACCACTGCCCTGTCGCCCACGTCGCAGCCGAGTTCCCGCAACTCTGCGAGGCCGAGATCGAGGCCTTCGCGCGGCTTCTGGGCACCCCGGTGCGCAGGTTGGCCACCATCGCCCACGGCGACGGTGTGTGCACCACGCACGTCACCCCCAGGGGTGACGACGGGGCGGGCGGGGACGACCACGCCCCCGCGACCACCAGCGCCCGCCGCACGGCGGGCGGAGGATTGCAACACCACTAGGACGTCTGAGTCCAGGAGGAGTCCGCGCATGACGTCTATCGCGCATCCCGAACTCGAAGGGATCGGCAACTATGAGTACGGCTGGGCCGACTCGGACCAGGCCGGTGCCTCGGCCCGCCGCGGTCTGAACGAAGAGGTCGTCCGCGACATCTCCGCCAAGAAGGGCGAGGCGGAGTGGATGACGAAGCTCCGGCTCAAGTCGCTGAAGCTCTTCGACAAGAAGCCCATGCCCAACTGGGGCGCGGACCTGTCCAAGATCGACTTCGACAACATCAAGTACTTCGTGCGGTCCACGGAGAAGCAGGCCACCTCCTGGGAGGAACTGCCCGAGGACATCAAGAACACCTACGACAAGCTGGGCATCCCCGAGGCGGAGAAGCAGCGCCTGGTCGCCGGTGTCGCCGCGCAGTACGAGTCCGAGGTCGTCTACCACCAGATCCGCGAGGACCTGGAGGAGCAGGGCGTCATCTTCCTGGACACCGACACCGCGCTCAAGGAGCACCCGGAGCTGTTCCAGGAGTACTTCGGCACGGTGATCCCGGCCGGCGACAACAAGTTCGCCGCTCTCAACACCGCCGTGTGGAGCGGCGGCTCCTTCATCTACGTTCCCAAGAACGTGCACGTGGAGATCCCGCTCCAGGCCTACTTCCGGATCAACACCGAGAACATGGGCCAGTTCGAGCGGACGCTGATCATCGTCGACGAGGGCGCCTACGTCCACTACGTCGAGGGCTGCACCGCGCCGATCTACAAGTCGGACTCGCTGCACTCCGCGGTCGTCGAGATCATCGTCAAGAAGAACGCCCGCTGCCGGTACACGACCATCCAGAACTGGTCGAACAACGTCTTCAACCTGGTCACCAAGCGCGCCATCGCCGAAGAGGGCGCGACCATGGAGTGGATCGACGGCAACATCGGCTCCCAGGTGACCATGAAGTACCCGGCCGTCTACCTGATGGGCGAGCACGCCAAGGGCGAGACCCTGTCCATCGCCTTCGCGGGCGAGGGCCAGCACCAGGACACCGGTTCCAAGATGGTGCACTGCGCGCCCAACACCTCCTCCACCATCATCTCCAAGTCGGTGGCCCGCGGCGGGGGCCGCGCCTCCTACCGGGGTCTGGTGCAGGTGCAGGAGGGCGCCCACAACGCCAAGTCCTCCGTCAAGTGCGACGCGCTGCTGATCGACACCATCAGCCGCTCGGACACCTACCCCTACAACGACCTGCGCGAGGACGACGCCGAGCTCGCGCACGAGGCGACCGTCTCCAAGGTCAGCGAGGACCAGCTCTTCTACCTGATGAGCCGGGGCATGGACGAGGACGAGGCCATGGCGATGATCGTGCGCGGGTTCGTCGAGCCCATCGCGCGCGAGCTGCCCATGGAGTACGCGCTGGAACTGAACCGGCTGATCGAGCTTCAGATGGAAGGAGCGGTTGGTTAAGTTGACCGGCCCGAGCATCGAACCCAAGGCCCACAGCCACGGCCTCGGGGACATCCCGTTCTCCAAGCTTGCGACCCACGGGTCCTTCGACGTGAACGACTTCCCCGTCCCCAACGGCCGTGAGGAGGAGTGGCGGTTCACCCCGCTGCGCCGCCTCAAGGGCCTGCACGACGGCACCGCCGCCGCCGACGGCACCGACAAGATCGACATCGACGCCCCCGAGGGCGTCACGGTCGAGACCGTCGGCCGTGACGACGCCCGTCTGGGCACCGCCGGCACGCCCGCCGACCGCGTCATCGCCCAGGCCTACTCGTCCTTCGAGCAGGCCACGGTGGTGACCGTCGCCCGGGGCACCGCGCTGGAGCGCCCGGTCACCATCAACCGGGAGGCCCAGGGGGGCACCCGCTACGACCAGTTCGTCATCGACGTCCAGCCGCTGGCCGAGGCGGTCGTCGTCCTGGACCAGACCGGCACCGGTGTCCGCGCCGGCAGCGTGGACGTCCACGTCGGCGAGGGCGCCCGGCTGACCCTGGTCAGCCTCCAGGACTGGGACCGCGACGCCGTCGACGTCACCCAGCACAACACCCAGGTCGACAAGGACGCCACGTTCAAGTCGATCGTCGTCACGCTCGGCGGCGACCTGGTCCGGCTCTCCCCGAAGGTGGCCTACAAGGGGCGCGGCGGCAACGCCGAGCTGCACGGCCTGTACTTCACCGGCGACGACCAGCACCACGAGCACCGCTCGCTCATCGACCACAACGTCTCCAACACCCGCTCGCGGGTGGAGTACAAGGGTGCGCTGAGCGGCAAGGGCGCCCACGGTGTGTGGATCGGTGACGTCATCATCGGTGAGGGCACCACCGGCACGGACTCCTACGAGCACAACCGCAACCTCCAGCTCACCGACGACACCCGCGTGGACTCGGTGCCGAACCTGGAGATCTTCACCGGTGAGGTGGAGGGCGCCGGCCACGCCGCCGCCAGCGGTCGCCTCGACGACATCCACCTGTTCTACCTGCGCTCGCGCGGCATCCCGGAGGACGAGGCGCGCCGCCTGGTCATCCGCGGCTACTTCCTGGAGCTCATCAACCGCATCCCGGTCGAGGGGCTCGCCGAGGAGATCATGGCCAAGGTCGAGCGGAAGCTGGCCGCACATGAGTGACGCCGGTCGCTGGGTGAAGGTCGCCGAGCTCGCCGAGATCCCCGAGGAAGGGGTTCTCGGGGTCGAGACCGACGACGAGACGCCCATCGCACTGGTCCGGTCCGAGGGCGAGGTGTTCGCGGTGCGGGACGTGTGCTCGCACGCGGAGGTCCGCCTGTCCGAGGGCGAGGTCGAGGACGGCACCATCGAGTGCTGGCTGCACGGCTCCTGTTTCGACCTGCGCTCGGGGGCGCCGATCAACCCGCCCGCCACCCGGCCGGTCCCCACCTATGACGTGAAGATCGACGGCGACGACGTGCTCGTGTCGTTGGACGAGAAGAATTCCTGAGGCTTGAAATGACGAAGTTCGAAATCCGCGGTCTGCGTGCCGACGTCCTGATCGGTGAGGACGAGCGCCGGGAGATCCTCAAGGGCGTCGACCTCACCATCAACTCCGGTGAGACCCACGCCATCATGGGCCCCAACGGCTCGGGCAAGTCCACGCTGGCCTACGCCATCGCCGGGCACCCGCGCTACGAGATCACCGAGGGCGAGGTCCTCCTCGACGGCGAGAACATCCTCGACATGAGCGTGGACGAGCGCGCCCGCGCCGGCGTCTTCCTGGCCATGCAGTACCCGGTCGAGGTCCCGGGCGTGTCCATGTCCAACTTCCTGCGCAGCTCCGTCACCGCGGTGCGCGGCGAGGCCCCCAAGCTCCGGCAGTTCTCCAAGGAGCTCCAGGGCGCGATGAAGGACCTCTCCATCGACTCCGACTTCGCCGCCCGCGGCGTCAACGAGGGTTTCTCCGGCGGTGAGAAGAAGCGCCACGAGATCCTCCAGCTGGAGCTGCTCAAGCCGAAGATCGCGATCCTGGACGAGACCGACTCCGGCCTGGACGTCGACGCGCTCAAGGTCGTCTCCGAGGGCGTCAACCGCGCCAAGGAGAACAACGACCTGGGCGTCATGCTCATCACGCACTACACCCGGATCCTCAACTACGTGAAGCCGGACCACGTCCACGTCTTCGCCAACGGCCGCATCGCCGAGTCCGGCGGCTCCGAGCTGGCCGACACCCTGGAGGCCGAGGGCTACGAGCGTTTCGTGAAGGCGGGCGCATAACCGATGACCACTGTCCGCGAGTTCGGTGGGGCCACGGCCCCGCTCGACGTCGCGGCGATCCGGAAGGATTTCCCGATCCTGTCCCGGACCGTCCGCGACGGACGTCCGCTGGTGTACCTGGATTCCGGGGCGACCTCACAGAAGCCCCGCCAGGTGCTGGACGCCGAGCGTGAGTTCTACGAACGCCACAACGCGGCGGTGCACCGCGGTGCGCACCAGCTCGCGGAGGAGGCGACCGACGCCTACGAGGCGGCGCGGGAGACCATCGCCCGCTTCATCGGCGGCGACGTCGGCGAGGTGGTGTTCACCAAGAACGCCACCGAGGCGATCAACCTCGTCGCGTACGCGATGGGCAACGCCGCCACGGCGGACGAGGGCCTGCGCCGCTTCCAGGTGGGTCCCGGCGACGAGATCGTCGTGACCGAGATGGAGCACCACGCCAACCTGGTGCCCTGGCAGGAGCTGTGCCGTCGCACCGGGGCCACCCTGCGGTGGTTCCCGGTGACGGACCGGGGCCGCCTGGACCTCTCGGGTCTCGACACCCTCATCGGCGAGCGCACCAAGGTGGTCGCCTTCACCCACCAGTCCAACGTGCTGGGCACCGTCAACCCGGTGGCCGACATCGTCGCCCGGGCCCGTGAGGTGGGGGCCCTGACGGTGCTGGACGCCTGTCAGTCGGTGCCGCACATGCCGGTGGACGTGGCGGAGCTGGGTGTGGACTTCCTGGCCTTCTCCGGGCACAAGATGCTCGGACCCAACGGCATCGGCGTCCTGTGGGGGCGCCGGGAGCTGCTGGAGGCCATGCCGCCGTTCATCACCGGCGGGTCCATGATCGGTGTGGTCCACATGGAGTACTCCACCTGGGCCGAGCCGCCGCAGCGGTTCGAGGCCGGGGTGCCGATGGCACCGCAGGCGGTGGCCCTGGCCGCGGCCTGCGACTACCTGTCGGCCGTGGGCATGGACCGGATCGCCGCCCACGAGCACACGCTGGTGGAGTACGCGCTCAAGGCGCTCTCCGACGTCGAGGGGCTGCGCATCATCGGCCCGAACGACGCCGTGGACCGCGGCGGCGCGGTGTCGTTCGAGGTGGAGGGCATCCACCCGCACGACCTCGGGCAGGTGCTCGACGACCGCGGGGTGGAGGTCCGGGTGGGTCACCACTGCGCCTGGCCGCTGCACCGCGCCCTGGGCGTGCACGCGACCACGCGCGCGTCGTTCTACCTCTACAACACCACGGAGGACGTGGACGCGCTCGTGACGGCCGTCAGGGCCGCTCAGGAGTTCTTCGGAACCCGGGGCTAGGCCCCGCACCGCGGACGGGCCCGGGAACCGGGGTGCGAGAGCCCCCGCGGTCCGGGACCGAACCCGGCCGAAGCGGAGCGCAGGCCAGAAGAATGACGAGGAAAATCCGCACATGCAGCTGGACGCGATGTACCAGGAGATCATCCTGGACCACTACCGGAACCCGCACCACAAGGGGCTGCGGGATCCGCACAACGCCGAGGCGCACCACATCAACCCCACCTGCGGGGACGAGGTGACGCTCCGGGTGGCGCTGACCCCGGCGCAGGGGGACGGAGCACTGGACGATCAGGCTCTCGTCAGTGACGTCTCCTACGAGGGCATGGGCTGCTCGATCAGCCAGGCCAGCACCTCGGTGCTGACCGACCTGCTGATCGGGCGCACGGTGGCCGAGGGGATGCGGACCCTGGAGGCCTTCAACGAGCTCATGCACTCCAAGGGCAAGGGTGAACCCGACGAGGAGGTCCTGGAGGACGCGGTCGCGTTCGCCGGGGTGTCCAAGTACCCGGCCCGGATCAAGTGCGCCCTCCTCGGGTGGATGGCGTGGAAGGACGCGGTAGCGCAGTCCCTGGAGAAGGAAGGCGTCTGATGTCAGTGAGCGAGAACGAGACCCCGACGACCGAGGCCGCCCCGGCCGAGGTCCCGCTGTCCCCCGAGGCCGAGGCGCTCGTCGAGGAGATCGGTGAGGCCCTCAAGGACGTCATCGACCCCGAGCTCGGCGTCAACGTCGTCGACCTGGGGCTGCTGTACGGGGTGAACGCCGACGACGCGGTGATCACCCTGGACATGACCCTGACCAGCGCCGCCTGCCCGCTCACGGACGTGATCGAGGACCAGGCCACCAGCGCGCTGGAGGAGTTCGGCCGCGAGGTCAAGATCAACTGGGTCTGGATGCCGCCGTGGGGTCCGGACAAGATCACCGACGACGGGCGCGACCAGCTGCGCATGCTGGGCTTCAACGTCTGAGTCGTCCGACGGCCGAACGGGCCGGGCACCCCTGGCGGGTGCCCGGCCCGTCGTCGTGTCAGCGCACCTTCTGGGTGACGGCGACGCAGGCCAGGACCACGAGGACGGTGGGCAGGGCGCCGGTGCCGGGCCGCTCGCCCAGCAGCAGCACCGCCCAGGTCAGGGTGAGCAGGGGCTGGACCAGCTGGATCTGCCCGGCCCGCGCGACGCCGATCAGACCCATGCCGCGGTACCACGGGATGAAACCGCCGAACTGGCTGACCAGGGAGAGGTAGACCAGACCGGCCACCGCGGAGGGGGTCGGCGCGACCGGTTCCAGGGCCAGGGCGACGGCGGTGACGGGCAGGCTGAGGGGCAGGGTCAGCACCAGGCCCCAGGCGATCACCTGCCAGCCGGGCATCGAGGCCGCCAGCCGGCCGCCCTCGGCGTACCCGTAGGCGCAGGCGAGCAGTGCGCCCAGCAGGAAGAGGTCCCCGAGCCCGGGTGAGCCGCCGGTGCGGGCGAGGGTGAACCCCGCGACGGCCGCGGCGCCGACACCGGCGGCGATCCAGAACGCGGGGGAGTGGCGGGTCCCGCCCAGGAGGGTGGCCAGGACGGCGGTGGTCACCGGCAGCAGCCCGACGACCACGGCGGCGTCGCCCGCCCCCGTGCTCCCCAACGCCAGTGAGGTCAGCAGCGGGAAGCCCACCACACAGCCGGCGGCGACCGCCGCCAGGGCGGGGAGCTGCGCACGGGTGGGCAGCGGTGCGCGGACGGCGGCCAGGCAGCCGGCGGCGACCAGCCCGGCGACCGAGGCCCGCAGCACGGCGGTGGTCCACGGGCCGAAGCCCTCCAGGGCCAGTGCTGTGGAGGGAAGGGTGAGGGAGAAGGCGGCCACTCCGAGGAGGGCCAGGACGGCGCCGCGCGGAATCGCTACCGAGGATCGAGTGGTAGCGCTATCGTGTGCTTTCATGAACAAGGGTAGCAGTGGCCGGGATCTGACCGAGGTCCTGCGTCGTGAGTTCGAGCGCTACGCCCCCGGGGAGCGGCTGCCCGCCAGCCGGACCCTGGTGGAGCGGCACGGGGTGGGACCGGTGACCCTCTCCCGGGCGATGGCCCGCCTGGTCGCGGAGGGGCTCGTGGTCACCCGACCCGGTGCGGGCTCCTTCCGGGCCGGGGAACCGGTGCGCCGGCCCGCGCGGGACACCTCCTGGCAGGAGGTCGCCCTGGACGCGGCGCCCGAGGCGGGCGGGATCCCGCGCAGCCTGGACGACTCCGGGTTCCTCGCCACCCTCGCCCCCGCCCCGGCCGGGGTCGTCCCCCTGCACGGCGGCTACCCGCACGCCTCGCTGCGCCCGGACCGGGAGCTGGCCGCCGCCGCGGCCCGGGCCGCCCGCCGCCCCGGCGTGTGGGGGAGCCCGCCGCTGGAGGGGGTGGCGGAGCTGCGCGACTGGTTCGCCCGGGAGATCGACGGGGCGTCGCTGGACGCCTCGCACGTGCTGGTCACGGCGGGCGGGCAGAGCGCCCTGTCCACCGCGCTGCGGGCGCTGGCACCGCCCGGATCCCCGGTCCTGGTGGAGTCGCCGACCTACCCGGGGCTGCTGGCCATCGCCCGGGCCCTGGGCATGCGCCCGGTGCCGGTCCCGGTGGACGGGGACGGGGTACGGGTGGAGCTGCTGGTCGAGGCGTTCGCCGCCACCGGTGCCCGGGTGCTGGTGTGCCAGCCCCTGTTCCACAATCCGACCGGGGCGGTGCTGACGCAGGAGCGCCGTGCCGGGGTGCTGCGGGCCGCCCGGGAGGCGGGCGCGTTCGTGGTGGAGGACGACTACGCACGGCGGTTGGCGCACACCGACGCCCCTTCCGTGCCGCCGCCACTGATCGCCGACGACCGGCACGGGACGGTGGTGCACGTCCACTCGCTGACCAAGGCCTCCTCGCCCGGGCTGCGGGTGGGCGCCCTGGCGGCGCGCGGACCGGTGCTGCGCCGGCTGCGCGCCGTCCAGGTGGTGGACTCCCTCTTCGTGCCCCGGGTCCTCCAGGAGACGGCCCTGGAGCTGGTGGGCTCCCCGGCCTGGGCGCGGCACCTGCGGGCGTTGGCCGAGGGGCTGACCCGGCGGCGCACGGCGGTGGCGGCCGCCCTGCTGGAGCGGGCTCCGCTGGTGGAGCAGGTGTTCCGGCCGGGCGGCTACCAGGTGTGGGCGCGCCTGCCCGACGGCACCGACGAGGACGCCGTCGCGGCGGCGGCCCCGCGCGCCGGGGTGAAGGTGGCGGCCGGGCGGCCGTTCTTCCCCGGGGAGCCGCCCGCACCGTACCTGCGCCTGGCCTACGCGGGCACCTCGGGGCCGGAGGAGGCCGCCGAGGGGGTGGCCCGGCTGGCGGCGGCCCTGGACGCCACCCGGGAGCCGCTCTAGAAGGGTCCGCAGGCGTCGGGCAGGTTCGCCAGGGCGTGCACCTCGGCGGCGACGTCCTCGGGGCCTTCGACGGTGCGGCCGAAGGGCAGCCGGACGTCGTGGTCGCCGTCGGGGCCCTCGAAGCGCAGGGTCATGCCGTAGCGGTCCACGCCCAGAGGGCGGGGCGGGACCGGGGGGACGTCCCCGGGGCATACCTCGGCCAGTGCGGCGAGCAGGTCCGGGTGGTCCTCCTCCAGGTGGCGCAGCCAGGGGCCCTCCCAGCGGCCCAGCGGGTCCGGCTGGGCCCGGAGGAACTCGTCGTTGCCGAGCAGGTGGCAGCCCTCGGTGTCGGAGTGCACCACCAGGTACGGGTCCAGGGCGACCATGGTGCGGCCGTGGCCGATGTCGAGCAGGCGCTCGTCGGGGTCGTCGCGGATCAGCCGCAGGGCCCGCATGCGCGCCGTCGCCTCGTCCAGGGCGGTGAGGGTCCCGCTGATCCACAGCAGGGAGCGCGTGGGGTCGCGCAGCGCCACCGCGCTGGTGTCCGTGAACTCGACGGTGGCCGCGGTGCGCCCGCGGGACATCTCGTCCAGCAGGTGGTGGCGGTCGGGGAGCAGCAGGCTCACCGTGCCGCCGGGGTGCACGTGGCAGGCCGGGTCGACGAGGTGGAGGGTGCCGCTCTGGGTCGTGACGGTGGCCGGATTGGGCCGGGCCAGGACCGCTCTGGCGCGCTCGGCCGGGGAGGGGGCCAGATGCCGGGAAGTATGCAGGGGAACCACCTCAACTATGCTTAGGTAAGGCTAACCTACAAGAATCATCGGGTGGAGGGAAAGTCCCGGATGTGAAAAACCAGGCCCCCGGTCGTGGGACCGGGGGCCTGGACGATGCTTCCAGGGCGTGTTCGCCGGATGCTTTCGTGCGGCTCGGCGCTTGCGCCGAAGGACACGAGCGGCCGCCGGGCGATCTCTCGCACGACGACGAGCGCAGGCGGCGCAGCGGGAGGCGGCCCGGCGGCTCCGCTGAGGCACCGCGCCGACGGCGTCCGTTGAGGGCGGCGGGGGCGGGCGGAACGACCCGTCGAACACGCCCTAGTGGGCTGCGAACAACCCGGCGCGCAGCTCGCCCGCGATGTCGTTGTCGCCCCGCCGGGTGAGCAGTTCGATCAGGGACTGCGGGTCGGTCGGGGCCCGGTCGTCGCTGGCGGTGATCCGGCGGGAGAGGATCTTCAACGCCTCCTCGGTGGAGGACGGTGCCGTGTAGCCGCTCAGGTGCAGCGCCCGCGCGGTCGGCGAGTAGTTGCTCAGGTCGGTCGCCGGCAGTTTGCGCGCGTCCAACCGGTCGCCCGACACGGTGATGAAGACGCGGTCGCCGGGCTGGGCGGCCTGGCGGCGCAGCAGCGGCCGTAGCGAGTCGAACGCGGGCTGGTCGCGCCAGACCAGGACCAGCAGGTCCGCGCCGGGCGCGGTCAGGCACAGCAGCCGTCCGGGCTGTAGGCCCAGGTGGGTGGCGTATCCGGCGGGCACCGCCACCGGGGCGCCGTTGAGGTGGTCGGCGGTGATGTCGATGCGGTGCCACCAGCGGCCGTCGGGCGCCCGGAAGCAGCGGGCCGCCATGGCCGGGTCGCCGGGGATCGGCCGTCCCGGGGCGGCGGGCGGCGCCATCGGAGCCGGGGCGGGCGGCATCTGCTCCGGGGGCGCGGGCATCCGCATGTCCGCGGCGGCCGCGAACGGGGCGGGAGCGGGGTGTGCGGGCTCGGGCGCCGGCCCGTCGGGGCGGCGGCGGATCGGGAGTCCGTTCTCCGTGGTGGCCCCCGAGTCGTCCGTGGTGTGCCCGGGCTGGCCGCCGGGCGCCTCCATCGGCACCGACGGGTCGACGAGCACGCGCCCGTCCTGAAGGCTCACCCCGGGGGTGCTGAGCAGCCAGGCGCGCAGCTCCTGCTGGCGGATGCCGATCCGGCCCAGCCGGATGCCCGCCTCGGTCAGGCCGGGCCCGTCGGACAGCAGCTCGCGGGTCTGCCAGCGCAGGCGCCCCGGGTCGTCGGCGATGAGCCAGCCGTTGTGCATGCGCCGGTCGGTGAACAGGGTGATCACCACCCGCCACAGCGGCGTGTGCAGGGTGGGCACCTCCACCGGGTGGTCGGGGTGGGCGTTGATCAGCCGGTCGATCGTGGTGGCCGTGCCCAACTGCTCCGACAGGTCCCGCAGGTGCTTGGTGATGGGGGCGCCCTCGGGCGAGTTCAGCCAGCGCAGCAGCCGCTCCTCGACCTTGCGCTGGGCGGACCGGATGTCGGTGACGTCCACGGCGATCTGCTCGGACAGCACCCGGATACTGATGGGGTCGGTGGCGAACAGGCGCTCGGCGGCCACCGTGCGCTCCAGATCGGGCCAGGAGCGGAACATCTCCTCGACCATGTCCACCAAGGGGTGCTCGCCCAGTGCCGGGGCGGGCGGGCGCTCCTCCTGCTCGGGGCGGTGCTTGGGCGGCCCGAAGCTGGGTCTGCGCAGGGTCCGCCCGGGGCCCAGCAGCGAGCTGCGGAACTGCGAGCGCAGGTCTCCCACGCCGTTCCCGGCCGAGGCCTCGGCCTCCAGCGCCGGCCCGGGGATCATCGCGGCGGAGCTCACCATGGCCATCGGCACCGGCTCGGGGCCGCCGACGGCGGCGGGCAGAGCGGTCTCCTGGTGCTCTTCGTCGCGCTGGGCGCGCAGCGCCCGCAGCGTACGGATGGCCCGGGTGGCCGGGGTCTGCGGCGGCGTCGGATCGCTTCCGGCGCCCCCGGAGGCCGCGGCCTGGTCGGAACCGGTGGCGGTGGTCAGGTAGTCCAGGGCGTTGCGCACGTGCTCGGGCGCGGTGTCGGGTAGCCAGTGCGCGATGGTGCGCACCGCCTCCAGCATCAGCGCGGGGGAGGGGGTGGGCCCGCCGGGCAGGTCGCCGCAGGGTTGCAGGGCCCGCCAGGCCACGGTGCTCACCACGTCCATCACGCGGCAGTCGCCCAGAGGCCAGGCGCCGATCTCCTGGGGCGGGCTGGAGATGAGGTGGTCCCAGTCGCCGGCCGACGACAGCACCGCGCTGCGCACCGGCTCGGCGAGGTCCTCGCAGCGCACGTCCTGGGAGCGCAGGTTCGGCAGGAACTCGGCCAGGGGCACGTGCCCCCACTGCTCCACGGCCAGACGCGCGATCCCGTGCGCCAGCCAGGGCGGACCGGCGATCTCCAGGACCCTGGCGACCGGCAGCGAGTGCCACCAGCCGTCGATCAGCCGGTCATGGTGGAGCAGGGGAGCCACATCCGGCGACCTCGACCAGCGCAGCGCGGGCGCGAGGTCGACGAGGCAGATCGGAGAGACGGCGTTCATCCGCTGGGGACCTCGACCTCCTGGTGTCTGCACGTGAATTGGGGAGGAACCGCACGGGCCTTCGGTTCGATGCACCACAGTACGCGCCCTTCACCCGCCGAGGGGACCCGCCCGGAAGGCGGATGGGGATGCCACGGGTGGGCACGGCGGCCGGGGGACAGGGGTGCCGTGAGCACTTCCGGAGATCGTACGTCCCTTGACGCCACATGGGTACCCCCAGGCCGCCCCGGTCCTCGCGGAGAACACCCCGCCGGCGGGGTGTCGGTCACCCCGGAGCGGGATTTGCGCCACGTGGAACCGCAAGGATATGTGATCCACCTCATAAGGGGCATTAGACTCTTCCCCTGGCGTGCGGGCGTTGTTGTTCACGGAGCCGTCACGCTCGCTCCCCGCTCCCGAAACGGGGGAGGGCGGTGGGCGGCGGAGGATACAGGCGCGCCCCACCAGCGCGTTCGGTGACCCGCACGCCTTCGTCGGTCCCGGGTATGCTGGACGGGCACTGTCCTCGCCCGAACGACCTTCGAGCCGGGTGGCCGCCCCGCGGCCGCAGGGGTCGACGGTGTTTCGGAGACGGGGGGCGACCCACCGCGACCCGTACCAGGATTCCGTACCCGCGCACCCTACGGCGCCCAGTCGGCGTGGGACGGTCGAGCCGGATGATTGGTTGACGTGACAGACCTTGAGATGAATCCCCCCGTGACCGCTCCCTCGCGTAGACCGGAGTCCATTCGGTCCTATGTGGCGATCGGTGACAGCATCACCGAGGGGATGGAGGACGACAGCGGCCCCGGCGGCCAGTACCGCGGCTTCGCGGACCGGCTCGCCGAGCACCTCGGCCAGGTGACCGCGGACTTCCGTTACGCCAACCTGGGCGTGCGCGGCCGTCGGATGAAGCACATCTTCGGCGAGCAGCTCGACCGGACGCTGGAGTGGAAGCCCGACCTGGTCACCGTGCTGGCGGGCGGCAACGACGTGCTGCGCCCGGGTACCCGGCTGGACGACATCGCCGAGGAGTTCGAGCAGGGCATCCGCCGCCTGTGCGACGCGGGCATCCGCACCGTCATCATCTCCGGACACGACACCGGCTGGATCCCCGTGCTGCGCTACTACCGCGGCCGCATCGCCGTGTTCAGCATGCACATGCGCGCGATCGCCGAGCGCACCGGGACGGAGATCGTCGACATGTGGGCGCTCAACGCCCTCACCGACCCGCGCGCCTGGAGCGACGACCGGCTCCACCTCAACGGCACCGGCCACCAGATCGTGGCGGCCCGCATCGCCGACCTGCTGGGCTTCCCGATGGGGCCGCGCGAGTCCTGGACCGACCCCTGGACCACCCCGCCCCGGCAGCTGCCCGCGATCCTGCGCCGCCGGGAGAACCGCCGCTGGGCCCGCCAGCACCTGGTGCCGTGGCTGCGCCGCCGCGCCATGGGCCGCTCCTCGGGCGACGGCCTGCTGCCCAAGCGCCCCGAGCTGGACTACCTCAACGACGAGGAGACCCGCGCGCGCATCGCCCGCGCCATCGCCGAGGGCCGCTCCCCGCTGGTCCCGGTGGAGGACGCCGCCGAACAGCCCACCAGCAGCCCGTCCGGCGTCAAGGGCCCCGAGCCCCTGCGCTGACCCCGGCCGCACGCGCCCCGCCCGGCCCGGCGGTTTCAAGGGGGCGTCGCGACACCGATCGAACCGAACGGGGTCCGGCGGACGCTCGGCCGGGGAGTCCCGGCCGAGCGTTCCGCGTGGACGGTGATTCGGCTTCTGAGCGACGTGCCCAGGATCCGACGGCTCCCGGCGCGGGGCGCCGTCGTACCCGGCGGAGAGGCCGCGGGGCACCGGCGGGGTTCCGCGGACCCCGAGGCGTGTTCCTAGGTGCGGGAGAGGGACTGGATGAGGTCGCTGATGCGGACCACGCCCAGGCACTGGCCGTAGGTGTTGACCACCACGAGGTCGTCGTAGACGCGCTCGGTGTCCTGGCCGGCGATGCGCAGCGCGGCGATCGCCGACATCCACGCCGGGACCGTGCGCGGCGACTCCCCCAGCCGGATCGCGGGGCGCTTGGCGTGCAGGGCGTGCCCGTAGCGGCCGGTCACCGACAGCAGGAACCGGGTCCGGTCGATCACGCCCACCGGCCGCTCCCGGTGGTCGATGAGGATCGCGCTGTTGAGGGCCTTGTCGTCGGTGAAGGCCTCAAGGACCTGCTCGGTGGTGGCGTCGGAGTCGAACCCCACCGGCGGGACCATGAACTCGGTGACCTGCGGGCCGTCGTCCCCCGCCTGCCCATGCCCGGCGGTCGGCTCGGGCACCGGGTTCACCCGCTCCCCGGGCCGCCAGGCGGGGTCGGCGAAGAACGGGCCGGTGCCCACCTTCACCCCGCAGCGGCGCAGCCGCACCACGTCCTCGGCGGTGTCCACCCCCGCGGCCATGGCGTACACCCCGCTGCCGCGGCCGATCCGGGCCAGGCCCTCCACCACGGTGGCGTGCCGATGGTCGGCGGCCACCCCGGAGACCACGCCCGGGTCGATCCGCATCAGGAACGGCGTCGCCTCGACCACCAGGTCCGGGCGTACCATCGCGGTGCCGAAACCGCACCGGAAGCCCGCGCTGCGCAGCCGCGACACCCCCGACACCACGATCTTGCGGGGCAGGTCGGCCAGCTCGGACCCGAGCATGAACGTGATGTCGCGGGGCCGCCGTCCGGCCCGGCGCAGCAGGCCGTCCACCAGGTCGACGAACCCGTTGCGGGCCATCAGGGTCCGCGCGGGCAGCGGCAGCACCAGCGGTAGCAGGCTCTCGGTCCCGGCGGACTCGCGCACCAGGGCCAGCAGCCACTCCGCGATGGCCTCCATCTCCTCCGGAGGCATCTCCAAAGGCCCGCCCCGTGTCCCGGCCGGGGCGGGGGAGATGATTTCGACGGCCACGACGGCGCCCGAGTCCAGGTCGACGATCGGCTGGAAGCCGAACGGCGTCCGGTCCGGGCGGGGTGCCGGTCCGGCCGCCCGGGGAGCGGTCACCGTGGGGGTCCGGTGCGAGTGCGTTGTGGTCACCTGTCCATGGTGACGACAGGCCCGGCGTACCTGAAGGCGTTTTCGCGGCTGTTCAGCTCACCTTCACGGGCCGTTGGTCGGGTTCTCTCCTGCATAGGGAGAAGGACCCCGCCGACCGACGGGGTCCTCGTGCGTCCGCGGACGCGGTGTGCCGGATCAGGCCCGGCGGAACACCAGCGCGACGTTGTGGCCGCCGAACCCGAAGGACTCGTTGATCGCGGCGACATCGCCGGAGGGCATGTCCCGGGGCTTGTCGCGGACGATGTCCACCGCCACCTCCGGGTCCAGCTCCTGGATGTTGATGGTCGGCGGGATGCGTCCGTCGTGCAGCGCCAGGACGGTGGCGATCGACTCCACCGCGCCCGCACCGCCCAGCAGGTGGCCGGTCATGGACTTGGTGGAGGTCACCGCGATCCGGTCGGCGGCCGACCCCAGCGCGGCGCGGATGGCGCGGGTCTCGCCCACGTCGCCCGCCGGGGTGGAGGTGGCGTGCGCGTTGACGTGCACGATGTCCTCGGGCGCCAGGTCGGCGTCGGCCAGCGCCTGGGTGATGGCGCGGGACTGGCCGGCGCCCTCCGGGTCGGGCTGGACGATGTCGTAGGCGTCGTTGGTGTAGCCGACGCCGGCAGCGTGGGCGTACACCCGGGCACCGCGCTTGGCGGCGTGCTCGGCGGACTCCAGGATGACGATGCCCGCGCCCTCGCCCATCACGAAGCCGTCACGGTCCTTGTCCCAGGGCCGCGACGCCGTCTGCGGGTCGTCGTTGCGGGTGGACAGGGCGCGCATCGACGCGAACGAGGCGATGTTGAGCGGATGGATCGCGGCCTCGGTGCCGCCCGCGATGACGATGTCGGCGCGGCCGGCGCGGATCATGTCGACACCGTTGGCGATCGCCTCGGCGCTGGAGGCGCAGGCGCTGACCGGAACGTGCGAACCGGCGCGGGCGGTGTACTCCAGGCTGATGGCGGCGGCCGGGCTGTTGGGCATGAGCATGGGCACGGTGAACGGGGAGACCCGCCGCCAGCCCTTCTCACGGAAGGTGTCGTACTGCTCCAGAATGGTCAGGATGCCGCCGATGCCGCTGGAGACCACCACGCCCAGGCGCAGCGGGTCCACCTCCGGGGCGCCGGCGTCGGTCCAGGCCTCCGCGGCCGCGATGAGCGCGAACTGCTGCGTGCGGTCCAGCCGGCGCAGCCGCGGCTTGGGGAGCTTCTCCGAGGGTTCCTGCGCGATACGCCCGGCGAAGTGCACCGGAAGGCTCTCGTGCCACTCCTCGGGCAGCGAGCTGATACCGGAACGGCCGTCGAGGAGCGCGGACCATGTGGTCGCGACGTCCCCCCCGAGCGGGGTGGTGGCGCCGAGGCCGGTGACGACGACATCGGTCTTTGTCATGATCCGATCGCCCTTCGTGGGTCGTCCCGGCTACGGGGCCGGGCGTGGCGGATGACTGGGATGGTCCGGCGGGGTGGGCCGGTCGGGCCGCCGGGTCGGGATGATCGGTCCCCGGCGACCCGGACGGGTCACTTCTGGATGAAGGTGATGACGTCCTGGACCGTCTTGAGGTCCTTGAGCTGCTCGTCGGGGATCTCCACACCGAACTTGTCCTGGGCGGCGACGGCGATCTCCACCATGGACAGCGAGTCGATGTCGAGGTCGTCCACGAAGTTCTTCTCCGGGGTGACCTCGGAGGGCTCGGTGCCGACGATCTCCTCGATGATGACGCCGAGGCCTTCCAGGATCTCCTGCTCGCTGTGAGCCATGTGCTTCTTCTCCTTGCGTGTGTTCTGTGAACGGGGATGCGGTCCGGATCTTCGGCCGCGTGTCGTCAGGGGATGCGGATCACCTGTGCGGCATAGACCAGCCCCGCGCCGAAGCCCAGGGTGAGGACGGTGCTCCCCGACGGGAGCTCCCCGCGTCCGATCATGCGCGACAGCGCGAGCGGGACGGACGCGGAGGAGGTGTTGCCAGCGGTGACGATATCGCGGGCCACGAGTGCCTGGGGCGCGCCCAGCTTCTTGGCGATCGATTCGACGATCCGCAGGTTGGCCTGGTGCGGGACGAAGGCGGTCAGCTCCTCGGGAGCCACTCCCGCGCGCTCCAGCGCTTCCAGGGCGGTCTTGTACAGCTCGGTGGTGGTCCAGCGGAAGACCGCCTGGCCCTCCTGCCAGAGGTACTTGTGGTCGCGCAGGTAGATCTTGTCGGCGCGCTCGCCGGAGGACCCCCACACCACCGGGCCGATGGCGTTGTCCTCCGCGGCGGAGACCACGGCCGCGCCGGCGCCGTCGGCGAAGATCACACAGGTGGAGCGGTCCTCCCAGTCCATCCAGTCGGAGAGCTTCTCGGAACCGATGACCAGGGCGTTGCGGGAGCTTCCGGCGCGCACCATGTCGGCGGCCACGCCCAGGGCGTAGCAGAACCCGGCGCAGGCGGCGTTGAGGTCGAACGCGCCCGGGGCGACGATGCCCAGCCGGGCGGCGACGGTCGCCGCGGTGTTGGGGATCTGGTCCTGCGGGGTGCAGGTGGCCACGATGACCAGGTCGATGTCCTCCGGGGACAGCCCGCCGGCGGCCAGGGCCTTGCCGCCCGCGGTCACGGCCATGCTCGCCACGGTGTCCTCGGGACCGGCGATGCGCCGCTCCTTGATACCGACGCGGCTCTGGATCCACTCGTCGCTGGTGTCGACCCGCTTCTCCAGATCGGCGTTGGTGACCACCTGCGCCGGCTGGTACTCGCCGAAGGAGCGGATCGCCGCGCCACCGGGGATGCTCGGGGTGGGGAACATGGGTCAGCCTTCCTGGTCGGTGCCCGCGGCGGAGGTCCCCGCGTGCTCCTTGATGAGGACGCCGGCGCGCTCGATGTCCTCGGGCGTCTTGACCGCGAGGAGGTCGATGCCGCGCAGGGCGCGTTTGGCCAGACCGGTCAGCGTGCCCGCGGGGGTCAGCTCGATGAGGGCGGTGACGCCCAGATCCGCCAGGGTCCGCGTGCAGGCGTCCCAGCGCACCGGGGAGGAGATCTGGGAGACCAGCCGGTCCAGGTACTCCTTGCCGCTCTCGACCACCGCGCCGTCGGCGTTGGACAGGATCGGCACCACCGGGTCGGAGGGTGACAGGGTGTCGGCGGCCGCGCGCACCCGCTCCACGGCCGGGGCCATGTGCCCGGTGTGGAAGGCGCCCGCCACCGACAGGGGACGCAGCCGGGCCCTCTCCGGCGGGTTCTCCGCGAAGGCCGCCAGCTGCGCGGTGGTGCCCGCGGCGACGATCTGGCCCGAGCCGTTGTCGTTGGCGGGGGTGAGTCCCGCGGCGGCGATGGCCGCCAGCACCTGCTCGCGGTCGCCGCCCAGGACGGCGGTCATGCCGGTCTCGGTACGGGCGGCGGCGTCGGCCATGCCGCGGCCGCGTTCGGCGACCAGGGACAGCGCGTCCTTGGGGGAGAGCACACCGGCCACCGCGGCGGCGGTGAACTCGCCGACGCTGTGCCCGGCGACGGCGTCCACCAGGGAGGCCTCCGCCGGCAGGGCCGGGGAGGGCGAGGCCGGCGGACCCAGGACCGCCGCGGCCGCGATCAGGCCCGCACCGACCAGCAGCGGCTGGGCGACGGCCGTGTCGCGGATCTCGTCGGCGTCGGCGGTGGTGCCGTAGCGCACCAGGTCGAGCCCGACGACCTCCGACCACGCGGCGAGCCGGTCGGCGACGCCGGGCAGTTCGAGCCACGGGGAGAGGAATCCGGGGACCTGGGCACCTTGGCCGGGAGCAACGATTACAAGCACGATATCCACCTTGCCCTGTAGGAGATCACCGGTTGGAGGGGGAGGAACACGAAGTTCCCTCGGAGGTGCTTGTGGGAACCCCACAAACCCGTGTCCGACGTGTGTCCACAAGCCCGCGGGCCGGTGAGAGGGGTCACTCTCGACGGTACATTCCCGCAGCCCGGAGGCCTTCCCACCGCGGGCCGGCGGCCTTCAGCCCGGGACACCGGGGTGGACCGCCGCCCCCGGGGGCGGGGGATGCGAACCTAGAGGGGTGAACACCGATGAGAACGCCGGCACCGATGAGCAGGAGCGCGTCCGCGCCGAAACGGTCCGCCGCCTGGAGCGCTCCATGGGCACCCTGGGCACCGCGGCCGTCGCCCGTATGGAGGAACGCCTCGGCTGGTTCCGCCGGATGTCGGCCCAGGACCGCTCCTGGGTGGGCCTGGTCGCCCAGTCCGGGGTGGCGGCCTTCGTCGACTGGTTCCGCAACCCCAGGCGCGGGCGCCCCGCCATCACCGTCGAGGTCTTCGGCACCGCTCCGCGCGAGCTGACCCGGTCGGTGTCCCTACAGCAGACCGTCGACATGATCCGCGTCGTCATCGACGTCGTCGAGGGCCAGGTCGACGAGCTGGCCGCGCCCGGCGGCGCCCAGCAGCTGCGCGAGGCCGTGCTGCGCTACACGCGCGAGGTGGCGTTCAGCTCCGCCAAGGTCTACGCCCGTGCCGCCGAGGCGCGCGGCGCGTGGGACGCCCGGCTGGAGGCGCTCATCGTCGACGCCCTGCTGCACGGCGACCGGGAGGACGGGCTCCAGACCTGGGGGTCGGCGCTGGGCTGGTCGCTCACCCCGGTGATCACGGTGGCCGGGGAGATCGCCGAGGGCGACGACGAGACCAAGGTCCTGGACGACCTGCGCGCCGCCGCACGGCGCCTGAGCCACGACGTCCTGGCCGGGACACAGGGCCGGCGTGTGGTCGTGGTGGTGGGCGTGGGGGAGCGCTACCCGGCCGAGGACCTGCCCGGTGCCGCCGCCGAGCCGCTGGCGGGGCTGTTCGGCCCGGGGCCGGTGGTGGTCGGCCCGGTCGTGCCCGACCTGCGCTCGGCGGGGGAGTCGGCCCGGGCCGCCGTCAGCGGGCTGCGGGCCGCGGTGGCCTGGCCGGACGCGCCGCGCCCGGTCTCGGCCGCCGACCTGCTGCCGGAACGGGCGTTCCAAGGGGACGCCGAGGCACGCGCACAGCTGGTGCGGGAGGTGTACCTGCCGCTGGCCGGGGCCGGGTCACCGCTGCTGGACACCCTGTCGGTGTACCTGGAACACGCGTCGTCGCTGGAGGCGACGGCCCGCATGCTGTTCGTCCACCCCAACACGGTGCGCTACCGGCTCAGCCGGATCGCCGAGCTGACCGGCCACACGCCCTCCGACGGGCGGGGCTCGTTCGTGCTGCGGGTCGCCGTCGCACTGGGACGACTCGCCGAGGCCGCGGACGGTTGACGTGGGATGTGTCATTCATCCCGAAACGGCCATGACCCTGTCGAACGGGGAACCCGGGACGTAACCTGATCGTTAATCCGCCATGCGTGCGCCCTTATCCGAGCTTCACCTGCGCCGGGTATGTCTGATGCTGCCCGTGTGCGCCCGGGGACCGCATGAAAAGGGATAGCTTTGTAACGGTGAAGCGCGAGGTCCGCCCGGTCTGAGGGCACTCCCGGGTGGGGGCCCGCGCACACCGTCGGGTCACGACGTTCTTTGGGGGTCAACGCTGTGGTCGAACGACCGAGGAAGTGGTCCTGGACGGACAATCCGGTGACCGAGTTCGTTCTCCAGCCGACGCAGGAAGGCGAGCTGCGCAGACGGGCGCTCTTCTGGCTGCCCGCACCGCTTCCCGTGGTCGGACTGGTCGCCCTGTCCGTGGGCGGTTCCCTCTCGGCCGCGGGGTGGACGATCCTGCTGGCGACGAGTGTGGGCGTGGGCACGCTGCTGATGTCCCTCATCGTCCAGCCCACGCCGCTGCCCGAGGGGCTGGCGCCGCCGGTGTCCGCCCGCCGGGCGCTGCACCGGTTCCGCCAGTTCACCGGGCTGCGCATCGCGCTGGCCCTGGCCACGATGGCGATCGGCGCCGCCGCGGCGCTGGTGGGCGGCGGGCTGTACCCGCTGCTGGCGGCCCTGGCCCTGGCGGTGCCGCAGCTGCTGCTGGCGATGCCCACCTTCTTCACCATCACCCGGGCCCGCCGCGCCATGGAGGCGTGGGGCACCACCGCCTACCTGTGGCACGCGCTCTCGCGCCCGGCCAAGGTCACCTGGCCGATCGTCACCCCGGCGGTCAAGGCCTGGCGTTCCCGCCGGGTCGAGCGCTCCCGCGAGTCCATGCGGCAGAAACTCGCCGAGCGGGCCTGGCGCAAGGCCGTCCGCGACGAGACCGAGAACGGCGGCGGGGCGGACCTGGAGGCCGCCAACGAGCGCACCGACCTGCTGCGCCCGGTGGCCCCGCCGGCCGCCGGCGCGGACGAGCCCACCGAGGTCGTGCCGCACCTGGGCGCCGACCCGGCCGGGGACGCCCCCCAGCGCGCGGGCGAGGACGGCGGGGAGCCCACCGCGGTCCTGCCGCACCTGGCCGAGGACGAGCCGACCGCCGTGCTCCCGCACCTGGGCGAGGCGTCCGACGCCGGGGCCGAGGAGGCGGCGGCGAAGAAGCGCGAGGGCTCCGGTCCGCGCGCCACCGTCAACCGGGCCGCCCGGCAGTTCATCGAACGCGGCAGCGGGGCCCTGGGCCTGGCCGTCCGCAAGACCCGCCGCGGCCACTCCACCACCCGGCCCCACCCGCACAAGCCCTGATCCGTTCCGGGGCCGCCGCCCCGGCCCCGCGGCGCGCTCCGGATCACGGCCCTGCCCGTCCCCCGTCCCCGCCCGGCCCGCGGGCGGCGGACCCGGTGCGGGCCGGCGCCCCTCCACCGGCCGCCACGGCCGGTCGCCGCCGTCGGCGGCGGGCGGCTCCGAACCGGACGGACCCGACCGGACCCACTCCCGCTCCGGCGGCGTCGGCCCCCCTCGTGCCACCACAGGCCGAGGGGACGGACGCCGCCCGGCCACCGCCGCTCTCCCCGTGGCCCTACACGTCCACGGTGGAGTGCACCTCGGGCAGGGCGTCGGGGCCGCCCTCCACCACGTGGTACCAGCGGGCCCGCGCGGTACGGCCCGCGAAGGACACCTCGCCGATGGTGTTGCCGAAGTAGAGCCCCGAGGACAGCCGCCAGCGCAACGGCGACCGGGGCACGCGCGCCAGCCACGTCATGATCCGCCCCGCCAGGTGCACGGGCGCGCTCGCCGACAGCCGCGCCATCCGGCGGAAGTTCTCCGGCAGCCGGTTGCACAGCGGGGAGGACACCAACTGGAGGATCGTCGACCCGCCCTCGCCCACGTCCCGGTGCCGGGCCGGGGCCGTGTAGGAGAAGTGGACGTCGCCGCTGAGCAGCAGCACCGACGCCGGGGCCGGACCGCGCTCGCCGCGCGCCACTCGGCCCACCGCGTCCGCCAGCCGCTCGAACGAGTACCGGAAGGCGCCCCAGTGTTCGAGGTCCAGGGCCTGGCGCAGCCGCTCGGCGGGCCCGCGCAGCCACCCGCCCCAGGCACCCGCGCACACCGCCTCGTTCCAGGCCTCCAGATGGTGCACCGAGGGCGGCAGCAGCACCGGGACCGTGGAGGCGACCACCACGTGGTCGGGCCCGCCGGTCAGGTGCTCGTCCAGCCAGGCGTGCCCCGACGCCCCCAGGATGGACCGTGAACCGTCCGACGGGTCGCCCTCGCCCAGGGCGCGGCCGCACCGCGTGTCGAGCATCAGCACCCGCACGCCGCCGATGTCGTGGCGGTGGCTCCACCGGTAGGACTCCGGCTCCGCGTTCGCCCGCAGCGCGAACGCGTCCACCTCCGTCCCGGCGTCGACCCGTGCGGCGCGCACCCGCGCCCACAGCGGGTCCTTGTCCCTCTCGGCGGGGGAGAGGTTGCCCAGGTGCTGGTAGACCCAGTAGGCGCCCAGCCCCGACGTGATCCTGGTGCGCCACCAGGGGTGGCCGTCCATATCGCGTCGCCAGGCCGCCGAGGTGTTCCAGTCGTCGCGGATGTCGTGGTCGTCGAACACCATCAGGGTCGGCACCGTCGACAGCAGCCACCGCACCTGCGGGTCGCTCCACGACTGCCGGTACAGCTCGGCGTACTCGTCGAAGTGGACGACCTCGTCCTCGGGGCCGTCGCCGCCCGTCTCCTCCCGGTGCCCGCGCAGGAACGCGCGCATCGGCTCCTGGATCTCGTCGGCGTACACCTGGTCGCCGATGAGCAGCATCACCAGGTTGTCCTCCACCGGAGCCGCCGCCAGCCGCCGGGCCGTCGCCCGCAGCAGGTCCGGCCCGTAGCGGACCACCCCCTCGGGGGTGTCGCCGGTGGGCGTGCGGCACGAGCCGTACAGCAGCCGGGTCGGGGCGTCCGGATCGAGGGTGCGCAGCGTGCTCGGCGGGAACGCCGACCCCGGCTCCGGCCACACCCGTTCCTCACCCAGGAAGACCTCGTAGGGCAGCACCGATCCCGGTTCCAGACCGGTGATCTCGCACACCGCGAAGTGGTGACCGTGCACGGTGAACGTGTCCGTGACCGCCGTCACTCCGCCGTCCGCCACCACCCGGACCCGACCGGGCGCGGACGTCTGCACCCACACGGTCGCGGTGGTCACGCCGACATGCCGCAGCACGGGCCCCAGCGGTAAAGAGGCGGTCACCGTTCTCCCTCGTTTCGGGCGGGTTGGCACACGTAGTGGACGAGTATGGCCCCTCTCGGACCGTATAGCCATCCACAGGCCGAAAACGGGATGGTTGCACGAAGGCCCCACCTGCGCGAAGGTGACGCTATGCGGACACAGATCCTGGAGTTGCACACCGGCGGATCGGAGAGCATCACCGACATCACCCGCCAGTGCGACGAGTTCGTCGCCGATAATGGAGGCGACGGCCTGCTCAACGTCTTCGTCCCGCACTCCACCGCGGGTGTGGCGATCATCGAACTCGGCGCGGGCTCCGACGACGACCTTCTGGCCAACCTCGACGACCTGTTCCCCGCCGACGACCGATGGCGGCACGAGCACGGGACACGGGGACACGGCAGGTCGCACGTCATGCCGGCCTACGTCGCACCGCAGACCACCGTTCCGGTGTTCTCGGGGCGGCTCGGACTGGGAACATGGCAGTCCATCGCGGTGGTCGACCTCAACGTGGACAACCCCGACCGCACGGTACGGCTGTCCTTTCTCTCCTCCGGGTGAGCCGCAGGGCCGCCCCGGCGACGGGGACACGTTGACGGACGGGCCCGCTAGCGTGTGAACTAGGCCATCAGCGATGGCCGCGGGCACACGTGACGGGTGGCGGAAAAGCCCGGCATCGTTGTGACAACTGCTTCGTGCAGGCAAGATTGAGAAAAACCATCTGTGGAGGAGAACTTTCGTGAGCGCGACCGCGGGCCAGGCACAGAGCGAGCGTGACTTGGCTGACCGACTCGGATTCAAGCCGGGTCAGGTGGTGCAGGAATTCGGCTTCGACGACGACGTCGACGAGGGCCTGCGCGCATCCATCGCCGAGCTCACCGGTGAGGAGCTGGTCGACGAGGATTACGACGGCGACGTCGATGCGGCGCTGCTGTGGTGGCGGTCCGACGAGGAGGGTGACCTGACCGACGTCCTCGTGGACGTGGTGACCACCATCGCGGACGGCGGCACGATCCTGGTCCTGACCCCCAAGGCGGGCCGTGAGCTGCACGTGTCCCCCAACGATGTCGCCGAGGCGGCCACCACCTCCGGTCTGTCCCAGACCAGTGCGGTGAGCGTCGGAGCGGACTGGTCGGGAACGCGCCTGGTCGTGCCCAAGCGGTGACGGACATCACCCGTACGGGGTGACGCATCCGGTGCCGCGCGTCCCGCCTACGGGCGCGCGGCGCTTCAGGGACGCCCGCACACGAACGAACGAGCAGATGACGGACATCGTGCCGGGGGACACCGCCCCCGATTTCACCCTCCAGGACCAGTACGGACGGGACACCGCGCTCTCCGCGCTGCGCGGTCGGCCGGTCCTGGTGGTGTTCTACCCCCTGGCGTTCTCCGGCGTGTGCTCCGGGGAACTCGCCGAGCTGAGCGCCCGCCACGCCGAACTCGCCGAACTGGGCACCGTACTGGCCGTCTCGGTGGACTCGGTCTTCGCCCTGCGCACCTGGTCGGACCGGGAGGCGTTCCCGTTCGCGCTGCTGTCGGACTTCTGGCCGCACGGGGCCGTCGCCGACGCCTACGGGGTCCTCGACCCCCACCGGGGGACCGCCCGCCGCGGTACCTTCCTCATCGACGCCGAGGGCGTCGTCCGCTGGACCGCGCTCGCCCCGATCTCCGAGCCCCGCGACACGGAGGACTATCTGAAGCAGCTGCGCGCCCTGGCCTGAACCGGGCGCGCAGAACCGCGCGCGGACCGCCGCCGCGAAGCGGTATGATCGCCTGCGACGCAAGGGCGCGTAGCTCAGCTGGTCAGAGCAATTGCCTTACAAGCAATAGGTCAGGGGTTCGAGTCCCTTCGCGCCCACTCCACTCTCACACGACCCTGCTCGGGGGCCTCCGGCCGCCTCGCAGGGTCGTTCCGTGCTGTCCGTCGGGGGAGACCCGGTTGTCCCCTGGTCGAGGCCACGGGGCCGGATCGGTGGGCGGACCGCACCCGCACAGGGCGGTCCGCCGCCCGGTACGCCGACGTCGGGCATGCCGTCGTACCGGGCGGCGGACCCGTGCCGCGTCCTCAGCGTTGCAGTGTCAGCAGGCCGGGCCGGTAGGGCAGGAGGCCGTAGTCGGTGCCGTCAGAGCCGGGGTCGCGTCCCTGGTAGAGGAACTGCAGGTTGCAGGCGTCGACGGTCATGGTCTGGTCGGGGTCGGTGCGGATCAGCTCGCCGTGGCTGATGTCCCTGGTCCAGGTGGCGCCGCTGTTGGCCAGGCCGGCGAAGGGGTTGCCCTCGGTCGCGGCCTGCGGCGTCCACGTGCCGTCCAGGCCGGTGGCCGTGAACGAGCGGAAGTAGCGACCGTTCGCCCCCATGGCCTCGACGAGCATGAGGTACCGCTCCTCGCCTTCGAGCTTGTAGACCTGAACCGCTTCGAACAGGTTGCTCCTGGTGTCACTCATGACGACCGTCGATGACGAGCCGAAGCTGCCCGGGAAGTCGTCGATGGGCATGTCGGCCCGGTAGATGTTGCCGTTGTTCCCGGCGAAGAACAGGTACATGTGCGTGCCGTCGCCGATGATCGCCTGATCGATGGGTGCCGAGTCGGGGATGCCCCCGGAGAAGAGCGTCTGCGGCGCCGACCAGCTGTTCACGTCTGTGGGGTCGGTCGACGTCCGATAGGAGAAGGCGGGTCCGCCCCACTGGTAGGCGAGCACCCAGATGTCCTCGGGGGCGAAGTAGAAGAGCGACGGTGCGACGGCGGGGAAGGGCATCGGGTTCTGGCCGGCCGAGGCCATGCCGGACCAGTCCGAGAAGAGCCCGAAGTTCATCGAGTCCCATGACGTTCCGGTGTCATGGGTCGTCGCATAGACGAGGTGCCTGCCGTTGTAGGGGGCGTGGGTGAAGTCCTTGAGCGAGACCCATCCCGGCCCCGGCTGCGCCAGCGGTCCGGTCGACGTCCAAGAGTACGTTGACGGAAGGGCGCACGTGTCGCCCGCGCCGTCGACGCGGACGAGTCGCCACTGCTGGTTGGCGCCGCCCCAGTCGTCGTACTGCACGACGTCGGCCCCGTCGGCGGTCGAGGCCCCCTGGACCTCCACGGCCTTGCCGCTGTGCCGGTTGACCAGCCGGATGTGGCCGTCGGGCGAGTCCTCCAACCGGAACTGCTGGTTGGCCTGGTCGTGGTCGGTCCACTGGACGATGGCGGCGCCGTTGGCGGTCGACCAGTCGTGGACGTCCAGCACCTTGCCCGAATGCCGTGACTGCAACCGGTAGTGGCCGTTGCCGGAGTCGACGAACCGCCATTGCTGCTGGTACTGGTCGTTCCGGGGCCACTGGGCGATCCGAGCCCCGTTGTCGGTGGCCAGGTTGTACACGTCCAGTGCCTTGCCGCTGGCGCGGTTCACCAGCACGTACCACGCGTTCGTGTCGACCGTCGCCGCCGCGGCGGGCGTCGGCGTTGCCAGGGCGCCGGCACCGCCGATCACCATCGCCATCGCACCGGCGATGACGAACCGCAGCAACCAGCCGCGCCGCGATGAGGGCGGCGTGGCCGGAGGCCTGTCTGATGCGGACATGATCCTTACCTCCCATGGCCGAGAACCGCACGGTCCGCCCGAGCCGGGTTCACCTCGGGTTCCGGGCGCGCACTCGGCTTTGTGAGCGCTAACATTTTTCTCGGGACGCTTTGGCGCATGCCTGGAGCAAGCTCTGCCATTGCAGCCCTGTCCGGAAAAGCAGGGGCTCCGCTGCCCCCGCCATCGAATGTGAGCGATCACACTTTGGATGTCAAGATGGGTATCCGGTGTGAATTCTCGACGTGGGCCTCGACGGCCGAGGGCCCCTCGTGCCGGGGGTCCGGGGCACCCGGCGCCACGAACCGGATGCGAACGCGGGCCCGGAACGCCGGTTCGCCCCCACCGCCCGGCGCGCCCGACCACCGGTGCTGTCGGACGCGCCGCTCTCGCCGCCTCGCGGGGCCGTCCCGCCGTTCCTCCCGGACTACCCCGGCGTGGTGTCCTGGCGTGCGGTGGCGGGACGGGCGTGGAGGCGGGGGGCGATCAGCGGCGGTCGGCGCTGCCGCGAGTCGGGCGAGCGCAGGGCGTGGAACTCCGTCTGCTCGTACACGATCGAGCTCTGCACCCGGGTCACCTCGGAACGCTGCGACATCACGTCGAGCACGAGCTGTTGGAGGTGCTCGGCGTTGCCGACCGCCACATGGATCAGGAAGTCCTCGGCGCCGCTGACGTGGTAGAGCGAGCGGGTCTCCGGCAGGGCGATGGCGAAGTCCACGAACCGGTTGAACACCTCGCGGGTGTGCGGCCGGACCTGCACGGAGAGGATCGCGTTCATCGCCAGCCCGATGGCCGTCGACGACACGTGGGCGTGGATCCCCGTGATGACGCCCCTCTCACGCAGCCGTCGGACACGCAGCAGGCAGGTCGACGGTGCGACTCCCACCTGTTCCGCCAGTTGCTTGTTGGGGATGGTGGCGTCTTTCTGGAGCTGTTCGAGGATGGCCCAGTCGATCGCGTCCAGTTCGATTGCGGCGGCCATAGCTCTCCATGATACGGACCGCATACGGGTCGGAATCCGCCCCGATCGGGACACGGTCTCGGGGCGTCCGCCCGGGAACACCCCGCGTTCACCGGGGGGACGCCGCGGCGGACGTCCCGGTCGCGGTGAAACCGGCCTGGATCTCGCGCAGCCGCGATTTTGTGAGCAGGCCCTTGGCGAGCACGAGCTCGGCCACGCCCGCCCCGGTGGCCAGCGCCTCCGTGGCGACGGCGGTGGCCTGCTCGTAGCCGAGGTGCGGGCTGAGCGCGGTGGCCAGGCCGATGGACCGCTCCACCTGCCGGGCGAGGTGCTCCCGGTCGGTGGTGATCCCCGCGACGCAGCGGTCGGCCAGGGTGCGGCAGGCCGCGCCCATGTGCGCGAGACCGGACAGCAGGCGGTGCGCGATGATCGGCTCGAAGGCGTTGAGCTGCAACTGGCCCGCCTCGGCGGCCATGGTGACGGTCAGGTCCCCGCCGATCACCTCGAACGCGACCTGGTTGACCACCTCGGGGATGACCGGGTTGACCTTGCCGGGCATGATGCTCGACCCGGCCTGCACGGCGGGGAGGGTGATCTCGCCCAGCCCGGCGCGCGGGCCCGAGGCCAGCAGCCGCAGGTCGTTGCAGGTTTTGGACAGCTTCACCGCGATGCGCTTGAGCACCCCCGACAACTGCACGAACGCCCCGGCGTCCTGGGTCGCCTCGACCAGGTCGGGAGCGACCGACAACGGGATCCCCAGCAGCGCGGCCAGGTGCTCGCAGGCGGCGGCCGGGTAGTCGGGGTGGGCGTTGAGGCCGGTGCCGATGGCGGTCCCGCCGAGGTTGATCTCGTGCAGCAGCGCGCACGCCTCGGAGAGCCGGGACCGGTCCTCGGCGAGCATCACCGCGTAGGCGCCGAACTCCCGGCCCAGGGACATCGGCACGGCGTCCTGGAGCTGGGTCCGGCCGACCTTGAGCACGTCGTCGAACTCGGCGGCCTTCACCGCGAAGGCCGAACCGAGGTGCTCCATGGCGTCCGACAGCCGGCGGGCGGCCAGGTGCAGGGCGATCTTGACGGCGGTCGGGTAGACGTCGTTGGTACTCTGCCCGGCGTTGACGTCCTCCAGCGGGTGCAGATGCCGGTAGTCGCCCCTGTCGTGCCCGAGGTGCTCCAGCGCGCGGTTGGCGATCACCTCGTTGGCGTTCATGTTGGACGAGGTGCCCGCCCCGCCCTGGACCACGTCGACGACGAACTGGTCGTGCAGGCGGCCGTCGAGGATCTCCGAGCACGCCTTCTCGATCGCGGCGGCCTTGCCGCCGGGGAGCAGCCCCAGGTCGCGGTTGGCCCGGGCGGCGGAGAGCTTCACCGCCGCGAGGGCCCTCACCAGCTCGGGGTGGGCGGACAGGGGGATGCCGGTGATGGGGAAGTTCTCCACCGCGCGCAGGGTGTGGACGCCGTAGTAGGCGTCCGCGGGTACGTCGCGCCGTCCGAGCAGGTCGTGCTCCACCCGGTGGCCGTCCTGGCGGGGCGGGGTCATCGCAGGACTCCGTCGGTCTCGGGCGCGAGCGGGGCGAGCGGTTCGTCGGAGAGCAGCCGGCCCAACGCCGCGATGCGCTCCGCCGGGTCCGAACGGTGCAGCAGGGCGGAGATCACGGCCATCCGGGCCTGCGGCGCGCGCAGGGTCCCGGTCGGCACCGCTCCGGCCGCGATCAGGTCGACCCCGCCGCCACCGGAGTAGATCCCGGCGACCGGGCCTGCGGGCACCCGGGTGGTGAGCGCGACGAGCACCCCGGCGGAGACCGCCTCGGCGACGGCGTCGACGAACACGGGGGAGGCGTTTCCGGATCCGGTGCCGGCCAGGACGATGCCCCGGGCCCCGGCCGCGACCGCCGCGCGCAGCAGCACCGGGTCGGCGCCCGCGTGGTGCGTGACGATGTCGACCCGGGGTGCGGGTCCGTCGGGGAGCGGCAGCGGCGGCCGCCGCGGCGGCCGGTGCCGGATGAGCACACGGCCCTCGGAGACACCGCCGACCGGCGTGCCGGACGGGTCGCCGAAGCCCTCGACGGCGAGCGTGTGCTGTTTCACGGTGCCGCGCGCGGCGTGCACCAGGCCGTCGAACACCACCACCACACCGAGGTCGTGCCCGGTGGCGGCGACGCTCAGGGCGTCGCGGAGGTTGGCCGGGGCGTCGCTCTCGTCGTGGTCCGGAGGCCGCTGGGCGCCGGTGAACACCACCGGTCGGCCGTCGCGGTGGTACAGGTCGATCAGGAACGCCGACTCCTCCAGGGTGTCGGTGCCGTGGGTCACCACGACACCGTCGACCTCGTCGTCGGCCAGCGCCTCGTGCACGGCGCCCAGCAGGGTCAGCTGCTGGTCCGTGGTGAGCGCCGAGCTGTTCGCCGTGAACAGGTCCCGGACCCGAACCCGCAGTCCGTCGGGGACACCGGCCCCCTCAAGGATCTGGGGTCCGCTCAGCTCGGCGGTGTACCCGTCCCCGATCCGGCGGCTGGCGATCGTCCCGCCGGTGCTGATCAGTACGACCCGGCGGGTCGCGTCCTTCTGGCGCATCGTTTCCTTCTCGTTCCGAAGAGTCCTGGACCGGGACGCGGCCCGGGCCCGCCTGCGGCGGGTGCGGACCGCGTCCGGGTGGCGGTGGGTGCGGTCACCCGCAGGGCCGGGTCAGCGGGCTTCCGGGGCGGTACCGGACCGTGCGTCGTGCTCGTCGGCCGGGCCGGGCTCCCAGCACTCGATGCCGGTGACATCGGGCATCCTGTCCCGGGTGAAGACCGGGTCCAGGCCCTGCCTGCGCTGTTCCCGGTAGTCCGCGAGCAGGCGCAGGGCGAGCGCGCCGAGCGGTGCGATCGCGATCAGGTTGATCACGGCCATGACCCCCATGGTGACGTCGGCGAGGTTCCACACCAGGTCGAGCGAGGCGATGGCGCCCAGGAACACCATGGCGACCACGGCGGTGCGGTACACCGGCAGGGCTCCCGGGTGCCCGGTCAGGAACCGCAGGTTGGATTCGCCGTAGTAGTAGTTGCCGACCAGCGAAGTGAACGCCAGCAGGAAGATGATCACGGTGAGCAGGTGCAGCGACCAGGAGCCGAGGTTCGCTTCCAGCGCCCGCTGGGTGAGCTCCGCGCCGACCTCCTCGCCGTACACGGGGTCGGAGACCAGGATGATGAACGCGGTGACGGAGCAGATGACGAGGGTGTCGAAGTAGACGCCGAGTGTCTGCACCAGGCCCTGCTTGACCGGGTGGCTGACCGACGCCGTCGCCCCCGCGTTGGGCGCGGAGCCCATGCCCGCCTCGTTGGAGAACAGGCCGCGGCGGATGCCCATCATGATCGCGGTGCCCACGCCCGCCGCGCCGAACTCGCGCAGGCCGAACGCGGAGCCCACGATGTTCGTGAGCACGGCGGGGACCTGGTCGATGTTCATCCCGACCACGATCAGGCCGATGGCGAGGTAGGTCAGCGCCATGAACGGCACCAGGGCCTGCGCGACGTGGGCGATGCGGCGCACACCGCCGAAGATCACGAGCGCGGCGAGGACGGCCAGGGCCGCGCCCACGACGGGTGCGATCCACTCGGGGTTCTGCGCGCCGGTCGCGGTCGCCACCGAACCGCCCACGGCGCCGGCGATGCTGTTGGCCTGCACCATGTTGAACGCGAATCCGAAGGTGAAGATGATGGCGATGGCGAACAGTACGCCCATCCACCGCGCCTTGAGCCCGAGGGTCATGTAGTAGGCCGGGCCGCCGCGGAATCCGGTCCTGTCCGGGACCTTGAACAACTGGGCGAGGGTGGACTCGACGAACGCGGCCGAGCCCATGACGATGCCCATCAGCCACATCCAGAGCACGGCTCCGGGGCCGCCGAGGGCGATCGCGACCGCCACTCCGACGATGTTGCCCGTTCCGATGCGGGAGGCCGCCGAGATCGAGAACGCCTGGAACGCCGAGATGGCCTTCCCGCCGTCCGGGGCCGACTGCGGGGCGCTGCGCATGGAGCGCAGCATCTCGGGCACCAGCCGGATCTGGACGGCCCCGGAACGCACCGTGAAGTAGACGCCGACGACGGCCAGCAGGGGGATGACCAGGTAGGCCCACAGGACGTCGTTCATGCCTACGATGGCGCTGTTCAGCGCATCCATATGTTCGCTCCTTGTCGTGTGCGGGCACGCGGGGGATGCCGGGCTCGTCTCACCGGCACGACAGGGTTCCGTGGCTGGTCACCGAGGCGTGCTTCCGCTGATCGGCAATGGTCGACCCATCGGCGGTGTGCTTCAACACACCCTGCTCGCCGTGCGGGGAACAGGCGCTGTCTCCGAACCCTGTTCGACGCCGGGCGCCTTCCGTGCAGTGGCGCACGCCACATGTTCGACGGCCGTCCCGCCGGCCTGTCGGAGCCGGGCGGTAGCGTCGCTCCCAAACGAACGTTCGGTTGGACCTCGACATCGGGAGCAGTATGACCGAGCATCCGGCGGTCGGCCGCCACTTCGGCCTGACCGTCCCCCCGGCGGTGGTCGACGCGGTCGACCCCCGCCTCCTCGACCGGTGGATCGGCGGCGCGGACCACCTGGTGGGCGCGGAGAGCGGCCGGCCCCGCGCCGCCCTGACCGCGGTCGAGGTCTGCCCCGGCTTCAACCCGCTCGGCCGCGCCGGCTGGGTCGCCCAGGGCCTGGAGGAGGGCGACCTCTCCGACGCAGAGGTGGCCGAAACCCTCGACCGGATCCCGGGGTCGACCGCAGCCACGGTGCTGCGCGCCGTACTCGACCGCAGGTCCGGCCTGGACCGCAGCCCGCACGCCGACGCACTGCTGCCGCTGCTGTCCGACGCCGGGAACGAGTGGACCGCCCGCATCTGGGCCCTGGAGGCCGTCATGCCGGTCGTCGGCGACGGACACGCCCTGGCCGGGGCCGCCGCGGCCCTGCTGGAGAAGGACCCCTACAGCCGCCCCTGCCTGGCCGCCGTGGCCAGGGCACACGAACTCACCGGCGAGGAGCCCGTCCTGACCGCGGAGGAACTCGGCCGCAGGCGCGCCCTGGCCGAGACCACCGCCGGGTACCTCATGCGGCTGAGAGAGGATCCCGCCGCGGCCGGGGAGGTCCTGGCCGAGGTCGGCGACCCCGGCCCGGCCGAGGTGCTGGCCCGGCGCATCCTGCTGCGCGCCGACGTCGACGGGCCCGCGGAGGAGGCCCTCCGGTGGGCGCTCCGCGTCGTCCTCGACTCCGACCGCGACGACCGGGCCGCGCTGGCCGCCGCCGGGCTGGAGCACCTGCCAGCCGAGGGCCGAGCCCACACCGTCGCCGGGCTGGAGGTCGACGCCCCCGACGACCCGCTCGTGGCGGTCCTGCACCACCTGCTGGAGCACACCCCCGAGCCCGCCACCTCCGACGTCGTCGGCGAGATGTACAACGACGACCTCAAGGAGGCCGCCTTCAAGGCCCTCGCGCCGGTGGCGCACGAACCGGAGGTCTTCGACGGTCTGATGCGCCTCGCCGAGCTGCCGGGACCGGGCAGCAGCGTCGAGAAGCTCTGGGAGGAGCTGTTCAACCCGTTCGACGAGGCGGGCTACATCCTGCACCGCCTCACCGGTGAACAGGCCGCGCGGGCGGCCCGGGCCATGGTCGCCACGCAGCTGGGGCACCCGGACATCGGTGCGCGCTCCACCGCCGGGCACCAGCTCTTCCGCTTCGACCACCCCGGGGCCGAGGAGTTCCTGATCGGTGCGCTCGACGAGTACGGGCGGCGCTACGCCGAATCCGACCAGGCGAGCAGTCCCGTCCTCGACCACGGCCGGACCCTCCACGATCAGCTGGAGGACGTCGTCGCCAACCTCTACTCGGCGCTGCGCAACATGAAGACCCCCACCTCGCGCACCGCCCTCATCGAGCGGCTGTTCACCGAGCGGCGCAGCATCTGGCGCATGGGCGACGCGATCGGCGAGGTCTTCTCCGCCGAGGTGCACCGGGAGGTCATGCGGCGGCTGCGGGAGAGCCGCGACCACCGCGCGGCCGCCCACTACGCCGACGCGCTCGCCGGACACGTGAAGCAGCGCCGGCCCAAGGTGAAACTCCTGGAGGAGATCGCCACCTGGCCGGTCCCCGAGGACGTGATCGAGCGGCGCGTCTTCAAGTACGCCCTCGGGGTCGGCATCTCGGCCGCACTGGAGGAGAAGGCGTTCGACCTGGTCCGTGCCGCCCACCCGCTCCTGGCCGCCATCGCCGAGGACGCGGCGGAGCCCGACGCGCTCGCACGCGGCCGCGCCTGGGAGGACCCGCTCGCCGCCGAGGACACCCGCGCCCTGCTGGAGTCCGTGCTCACCGGTGCCGCCGACACGGCCCGGCAGGCGCTGATCGAGCAGGGCCGGGCCGCCAGGGCGGCGGGGAGACCGCTCAAGCGCGTCACCGACGACCATCTCGCGACGCTCGCCGGGACCACGGTGCGGCTGCGGCTGCTGCACGACGGGACGACCGGGGAGGTGTGGTTCCTCGACACCGAGGGGGCGGTGTTCGCCTTCGACGGCTACGGCGTCGCCGAGCCGCCCTTCGAGGCGACCCTCGTCGGCTGCTCCGGTGTGCCGGACTTCCTCGCCGACGTCACCGCGCAGTCCGAGCGGGCGCTCCTGTGGACCCGGTCGGCCCGGCGGTTCGTCGAACTCGTGCGCTACGGCGATCGGCTCGTCCGGCGGTGGGGGGACAACAACGGCATGTTCGAGACCCTCGGCCTCGCCTTCCCCGGCCCGGAGGCCGCCGCCGACGCCTTCGAGCGGATGAGGGCCACCTGCGTGGCCGCCAAGTACACCGAGTCGGACCCGTGGTACCTCCCCGGCCGGGCCGCGGTCCAGCGGACCTTCAAGCCGCAGGACGGCGGCGAGTGGGAACGGCTGATGGGCTTCGACCCCGTCGCGCACGCGGTGACCCCCGAGGCCGTCGCCGAGGCCGAGCGGCGCGAGCTCGAACTGCACCGCCAAGGCGTGTGGCCGGCCACGATCGAGTGGGTGAGCTGGGAGAAGTACCGGGTGCTCGACGAGATGCCGGTCGCCGACTGGATGCGCGCCCGCATCCGCAACGACGGGCAGGACGCCGCCTGGCACGTCGAAGCGCTGGCCGAGATCACCGGGTACCTGCGGTCGCACGGCTACACCGAGCACGGCCCCGGCCTGGAGTCGCTGCGCGCCGAGGTCGGCCCGCCCGCCGCACCGGAGGACGTCGCCGCGCTGGAGGCCGCCCACGGCGCCCCGCTCCCGCAGGTCCTCAAGGATTTCTGGGGCCGGATCGGGTACGCCGAATGGACCCTCGGCGGTACCGGCATGCGCATCCTCGGCCCCCGCGAGGTCCTCGACGCGATCCCGGTCATGGAGGAGTTCGGCCGGGAACGCCTCGCAGCCGTCCCGTCCCACGCCCGGGAGCGGTGGGAACCGGTCTTCGGGGCGCTGCGCGGACTCTCGGTGCACCTGGGCGACGGGACCCCCGACGTCGTGTTCACCGCGGAGCCGATGGCCGACGGTCGGGTGTTCTCCCGGGTGCAGGGCCGCCCCGCCGACCAGTGGTGGGAGAAGGCGCTGGGGTGGATGTTCGCCACCTCGTTCCTGTCGGCCTTCGTCCGTGCGATCGAGGAGGCGGTGCCCGAGACGGCGATGCTCTACCACGGCCGGCGCCGCGGACCGGGCCTGGCGGGCCGCCGCTTCGAGGCCGAGGGCGGACAGGGCACGAAGTTCTGGGAGGTCTGGACCGACCCCGGACTGGACGTGGTCGCCACCCGCCACGGCAGGGCCGGTACCGCCGGGACCGTTTCCACCCGGCGCTACGCGGACCCCGGCAAGGCCGCCCGCAAGGCCGCCGGGCTCATCGCCGCCAAGGAGAAGGGCGGGTACCGCGAATCGGCGGGGTGACGGCGGCGGGCCCGCCGGGACGGCCGGTCCCGGCGGGCCCCGGCCTCACCCCAGGAGCCTGCGGGCGAAGGCCGCGTAGGTCTCGGCCAGCTCGCCCACGTCGATCCCCAGCTCGGGACGCCACCACTCGGCGACCCGCAGACCCATGGAGCCCAGGGCGGTCATGCCGAGCAGCGGGTCGAAGTCGCCGAAGAGGCCCTGTGCCTGGCCGCGCTCGATGATGGAGACCGCGACCTGCTCCGCGCCGACCCGCGAGGCGTAGGAGGCCTCGCGGGCCTCGGGCGAGAGCGCCTCCAGTTCCCGGTTGGCCACGCGCATGAGCAGCGGGTAGTCGGCGTGGACGCGTACGAGCTCGGAGACCATCGCGGTGATCTGTGCGGCCGGGTCGTCCCCGGCCCCGGCCACGGCCGCGCCGAGCCGCTCGGCCTGCTCCTCGTGGCCGATCCGGATCAGTTCGGCGAGGATGTCCTGCTTGGACTTCACATGGGAGTACACGGTGCTGGGGTGGATGCCGACGGCTCCGGCCAGGTCTCGGACCGAGACCGCGTGGTAGCCGCGGGCGCCGAACTGCAGCAGCGCCTCCTCGAACAGGCGGCGCCGGGTCCCGGTGCCGGTCGCCCGGGGCGGCAGCAGGGTGGGTGCGGCGCCGGTCGTGGTGGGGCCCAGATCCGCGTTCGTCCGCAGGGCGCGGCGCCTGCCGTCGCTTCCGTCCCGTGCCCCGCCCGCCACCGTGCCGCCGCCCTCCCCGCCGTCCGGATGCCGATCTCCCGGAATTGTAGGTGCAGACCGCTCCCGGGGCCGCCGGTTCCACCGCCTTTCGGTCCCGACCTCCCCCTTTGGAGGTGTTAGCCACATCCGAGGCTCCCGGCCCGGATCCGAATGTGGCATTGAGGAAGGTTAGGCTAACGTAACCCGCATTGTGGGAATCGGTTCGCCGGACAGGCGAACCCGGTCGAGGGCGGGATCATTGAAAATCACGATGCGTACGTGCGCTGCCACCTTCGGTGTATCCGTTCTGGCGGCGGTCTCGGCCGGTTGCGGCGTATCCGAACCCGTGCCGGAACACACCGCATTGGCCGGTGAGAACGCCACGACATATCCGCTGGTCGTGGAGAACTGCGGCCAGGAGGTGACGTTCGACGCCGCACCGCAGCGGGTCGTGTCCCTCGACCAGGGGTCGACCGAGATCCTGCTGTCCCTGGGGCTGGAAGAGCGCATGGTGGGGACGGCGTCCTGGACCGACCCCGTACGGGAGAACCTCGCTCAGGCGAACGACGGGGTGCCCAGGCTGGCGGACGAGGCCCCCACCTACGAAGTGGTCCTGGACACCGACCCTGATTTCGTGACGGCCTCGTTCGGACGCCACTTCGCCCAGGGCGGAGTGGCGGAGCGGAGCCGGTTCGCCGACACGGCGATCGGGACGTACCTGTCGCCGACGGACTGCGAGGGTGAGACGAGCATCAACGCCGGCGGTACCCGTACCGAACCGCTGACGATCGACGGCCTCTACCAGGAGATCCGCGAACTGGCCCGGATCTTCGACGTTCCGAGCCGCGGTGAGGAGCTGGTCGACGAGCTGGAGACCCGACGGCAGGAGGCGCTGGCCGGTGTCGACGCCGCGGACACGAGCACGGCGTTCTGGTTCGCGGACCTGAAGTCGCCCTATGTCGCCGGAGGGCCGGGGGCGGCGAACATCCTGGCCACCGAGGTGGGCGCCTCGAACGTGTTCGCCGACCTCGACGACGACTGGCCGGCCACGACCTGGGAGGTCTTCGTCGACCGGGACCCCGACGTCATCGTCCTGGGAGACCTGAGCCGCGAGCGCGCCCCGGGTGACCGGTTGCAGGAGAAGATCGACTTCCTGCGGACGGATCCGGTCACCAGGGACCTCACCGCGGTCCGGGAGGAGCGGTTCATCTCTCTGCACGGAGCCGAGATGAATCCGTCGATCCGGATGATCGACGGACTGGAGGCCCTGGCCGAAGGACTGCGCTCCTTTGAGGAGACGCAGTGACGCTCAGTCCCTCCCGGCCGGAGACCGCCCTGCTCCCGCCGCTCCCGGACCGCTCGGGGCTGAGGTTCCTGGGCGTCGTCTCGGGAGCGCTGGCGCTGCTGCTCGTCTCGGTCGGGACGGCGATCACCCTGGGCCCCGCCGACGTGTCGTTGGTCAACGTGCGCGACATCGTGCTCAACCACCTCGGGGTCACGGACATCCCGGTCCGGGTGTCCAAGGACGCGATCGTGTGGAACGACCGCCTGCCCCGGTCCCTGGTGGCCGCGGCCTGCGGCGCCGGACTGGGGCTGTGCGGGGTGATCCTGCAATCCCTGCTGCGCAATCCGCTGGCCGATCCGTACGTCCTCGGGATCTCGTCGGGCGCCTCGACCGGCGCCGTCACCATCGGGATCCTGGGGATCGGAGGGACCGCGCTCGGCGTCTCCGGAGGCGCGTTCGTCGGCTCCGTCACCGCCTTCACCGTCGTCCTGCTGCTCGTGAGCCTGAGCGGCGGGGGCAACGACAAGGTGATCCTCGCGGGGATCGCGGTGACACAGCTGTTCTCCGCGCTGACCTCGTTCGTCGTCTTCGCCTTCGCCGACTCGGACCAGGCCCGGGGGGTGATGTTCTGGCTGCTCGGCTCGCTCGAAGGGGTCCGCTGGGACGACGCGGCGCTGTGCGGCCTCGTGGCCCTCGCCGGGACGGCCTTCTGCCTCCTCCGGGCCCCGGTCCTGGACGCGTTCGCGTTCGGCGACGACGTCGCGTCCTCGCTCGGGGTCTCGGTGCGGCGGGCGCGCATCACGTTCATGACCGTCACCGCGTTGCTCACGGCGACGATGGTGAGCGTGGCCGGCGCCATCGGGTTCGTCGGCCTCGTGCTCCCGCACGCGGCCCGTTTCCTGGTCGGTCCCCTCCACGCCCGCCTGGTGACCGTGACCGTGCTGGCCGGAGCGGTCTTCATGGTGTGGGTCGACGCCGTGTCGCGTTTGGTCTTCTCCCCGTCCCCACTGCCCATCGGCGTCGGTACCGCACTGGTGGGCGTGCCCGTCTTCATCGTCATCATGTTCCGTCGTAGGAGGACCTCGTGACACTCCGGACACGAGAGGTCACGTGGAACCGCGGGGGCCGACTCGTCGTCGACGGCATCACCCTGCACCCCCGGCCCGGTGAGACCATCGGTCTCCTCGGCCCCAACGGCTCCGGCAAGTCCTCCCTCATCAGACTGCTCTCCGGTGCCGTGCGGCCCACCTCCGGTGTCGTCGCCCTCGACGACACGTCGCTCACCGACCTCGCACGACGGGAAGCGGCGCGCGCGATCGCCACCGTCACCCAGCACGCCGACACGGTCGTCGACATCGTCGTCCGGGACATCGTCGCCCTCGGCCGCATCCCCTACCGGGGCGCCTTCGGGGGGAACCGGGAACGGGACGCCGCAGCGGTGGCCGACGCGCTGGAGCGAACCGGGCTCACCCACAAGGCGGGGGAATCGTGGCACCGCCTCTCCGGCGGCGAGAAGCAGCGCGTCCACATCGCCCGCGCGCTGGCCCAGCAACCCAGGGAACTGCTCCTCGACGAGCCCACGAACCACCTCGACATCCGCTACCAGCTCGATCTGCTCCAGCTCGTCACAGAGCTGCCGGTCACCACCGTCATAGCCCTCCACGACCTGAACCTCGCGGCGATGTTCTGCGACACGCTCATGGTCCTCAAGAGCGGCCGCGTCGTCGCTGCCGGGCCCCCGGCCGACGTCCTGACGCCGGAGCTCATCGCCGAGGCCTACGAGGTCGAGGCCACGGTCCGGATCGACGACGGGACGCGACGCCCGGTGATCACCTTCCGTCCGGGCCGGGTCCCCGGCGGAGCCCCGGCACGGGGAGGGCCGGAGGGCGTCACCGTCCCCGTCGACTGAGCGGGGGCGGTTCCGCTCGGCCGCGCGCACCGAACGGCCCCAGGGGCACCGGCGGCTCCCGGCGTTCTCGTCCGGGGCGTCGACACGCGTCCCTCGCGTGGTCCGACGACGGCGAACGGTCCGGCCCCCGCGCCCCGGAACGGAGGGGCCCGGCGGATCACCGATCCGCCGGGCCCCTCCACGCCCTCTCAGGCTCCGGTCAGCGCTTGAGGCCGTGCTCGATGGCCTTGATGATCCGCGGCCGCAGCTCCGCCGCGCCGATGATCGCGTCCACCGAGCCCACCTCGACCGCGCGCTGGATGCTGTGCACCCGGTCGAACTCCGCGGCCACCTCGCCGAGCTTCTCGGCCCGCACCGAGGCGCGGACCTCGGCCAGGCTGGTGTTGAGTTCGGCGCGCTCGGCGCCGCTGGTCTCGGCCACCCGGTTCTGCAACTCCACCACGCGCGGGTCGCGCGCGGTGCGGTTGTCCACCTCGCCGGAGAACACCACGGCCGCGGCCGGGGCGCCGCCGAGCACCGACGCGAACGAGCCCTCCAGGGCCAGCACCGTCATGTTCGGGTTCAGCGCCTTGGAGAACACCACGAACGCGCCGCCGTGGTAGCGGGAGATCACGCAGAACACGATCGGGCCGTCGAAGTTGACGATCGCCCGGCCGATCTCCGCGCCGTACTCCAGCTGGAGGGCGCGCATCGACTCCGGCGAGCCGTCGAACCCGGACAGGTTCGCCAGCACCACCAGCGGCCGGTTCCCCGACGCCGCGTTGATCGCCCGGGCGACCTTCTTGGACGACTTCGGGAACAGCGTGCCCGCGGTGTAGGTGTCCGGGCCGTCGGCCGGCGGGAAGCCGCGCCGCGGCACCGCCCGCGACTCGATGCCGACCAGGCAGACCGGCTGCCCGCCCAGGTGCACGTCCTGCACCACCGCGGTGTCGGCGTCGGCCATGCCAGCCCAGCGCTCCAGCACCGGGTGGTCCAGGTCCGACAGGGCGCGCATGACCGTGCGGATGTCGAAGGGCTTCTTGCGGTCCGGGTTGTGCTCCGCGGAGAAGATCTCCCCGACCGTGGTGAAGTCGCTGCCCTCGACCCGGTGGGGGTAGTCGGACACGTCGCGGTCGACGGGGTCCTCGGTCCGCGCCCGCCGCGGCCGCTCCTCGCCCGGGGCGATGTAGGTGTGCTCGTAGTGCGCCATCAGCACGTCGCGGGCGGCCGGCAGGTCCGGCGCCCAGTACTGGGCCTGGCCGTTGGGGCCCATGACCCGGTCGTGGCCGCCGATGCCGAAGTTGTCCTCGGCGGACACACCGCCGGAGAAGTCCAGCGACTGCTTGCCGGTGAGCACCATCGCCGATTCCGGGGTCATCACCAGGATGCCCTTGGTGTGCATGAGCATCGTCGCCTCGGCGTTCCAGTACGGCTGGGCCCCGACGTTGATGCCCGCGACCACGATGTTGATCTCGCCGCCGGCCTGGGTGAACTCGACGATGCGCCGGAGCGCGGCCGCCACCCAGTCCATGTTCTCGGTGCCGGAGGACATCGAGATCCGGGCGCCCGCGGACAGGGCGAACCACTCCAGCGGCACCCCCATCCGCTCGGCCAGGTCCAGCGCGGCGATCACCCGCGAGCACTCGGGCTCGGACAGGGCGCCCAGCGCCTTGGTCGGGTCGCCGAACAGCACCACCCGGGTGATGCCCTGCGGGTGCAGCGCGGTGGGGGTGGTGACGACACCGGCCACGAGCGCCGCGGTGTTGCCGCCCTTGGGGCGGTCCACCGGCACCAGGTTCCCGTCGCCGTCGAGGTCGTGCTCGACGAAGGAGCCCTCGGGACCGGTGAGCATGCCGGTCAGCTCGTAGGGGTAGACGGTGCCGCGGCGGGCCGCGCGCAGCACCTTCTGGCGGTAGTCGTCCAGGACCGGTACCGGTTCGGTGGAGGGCCGGTCGATGTGCACCTGCGGACCCCGGGCGGGGTCGAGGGTGATACGCACCGCGACCTCGGCCAGTTCGCCCCCGGCGTTGCGCTGGCGGGCCACGAACTGGACCTCCTCCAGCCCGGCGCCCTCGGTGGTGGGCAGGATGCGCTGCACCAGGGTGTCGAGCTCCTCAAGGTCGAGCTCGGTCGACGGCCAGACGTACATGAGGATGCGGTTGGTGTCGAACCGCTTGTGCTGGGGTCGCTGCGCCTGGACGTTGCGGATGGCCTCCAGGCAGCCGCTGAGGGTGTCCTCCACGGCGGGCAGCGCGATGAGCCGGCCCTCGGAGTCGCGCAGCGGGGTGAGGTCGCGGACCTGGCTCATCGCGATGAGCCGCTCGTCGGCCGGGTTGCTGCGGGCCACGGCCTGGAACAGGTAGATCTCCTCGTCGGCCGAGGGCAGCCGGGTGAGGTCGAACTCCTGGAGCCGCTGTAGCTGGAGCCGTCGGGCCAGCTGCGGGTGCAGGCCGCGGATCAGCCGGTCCTCGGCCAGGCCGGCGTCGGTCGGGCGGAACGTGAAGTGGTGGTGCATCACGGTGCCGCCCGCACCGGCCACGGTGGTGGTGATGCGGCGCACGCTCGCCGGGAACTCCCGGGCGGCCAGCAGCTCGCCCAGGCGTACGGCCATGGCGTCCACGTCCGGCTGGTCCTCCCAGCCGATGTAGAGGTCGGCGACCAGACCCCGCTCGGGGGTCCCGACCGCGGCGGCGGCCACGGCGTCCAGCGCGGCGGGCAGGGCGGAGATGTCCACCGCGGTGGTGAACAGGCGGGTGGTGCCCCGCGGGTCGGCGTGGTCGGCGGTGACCGTCCGGCAGCCCGCGGTCTCGCCGACCGAGACCGCGGACAGGCCGCGATTGCCGTAGTAGCGGCGGGTCAGCACCTCCAGCAGCGGCCCGTGGTCGCGGTCGGGCCGTCCGATCCGCTGCCCGATGAGGCGGACCAGCGGCTCGGACCCGGCGACCATGGCCTGGATGCGCTCGGCGCGGTCAGGGGCGTCGGGGTTGCGGTCCAGGTGGCGCAGGTCGTCGCGGACGGCCGCGTACACCCTGGCGCGGTTGCGGCGCAGCAGCGGCTGGGTGAACCAGCGGAACACGGCGCCGCGGGCCAGGTCGGACACGGCCGGGAAGCGGACCTGGGTGGCGGCCACCAGGTGCTCCAAGGTGAGCCCGACGCTCTCGGTGAGGGGCCGGGCGGGCATGGCCCCGGCCAGCCAGGCGCGCAGCAGTCCGGACACGGTCTCGACGTGCACGGCCATCCGCTGCTGGGTGAGGAAGATCCGGAAGACCGCGTCCTCCAGCTCCGGGGTGCGGTCCAGGCCGGTGACGCCGTAGCGGGCCAGGACCGCGGTGAGCGTGGCCTCGAACTCCGGGGTGACCGCGGCGCGCTCCACGTCCAGGCTCTGTAGGTAGCCGTGGAACAGTTCGCGGGGGCTGTGCACCTGGGCGTCCCGCTCGGCGTCGGACGTCCCGGCGGGGCGGTTGCGGCTCAGCTCGGACAGGTCGGCGAACAGCGCGACCAGTTCCAGTTCGCCCTGGGAGGGGCGGTCGCCCAGCTCGGCACGGGCGGCCAGGTAGCCGGTCAGCACCCGGTCGACCTCGGAGCGGTCGAAGTCGTATCCCAGCAGAGCGGCGCGCAGGTCCCGCAGGCCGCGCTCGGCGCGTTCGGCGGCGGTGGGGGCGGCGGCCTCGGCGGGCAGGTCGATCTCCGCGTCGGAGCCGGAGTCCTGCGCGGCGCCGGTGTCCTCGTCGGCCAGCGGTTCCAGGCGCATCAGGGCGGCACCGGTCTCCACCTGGCCGCCCACGGACACCGGGCACTCGCGGACGCGGGCACGGAACGGCGCGCGCAGCACCGTCTCCATCTTCATGCTCTCCAGCACCAGGATCGGGGCACCCGCCTCGACCTCGTCGCCGACCGCCAGCGGGGTGGCGACCACCAGGGCGGGGGCGGGGGAGCGGACCACGCCGCCCTCGTCGAGGCTGATCCGGTGGGTGACGCCGTCGACCTCCACCAGGTGGACCGGGCCGTGCACGGCCGACACCAGCCGGTACCGGTGGCCGTTGACCGTGATCCGGCCGCTGTACGTGTCGAAGCGCTCCACCACGACGTCGGCGGGGTGGACGTCGCCGCCGCCGGAGATGCCGACGCGGAAGCGGTCCGGGCCGGTCCGGGCGACGTGCACCCGGTAGCCGACCCCGCGGAGCTTGAGGTCCAGGGGGCGGCCCGGGTCGTGCCGCACCTGCGGGCGGCCGCCGTGCGCGGTGGACAGCAGCCGGCGGCGGCTCATCTCCTCGGTGTCCAGGTAGGCCTCGATGGCGGCCGCGGCCAGGGCGACCGCGGAGTGCCGGTGGTCGACCAGGCGGCCCTGGGCGCGCACACGGTCGATCCAGCCGGTGTCGGCGCTCGCGTCGATGACCTCGGGCTGGTCGAGGAGTTCGAGCACGAAGCCCTTGTTGGTGGCGCCGCCCTCGATGACGACGGTGGTCTCGGCCATCGCGCGGCGCAGCCGGGCCAGCGCCTGCTCGCGGTCGCTGCCGTAGGCGATGACCTTGGCGATCATCGAGTCGAAGTCGGCGGGGATCTCGTCGCCCTCCCGCACACCGGTGTCCACGCGGATGCCGGGGCCGACGGGGAAGCGCAGGTGGGTGATGCGGCCGGGGGAGGGGGCGAAGTCGCGGTCGGGGTCCTCGGCGTTCAGGCGGGCCTCGACGGCGTGGCCCTCCTCGCGGGGCGGGGCGCCCTCCAGGCGGCCGCCGGAGGCCACGTGCAGCTGTAGCCGGACCAGGTCGGTGTCGGTGGTGACCTCGGTGATGGGGTGTTCGACCTGGAGGCGGGTGTTGACCTCCAGGAACGCGAACAGCTTCTCCCCGGGGTGGTAGAGGAACTCCACGGTGCAGGCGCCGCGGTAGCCGACGGCGACGGCGAGCCGCTCGGCCGAGGCCTTGAGGTCGGCGACCTGGTCGGGGGCCAGGACGGGGGAGGCGGACTCCTCGATGATCTTCTGGTTGCGGCGCTGCACGGAGCAGTCGCGCACGCCCAGCGCCCAGGCGGTGCCCTGGCCGTCGGCGATGACCTGGACCTCGACGTGGCGGGCGCCGGTGACCAGGCGCTCCAGGAAGACGACGCCGGAGCCGAAGGCGCGCAGCGCCTCCTGGCCGGTGCGCTCGTAGGCCTCGGCCAGCTCCTCGCCGGAGGAGACCTTGCGGATGCCGCGCCCGCCGCCGCCCGCGGTGGCCTTGAGCATCAGCGGGTAGCCGATCTCCTCGCCCGCACGCAGTGCGTCCTCCAGGGTGGCGACCTCGCCGCGGCTCCACGGGGCGACCGGGACGCCGACCTCCTCGGCGATCAGCTTGGCGCCGATCTTGTCGCCCAGGCGGCGCATCGCGTCCGCGCTGGGGCCGATGAAGGTGACGCCGATCTTCTCGCACAGCTCGGCGAAGGCGGGGTCCTCGGCGACGAAGCCCCAGCCGACCCAGGCGGCGTCGGCGCCGGTCTCCACCAGGGCGCGTTCGAGGACGGCGTGGTCGAGGTAGGGGCGGGCCGCGGCCGGCCCCAGGGAGTAGGCGATGTCGGCTTCGCGCACGAAGGTGGCGTTGCGGTCGGCGTCGGTGTAGAGGGCGACCGTTTCGATCCGTGCCCCCGTTTCGGCGGAAAGCTCCCGGACGGCGTGGATGAGCCGCATCGCGGCCTCTCCACGGTTGACGATGGCGACACGACCGAACACCGGCCGACCTCCCCGATTGTTTGACGACAGAAGGCGACCTCCGGGGTGTGGAGGCCGCCTTTCCCAGCTTGTGCATCTACTCTGCTCGATCACCCACGGGCATGCGATATTCCGAATCACTCACAGCTGAGGCCGAACCTTGTGGGAACTCCACAAAAGGAACTCCGGCCCATCCGCTTCACGTGACCGATCCCACCCGAGGCCGCCTCCCGTGCGCCACAGGAGCCCCGGAGGCGTTTCAGGGAGTGCGCCACCGACCGGGGCGGTCGGGGGCGCGCCGGCCTCAGGCCGGGGCACCCCCGCGCGCGGAGATCACCGCGCGTCCGCGTTCGGAGTCGGGGAAGCGCGCGATCATCGCGCGCAGCTCCTCGGCGCCCACGTTCGCCCCGAAGGGCGGGGTGCCCGGTTCCAGGCGCACGCCCGCGGCCAGCGGGCCCGCCACCACCGGGTCGAACCCCAGCGCGTCCACGATGCCCGCCACCAGGCCCACGTCGGCCGGGTCGTCCCCGGCCACCGCGATCGCCCGGCGGCCGGGCGATCCGGCGGGCGACGCCCCGTCCTCCAGGTCGTGGTAGCCCATGTGGTTGAACGCCTTGACCACCCGGGCCCCCGGCAGGAAGGCCTGGACGGTCTCGCTGGAGGAGGTGCGCGGGTCCACCAGGTCCTCGCGGATCCCGTCCACCTCCCACCAGTAGTTCATCGCGTCGATGACGGGTTTGCCGGCCAGCGCCCCGGCCGGGATCGACCGGTACTTGCCCAGCGGCAGCGCCAGCACCGCCACGTCGGCCTTGTCCGCGGCCTCCTCCCCGGTCACCGCCTCGGCGCCCGGGGCGAGCACGGACACCGCCAGTTCGATCCCGGCGGGGTCGCCCGAGCCGGCGATCAGCACCCGGTGCCCGGCGGCCAGTGCCAGCCGGGCCAGCACCGTGCCGACCTTGCCCGCGCCGAGGATGCCCAGGGTGAGGGCGTTCGTCCGTTCCGTCGTGCTCATGGCCTCCGCCTTTCAGCCTGCGAGGATGTCGCGGACCATCGGGATGACCCGGGTCCCGTACAGCTCGACCGTGCGCATGCGGTCCCGCACCGGGATCGACCCGGAGGTGTAGATCATGTCGAACCGGCCCACGCCCAGGGCCTTGACGGCCGCGGCCACCTTGCGGGCCACGGTCTCGGGCGAGCCGACGTACATCGACCCGTGGGCGATCTCGGACTCGAACTCCTCCGGGCGCAGCGGCGGCCAGCCGCGCTGGGCGCCGATCCGGTCGCGGATGACCTTGTACCGCGGGTAGAAGATCTCCTTGGCCTGCTCGTCGGTGTCGGCGATGAACCCGGGGGAGTGCATCCCCACCGGGTGCGCCGTCGTGCCGAACTGCGCCGCGGCACGCTCGTACAGCTCGGTGTAGGGCTTGAACCGGGTCGGGGAACCGCCGATGATGGCCAGCATCAGCGGCAGCCCGTGGCGTGCGGTGCGGATGACCGACTGCGGCGACCCGCCGACGCCGACCCAGGTGTTCAGCCTCCCGGACTCGGTCTTGGGGAACACGTCGGCGTTCTCCAGCGAAGCGCGGACGGTGCCGCTCCACGTCACCGGCTTCTCGTCGAGCAGCCTGACGAAGAGGTCGATCTTCTCCTCGAACAGCACGTCGTAGTCGCTCAGGTCGTAGCCGAACAGCGGGAAGGACTCGGTGAACGAGCCGCGCCCCAGGATGACCTCGGCCCGCCCCTGCGACAGGGCGTCAACGGTGGCGAAGCGCTGGAAGACCCGCACCGGGTCGTCGGAGCTGAGCACGGTCACGCCCGACCCGAGTCGGATGCGGGAGGTGCGTCCGGCGATCCCGGCCAGCACGGTCTCCGGTGTGGAGATGGCGTACTCGGGCCGGTGGTGCTCGCCCAGGGCGATGGCGTCGACGCCGATCCCGTCGGCCAGGACGGCCTCGTCGACGACCTGGCGGATGGCCGTGCCGTAGGAGAGCGGCTCCCCGTTGTCCCCCTCGGGCACGTCGCCGAAGGTGTCGAGTCCGAACAGCAGGTCAGACATGGTTCCCCTCCTTGGCGGGAGGCGTCGACCCCCGGCCGAATATTGATTGACGTGTCAATTATGCGACCGTATGATTGACGTGTCAACAAGGAGGCCGTGGATGAGCGACGACGCACCGGTGCGGCGGCACAGGCGCCTGCCCACCCGCGAGGAACTGCGCGACTGGCGCGTGTTCACCGAGACCTCGGACGCCCTGCGCGCCGAGCTGTCCGCGCGCCTACAGAACGAGACCGGGCTCTCGCCGTCCGACTACAGGGTCCTGCTCGCCCTCTCCGAGGCCGAGGGCGAGCGGTCGCGCTCCTCGGAGCTGGCCGACGCCGTCGGCTGGGAGCGCAGCCGCCTCTCCCACCACCTCAAGCGCATGGAGCGGCGCGGACTGATCCGCCGCGAGGAGTGCGCCGCCGACAGCCGGGGCGCCGAGATCGTCCTGGAGAAGGACGGGGCGGCGGCCTTCCACGGCGCGACCGTCCCGCACCTGACCGCCGTCCGCGAGCTCTTCGTCGACGCCCTCACCCCGGAGCAGATCGCCGCCGCCGGGGAGATCGCCCGCGCACTGCGCGCCCACTTGGACGCGCACACCGCCTGACGATGGTGTTCCACCGAGTGGTGCGACTTCGTTCGACCCCCTGGTCCCAGAGGCGACGACGCACCGGTCGGCGATCCGTTCTTGTTCGAACAGCCGTTGTTCTCACACCGCTCGACGGGATATGACCCGCCTGACCGGCCCCGCGGCCGCGGCGGGCGGGACGCCCTGCGCCCCCGCCCGCCCGGTCGCGCCCGCCCCCGACCGCGTCCCGCGGGGCCGCTCAGCGCGCGGCGTGCGCCTCCCGTTCCGCCGGTTCCGCCACCGGGGCCGGCCGGGCCAGGGCCTCGCCCTCGATGTCCACCGAGGGCAGCCACCGCCCCAGCCATCCCGGCAACCACCAGGCGGCCCGGCCGAACAGCGCCATCAGCGCCGGGACCAGCGTCATCCGTACCAGGAAGGCGTCCACCAGCACGCCCACCGCCAGCGCGAACGCGATCGGCCGGATCATCTCGTCGGGGCCGAACACGAACGAGGTGAACACCGCGATCATGATCACCGCGGCCACCACGACCACGCGCGCGCCCTGGCGGAATCCGGTGACGATCGCCTCCTCGGCCGACGCCCCGTGCACGTACTCCTCCCGCATCCGCGACACCAGGAACACCTCGTAGTCGATGGCCAGCCCGAACAGGGTGCCCAGCAACAGGACGGGCAGGAACGCCAGCAGCGTCGGCGTGCTCTCCACACCCAGCAGGTCGGCCCCGTACCCCCACTGGAAGACCAGCACCGTGGTCCCCAGTGCGGCGCCCGCACTGAGGACGAACCCCAGCGCCGCCTTCAGCGGCACCAGGATCGAGCGGAACACCAGGATCATCAGCACCAGCGCCAGCCCCACCACCAGGGACAGGAACGGTACCAGCGCCTCGTTGAGCCGCTCGGAGATGTCGATGCCCGCCGCCGTGGAGCCGGTGACGGTCACCGACGCCCCCGTCTCGCGCTCCAGGGAACCGCGCTCGCCCCGGATCTCGTGCAGCAGGTCCTCGGTGGACCGCTCCGACGGACCCGCCGACGGGACGACCGAGATGACCGCCGTGTCGCCGGTTTCGTTGAGGACCGGCGCGGCCACCTCGTCGACGCCGTCCAGGTCCGCCATCCGTTCGGCGATCTCGTCGGCCGCCCCCGGGCGGTCGTCCGCATCGCGCAGATCGGCGACCACGACCAGCGGGAAGGCACTGCCTGCGCCGAACTCCTCGGCGATCGCGTCGTAGGCGCGCCGCTCGTCACCGTCCTGGGCCGCGATCGACGCGTTGGGCAGGCCCAGCCGCATGTCCAGCGCGGGGATCGACGCCGCACCCAGCACCAGGACCACCGCGAGTACCGGCAGTACCGGGTGTCGTACCAGGAACCGGCTCCACCGGGTGCCCAGGGTGGTCCGGGCGGTCAGCGCCCGCTCCGAACGGCGGCCCAGCACCGGGACCCGCAGCGCCGTCACCCGTGGGCCCAGTACACCGAGCAAGGCGGGCAGCAGGGTGATCGCCCCGAGCACGGCGGCGGTCACCGTCATCGACGCGGTCACGCCCATGACGCCCAGGAACGGGATGCCCACCACGTTCAGCCCCAACAGGGCGATGACGACCGTGATACCCGCGAACACCACGGCGCTTCCCGCGGTGCCGATGGCCCGCGCCGCCGACTCGTGCGGGTCCATGCCGTCGGACAGCTGCTGTCGGTGCCGGGACAGCACGAACAGCGAATAGTCGATGCCGACCGCGATGCCCAGCATCACCGCCAGCAGGGGGGCGGTGGAGGTCACGTCCCAGAAGGCGGCCGACACCAGCACGGCCGCCATGCCCAGCGCGACCCCGGCCAACGCGACCAGGACCGGCACACCCGCCAGGATCAGCGCGCCGAAGTTCAGCACCAGGACGGCGGCGGCCACCAGCACACCGATGACCTCGACGATGCTCAGCCCGATCTCGGGTGGTGACAGCGACGTGCCGCTGAACTCGACCTCCAGTCCGGCCTCCTCGACCGGGCCGCCGCTGCCGAGGATCCCATCGACGGTCTCCTGCGCCACCCGGCCGTCCGGCTCGGTCAGCTGCACCTGGACCAGCACGGCCCGGCCGCCGTCGGAGAACAGCGGGATCTCCTCGGCGACCGATGCCTCGTCGAACGCCGGGGCCTGCTCGGCCACCTGTGCGGCGGCCTCCTCCTCGGCCTGCGCCAGCATCCCGTCCCGGCCCGGGGTGCCCTCGGGCACCTGCTCCTCGACCGTCGCGCGGGCCTCGGCCCGGGCCTCCTCCTCGGCCGCCGCCAGCTCCCGCCCGTACACCTCGCGGGCGTCCCCGACGAGGGCGAAGGGATCGACGACCTCCTCCACGCCCTCGACACCGGCCAGGCCGTCGGCCAGTTCCCCGACCGCCTCCCGGTACTCCTCGTCCGCGAGGATCTCCTCGCCCTCGGGCGCGCGCACCAGCACGGTCACCGATCCGCCGCTGCGCTCGGCGAAACGGTCGCCCAGCAGGTCGGCGGCCTCCTGGGCCTCGGTGCCGGAGATCTCGAACGTGTCGTCCAACCGGGGCTGGAGCGACACCGCGAGGGTCGCCATCGCGGCGACGGCCACAAACCAGCCGCCCAGCACCCACCAGCGTCTCCGGTACGCGAAGGAACCGATCCGGTACAGCAACGTCGCCATGCTCTTCCTCTTCCGTGAGCCGGTCGGGGCGTCCGCCCGTGCGGACGGACGCCTCCCGGCCAGGCCATCGGCCCCGGATGGGGAAGTGTCGCGAAAAAGATGGGAATCCGATGAGAATCCCCGTTCGGTGGTGAGAGATGGGGCACCCTCCCCGTCGCGGGCGGGGAAGGCCAGGGTGACGGTCGTGCCGCCGGACACCGACGACTCCAGTTCGGCGGTGCCCCCGTGCGCGGCCATGACCGCGCGCACGATGGACAGCCCCAGACCGCTGCCCTCCCGGTCGCGGGCGGCCGGATCGCGGTAGAAGCGCTCGAAGACGAACGCCGCCGACTCGGCCCCGATCCCGGGGCCCTCATCGGACACCGACAGCACCGGGCGGCCGCCGACCCGGGCCAGCCGGACGGTGGCGACACTCTCCTGCGGGGTGTGGGTCAGGACGTTGGCCAGCAGGTTGGAGACCGCCTGCCACAGCTCCTCGCGGTCCCCGGTGACCAGGCACTCGTCGCGGACCTCGACGTCGATCCGCCGTTCGGGGGCGGCGGCCGCGGCCCCGGCCGCGCACTCGCGCACCAGGTCGGCCAGCGACACCACCGTCGGGCTGGCCGCGGGCGGGGTGGCGGGGCGCTCGTCCAGCCGCGACAGGTACAGCAGGTTCTCCACCAGCCGTGCCATCCGGTCGGCCTCCGCCTGCGCGCGCGGGATCACGTCGGTCCGCTCCCGGAGGTCGACCACGCCGTCGGCGATGAGCTGGAGGTAGCCCCGCACCACCGTCAGCGGGGTGCGCAGCTCGTGGGAGGCGTCGGCGGCGAACCGGCGCATCCGCTCCTCGGAGTCGGCGCGCGAGTGCAACGCCGCCTGGAGTCCGGCCAGCATCCGGTTGATGGACACGGTGAGCCGACCCGTCTCGGTCCGCGCCCGCTCCGGGGACTCGGGAACCCGCCGCTCCAGGTCGCCGTCGGCGATCGCCTCCGCCGTGACCACCACATCGTCCAGGGGGCGCATCCCCCAGCGCAGGATGGAGGAGGCCGCCGAGCCGAACAGCGCCAGCAGCACCACCGAGGTGACCGTGCCGGTCGCCACCAGACGGCCCACCGTCTCCTGCACCTGTTCCAACGGGATCGCCATCACCAGGTGGGCGTCGTGGCGGGGTAGCTCCAGGTACAGCACCCGGTAGTCCTCGCCCTCGTGCTCCACCGTGGTGGGCGTGCCCTGCCGGGCCCGCCCGGCCACCGTGTCCAGGAGCGGCGCGGAGAAGACCGGATCCCGGTAGGAGAACGAGGGCGAATCGACCTCCACCAGGAATTCCCGGGGGGCGGTCACCTCACCGAGGAACGCCTCCGTCCTGTGCTCCAGGATCTCGTCCTGCCGGGAGCGGGCGAACTCGGCGACGAGTTCGAGTTGGTTGTCGACCTTCTCCGTCAGGAAGCGGTGCACGGTGAAGCCGCCCACCGACACCACGATCGTCAGGGTCAGGGTGGTGACCGCCAGCAGGAGCGCGGTCAGCCGGGTGCGCAGGGTCATGGCGGGGCCCCGTCCTTCACGTCGGGTCGTCCCCGGCGCGCATCGTGTAGCCGAAGCCCCGGTGCGTGCGGATCAGGTCGGGGCCCAGTGCGTTGAGTTTGCGTCGCAGGTAGCCGATGTAGGTGTCCACGATGTTGGAGCCGTTGCGCTGCCCGGTGCCCCAGACGCGGTCGAGGATCTGCTCGCGGGACAGGACCCGGCCCTCGTTGACCATGAGGTAGTGGAGCAGTTCGTACTCGGTGCGCGACAGGTGCACCGGGACGCCGTCCCGCCGCACCTCGTACCGTTCCGGGTCCAAGGAGACGTCGGCGACGCGCAGCACGTGGTCCGGCGGCGGCACCGGCTCCCGGTCGGGGCGCAGGCGGCGCAGCACCGCCCGTACCCGCGCGACCAGCTCGTCCATCTCGAACGGCTTGGTGATGTAGTCGTCGGCCCCGTAGGTGAGTCCGGCGACCCGGTCGGCGGGCGCGTCGCGCGCGGTCAGGAAGACGATGCCGGTGCGGGGGCGTGCCGCGCGCACCTCCCGGCACAGTTCGCGGCCGTCGCCGTCGGGCAGCATGACGTCGATGACCAGCAGGTCGGGATCGTGCGCGGCCAGGATCTCCCGGGCCGCGGTCAGTGAGGTGGCGGTGAGGACGGCGAACCCGTGGAAGGTCAGGACCGTGGCGACCAGGTCGACGATGTCGGGGACGTCGTCCACCACCAGGACGGTGTCGGTGCTCATCGCCTCCCATCGAAGCAGGGGAGCATGAGAGTTCGATGAGAACACACCCGTTCCCCGGGTCGGGAAGGCCCCGGGGAACGGTCCGGTTCAGCCCGCGGTCGCGATCGCCTCGCCGTAGAGCTTCCGCAGCGGGGCGGAGTCGGGTTCCGCCATGTGATCGGTGGCACCGGTGTCCAGGAGCGCCTCCAGGTACTCCAGGCAGACGTGGAACCCGGTGGCGGTGCCCGCCGCACCCTCGGGGTCGGGAACGGTCAGGGTGGTGAACGTCATCAGTGTCCCCCCGTCGGCCTCCGCCAGTTCCCAGCGCAGGACGTCGCCGTCCCAGGTCCACTCGAACACCGACGGCGGGTCCCACACCCGGATCTCCCCGTGCAGGGGGGCGCCGTCCTCCTCCCCGGTCTCCGTCCGCCAGAAGGGCAACTCGATCGCGGCGCCCGCGCGGCGCTCGCCGACGATGTCGCAGGGCAGCCAGTGCGCGAGGTGCTCGGACTCGGTGATCGCCCGCCAGACCTGCCACCGGTCGTGTGCGAACCTGCGCCGGAAGCGCAGCTCCCAGCCGTCGTCCGTACGGCGCACGGCGGCGGTCGGCTCGTCGGTGCTCATGTCTCCTCCATGCCGTCGAGGTGCGTTTCGAGTGCGTCGAGCCGTTCGTTCCAGGCGTCACGGAAGGGGGTGAGCCACGCGTCGATCTCGCGCAGCGGGTCCGGGCACAGCCGGTACAGGCGCTGCCTGGCCTGTCGCCGGACGGTGACCAGCCCGGCGTCCTTGAGCACTTTCAGGTGCTTGGAGACACCGGGCTGGGACAGCGGCAGGGCCGCGACGATCTCCCCGGCCGACTTCTCCCCCTCCAGAAGGAGGGTGAGGATGAGGCGACGGTGGGGTTCGGCGACGACTTCGAGCACACCGGTCATGCGCCGAGTATCGCTCCCGGGAAATATTTCTGTCAAGGAATACGAGCAGGTGTTCCCCGCCGGGGCGGCGAGGGTGCCGACCGCGCGCCCGGCCGCTACCGCCCGAGCGACTGGACGAGGCCGAGGAGGTGGCCCTCCGGGCCCGTGAAGTCGGACCAGGCCAGCGCGCCGTCGATCTCCCGGCGCTCACCGGTCCCGATGCCCGCGCCGGCGAGGCGGTGCTGTTCGGCGGCCAGATCCTCGACCCCGAACAGCACCTTGGCGCCGGCCCGCTCGGCGTCCTCGTCGCCTGTGGTCAGCAGCAGGCTCACGCCGTCGCGCAGGTCGAACTCGACGTCGGTGGGGGAGGGCTCACCGGCCGGGCCGTGGCCCAGGACCTCGGTGTACCAGGCGGTGGCCGCCGCGAGGTCCCTGACCGGAAGGTTGATGATCACAAGGGTGGGCTTCAGGCTCTCCGACATCGGCGCCTCGCTTCCGTTCGGTGCGTGTGGGCCCGCTGGGGTCGGGCCCCGTGCGCTCACGGTAGCAATATTCGTACACGTTTTCGAATGTTCCCTGTGGGTTCGGAACGCCTCCGGGCGGACCGGCGCTGGGCCCCGCGCCCCGTGTCCGGTACGGGCGCGGCCTCCCGGAGAGCGCCCCGGGAGGCCGCACCCGTCCGGCGGAGCGCTTCGACGGCACCCGCCCCGGGCCGGGTCAGGAGGCGGCGTCCATGCGGGCGCGCTGGTCCTCGGTGAGTTCGAGGTCGAGGGCGCCCAGGCTCTCCTCCAACTGCTCCACGGAGGAGGCGCCCACCAGCGGGATGATGGGCAGTTCGTGGCCCAGCTGCCAGGCCAGGACCACCTGGTTGGGGGTGGCGCCGGTCTCGGCCGCGACCTCCTTCAGGACCGCGAGCCGGGCCGCGGTGCCCGGGTGGTCGTAGTCGCGTCCCAACGGCTTGTCGGTGCGGGTGTAGGCGCCGCTGAGCAGCGGGGTGTAGGCGACCAGGACCAGCCCCGGCTCGGCCTCCAGGTAGGTGAGCAGGTCCGAGCCCGCGCCGCCGATGTTGCCGTACCGGCACAGCGGGTCGCCGATGTCGGTGCGCGGCCGCAGGTAGCTGTGCTGGTACTGGAGCACCTCGTAGCCGGGCAGACCTGCGGCGGCGGCCAGGGCGCGGGCGCGCTCCACCCGCCAGGCGGAGTGGTTGCTCACCCCCAGCAGCCCTACCGATCCCTCCTTCACCAGGTCGGCGAAGCCCTCGACGGTCTCCTCCAACGGGGTCTTCCGGTCCTCGATGTGCGAGTACAGCAGGTCGATCCGCTCCAGGCCCAGACGCTCGCGGCTGGCCTCGGAGGCTTCGCGGATGGCCCGGGCCGACAGCCCCTCGGCGTTGTCGGTGTAGCTCGTCCCCGGGGCGAGCGGGCGGGCACCGAGCTTGGTGGCGATGAAGAGCTCGTCGCCGACGCCGCGGCTGCGCCGCCAGCGGCCGATCAGCTCCTCGCTCTGCCCGCCCCGGTCCTGGCCCTCCCAGAACGCGTAGTTGTTGGAGGTGTCCAGGAAGGTGCCGCCGGCCTCGACATAGCGGTCCAGGATGGCGAAGGACGTCTTCTCGTCGGTCCGGGTTCCCATGAGCATGGTGCCCAGGGCGAGGGCGCTCACCCCGCGCCGGGTGGCGGGGTCGGTGCCGATGATGCGCTGACGCATGGGGTTCCTCCCGTTCGCGGCCCGCTCTCCGCGGGCCCTGGAACAGGAGTCTGCGACCTGGAGCGCGCTCCAGGTCAAGCCCCCGGGGCGGCGGGAACCGGTGCGGGGCGGGAACCGGTGGCGCGCCCTCAGCGTTCGCGGCTGTGAGCGGCCACCGCCAGCGGGCAGAACACCGCGACCAGCCCCGCCGACCAGGCCAGGGAGGCGGCCATCGACGACCCGGCCGGGGTGCCGGTGAGCAGCGCCCGGCAGGCGTCCATCACCCGGGTCACCGGGTCCACCTCCGCCCAGGCCCGCAGCCAGTCCGGCAGGGTGTCCACCGGCGCGGCCAGGCTGGTGCCCAGCAGCAGCGGCGGGAACGCGACGAACGCGACCGCCAGCACCGTGCCCTCGCCGCGCACCAGCACGCCCAGGAACACCGTCACCCAGCTCAGCGCGAACCCGAACCCCATGGCCAGCGCGGCCGCCGCCGACCCGGCATCGGTGGTGACCCGGAACCCCAGCAGGGACCCGATCGCGAACAGCAGCGCCACCGCCAGCGCGTACCGCACCACGTCCGCCGGCACCGACCCCCACAGCGGGGCCGAGCGTCCGATGGGCAGGCTGCGGAACCGGTCGTAGACGCCCTTGCGGCGGTCGACGTTGATGCTCACCCCGCTGGCGAGCATCCCCGACAGGCCGGCGCCCATCACCAGCACCCCGGGGAAGAGGTACTGGAGGTAGTCACCGGTGGACCCGGACACCGAACCGCCGAAGAGGTACACGAACAGCACCATGAACAGCGTCGGGGTGATGACCCCGTTGACGATCGCCCCCGGGTCGCGGACGGACCGGGCCAGGCCGCGCCGGGCCAGCAGCAGGCTGTGCCGGGCCAGGGCGCCGGGCCGCCGG